>NZ_AFPB01000150.1 GCF_000218485.1 Aquimarina agarivorans | reverse complement strand
TTTTAGTAATCTATATAAAATAATACATAGTTTATATTAATGATGCAACTCTTCTTCATTCTCCTGTAAAGGAATCACCTGAGGTGCATAATCCTGACCAGCTATTACATATTCACCATCAGCATTTGTTTTACTATAGTCGTAAGGCCAACGGTAAACAGTTGGTAGTTCACCAGGCCAATTACCATGAACATGCTCTACTGGTGTAGTCCATTCTAATGTATTAGATTTCCATGGATTCATAGTAGCCTTTTTACCATAAAACATAGAGTATACAAAATTGTATAAAAATACCAATTGTGCTGCCGCAGTGATTATTGCAAACACTGTGATTAACACATTAGTATCTGCTAAATCGTCAAAATATGGGAAATTTGTATATGTATAGTACCTACGTGGTAACCCTGCCATACCCACAAAATGCATTGGAAAGAAAACTCCGTAAGCTCCAATTGCAGTTACCCAAAAGTGAACATATCCCAAGTTTTTATTCATCATTTTACCGTACATTTTAGGGAACCAGTGATACACACCTGCAAATAGTCCGTATAAAGCAGAAATACCCATTACCAAGTGAAAGTGTGCAACTACAAAGTAAGTATCATGCACGTTAATATCTAACGTACTATCTCCTAAAATAATTCCTGTTAATCCACCCGTAATAAATGTAGATACCAAACCAATTGAAAATAACATAGCTGGATTAAACTGTAAATTACCTTTCCAAAGCGTAGTAATATAATTGAATGATTTTACTGCAGATGGAATAGCAATTAACAAGGTTGTAAATGTAAATACGGATCCTAAAAATGGATTCATCCCGGATACAAACATGTGGTGACCCCAAACAATTGTAGATAAAAATGCAATAGCTAATATCGATCCTACCATGGCACGGTACCCAAAAATAGGTTTCCGTGAGTTTGTAGCAATAATTTCAGAAGTAATACCCAATGCAGGTAACAGTACAATATATACCTCAGGGTGACCTAAAAACCAAAATAAATGCTCAAACAATACTGGTGAACCACCTTGGTTATGCAATACTTCACCTTTAATAAATATATCACTTAAATAAAATGAAGTTCCAAAACCTCTATCCATTATTAATAGTAATGCTGCCGAAAGCAATACCGGAAATGAAACAATACCAATAATTGCGGTTACAAAGAAAGCCCAAATAGTTAACGGCATACGTGTCATTGACATTCCTTTGGTACGTAAATTAATTACAGTAACTACATAATTCAATGAACCAAGTAATGACGATGCAATAAAAATAGCCATAGAAACCAACCATAATGTCATACCCATACCTGAACCAGGCATTGCCTGTGGCAAAGCACTTAGTGGTGGATAAATTGTCCAACCTGCTGCTGCTGGACCAGCCTCAACAAATAAAGAAAACACCATTATTATACTACTCAAAAAGAATAACCAATAAGATACCATATTCAAAAATCCTGAAGCCATATCACGTGCTCCAATTTGTAGTGGAATTAATAAATTACTGAACGTACCACTCAAACCAGCTGTTAATACAAAAAATACCATAATAGTACCATGTATAGTAACCAACGCCAAGTATACATTAGGATCCATGACACCATCGGGTGCCCATTTACCCAACAATACCTCAAAAATTGCAAAAGACTGCTCAGGCCATGCAATTTGCATTCTAAACAATAATGACATTGCTATACCAATAATACCCATAAGCAAACCAGTAATTAAGTACTGTTTTGAAATCATCTTATGGTCTTCACTAAAAATGTATTTAGTGATAAATGTTTCTTTGTGATGTCCGTGTCCTTCTGCTGACATAATTTAAAACCTTTTGTATATTTTATATTATAAATATCTTATAAATTATCGATAAATGGAATCGAACAAATTATAAAATTATACTTCATTTATTAAAATTGATCCTAAAACTATTATTTAGAAACTAATTGACGAAATGTTTCCTGCTCGGCAATCCAATTATTATAATCTTCCTCTGATTCAATAACAATTTTCATTTGCATGTTAAAATGCGAAGCTCCACAAATTTTATTACACAATAAGTAATAATCAAATTCATAAGGTTCAAGCACTTCTTCCCCTTCAGCTGCCAAATCAATACTCTTTTCTCTTCTGATGTCATTAATTGTCTGCACTTTATCCACCATAAAGTCTGAAGCCCTCATATCCTCAGTAGTCATCGTAGGCGTATAAGAAAACTCAGTAATCATACCGGGAACCACATTCATTTGCGCTCTAAAAAAAGGCATATAAGCTGAGTGTAACACATCTTGAGATCTCATTTTAAAAATTACTTTTTTACCCACAGGCAAATGCAATTCATTAACAATGATATCATCTTGAGCATAAGCATCTGAAGCATCTACACCCAAAGTGTTAACACCTTCAATGAAACGCACATTAGCTTTTCCCAATTCATTGTCGGCACCAGCATAACGTGCCCTCCAATCGAACTGATATGCGTACAATTCAACAACTAAAGCATCCTCTTCATCATCAATACTCATGATATCAACCCAAGTATACAGTCCATATATAATAAGCGCAGCTAATGTTACAATTGGAATTGCAGTCCATACAATTTCAAGTAAATTACTATCCGCAAAAAAAGTAGCCTTATTTTCCTTTTTACCTCTGTATTTGTAGGCAAAAAAATGTAACAAGCCTTGTGTTAAAATTTGTACAAACATAATTAACACTACCGAAATCATCATTAAACGATCATATTCTGCACCATGTTCTGAAGCTGCTTCTGGCAAAAAATAACTGTTATACTGTACAAAACACCAAATGGTTAATAAGTATAAAAAAACAACAAAAGCAAGCATCAATTTCCCTTGCATTGAATTATCCTTGTCGTTTGCCACTTCGGAATTGTCAGTTGACCCTTGTGACAATTCTAAAATTTTAGAAAGTTGCCAAAAAGTGATTCCCAAAAGGGCTACTACTAGTAAGATTAAAAAAATCGTCATTGTAATCTATCTTAATTTAATGTCTAAATTCTATTAATAATGGAAATGCTTACTTTCTCCAAGTAATGGATTTCCTTTAGGTACTAATGGTGCTTTTGTAAGCGCATTGAACACTACAAATATGAATATTCCTAAGAATAACAAAACAGCACTTATTTCTGAAATACCTATAAACCACGATTGGCCTACTGTTGCTGGCATTACCATGTTGTACACATCAACATAATGTCCTAAAAGAATAACAATACCTGCCATTACTACAATCCAGTTAATACGTTTGTAATCAGTGTTGATCATTACCAGTACAGGAAATAAGAAATTCATGATAAGCATACCAAAAAACGGTAATTTATAATCATTGATACGCGTAATAAAATAGGTAACTTCTTCAGGAATGTTTGAATACCATATTAACATGAACTGAGAAAACCATAGGTAGGTCCAAAATACACTAATACCAAACATAAATTTAGCTAAGTCATGTATGTGACTATTATTAACTTGCTCTAAGTATCCTTTAGATTTTAAATAAATAGTTACTAAAGCAATTACAGTAATCCCACTTACAAATAAACTTGCAAATACATACCATCCGAATAACGTACTAAACCAGTGCGGATCAAAACTCATGATCCAATCCCATGACATCATAGATTCAGAATAGATAAAGAAAACTAAAAATACAGCAGAAAGCTTAAAACTCTTTTTGTACCACACATTTCCTTCTGGACTTTCATCTTGATTACGAGAATATTTTACTGCAAAATGACGGTATAAACTCCATACACCAATATAAATTGCGGCTCTTATTAAAAAGAAAGGCACATTTAACCAACCCGACTTACCTTGAATTAATTCATCATGTGCAACTACTTCTGGATCCATCCATACAAATAAATGATTCATATGAAAACCAGATAATGCTAAAATTACAAAAAGAATAATTCCTCCTGGCAATAAGTAAGCAGTAATACCTTCCATAACTCGTAACAATAAAGGAGACCAACCTGCTTGTGCTGCAAATTGAATAGCATAAAATGCCAATACACCTAAAGCAATCATAAAGAAAAAGAAAGCCGCTACATACAATGCTGCCCAAGGCTTATTTTGCAATTGATGCAACACATGCTCGTAATGTTTATCACCACCATGCGCATCATGTCCTGCTTCAGCAGCTCCATGACCATGCGCATCTTTTTTATGATCAGCGTGTGTATCACCTCCATGTGCATGGGAATCGTGCGTTGCAGCTGGTGCGTGTGAAGCACCATGATCGTCGTGATGACTCGCCGCTAAATGTTCTTTAACTTCCTCAATTGTGCTTGGCGCAGAAACAAAACCTATTGCTAATCCAATAGCTCCTACTACCATCAAAATGATAGGAATTAATTTTAAATTTTTTGATAACGTATACATATCTTAAAAAATCGTTATTCGTATTTAATTATTTTTTTCCAGCTTCTTTGTGAGAGTGATGTGATTTACCCCCTAAAAGATCTTTTTTACTATGCGAAACTTTTTCTTTTTCACCATCTCCATCATCATTATGCGTTTCCATAGTTCCATCATGATCAAGATCAGCTTCATCACTTAACCTAATCACATTCTGTTGACCTAAAATAGCTTCTTCATTGTTGATTGCAACTAATGCGGCTTTATCAATTCTTGGTGTTTTACCTTCTAGCTTCGCTTTTAGTGATTGTACATATTGTACAATTTGCCAACGCTCTTCAATGCTTGTTTGCGATGCATAAGACCCCATTGAATTGATCCCCCAATACATTACATGATAAATACTTCCTTCGGTGATTGCTCTCCCCACATCATCATAACTAGGTACCCCTAAAATTTTCTCTCTTTTTACCAAAGTACCTTTACCGTTACCTTTATCTCCATGGCAAATAGCACAATAAATTGTATACAATTGCATACCAGTAGCTTCGTTCTCCTTAGTATATTGTATAGGATTTTTCAATGATGCCTTTGCTTTAGCATATCCTTTTGGCGAATTTTCATAATCATAAGGCAACCATCCTCTGTGTACTGTACCATCAACGGGCTTTAATGCTTCAGAATTATCATTTTCCGAAAAAATATCATGAGCACTATACGCTTCATAAGCAACAGACTCATACATATTAGGAAAGTACTGATAGTTTGGTTTTTTCTTACTATTACAAGAAGTAACCAATGCAACAGCTGCAAACGCAAATAATGAATTAATTAATGTTCTCATAAAGCTACTCCTTATCTTTTAAGTTAATTTCAACAGCACCAGTATCTTTTAAAAACGCTGTCAATTCGTCAACATCAGTGTGACTTGCATCTACTTCCACCAAAAAATGATCATCAGTAGTACGCTCATCTGGATTTTCTGCTTTTTTAAATGGCCACAATTTACTTCTCATATAAAAAGTAATTACCATTAAGTGAGCGGCAAAAAATACCGTAAGCTCAAACATAATTGGTACAAATGAAGGTAAATTTTCAATATAACTAAAACTTGGTTTACCTCCTATATCCTGCGGCCAATCTTCGATCATGATATAATTCATCATAGTAATTGCCACAGTTAAACCAACTAATCCATATAAAAAAGAGCATATAGCCAAACGTGTGTGTGGCAAGCCCATCAATTTATCTAGTCCGTGCACTGGAAAAGGTGTAAACACCTCTTCAATATGGTAGTGCTTAATTTTTAATGCTTTTACTGCATCCATCAATACCTCATCATCAAGGTAATAGGCATGAACAACTTTTGAAGCCATCTATAGTTTCTTTTATAGTTTAGTGATGGTCGTCGTGACTATCAGCTAATAATTCAACAATTCCTTCAGCTCTCTCATAAGTAGGCTTTCCTGCCTCTCTTAATTTTTTGTACTTCTCGCCCGAAGATTTCAATATCGATTTTACTTCAGCTTGTGCTATTACAGGAAATGTACGCGAGTACAATAAGAATAACACAAAGAAGAAACCAATTGTTCCAATGAAAATTCCAATATCAACAAATGTTGGCGAGAACATTGTCCATGATGATGGTAAATAATCACGGTGAAGTGAAGTAACAATAATCACAAATCGCTCAAACCACATCCCTATATTTACCACAATTGATATAAAGAAAGAAAACATAATACTTCTTCTCAATTTAGGAAACCACATGAACTGTGGTGAAAACACATTACAAGTCATCATTGCCCAGTATGCCCACCAGTAAGGACCTGTTGCTCTATTTAAAAATGCATACTGCTCATATTCCACGCCAGAGTACCACGCTACAAAAAGCTCAGTAATATACGCTACACCTACTATTGAACCTGTAATCATAATTACAATATTCATCAATTCGATATGTTGCAAAGTAATGTAGTTTTCCAAATGGCATACTTTACGCATGATAATTAACAAAGTATTTACCATAGCAAAACCTGAAAAAATTGCACCAGCAACAAAGTATGGTGGAAAAATTGTAGTATGCCAACCTGGAATAACTGATGTTGCGAAGTCAAAAGATACAATAGTATGTACTGAAAGTACTAATGGAGTTGCTAAACCTGCCAATACAAGAGATACTTCTTCAAAACGTTGCCAATCTTTAGCACGACCAGACCATCCGAATGAAAGTACACTGTAAATTTGTTTAGTAAAAGGAGTAACTGCCCTATCACGTATCATCGCAAAATCAGGCAACAAACCGGTCCACCAGAATACCAATGATACCGACAGGTAAGTTGATATTGCAAATACATCCCAAAGTAATGGAGAGTTAAAGTTTACCCATAAAGATCCAAATTGATTTGGAATAGGTAATACCCAGTATGCCAACCACGGACGTCCCATGTGAATAATTGGAAACAATCCTGCTTGCATTACCGAAAAAATTGTCATTGCCTCCGCAGAACGGTTAATTGCCATACGCCATTTTTGACGGAACAATAGCAATACTGCTGAAATCAGAGTTCCTGCGTGACCGATACCTACCCACCAAACAAAGTTGGTAATATCCCAGGCCCATCCTACTGTTTTATTTAATCCCCAAGTACCAATTCCTGTGGCAATGGTGTAAGTCATACAACCCAATCCCCAGGCAAAAGCTACAAATGCAATGGAAAATACAATCCACCATTGTTTGTTTGCTTTTCCTTCAACAGGCGCTACAACATCCAAAGTTACATCGTGGTAACCTTTATCGCCTGTTACAAGAGGTCTTCGTATAGGTGCTTCGTAATGAGACATAATATACTATCTGTTAGTTTCTTTGTTAATTAATTAAGCTTCTTTTGTATTACGTACTTTTACCTGGTACTGTACATTTGGTTTTGTCCCCACATGCTCCAATAAGTGATACATACGATCGCTTTCAAGTGACTTTGCCACTTTACTCGACTTATCATTAACATCACCAAATATTATCGCTCCACTGACACACGCATTTGAGCAAGCAGTTTGGAATTCACCATCTTCAATAACACGTCCATCTCTCTTGGCATCTAAAATTGTTTTTTGTGTCATTTGCATACACATAGAACATTTTTCCATTACCCCACGCGAACGTACCGTAACATCAGGATTAACTACCATACGACCTAAATCATTATTCATATGGAAATCAAACTCATCATTTTGATTGTACAAGAACCAGTTAAAACGACGCACTTTATACGGACAGTTGTTAGCACAGTAACGTGTACCCACACATCGATTATAAGCCATGTGATTTTGACCCTGACGCCCGTGAGATGATGCCGCTACCGGACATACTGTTTCACATGGCGCATGATTACAATGCTGACACATTACTGGTTGGAATGCCACCTGCGGATTTTCCGAAGCCACTTCCATTTCACCAAAACCAGATAAGTTTTCACCTAGTCCTGCAAAACCTTCTTTCTTTTCATTATCGCCTTCAAAAGTTTCTTCTGAAGAATAATACCTATCAATACGCAACCAGTGCATATCACGCGAGCGACGTACTTCAGACTTACCAACAACCGGAACGTTATTTTCAGCATGACACGCTACTACACATGCACCACAACCAGTACACGCATTTAGATCAATAGACAAATTAAAATGATGACCTACTGAACGATCAAACTCATCCCATAAATCAACATCTGGCGAAGTCACTGGAGTCTCTTCATGATCCAACGAAACCATTGGTGTTGGATTATAAGCAGGTTTATCTTTTGTATTAAATATCTCTAAAGTCGTTTCCTTAATAATATCACCACGACCCATTAATGTTTTTTGCAATTGCACACAAGCAAACTCATGCACTCCTGAAGCTTTATCAACCTTAACAGATTGCACGCTGTTGAAGTTTTGGTATAGCGGATAGGCATTTAAACCTACTTGCATCTCTTCCTTCAATCCTTGCTTTCTTCCGTAACCAAGCGCTAATCCTACTGATCCTTTAGCTTGGCCAGGTTGTATAATAACAGGAACATTTTCAAGCTTAACACTACCCACAGTAACCGTAGCATAACTTCCGTTTAATGCTCCGTTGGCTACATTTTCATTTTCTAAACCTAAACTATCCGCATCAGCCTTTGAAACTGTTAAGTAATTATCCCAAGATGCTCTTGTTATTGGATCAGGTAATTCCTGCAACCAAGGATTTGAAGCTTGATTACCACTCCCCATTGAGGTTTTAGTATACAATGTTAACTCCAACCCTTTTGCTTTCGCAGAAGTTAAGCTTCTTACAGAAGTAACAAAAGAACTTGTAAAAACAGGAGTTTCTCGCACTTCTTCATCAGCTTCTTCAGATTCAGCTGAAGCAACAACTTTTGCTATTTTATTTGATTTAAATACACCATCATGTAGCGCTCTGTTATAAGAAGCACCACCTAAAATTGACGTATTCCAAACATTTTTAATGTAAGCATCATAGGTTAAATCAGAACCTATTAATTGTAAAAGAGTATCTTGAAACTGACGCGTTTTAAACAAAGGTCTAATTGTTGGCTGCACCAAACTATAAATCCCTTTATTAATTTCTACATCACCCCAAGATTCCAAATAATGTGGCGTAGTCGCTACAAATTCACATAAAGTAGCAGTTTCATCATTATTTGAAGCAAAGGAAACTGTAGTACCTACTTTTTTCAAACCGTCAACAAATGATTTAGAGTTTGGCAACGTGTAAACAGGATTAACTCCCGCTATTAACAATGCCCCTACTCTACCTGCATTCATATCAGCTACCAAGGCTGCAACTTTTTTCGCATCACCTTGACTGGTTAATTTAGGACGATCAGCATCATATACTTTACTCCCTAATTTATTATTAATTGCCAGGGCAATTACCTGCGCATCTTTATCTTGAATTCCTGTTACAACGACAGCTTTACTCCCAGCAGCTTTTAATTGTTGCGCCGCTTTTTTTACTGTTTCTTTTATTGGAGCTGGCAAACTTGCGTTTACTGAATATCCCATTACAAAACCATACAATGCCGCCAACACCTGCTTTTGTTGCGATGGCGTAACAGCCACTCGCTTATCTGCATTAGCACCAGTCAACGTCATATTAGCTTCAAACTGCACGTGACGTGACATTATTCCATCTTGAGGAATACGTCCTTTAGCGTATCCTGCATCATAACCTCCACCTTGCCAATCTCCCAAGAAATCTGCACCAATACCTACAATAGTATCCGCTTTTTCAAAATCATAACTAGCTAAACCACGGATACCGTATACTTGCTCATAAGCATTTAAAGCCTCAGTATTTGAAACTGAATCGTAAACTACTTGAGAAACACTTGTGTATTTCGAAGCAAATTCATCAATTAACTTTTTAGTAGAAGGACTGGCAAACGTCTGCGTTAACAAAACGATTTTGCCAGAAGTTTTTCTTAACTTATCTGCTAATTGTTTATCAAATGAAGCCCAATTAGTATCTTTTCCACCAACTTGTGGTGATTTTAATCGCGTATTGTCATACATTGACAATACAGAAGCATGTACACGAGCGTTTGCAGCTCCGTTTGCACCAGCTAATCGATTACTTTCAATTTTAATTGGCCTACCTTCTCGAGTTTTTACAAGTACGTTAGCAAAATCAAAACCATCAGCAATTGTAGTTGCATAATAATTAGCTACACCAGGAACAATTTGCTCAGGCTGCACTACATAAGGAATCGATTTTACTACAGGCCCCTCACATGCTGCTAAAGTTGCAGCAGCGGTGCTAAACCCAACATACTTCAAAAAATCTCTACGTGATGTAGAAGATTCATCAAGCACTTGCTTGTCTTCCAAAAAACCTTCCACCGGAATATCTTCAGAAAACTCATTTTGCTTGAGCGCCTCAACCATAGAGCTATCACTTAGCTCCTCAACACTTTTCCAGTATTTCTTGTTTGATGACATATATATAACTTATTTGCTTCTTAAATTATTTTTAGTTTTAAACCCTTGAATTAATTCTTAAGAGTTTTTCGACTTCTCGAAAAAGAAAAACGAATTTTCCTTAATAGTGACATTTCCCACACTCAAGACCACCCATTTGAGCTGCCGTAAGTTTATCAACACCATACTTTTTAGAAAGCTCCTCATGAATCTTTTCATAATACGCATTCCCCACCATATTTACATTAGTTTCTCGATGACAATTAATACACCAACCCATAGTTAATGGCGAGTATTGGTACATAATTTCCATTTCCTCTACTGATCCGTGACATTTTTGACATTGAACACCAGCAACCATAACGTGCTGCGAGTGGTTAAAATAAGCAAAATCTGGCAAATTGTGAATACGTATCCACTTTACAGGTTCAGTTTTACCCGTGTATACTTGTTTGCCTGCATCCCAACCTACAGCCTTGTATAATTTTTGAATTTGCTTGTTGTAATCCACGCCATATTCAGCCAATCCTTCTGCCTGAGTCTCCTCAGCAACTTCAGCAATTGATTTATGACAATTCATACACACATTTAATGAAGGTATTCCTGAATGTTTAGAAACACGTGCAGACGAGTGACAATATTTACATTCTATTTTATTTTCACCTGCGTGAATTCTATGTGAATAGTGTATTGGTTGTACTGGCTCATACCCTTGATCAACGCCTACTTGCATTAGAAAACCGTAGACAAAATACCCACTTATTAACAAAAAGAATACCGCTGAAACTAATAATAAAAATTGATTTTCAATAAACGCTTTCCAAATAGGTTTTCTTTCCTCTTTAACTGGTAATTCAACACCATTAGCTTGAGCAAATTTCCTTAACGTTTTATTAACCAAAAACAACACTCCAATTAATACAACTAAAACCAATGCAAGCAATCCTAACACTATAGAATTTGTAGCACTAGAATCCGAAGAACCTCCTCCTGCTTGAGCTCCTGCAACTGGCACAGCTCCTGCTGGTTTTTCAGGCTTCGGCTCCATTACATAAGCAAGTATATTATCAATATCACCATTGGATAATTGAGGAAAAGAATTCATAGGAGTTTTATTGTACTCCTCATAAATAGCAATTGCCTCTGCATCTCCTGAAGCTATTAAAGCCGAACTATTTTTAATCCACTTATATAACCATTCAGTACTATGACGCTCCGTAACACCATAAAGTGCCGGACCCGTAGCTTTTTTGTAACGTTTGTGGCAAGCTGCACATAGCGAATTAAACAACTCTTTACCCTTTGCTGCATCTGCTTGTGCATAAGTGATAGTAGTTGAAAACGTAAGTAGAAATGCAAGACCTAAAAGAAGTAGTTTAGAAACTGAATTTCGGTGTTTTACCTGTCTCATATTAAATTATAGAGTTATCATCTAATTTTTGGCACGAATTCTGCAAATAAATATTACAAAATCAATACATAAATTGCAGAGCAAAAGTACTACATAAAGTCGGTTTGCAAAATGTTCCCCTGAGCTTAAAACCTAATTTATAAATATTCTAAATAAAGAATTTTATCAACCATATAGGCTTTTCTTTTACATTTGTATAGATCAAAAATTACAACACAATGAAATTCAGTTTTCAAGCATTATTACTTCTTTTTTTTATTTTGAGCAGCTCAATTTGTGCGCAAGATGAAACGATCAATGCTAATTTGCAAGCAAATACCCCTGCTAATGTCATCATAAATGCAGATCCAAACATTACTAAATTAATTAAAACTAAGTTTGCCGAAAGCAATAAGGATACTTATAAAATTCAATTGTATTACGGGGGCTTAAACAAAGCCCATAGCGTTTTAAGTAATTTTAACGCTAAATTTACAGACTGGCCCGGAAAGATAGAATATGAAACCCCTAATTACAAAGTGTGGGTGGGAAATTTTCAAACACGTTTGGATGCCGATAGAGCACTTATGAAAATCAGCAAGAGTTTTCCTCATGCTTTTATTTTTAAACCCGAAAAGTAACCCTTAACTATCAATTTGCTCGCAACACATTACTACTATAATTCCAATTGTGTTTATTTAATCATCCGTTTATTTAAAGGAATCACTTTAGAAACAGTACTATTTTGTTCTATATTTAAAATTTTTTTGATCAACTTAGCGCCTTCACTCCTTATCAATCTTAGATAGGTCATTTCTTTAGTAATTACATCCAAGATATCGATGGGTAAGGAAGTATCTTTTAAAACATTATTGCAAAGATTGATTAATGAATTATCAAACTTCAGGCACTTTTTTACTTCCATAATTTGTTGATCTTGGGAGGTAGCAATCTTTAATATCTCTGTGCCAAGTGATGTTGGTCTTTTTTTGATGTATGTCATATCGGGTTCGATGTCATTTTTAACAAATGCCGCTATCAATTGATTACAAAAATTATTTCTTTTTGCACTTTGGTAATGTAAAAACCTTGAAAATTCCACAATATCCACTTTTTCGGCTGATTCAAAAAACATACGCTCCACTTCAAATGTCAACTGCAATAGTTTTTGAATTTTAGACTCTTCCATAATTCTAAGGTGTTTAAATTGTTATATTATTATAACTATGTAATGATTGCCATTCCAAAAAAAATTGATTAAAATTTTCAATTGCACTTTCTAAAATGTTTTGTCAATAAAACCATAGTAGTATTCATTCTTTTTTTAAAAAGGATATGAACAACATGGTTTCCAAAATTCGATTTCGGTAACGAATGTAAGATATAGATCAATCATGCCTATGGTGTATCCAACTTTTAAAGTTTGTAGTTTTTCCAGTAATACTATTTTTCAAAAAGTATAGTTTACTTACAAATTCTAACTAATATCCTTCGGTAAAAAAGTAATAGTAAAAGCTCCTTTTTTGTACTGGTATACCTTTCATCAATGAATAAATATACCGCCAGACCATAAGCAAAATCAAAGTTTTCTGGCTCGGAGCTTTTTATTAGCTGTTTTACCGAGCACTATGCAGATAAACTAATTTATCAGTAGTACTAGCGGGATCACTTTTGGATTCAATTAGCTTTTTAATTTTTGATATTTCAATAGAATTAAGCATCAAGTTCCAATTAATGTTAAGAATGTTTTCTTGGATTTCGATAGGCAACTTTTCATCATTTAAAATTTCATCACATAAATCAATAACTTTATTGTCTTCTGATAAACAAAGACTTAATCTTTTCTCGTAATCAAAATTTTCTAATTCACTAGTGATTAGGTATCCATTTGTAAAAAGCAAATTTTTTGAAAAATGAAAATCTTCATATTCAAATTCGTTATTTGCTAATGCCTCAATAAGAGAAATTTTTAGACTATTTCTAATCGAGCTTTGATGATTTAAATGTCTTTTTAAAATGGTTTCCTTAATTAGATCGGCAATTTCAAAATATTTATTTTCAGCAAGAGATAACTGTTTAATTAACCTGGTTAATATTTTTATTTTTCATGAGGTCCTCTTTTTAATTATTACATAAAATCTTCAAAATAAGATTCCACTTCACTTATTAACTCAAAATCAAATGAACCTTCTAAATCAGATTCAAACATTTGGGGTTGATTTGTTTCATCTATTGATCGTATCATAACTTTTTTTTAATTAAGAAATAAAATTAGTAAAAGCCAAGAGCTAAAATCTTGCATAATTTTTTTAAAATGTTGTAAAATTTTTAGAATGAAGAAACTTTATACTTAAATGTATCGTAATCCATTAATTTAAAGAATTGCAATAATGAATTTTGAAGTAATACGATATGAGTATATTCTTTAATTCATATCCGCAAAAGATCCTAAATTGAAATAATTTTTGTATATTGTATTGAATTAAATATGGTTAAATCATGAATATATTTTCTTTTGGGGCAGAATTCACAGATGAAAAAAGTTGTCGTCTTCATTTTAAGGAACAACGAGATAAGCAAGGTGTTATTTGCAAGCGTTGCCAAAGTACAGACCATTATTGGTTAATCAATAAGTGGAGTTACCAATGTAAATCGTGCAATTCTAGAACTTCATTACGTAGTGGTACTATCATGGAAAGTTCAAAGTTGTCTTTTATGATATGGTATAAAACGATCTTCCTTTTGAGTGCCACCAAGAAAGGGTTTTCTTCAAAAGAAATACAGCGCCAGTTAGGATTAAAGCGCTATGAGCCTGTATGGGCTATGGTTCACAAGTTACGTAAAGCAATGGGACAACGAGATGATAGATATACCTTGGAAGGGATGATAGAAATGGATGAAGGTTATTTTACTATAGAAGCATCAGAGCAAGCCCAAAAAACTCAGAAGTCAGGCCGTGGTAGCAAGATCAAGTCTAATGTTATGATAATGGCTGAAAGTACGGTTCTGGAAGATATTGATACAGGAAAGCAAGAAAGGCAGTGTAGGTATTTTAAAGCTAAAGTATTGACAAGCCATAAAGCAGATCAAACGGATGATACTTTACAATCAGCAATAGATAATGACCAAACTATTGTCTTCACGGATCAAAGTACTTCATATGTAAATATCGCTGATTATGTAGAAGTACATATGAGTGAAAAATCGAATGAACAGACTACCAAAGAAACTTTGAAGTGGGTGCATATAGCTATCAGTAATGCAAAGAGGAACTTTGTAGGGACTTATCATAAAATTAAAGCCAAATATCTTCAACTCTACCTTAACGAATTCGTATACAAACTTAATAGAAGGTATTTTGGAGAGAAAATCTTTGACAGGCTAGTAATAGCTAGCATTACAGCAAATGGACACTAAGCGGATATACATTTATTCTTTTATAAAATTTAAAGGAGTTGCAAAAATTGATTATTTAAATGTAACTTAAGAGATTGCCTAATCCTACAATACCTGTTACGCAACCTAGTACAAGATCCATCTTTGTAGCGATGTGTGAAATGCTTTTTTCAATTTTACTAGCAACAATTGCATATATTGTATATACTACTAATGATCCAGTTATGGAGCCCAGTGAGAAGTACATACTATTTACTAAGGAATAAGTGAAATGACCTAACTCTGTTAAAAATGAAATTACTAGAAAATAAAATGGAATAGCAAATGTATTGATAAATGAAATCCATAAGCCACGCACAAATGCATTTTTAGGCTTTCCTTTTTTATTTATTTTACGTGTAGATGGAGTAAAATATTTTCGAAAGAAATTAAACGATAATATGAGTAATATTCCGATTCCAACTTTTTGGATTACATGAATGTATTCCGAATTTTTGACCAGCACACTCGATAAATACGCTCCTAAATTGGCTTGAAAAAAAAGAATAAAACAGATCCCAAATATTAGATAAAAAGATGATTTTTTACCATATTTTAAGTTGAATTTAATAACAGTTAAATTTAAAAAGCTTGGTAGTATGCTTCCAAGTATTGAAGAAATTAAACCCAAGATTATGTAACTAACACTTATCATATACTATTTTTTAAAACAAAAAAACAAGTACTTAATATATTAGTTTACCTCATTTGCTAAAAATATAAACTGATTCCTAATCATTTTGATGTAACAAATTTTAATGGTATAATTTTAGGATTTAGATATTTAAACAGACTGTAGCTTCTGCAATAGCAATTTAGGATTTCTAACTAAGGATAATACTCTAAAGGGTATCTCTAAAAACTGATTCCTCCAACAAATTTGATTTTGTGCTTTTTTTTGAATTGTAGTTTTTTAGCACCTACTTTTCTGAAAAACGTACTGCCCATTGAATTTTCCATAAACCCAAAAACGTATTCTACTCCGTACTCGAATTTTTGATTTCTCTTTATTATTAGATTTTTGTTGCTCAGTTAAAGGGTTATTTCTATAAAACATCCTTTTCAGTGATAGTTACCCCCTGAATTCAGTGGATTCAAATAAGTTCAATTAGTTTAATCTTGTAATTTAAAATTCGTTAAAAATTTAAAAAACACTGAATTCAGGGTAAAACAATAATATTTACCATCATAATTTTACGTTTTCAACAACTCTAAATTTTTAAAAGTTATGATTAATAAAATTAAAAAGATTGCAACATTATCAGCAGCACTATGCTTTTCATTGTTTATCTCATGTGAAACGGACGGCATAAAGGAAAATGCATTTGATACTAAAACCTCAAATCCGCTACCTATATCTTTCGAGCAATTATCTGATAATTCTTCAGCATTAAATGAACTTAAGACAGCCGCTAAAGTATTAGATACTAATCAAAAACCGCTACCTAATATAGTTTTGGATACCGTAATAACATGGGCTGCATCAGATGGTTTTTATTATGAAAAAATTGGAGAAGATGTGTATGGCAATCCTGATAAAGGAACTACAATAAAATACTCTATTGTTTTTGAAGATTCTAATTATACCTATGTTTACAATAGCAGTAACAGCGATTATATTGCATTACCTAAATGGGACAATACCAAATTAAGAAACTCTTTTACTTATTCTTTTGAAAGCAAATCTTGGTCTTTAAATAGATTAGTTAGATATCAAGTTCAAAATTCAGATCCCAATTTCAACACGTATTACAGTGCCATAACTGATAGTAGAATAAGATTTGGATGGTACATAGACTCAAGAGACACCTATGCAAATTATAGGCATGATGTATTTCTGAATGGAGTAAAAATTGAAGAAAATCACACCTTTAGAGCAAGAGGTAATTATTACAGCATCAATTCATTAAATGAAAATACCACGTATAAAATAAAAATAGTAGCAAAAGATCAAAATAATGAAGGCAAATTGAGAATTAAATACTTTTCGCAAAAAACTGCTAACAAAATTTTTATTTCAGATTTTGAAATTAAGGCATTAAAAATTACTGACAATAGCGTTAAATTTTCTTGGACTATTCCTGAAATTACAAATTCATCTGCAAGTATTGCGTATTTTCAACTACAATTTTCAAACATTTCCGATGGAATTCATGGAAGTATTGGCACAACCTTAGGAAAAACTGTTGATTTAGATAATGAAGTAACCCTTAACTTTTTGTTTAATGCTGATGGAAAAATCAACGGTATTTATTCTCCTGAAACTATCGGCCCTAATTCGCGTGAGGTTGGATACATTAATGAATTTTCAAGAACAATACTACCCCAGTCAATCTCTTTTTATTTAATTGTTGATGTAGTTGTACCTAGTAATAATCCCAATGAACCTTATTATACTGAGTATAAAAGAGAACGCTTAGGTCCAATTCAGTTGTTGCAAAATTAATTTAGATTAACGCCATTTATTAATAATACAATTTCAGACATTAAATTACTGTATAAAACCAATATTGGCATACCATCAAAAAAAGCATTTAACTTTAAAAAGGTTAGATGCTTTTTTGCTACTCAAAACTTGATATCACTTACAATTTTAAAAATAATTGTAAAGGCTGCCCTTTATAAAGTACAATCTTACACCGTTTCGGGAGTTAAATTACTCCTTTAAAAAAGTTTTT
Source organism: Aquimarina agarivorans (assembly GCF_000218485.1). Classification (GTDB taxonomy): domain Bacteria; phylum Bacteroidota; class Bacteroidia; order Flavobacteriales; family Flavobacteriaceae; genus Aquimarina; species Aquimarina agarivorans. The sequence goes on along the minus strand of NZ_AFPB01000150.1, from coordinate 6,517 downwards.
TTTGCTCGATACTTCAAAATAAAAAATATCCGATTTTTATTAGAGTAATCTAAAATCAGAACTGATATTAGTTACCCCAAACTAGGTAATTATTTTAAGCTAATTTACTCTTTGAAAATATTAACACCTTAATAATAGACACTATTCGTTACAGTAATATTCAATATTATCTTAAAAATGAAGCTAAATGTTATAAATTACAGGGACATTCTTGTTGATTAAAGTGTTATGAGACTAAAACTGAAATTTAAGTTTATATTTTTTATTGGTATATTTTGCTTGGCTAGTTGTCAGCACAAAGTAGTTGCGCAATGGCAATGAGAAACACTTGAAACCAAAGGACAACCGACAGCTAGGCATGAGGCTGGTTTTGCAGCATATAAGTCAAAGCTCTATTTAATTGATGGTCGGCGGATCAATCCAACATCTGTTTTTGATCCTTCTACAAATTCATGGGAAGAAAAAGTTGCTACTCCAATTGAAGTCCATCATTTTCAGCCTGTAGTTATTGGTAACGCCATTTATATAATTTGGAGCAATGACTGGTCAATGGCCAAATGAAAAGCCATTAAATCGTGTACTTGTTTTTTACCCAGACCAAAATAAATTTACGTTTGGTGATTCCATTCCCATCCACCGAAGACGAGGAGGATGTGGCGCTGTAACCTATAAAAATAAAATTTACTTAATTGGCGGTATAACTAATGGACATTTAAAAGGATACCAACCATGGTTTGATGTGTACGATCCTAAAACAGGAAGCTGGGAAGTACTTGAGGATGCTCCCTACACTAGGGATCACTTTCAGGCAGTTATTAATAAGGATAAGCTTTATACTTTTGCTGGACGCCGAACCTATAAAGCTACAAATCAGGATATTTCGTAAACCGTTTCACACGGAAATTGTTATAATTTTTTGACTAACAAATGAGAGCCCGTGACCAATAACATGAAAATTCCAATTCAAACCGCAGGTAATTCAGCCTTTTCTTGGAACGGTAAAATAATCATTGGAGGAGGTGAAAGTGATAGGCAATTGAAAGTTCATCATGAGGTTATTGCCTTTAATACCGATAGCAACACATGGAATAATTGGCCAAATTTAAATACAGGAAGACATGGAACGGGTTTTGCTCGGGTGGCTAATTATATATACACTGCTTCTGGTTGTGGCAACCGTGGTGGAACCCCTGAACTTGTTTCCATTGAGCGTTTAAAGCTCCCTGAACACCATTCAAATACCTATTTAAAAGTAAGGATTCCACAGCAGTTTTTATGAAATAGCATACAATTACTTTAGATTTCAAGGGGCCTGAAACTGACGAGGCTGCCGTTTATAATCCTTTTCTTAACTACAAACTCATTATACATTTTACACATAAACAAACCAAAAAAAGCATTCGTGGTTATTTTGCTGCTGATGGTAATGCTGCTGAAACTAGTGCAACAACTGGTAACATTTGAAGGGTTCATTTTACTCCCAAACTAACAGGTCAATGGAATTATAAAGCACAATTACTTAAAGGCAACGATATTGCTGTTACTGAAAAATCAATAACCCCGGAAACAATTGCACTTTCAAATGCATCGGGTAATTTTATAATCATCCCTTCCGACAAGGAAAAAAAATAATTTTAAAGCTAATGGCTTTTTAAAAGTTTCAAATGGCTACCTCAAATTTAAAAATAAAGAAAAGTACTGGATAAAAACCGGAGCAAATAGTCCTGAAAATTTTTTAGGTTACCAAGATTTTGATAACACCTTCAGAATTAAAACTGAGTCCCGAGCTTATGAAGCTGCCCCTCCTAATACTATTCAATCATACAAACCCCATATTCAAGATTGGAAAACTGGTGATCCTACCTGGAAAAACGATAAGGGTAAGGCAATTATTGGTGCTATTAATTATTTAGCGGAAAAAGGAATGAATTCCGTATACTTTTTAACGCTAAATATTTTAGGTGATGGAAAGGATGTGTGGCCTTATATAAATCCTAAAGACCTTACCCAATTTGATGTAAGTAAATTAGCGTAGTGGGAAATTGTTCTTAAACACATGCAGTCTAAAGGCATAGCGCTTCATGATGTATTACAAGAAACCGAAAATGAAATTATGCAGGACAACGGAAATTTAGGAAAACTCAGAAAACTTTACTTAAATGAATTGATTGCGAGATTAGGACATCATTTAGCATTAATTTGGAATTTAGGTGAGGAAAACGGCCCTGCACATTGGTCTCCAAAAGGTCAAAATGATACACAACGAAAAAACATGGCTAAATTTATCAAAAATAATGATCCATATAAACATCCAGTAGTTGTTCATACTCATGCAATTGATTCCACGCGTAATAAAATTTTAAATCCAATTTTAGGATTTAGTTATTTGGACGGACTATCGCTTCAGCAGGAGCAAAGAGAGCTGACAAGCGAAGCGGTAACGTATTGGCACAAAAAATCCAGCGAAGCTGGCAATAAATGGATGAAATTGGACTTTGGCATACTGGTGCTTTGCCAGATTCATTAGATCCTACTCACAATCCTTTGCGACAACATGTTTTATGGGGATCATTACTATCAGGAGCCGCAGGTGTCGAATGGTATTTTGGAGCTAAACACCCTCATAACGATTTAAGTTCCGAGGATTGGAGGCAACGCAACCAACTTTGGGAACTTAATAAAATTGCTAAAGACTTTTTTAATGAACACCTTCCTTTTTGGCAAATGCAACCAAAGCATGAATTGCTGAGTATCAAAAATGGATATTGCTTTCAACTCCCTAACGAAATCTACGCAATTTATCTTCCTAAATTAAATAAAGACATTACCATTAATTTAAAAGCTGCCAAAAATAAATTTAAAGTATTTTGGTATGATCCGTTAGTTGGGGGGAAACTCAAAATAGGCTCAGTACCAATTATAACTGGGAGTAACCATAGAAACTTAGGATTTCCAACTACGGATAATACTCTAAATTTAAATAAGGATTGGGTGGTTTTACTAAAAAAGTTATAAAATCTGAATTTTTATACTGCTTCCTGCATTCAAATTTCACACCTAAAATGAAAAACTGTATCAATTACAAACTAGCACAATAAACTATAAATACGTTTTTCATCCTGCTTTTTAAGCATTTAAACATTTAAATGCGTTTTTACTAAAAAAAATAAAAATAATAAGTAGGGTAAAAGCTATACCAGCTGTTGTATTAGTACAAAACAAATAATTAATAACCTTTAAAATTTTTATTATGAAAAGTTTTTTCAATCCAACAGTTAAAGTAAGCTTAAAAAAATTTATTAAGTACGTTAAAGCGTTAAACCTACCTGCGGCATGTGCCTATGCAATTCACCGTTAAATTATCGATTTAGCTATGATTGTTTAGTGATATTTTAAAAGTCATCATGCTCATAAATTGATACAAATTCAAAACCCTTTAAAATTAACAAGCTATGAAAAAAAGTAATTTATTTTTTGACAAAAGAACAAATTTTGTAGTATTACAAAACGCAAACAACAGAACATTATGCAATTATGTTACAGGAAATTTAATGCTTTGGATAATACTACAAGTTATTTTTTAAAGCAAAACTCGGTGGTTAAATTTTACAATATATAAAACATTAAACCAAGTTTAACCACCGAAAATCCTCCTTGCTGATCTTCAATTTGTACTGATTTATCAAAGAAACTATTCAAACTATAATACAAATGAAAGTTAAATGTATTCCAACCAAAACTTAATGTAGCGCCCAACCTTAAACGATCCAATCCATCAGGTTTTCTTTCTTTAAATTCAACGCCATTATTGTCCTTAAATTTAGCACTAAAAAAATGCATGTAGCCAAAACGCATTCCTGCATAAATACGCCAAAATTTATAAGTGCTTGGTGTTGATGTACGCCACCTTAATTCTAAAGGCAACTCAACTAAATGCGTTATAAACTGGCTCCTACCCGTACTATTTTCATCTGTAGCTGCTACAAAAGTGGTCTGGTTTACAGTCGCATTATCTGGTATTACTACTAATGTATGATTGTATGTATTAACCGAATATCCAAGCCCTAATCCTAATCCAAAACTCCTTTTTTTATTAAAAGGGATATCTCGAATTACACCAAGATGCAAACCGCCAGAAAATCCAGACTGCGATATTGTTTCTGGTCGATCTCCTATCACATTAAATGTAATCCCTAAATAAACTTGGTCTTCCCTGTAAAGTGAATCAACTTCAGGAAAAACCAGAGATTGCTCTTGCTGCCCAAATGCAATTATAGAAATTAAAGTAGTTATAAAAAGCATCAAATACTTCATACTGTAAATATACTATTCTCCTTTTCTAAAACAATTTCAAAACACACAATAAATGAACCCTAAAATCAATTGATCATATTTTTAAAATTCTAACTTAAAAGTAATTGATCTATACAAACATCAAATGGCTATAAAAAATATGAACATGCTGCACTGTATTTTGTGACAAAATTCACTGAACCTACAAAATAGTTAGTATTTTTGAATTCAAATTTTGCAAAAGCGACTTCTTATGACACCCTTACCTTTGTACAACCAACAATCGGTAACCATTTACAATTCCTTATCGGGAAACAAAGAAACCTTTATTCCAATTGTTGAAGGGGCAATAGGAATGTACGTATGCGGACCAACCGTTTATAGCAATGTGCATTTAGGAAATTGTCGTACGTTTATTTCGTTTGATTTAATATTTAGATATTTAAAACACTTAGGATATAAAATTCGTTACGTACGTAATATCACTGATGCAGGACATTTGGAAAATGATGCAGATGAGGGTGAAGATAAAATAACCAAAAAAGCCCGCTTGGAGCAAATTGAACCTATGGAGGTAGTGCAACGCTACACCTTAGATTTCCACTCTATTTTACAACAGTTTAACAATTTACCTCCCAGCATTGAACCTACCGCTACCGGACATATTGTAGAACAAATTGAAATTATAAAAACTATAATTGACAATGGTTTTGCCTATGAAGTAAACGGTTCAGTATATTTTGACGTAGTTAAGTTTAATGAAACCAACGATTACGGAAAACTGAGTGGACGTAATTTAGAAGACATGATCAATAACTCGCGTGAGCTGGCGGGACAAAGCGAAAAAAGAAATCCACAGGATTTTGCGTTATGGAAAAAAGCTGACCCTGAACACATCATGCGATGGCCAAGCCCCTGGAGTGATGGTTTTCCTGGTTGGCACCTGGAGTGTACCGTAATGAGTACAAAATACTTAGGTGAAGAATTTGACATTCATGGAGGTGGTATGGATTTAAAATTCCCACACCATGAATGCGAAATTGCCCAAGGTGAAGCCGCTTGCGGAAAAACACCTGTGCGTTACTGGATGCACGCTAACATGCTTACACTAAATGGTAAAAAAATGTCTAAAAGTACAGGAAATACTATTTTACCACATGAAATATTTTCTGGTGACAATACCATTTTAAACAAACCTTTTAAACCATCGGTAGTGCGCTTTTTTATCTTACAAGCACATTATCGTAGCATCATGGATTTTTCCAATGATGCTTTGGAGGCTTCAGAAAAAGGATTCTTAAAATTACTAGAGGCTATTCAGCATTTAGATACCCTTACGGGAGAAAAACAAACCACCAATTTTGACATTACCACATGGAAACAACGTTGTTATGACGCCATGAATGACGATTTCAATAGCCCAATTTTAATAGCTCACCTATTTGAAACAGTAAAATTTATTAACCAAGTTAAAGAGGGTAAGTCCAAAATATCAAAATCCGATTTGGCACTGCTGAAAAAAACTATGCATAATTTTACATTTGATGTGTTAGGCTTGCAAGCTTCAGCAGAAGCGACAAATGATATCACATCAAAACTGGATGGCGCAATTGAATTGTTAATTGAATTACGCAAGGAAGCCCGTTTGAACAAAGATTTTGCATTAAGCGATAAAATTAGAGATGAACTGGTTGAAAAAGGAATTCAACTAAAAGACGGCCGCGAAGGCACTACATACACCTATTAATGCTAAAAAAAATTTTAATAGCACCGTTTCTATTCTTGATTTTTATTTACAAAAATCTAATATCACCCTTTACCCCAGCTACTTGTAGGTATCAGCCCACCTGCTCGCAATACACTAAAGATGCTTTAATAAAACATGGCATCTTTAAAGGCAGTTGGCTAGGTCTTAAACGTATTTTAAGCTGTCACCCATGGGGCGGTAGTGGATATGATCCTGTTCCTTAGATATGGTTGATGGTTTAAATTAAAAAATAGTATGCTCTAAATTTTAATTCGCTTTTTTTCATAAAAAAGATGTAATTAATAATAATAATAATAATAACCCTTAGGTTAACAACACAATTATCAAGTTATAATTTTAATACTTATCTCATTATTGAGGTATAGCGTTACACCGTTTCTGATGATAAATTACTCAAATAAAAAATTATTTTTTTGAATCGGCAAAGGAAATATAGTTGTAACCTAAACTATTAAC
>NZ_AFPB01000151.1 GCF_000218485.1 Aquimarina agarivorans | reverse complement strand
ACATTTATTTTTTTTATTAAAATTCTAATTATCAGTACTTTATACGCATTATATTATGTTTTTTCGTTATTTATTTGTTCCTTTAAAAAATAAGGATAATTTATAAAATATTGAAAATGAAATATTTAAAATTTTTAACTACACTGTTTATTTTTGCTACATTTTGCTTTTGCCATGCACAAAACACTACCTATGGCAATATTAGTTATGAAAAAGCAATAAATACAGCTGGTAAGCAGCGCATGCTTTCTCAAAAAATTGCTAAAGTCAGAATGCTAAAAGCGATAAATGAAACAACGAGTGCACTTACTAATGAATTTACTGCCAGTATAAAACTTTTTGAACGAAACCTGAAAATTATAGAAAGTAACTCTAGGGAGCAAAGCCCTAAAGTAAAAGCGCTCATACGGCAACAAAATGCAGAGTGGGTACAATTCAACGATTTGGTTAACAAACCTCAAATTGACATTGAAAAATTATTAAGCAAATCCGAATCATTATTAAGCAAATGTAACTCTTTAGTATTAGCCATTGAGGAAGATTCAAAATTTAATAAGCAATTAAATTTTGAAAATAAAGCATCGCAACTTAAGGTAGAAACCATTAACAAAGCTGGAAAGCAACGAATGCTATCTCAAAAATTATGTTTGTACTACGCCGCATGTAAGTTTTTTAAAAAAGGGGATAAATCAAAAAAAGCCTGTAATCGATACGTAGCTATTTATAATCAAATTAATTCTGTGGTGAATGATTTATTAGTAAATGAACTGAATACATCTGAAATTGATGAAAATATTGCATTAGCTATGGGGGTTATTGATGGTATTGAAATTAACAAAAAATTATTTTTAGACAATAAAATGGATACGCAAAAGGTGGTTTCTATTACTAATAGTATGCTAAGCATATTTAACAAAATAACCAGTCAATATAGCCTGCTATAAATAGCCGTTAGCTTAAATTTTATCACCGTAAACTTTATTGTTTCAATTTAACCTTCTCTAAATAATAGTTATAACTAACCTTATTGAAAAAATTGAATGATTCTTACCAAACAACACTAATAAAAAACTAATTTAGGCATAACAAAAACTACTCAATTACAAAATAGTTAGTTTTGCATCTATTCCAATTTTTTGTTTATGAAGTTTGAACTTGTATCTGATTATAAACCAACGGGGGATCAACCCGAAGCGATAAAACAACTTGTTAGTGGACTGCAATCCAATACGCAATACCAAACGCTTTTAGGGGTTACTGGATCAGGAAAAACATTTACTGCGGCTAATGTCATTTCTCAGGTTCAAAAACCTACTTTAGTTTTGGCTCACAATAAAACCCTAGCCGCACAGTTGTTTCAGGAATTCAAACAATTTTTCCCCAATAATGCTGTAGAATATTTTGTTTCCTATTATGATTATTACCAACCCGAAGCATTTATTCCAACAACAGGCACTTATATTGAAAAGGATTTATCAATTAATGATGAACTTGAAAAATTACGTTTAAGTACTACCTCATCATTATTATCGGGCCGAAGAGATGTTTTGGTGGTTGCCTCTGTCTCTTGTTTATACGGTATCGGGAATCCAATTGAATTTAAAAAAAGTGTTATTTATCTTGAAAAAGATCAGGAAATTTCACGTACAGAATTGTTACATTTGTTGGTTCAAAGTTTGTATTCAAGAACCGAAGCTGAGTTTTTACCAGGGACATTTCGCATTAAAGGAGACACTTTGGATATTTTTCCTAGTTATGCGGATGACGCTTTTCGCATTCATTTTTTTGGTGATGAAATTGAGGAAATAGAGTCATTTGATCCACGAACTAAAGAGATTTTAGATCAGTTTGAAAAGCTGACTATTTACCCTGCTAACATGTTTGTAACTTCTAAAGAAGTCCTAAATGGTGCCATAGATCAAATTGCCATTGATTTAGGAAAACAAGTTGCTTATTTTAATGAAATTGGAAAACACTTGGAGGCAAAACGACTTGAAGAACGCACTAATTTTGACCTTGAAATGATTAAGGAATTAGGCTATTGCTCAGGTATTGAAAATTATTCGCGCTACTTAGATGGACGCAAACCCGGAACACGACCGTTTTGTTTACTGGATTTTTTTCCGGACGATTATCTGATGATTATTGATGAAAGTCATGTTACCGTACCGCAAGTACATGCCATGTACGGAGGAGATCGTTCTCGGAAAGAAAATTTGGTCGAATATGGCTTTAGGTTACCTGCCGCCATGGATAACAGGCCTTTAAAATTTGAAGAATTTGAAGTACTACAAAACCAAGTACTTTACATTAGCGCCACCCCCGCAGATTACGAGTTGCAAAAAAGCGAAGGTGTTTATACCGAACAAATTATCAGACCTACAGGTTTGCTTGATCCAATTATTGAAGTTAAACCAAGCCTAAATCAAATTGATGATTTGGTAGAAGAAATGCAATTACGCATTGATAAAGATGAGCGTATTTTGGTCACCACTCTTACCAAACGCATGGCTGAAGAATTGGCAAAATACTTGACTCGAATAAATGTCCGCTGTAGGTACATTCATAGCGATATTGACACGCTTGAACGTGTTGAAATTATGCAAGATTTAAGAAAAGGATTGTTTGATGTTTTAATTGGGGTAAACTTATTACGTGAAGGTTTGGATTTGCCTGAAGTATCTTTAGTAGCCATTTTGGATGCTGATAAGGAAGGTTTTTTACGTAATAAACGTTCTTTAACACAAACTATTGGTAGAGCGGCTCGTAATGTGAATGGTAAGGCTATTTTATATGCTGATAAAATTACAGAAAGCATGCAAAAAACAATTGATGAAACGGAATACCGAAGAACAAAGCAAATCAATTATAATATAAAAAATAATATTACTCCAAAAGCATTAAATAAACCAATTGATAATAGCCTTAACACTACAAAAAAAGAACCTTATAAAATTGTAGCAGCCGCTAATTTGAAAGCTGCCGAAGAGGAAGTGGTTTATTTTTCCAAGGATCAATTGCAAGAACGCATCCGCGGCCTAAGAAAAGATATGGAAATTACTGCTAAAGACCTTGACTTTATGAGAGCCGCAAAATTACGCGACGAAATTAAAATGCTACAGGAAAAAGCGAAGGAAAAGTAATGCTAATTTCCCAAATTTGTTTTGTGAATTATATAAGTAGCACAAAATGCAGCAATGCTATATTCATTCTTTGGAAGCTTCAAAATACAAAACATCAACCCTAGAGAATAGCCAGAAGACACCTTACAAAAAATCCACGATCATAGCATACTAAAACTTGAAGAACTACTGCCAGGTTATCAAAAAAATCTTACCATGTAATTACTCGGATGGATATAGAGGTACAATAAACTGAAGTTTTTTTTAAATTAAAAAGACCACTTTTTCTAAAGCGGCCTTTTTAATTTCATGTGATTTCAAAAAGTTATTATTCCTTTACTATTTTCAAAATTTCCGTTTTGTTTTCAAAATTTTGCAAACTTAACAAGTATATGCCATTACTATAATTAGTAAGATCAATGCTTAAAGTTTCATTAGTAGCACCATCATTGACTATTGTTTGCAATAAAAGTCCATTTAAGCTATAAACTTTAACCATTCTTAAACTCGCCCCTTTGGTTTGTTGAATAATAACAAAATCTGTTGTAGGGTTAGGAAAAATAGCAATATTCACCTCCTTATTTAAATCAGGCCTATTGATTGACAACGTAGAATTAGTAGAGGTAATAATCAATTCAGGACCATTTGCGTTTTCCTTTGAAGCAAAACTAACATCATTTCCTTCATCCATCTCTATAATTAAAGTTATAAAATTTGACTTTTCAAGATTTGTTAATGGAAACGAAATCTTAGAATTTAAGCCATAGTTTTCATTCAAACTAGCTAACTCAATGTCTTTTTCAGGTGCATTTGCACTCGATAAATTACCCTCAGTCCATCCATTAGTATCAATCCCTTTATACACTTTAATTATTCCATTTCCTGCGTCACCAGTAACGGTTAGTTCCAAGGTAGCATCTTTAATTGTACCTTCAACACTACTTAAATCAAATTTTAAAAACGTTACTCTCCTTCCATTTTCTACTTTCAGCAGATTTGTATTATTGTTAACCCCATTCTGTAAAAAAGCATCATATGTTGGCTGTAACGTAACAGTTCTTTCACTTTCATTAGAAGGAGGTGGTGTTCCTGCGTCAACACAAGTAAACTCAATACCTGTCCATCTACCTCTTGAAAATGCAGTGCTTCCATTTTCAGGAATTTTTCCATTTGTATGAGAATTAAATTCAACTCTAATAACATCCCCTTTGTTAACCGCTACATTATTAAACGTTTTTCCAGCAGGACTATAATCCGTAGTAGTTTCTGGATTTTGATAAGTTCCAATTAATTTACCATTTACGTTTATTCTATACGTACTCTCGCCATCTAATTCCGCAAGCGTATTTATTTTAATATTGTAAGTACCTGATGCTCCTGTAAAACTCGTTTCTGCGGCAGCAAACTTATCCTTGTGCTGAGCTGCGTTAATGGCAAGTGCATTTCTTTCATTATCCTTGTATGCAGGAGAAAAACCACTAACATTTAATTTATTAAAATTACTAGTTGCAACAAGTGTTGTATTACTACAGCTACCATCTGTAGGATTATTAGGTGTTGTTGGCGTGGTAGTGTTGCAATTACTTACTAAAGCAACAGTTCCTGAATCGGTTGGTTTTTTGTAAACTTTTGACAAAATTATTTTATCTACTTCAAAACCATCTTCACGCATTGAAAATGATACCGTGTGAATACCAGGGCTAGGAACATTTAGAAAAATTCTTTCTGGCACCCCACAATGTTCAGCATTTGTACGTTGCTTGCTCTCCCAAGTCCACTTATTTTTTCCTCCGCACCATTGCATTCTAGCGCCTGAAGCTGGCCAATCACCATTTAAACCTACGTGTATCCCATTATCCTCTGAACCTGTTGAATAAGCCCTTACCCAAACAAAATACTTACCAGCAGTTTTAAAGTTAACTTTATAACTAATTATAGCTGCTTGACCTGGGGTATTTGAAAAACTTACACCGTTTACCAATGGATCTGCATGTACTACTCTAGTATCAGGCAATAACTCAATATATTTACCATTACTTGCTCCTTCGGAATGATCACCATCAGGATCTGGTTTAGGAGTATCCTGAGCTGTTCCATTAAACACAAACCATTCTCTGTCCTTTGTTTTTGTTTGTTCAAAAAAGTCTTCAGCTTCAATAGCAATTACACCCTCATTCTCTTCAAATATTTTTTCGTCACATTCTTCATCAACTGGCTCGGATGGTTGTGGTTCAGGACTAACCACCACAGGAGGATCTGGTATAACAACTGAATCATCAGTATTACTTACTAGCACTACCCAGTCATCATTAGTTGCATTTGGAGGATTTCCGATACCTCTTTTTGCACCACCTGAAATAGAAGTTACATTTCCACTTTGTAATGCGCCTCCATTTCTTGGATCAAACCACCTCACGTTAAATGTTCCTGTTGCTCCATTTAAATTCAATTGTGTACTCCCTCCTTTTTCAAGATATAAAACATAAACTTTGTTATCTCCCGCTAAAACGTGGTTATTATTCCCGTCAGCTAAATTGTCCTTATTTTCCATTTCCCAATAAGGAATTCTATTCCCTTTGAAAAAAGAATAGGCATGACGTGTCCATTCAAAAAGTGTAGAAAAACGATCAAAATTTTCAGTTTTAAAATCACCTTCGCCTCCACCGTACCACATTACTCCTTGCCCACCGGCAATCAAGTTTTTCCACAAATAATGCGTTCTAGCACTTTTCTTTACAGTTTTATCATTAATGCTTTTACTATTAAATATCCCTGTGCTTCCTGGGTTTTGTTCATCCGAAGCAACTACCCATGGTGTATTGTTGTTTTTTGATTTATTAATCCAAGTTAAAATTCCACTTCTACCATTAAAAGCATCATTAGCATTAGCTGCGCTTTGCACAGAAGCTCCAGTTAATTTTGCTCCTAACCTCAACCAATCATCGTATTTATCATGTTCCCCTGGGTAGGTATGAATTACTCGATGATTTTGATATCCATCAATGGCAGCTAAAAAGTCAATACGTGCCATAGCGGACTGAGCTGATCCTCTATATTCTTCGGACACATTCCATTCAATAGCCAAATGATGGCCAAAACGAGCTACCATTTCGCGATACTGCGCTCTTATTTCATTATTATTTAATTTGTCCCAATTCTCATTTTCGGCCAATTTGAAATGCATAGCCAAACCTAATTTTTCCGCATGGTCAAAAACAACCTCCCACTGATCTAATTTGGAAACATCAAAAACGAATTTATTATTCAAATTTACCCATGGAAAAACATTTTTATCATCACCACCGTATAAAGACATTGAAAAGGAATTCATGTCCTGTTGCTGAATATAATTTAATGCACCAATGATGTTTTTACCTTTCCCTCCTTTAAATGTAGGGTCACCAACTTTAAAATCCCCTGAGTGCGGATTAAATTTATGGGTTGGACAAAGGGCACATTTATTCAAATTAGCATCAAAATCAAATTCATCATAATTCAAAAAGTTCTCAGGAGAATCTGGTCCAATTTTTAAAAAGAACTCCCCTGTTTCAGCAAATTGTAAATAACGTCTGGAATTTACATTGCCTCCCAATCGATAAGTTAATCTTCCCTTTGCTCGTAAATCAGGTGTTGGTTTATCGTTATTTTCAATGTCACCTATATCACCACTTAACCTTTGTATTGGAGCAGGTAATTGATTTAGATTTTTTAAAGCAACGTCTGTATCATTGTAATAAAATACTTCGTACTTCCAAGGACCTGTCATGTAAGGACGCAAAATAGCTTTGAACGTTTTACCACGTTTTGCGCTTGAATTAGCGGCATTACCATCTGCAGCAAAATATCCTGGAACTCTTATTTTACCTCCAGTTGGATCCGTAAAAACCACATCCATACGGTGGTTTTTAAAAGTATTAGCACTCTCGTTCAGGTCATCAGCTGGCAAATCCACACTTAGTGTAATTTTATGCCATTTTTTTAATTCGCCAGTAATTTCCTGAGCCTTAATTAAGCTAGACAAACTGAATAAGCTTATCAAAAACAATGAGAATTTTTGTTTCATTTGATCTAAGATTTTTTTAAGTTTTTATGTTGTTTTGTGTACAATACCTTGTTTTTTGTGTGTTTAGCAAACAAGCTGATGTTTAAAACTAGATATACGACAAATTATAAACTGTAACCTTTGTCCTTTTATTTAGTAAAATCATTAAATAAAAAAATCCAAACCGTCCATCAATTTTTAGTTATTGAGTTAAGTAGTTATTTAACTTTTTTTTAGATGTTGTTTGTGGTAAGAATTTGAATACTTCTTTTTTTAAGTAAGAAAGATATTACTCAAATTAATTTAGAATACTTACTTGGAAAAACGTAAGCAAACAAGTGATCATAAGAAATAACTTTATTTTCACCTGTTAAAATAGTAAAAGGCTATTTCAACAGATAAAAACAAAAAAACAACTTAAATACCTATAAATCAGTTAAATTTTCAAAAAAAAACTTTGTTTTATGAGTAGCTCATTTTACAAATAAATTTCAATAAACACTGTACTCAAATAGTAATCTAAAAACTACAATTCATGCAAATCTTTTTCAAGCACAATACTCCAAAAAAATTATTGAATCTGTACTTTTTTGGTATACAAAACTGATTAAGCTAAACTTCTATTTGCCATCAAATTGCTATATCTTAAATACAATAGTAAACTAGACGTACTAAGTCCAGCAAATAAACCAACCCAAATTCCCGTTGATCCTAAAAGATCTTGGCTTCCTAAAAAATAAGAAATAGGAAAACCTACGCACCAATAGGCAAAAAACAAACATAAAGTAGGAACATTAACATCCTGCAAGCCCCTTAATGTTCCTAACAAAACCACCTGAAATCCATCGCTAATCTGAAAACAAGCGACTACTACAAGTAACTGTGCTGCAATATGAATTACGTTTTTATCATGTATATAAAAGGTTGGTAAGTAACTTTTGGTTGCAATTAAAAAAATAGCAAATACCAATTCAATTAAAAAAACTAAAAGCAGTATGGAACTCGTTATTCGCATCAGTGATTTTGCATCTTTCTTTCCCACTTGATTTCCTGTTCGTATAGTTGCAGCTACGCCTAAACCTACAGCTATCATAAATGTGACCGAAGCAATATTGAGTGCAATTTGATTGGCCGCCTGATCTTCGGTACTGAGTGAACCAGACAAGAAAACTGATGATACAAAAATACCAAATTCAAAAAGCATTTGTAATGCTACGGGCAAACCTAACTTAACAAGCTTTTTTAAAACATCTAAATCAATTAATTTTTTAAAAAAATCATTTAAGTAACGCCTGAAATTTTGTTTGTAATAAAATAAAAATACCATTAACAAAACCATTAAAATTCTAGCTATTAAAGTTCCCAAAGCTGCTCCTTCCAATAAAAGCTTTGGAAATCCCCATTTTCCATAAATTAAAACGTAATTAAAAAAAATATTAACCACATTCCCTAATATAGCGGCAACCATTGCGTAACGGGTAGCTGATAAACCATCAGAAAATTGTTTCAAACCCTGAAATATTGCCAAGGGTACAATTGAAAAAGCTAGTATATTTATATATGGATTTGCCAACGCAACCACATCCACTGGCTGGTCAAGCACTTCCAAAAAGGGTTGTAATAATTTTATAACTACGAATAAAATACCTCCCGTTAATGTACATAACACTAAGCCATTTTTTAGGAGTGACCTGATTTTTTGTTGATTATTTTGCGCATCAGCCTCTGCTACTAATGGAGTAATTATTAAAGAAAAGCCAATAGCTAATGAAAGTGTTAAAAAAAACAATCCATTACCTAATGATACTGCTGCTAATGCTGAAGCCCCCAATTTACCGACCATGACATTATCTACAAAACCGACCAATACATTACCTAACTGCCCAATCATTACTGGATACGCTAGACTTAAATTTGTTGGAAACTCTTTAACATACTTTGAAAACACGCTCTCTTTTTTGGAAAGCTAAGGTATTATTAATCCAATAATAATGACATCGATTCTATTACAAATTGTTCCTAAAGTCATTTCAAAAAACAACCACTGCGTTGCACTTTTCGATTTAACCATAGCCGTACTGTACTAAAATCAAAAAAGGACTTATTTTTATTGTACTTTCAAGTCTCCTTACAGAGTTTTAATGCAAAATTCGGGATAGAGCGGATAAAAAAAGAGGTTGACTTAAAAAAGCCAACCCCTTTAAACAAATAAACTACTATAATTTATTATTCAACAATAAGCTTTTCAGTGCCTATTACATTTCCTTTAGATTCTAATTGAATTAGATACATTCCTGAAGCCAAAGCACTTACATTAATTGTTGTAGCTGCATTATCAACCATATCCTGCGTTGTAATTACTCTTCCTGAAAAATCAACCAAAGTCACCTGAACTGTAGCATCTTCATCAGTAGGATAAGTAACGGTTACTATTTCAGAAGCAGGGTTAGGATAAATAGTAAACTCAACACCAAGTTTTTTGGCACCATCAGCTGCTGCATCGTCTTCTCCAAAGAAGAATCCATATTCAGCATTAGCTAAAGCTGTTTCCATTTGTGCCCAAGTCCTATGATACCTTGTTGTATAATCTTCACCTGCATCATAAGCTGCTTGCAAGGCTGGGAATTCTGGATCATCTCTCAACCCTGAACGAATATCCAAGAAAGTAACCCCTGTTTTAATTTCATCGCCATTAGCCATTGTTCCAGTATACCCTGCTGGGACATGCACAACTTCCTCAAACATACGTGCATAATCTCCGCGCTCCTCAGGAGAAGAAACTCCTTTGTCATCACGATAAGTTACCCACATTCTATCCAAGATTTCTTTAGCCAAATTTTTAGCTTCTTCATCTAGTGTTGCATGTTTCCTAGTTGCTGCCGCATAGTAAATCAATGTTTTAGCTAATGAAGATGCAATTCCTAAATCTTTATTAAAGTTAGTAATTTCCACTCTTAAATCTGCATTAGCACCTGGACTAGATGCGTTCCAAGTATCAGGTTCTCCTGTCCACTCTAAAGTAGCTGGAATTTCAAAATCATCACTTCCAATTAAGTTTACATTTGGTTTTACCCAAGCAACCCATTTGTCCATAATTTCCTTAGCTAATGGGTCATTTGTAATGTAGTAATATTCAGCTACACGCTCAACTGACCAAGCTTGCCATCCAAACCATGTTCCACTTCCTGGATCGTGATATACAGGATCTTTATCAAAAGCCATATCATAAAAAGTAGACTTCCCAGCTGGATAAGTGCTGTAATCACCATTCCAACTATTAGTAGCACCACCCGCAATAGCACCGTCAGCCGACTGCAAATATCTGTAAAATTCCATTTGACGACCTAAACTTGTTGTCCAATCTCTTTCTCCATTTGGAGTTTGAAGATCTAATTCATCCAACGTAGTTAAAGCATATGCTGCAATTGGGTTTTGATATCCGAAATGACAGTGACTTGAACCGATACGGAACGCCCATGCTGAAGCAGGATCAGCAGATCCTCCCCATGACATATACCATGACATTAAGTAATGTGCACTATCATAACCTGAACCTGCACTTCCTTGCTCATCCTGAGCACCAATTTGTTTGAAATATTTATCAAACATAGCTAAACGCAGGTAGTCACCCATCTTTTTAGTATTATCTAAAAGTGTTGGATCAATTGTTCCTCCTTGTTCTTTAGCATATTGAATAGCCCAATACATTGCTTGTACTGCACGCGCATCAGCATCTGGAGCACTAGTGTAACGCCATTGCTTCGCATAATTAGCATCTAGGATAAATAATGGCAAAAATCCATTTTCAGAATTACCAAAATTAAAAGACTCCCATGATGGATGAGGAATAGTTTCATATACTGACTCTTGCTCCCCTCTTTGGAATGTGTTAATGTAAGATGGTGTACTTGTACCATCACCTCTATTTCCGTATCCATAAAAGTTATCATTATCTAATAACCAGTGCATTTGATAAACTTCAGGACCGTAAGCGGCCGTTAACTCATCCGATACTGGATCTTGACCTACTGCTGCGTTAAAATCCAATGGCGCAGGATATCCTGATGGTAATGGGAATTCAGCTGCATAAGCTGCTGGACTCGATGAATTATATGCTGCATTGGTTGGTTGATCTGCTTTTGTTGGAATAATCATTCTTTCCATTTCACTCCAAACCTTAGCTAAAGGTTGCCAGTCTTTAGTAATACGACCTTGCATAACCTCCATCATTAACCAATACGAGTATAATTCTGAAGTTGATTCATGACCATGATCTGGTGCTTCAACAATAAGTGTTTCCACTGAATGATGAGGTGAACCATCCGCACTAAAATAGCCATTTGCAGGATCATAGATCTCATTTCTCATTTCAGTAAAACGCTCTATGTATTTATTGGTAGTTGAACCTCCTGTACCTGGGTCAACTGGATCAACAACAACAGGAATATCTTTACGATCCACTGAAATTGAATTTGAAGATACTGCAAATAATTCTGTTGATAAGTCAGTATCAGTTATTGCTTTTCCTGTTACTGATAAAGTTCCTGTATAAGATATTCCGTACACTAAACAGACACCAACAGACGCTCCTTCAAAATCATGTGAATCTGTTTCAACTACTAGGATATTTCCAGTAGCGTCAGTAATTAGGTACGCATAATCCGCAGTACCAGCTGTTGTATTTGTAAATGTAACTAAGTCAGCCACACCGTCACCAGTAATAGTTTCAACAGCAACGGCTCCCGTTGAAGTTGCCACGGTAGCCCCATCAATTAAAGTAATAGGAACTGGAATTTCAGCATTTCGTTCAACTCGAACACTATTTGACAAATCAAATGTTCCGGACAAATTACCTGCATTCTCACCTTGTGCAAGACCTGTCAGTCCGTCTTCGTAAGCAATATGCCAAATTAAACAAACGCCTTCGCCTGCTGTATCAAAATCAACTGCTTCTGGTGTTGGTGGTAATCCTAAAATATTTAAGTCTTCATCAGTAACTATCCAACCAAAATTTGACCCTACATTACCAGTTACAGCAACTCCTGAAACATTGTCAACAATACCATCGCCTACTGTAAAAGTAAATGGACCTCCACTTAAAGTACCTCCATCAACAGTTGTTGGTGTAACTGGATCAACAAACGCTACCCTGTTAACACGTACACTATTTGATAAATCAAAAGTACCTGATAAACTTCCTGCATTTTCTCCAGCAGTAAGTCCAGTAAGCCCATCTTCGTAAGCAATATGCCAAATTAAACATACCCCTTCACCTGCTACATCAAAATCAACAGCCTCTGGTGTTGGCGGTAAACCTAAGATATTTAAATCCTCATCAGTAACTACCCAACCAAAGTTTGCTCCCTGATTTCCTGTTACTGCTACTCCCGAAACATTATCCGCAATACCATCACCTACTGTAAAAGTGAACGGACCTCCGCTAATTGTTCCTCCATCAATTGTTGGATTAACTACCGTATCGCCACAATTAGGTGCAGTTGAAGAATTTGAAAAATATATTGTGTAATCCTTTGTTGTAGATACTAAAACTAAATTTTCACCATCTTTAGCCGTATAATATGTTCCATCGAAACTTGGAATTCCAGTACCGCTAAAAGTAATACTCGGTTGACTAGATGCTAAATTATGTGTTGTTTTATCTCTTAAATCTACATAATATGCTGGATTTCCGTCTGTAGTTTGAATAGCAATACTCCATATTCCGTTATTAACCAAATCCCAGTTAAATGAAAAACCAGATAAGTTGCTCATAGCAGGTGCATTGCTTCCAAAAGCATACATATTAGTATAATAACCATACGTAGTTTCCAATGGTGTTGCAATTGGTGTTCCAAAAGTACAATCTCCTGTTGGATTTGGATTTACTACTGCAGCATTACGAATAACTTCTACTCGATTTGATGATAATTTAAAATCACCTGATAATCCAGAAATATTAGAATTAGCCGCTAAACCATTTAGTGTTCCATTATAACTTACGCTATAAATAAAGCAAGTTCCTTCGCCAGCCCCATCAAAATCTACTGATTCTGGTGCTGGAGGTAATCCTAAAATCATTCCAGCATCATCAGTAACTATCCACTGACTTGTTGCTCCGCTATTTCCTGAAACTGATACTCCAGATACATTGTCTGCAACTCCATCACCTACTGTAAAAGTAAATGGACCACCGCTTAAAGTTCCTCCAGCTACTGCAACTGGTGTAACAGGATCTACTATTACTGTTGCATTACGAATAACTTCGACTCTATTAGATGACAATTCAAAATCACCTGACAAACTAGCAATATTTGAGTTAGCTGTCAAACCTGTTAGTCTACCATTGTAACTTACGTTATAAATAAAGCAAGTTCCTGCTCCAACTCCATCAAAGTTTACAGCTTCCGGTGCGGGAGGTAATCCTAAAATCATACCTGCATCATCAGTAACTATCCATTGACTTGTTGCTCCACTGTTACCAGAAACCGTAACCCCAGATACATTATCAGCTACACCATCACCTACTGTAAATGTAAAAGGACCGCCACTTAAAGTTCCACCTGCAACAGGAATTGGATTGACCACTGGATCTGTTACCGTAATTGTTATAGATTCTTCTGCTGAATTCAACAGACCATCATTGACTACTAAGCTTACCAAATAAGCTCCTGGTGTAGTATAAATTGTAGATGGATTTTCATCAATTGACGTTTCTCCATTTCCAAAATCCCATAAATAAGTTAATGCATCATTTTGTGCATCTGAAGATCCACTTCCGTCAAATGAAACTGTTAATGGAGCCTGACCTGAAACTTTATCAGCACTAATACTTGCTACTGGCGCAGTATTTACCGGATCAACAGGTACAGTTGTTCCGTCTGGCTCTTGACCAAAAACCAAAACTCCATTATCATACACAGGAATATTAACACTTTCTACATCACCTGATCCACTGAGTCCTTGAGCCGAAGGATCATTTGATGTATCGTAAGGAACTCCATTGGAAACTCTGAAATTAATTTGAGTTTCATTTCTAAATGCTGGGTCTCCTATAGGAGAAATTGAAGGAATATTAGTTACTTCTGCGTAGTACAGCGTTCCGCCAGCACTTTTAATGCTCATAGTTGCTGAACCTCCTACTCCATTTAATTGAATATCATAATCGTCAATAGTATACCCTGCAGCAACTCCCTCGGCAATATCAAAGTAATACCTATAACTTAAGTTATCTGTTGCTCTGGCAGGCCAAGCTGTTCTATTTTGCAATAAAATTTTAACTGTACTTCCAAAAGCGTTATCACTGTTAAATTTAGAAAAACTTCTAATTTCAGCTCTACTAGGGGTTTCTTCAACTGGAAAATTAGCTAAAGGGTTTCCTCCAAATTCGCTGTACATTCTTGCTAATGCACCTGTAAAACAAGCATTGTAATCACAGGCAACCTCATTTGCAATAAAATCACCACGATCGTCCACAAACTGATCATTAGGAGAACTTGGTCCTCCAGCTAAAGCTCCAAAAAGAGTGTGACTTGGCTTATCGGGTCTATTTTCTAATGAATTTGCCCAAGCTCCATGTGCTGATCGGTGGTGCGTATTATTCGCTGGATTGTTACCATATCCAACCATAAAACTTCTATTAATTGGATTGTCTCCTAACGCATAATTAATTTGTCTAACCGCAAAATCATGATATTTAGTTTTATTTGCAGCTGAAGTAGCCACTTTATCACTATAAATAAATGCTAATAATGACGTGTTAGATGAATGTCTTAAAGACCCCCATTGAGTTAAATGTGCTTGACCACCTGGACTGTAAGGAACACGTTCGCCGTTAAATCCACTTGTCCAGTAATCTAAATGCCTTTCCGCATCAGTTTTGTACTTATCCTTACCAGTTAGTTGAGATAATAATACGTAAGATCCATAAGATTTATCATCCCATGCCAATCCCCACTTATATGCTTTATTGCTACTTTGTCCTTCATTACTTAAATTGTCATATTCGGACTCCGCTTTAGCTAAATAAGTATCATCATTGGTAGCTCGGTATAACCAAGCCGCTCCCCAAACAAGCTCATCCTGAAAACCACTGAATGATCGGTAAAACCCAGCAGCATCAGTTATTGCTTCTGAATATACTCCCCTGTACTCATCTGCAAACTTATAAAGTTCCTTAGCATGCTCTAATAAAGTAGTACTATACGCTGGGTCAGAATCCTTAAATAAAATACTTGCTGCTGCCATTGCTGCTGCATTTTCAGCCGCCAAATCCGAACCTGGAGCTGATGCCGTAATTTTGTAAGCAGGTCGTTCCATAATCATTACCTCTGGAGAACCCCAAAAGGCGTGATCAATACCACCATTACCTACCTGACCATAAAGCTCAGTAGGACCAGTATGACACTTAATTAAATAATCAGTGGCATATTTGATATTTCTTTTAATAATATCTAACTGACCAGCATCCTTATATGCTTGCTCATATTCTATAGCTCCCCATGAAAGAGCTGTAACACTAAATGCCATTGGAAAATTAAATTTAACATGGTCTCCGGCATCATACCATCCTCCTGTTAAATTGACTCCAACGTCAGATCCATCGTTTAACGCAGAATCCCCACGCCATTTTACTCTGTTCCATGAAGGCAACTCTCCCGATTGTTGCACCTCATAGAAGAAAAGTGACTTTTGCAGCGCCTCTCCATAATTGAAACTTGTTTGAGCAATCCCAGAAATTCCAATTAGCGACAATGCAAAAAAACCTAATTTCTTGATAATCATAAATTTAATTTTAAGTTATAATAATGTTTTGAAAAGTTTGTGATTTTTAACTTTCCGTCTAAGTTTAAAAATAGATTCATTTTTATCGTAACTTAATTTTGAAATGAAAGAATTTTCTTACTGTAAAAAATGTAATACTTTTCCTTCATAAAAAATTGTTTTTCAACACAATATGATTTACGAAAACATTTTCGTCGCTAGTGTCAAATAGAGAAAACACATACTATATAAATATTGCACAATTCTTTTTTTAAATATTAATTAGAAAAAGAAAAAGTACTTAAAAGAAAATCTGCATTTCGTCGAATACAAAATGCAGATTTGGCAATAATAGTCAAATAAAAGTGTAATATAAATAAGTTTAAACCGTTAAAACTATCAAAATGTTAAAAGATTATTTTTCGCTTTTTAACTGATGTAAGTAATTTCTGAGTTCTAAAATCACAGATTGCTCTAATTCAGGTTCTTGTATATCGTTATAGGTTTTTAAATGATCGTAAAGTGTTTTAGCTACCATATATCGAGCCATTGGTTTGTTATCGGCCGGAATAATGTACCAAGGCGCATGGGTTGTTGACGTGTTTTTTATCGCATCTTCATAACATTTCTGATAGTTATCCCACAATTTTCTTTCATTAAGATCTGATGGCGAAAATTTCCAATTTTTATCCTTTTTTCTCGAGCCTTCTTAACAATCTATTTTTTTGTTCTTCTTTTGATAAGTTTAAAAAGAATTTGAAAATTAACGTTCCGTTTTCCGTCAAATGCTTTTCAAAATTATTAATTTGATTAAAACGTTGTTTCCAAAAATCTTCATTAACATCCGCTACGGAATTGATGTTTGGTATGTTTTCTCCTAAAATATATTCAGGGTGCACTCTTGTTACCAACACATTTTCATAATGTGTCCTATTAAAAATACCAAACTTCCCTCTGGCTGGCAAGGCAATATAATGTCGCCATAGGTAGTCATGATTTTTTTCAAGAGTGGTTGGCACTTTAAAACTGTGCACTATAATTCCGCTCGAATTGAAAGCCTTAAATACTTCTCGAATTAAACTATCCTTACCCGCGGTATCCATACCTTGCAAACACACCAACACAGCGTACTTACCGTGTGCATATAAAGTGTCCTGAAGTTTCCCTAGTTTTTTGCGAATTTTTTTTAATTCATCTTTTAATTGTTCATTGGATAACTCAGTATCAATTTTAGTTGTTGCTTTTGATATATTGAAATTATTTGTAGCCTTTATTACTTTCATACTAATATCCATTTAATGGAAACTCATAAATTAAACCTACGTTTACCGTAGAAAAATTGCCTCCAATAGTTTTAAAATTAAATGCTGTGCTAAAATGCCACCATCTGGTAATAGGAATTAATGTTCTAATTTTTAATAAAGCACCAAAATTTGCATTTTCGTTAGAAAAAGCAAAAATAGCGTCGTCTCTTTCCTCTTTTGTTAACTTGGCTGTATTGAGTACAAGTCCCATTCCTCCAGTGACCATCCATGTTTTAAAATTAAACATAATTGAATTAATTGTCATATTTAATTCAGGCACAATACCGTTATTAGTTAAAATCCCTCCAACCTCAGCTATATAGCTAGAGTAACAATTAGGCGCATAATGCACTTGTAAATTTCCACCAAAGTCAGCTATACGATCTACCTTGGCTGCTCCATTAAACCCCACTACCCAAGCTCCAGGTTCGTGTTGGCTAAAGGTAATGTTTACTACCAAAAATGTAATAACTTTAAAAAATAACTTCATTTATTTAGATGCGAATAATTTTACATCATTTTCACTAATTTCTTTTTCTCCTAAAATGAGTAAACGCTCAACTACATTTCGTAACTCCCTAATGTTTCCTGTCCAATCGTATTTTTGCAATAATTTGATTGCAGATTCCGAAAATACTTTTGGAATTGTTCCTTGACTTTCTGCAATTTTTTTTGAAAAATGCCCAATTAATTCAGGAATATCATCTCTCCGATCATTAAGAGCCGGTACTTTAATTAAAATTACAGCCAAACGATGGTATAAATCTTCTCGAAATTTTTTATCCTCAATTTCAATTTTTAAATTTTTATTAGTAGCTGCTACTACACGAACGTTCACTTTGATATCTTTGTCGCTTCCTACACGTTGAACCTTACTTTCCTGTAAAGCTCTTAACACTTTTGCTTGCGCAGAAAGGCTCATATCACCTATTTCATCTAAAAATATGGTCCCTCCATTAGCTGCCTCAAATTTGCCTGCTCGGTCTTTATTTGCTGAAGTAAAAGCCCCCTTAACATGACCAAATAATTCGCTTTCAATTAATTCCGAAGGTATTGCCGCACAATTTACTTCAATAAAAGGACCTTTAGCGCGTTCGCTTTTTTCATGTAACCAATGCGCTACTAACTCCTTTCCTGTTCCGTTTTGTCCAGTTACTAGAACTCTTGCTTCCGTAGGAGCTACTTTTTCAATAATTTCTTTTATCTCAGAAATGGCATTGGAACTGCCTATCATTTCATAATTCTTTGAAACTTTCTTTTTCAGTCGTTTATTTTCAACAACAAGTTCCTTACGATCTAACGCATTTCGTACGGTATTCAGCAGCCTATTTAAATCAGGTGGTTTTGAAATATAATCAAAAGCACCAAGCCGCATGGTATTTACAGCAGTTTCCAAGTCACCATGACCTGAAATCATTACCATTGGTATTTCTGGTTTAATTTTGTTGATAGCTTCCAACACTTCAATACCATCCATTTTTGGCATTTTAATATCGCACAGCACTAAGTCAAAATCTTCTTTTTTAATAAGTTCCACCCCTGCCAATCCATCACCAGCCTCAAAAACCTTATAAGAATCACTTTCTTCCGAAAGAATTTTCACCAATACTCTACGAATGGCCGCTTCATCTTCAATAATTAATATTTTTGACATACCTTATATTTTATTAGTTCCTTGATCCTGAAACACGCGTACTTCACGTTGTGGAAAAGGAATTTGAATATTATATTCTCTAAACAACTTTGTTATAGTAAAGCGAATTTCACTTCGGGGTGTAGCCCCAGTAAAACTATTCCCAATAGTATACATCACTTTAAAATTCAAAGCACTATCTCCAAAATCTTCAAAAAAGACTATTGGCTCAGGAAATTGCAACACACTTTCATTTTCATTAACTGCCTGTAGCAGTAATTTTTTTACCAACTCAACATCACTATCGTAGGCAACTCCTACAGTAACAGCATCTCTAGTACTTTTACCATTTTGTGTCCAATTATACAAACTATTAGTTAAATATTGATGATTTGGTATAATTAACACTTTATTATCAATGGTGACAGCTCTAGTTGTTCTTAGTTTGATCTCTTCCACTCTGCCAATTTTGTTGTCTAATTCAATAATATCACCAACAATAACCGTTCGATCAATTAATATAAACACACCGGAAAGTATATCCTGAAACAATGTTTGCAGCGCCAGCCCCACACCCACTAATAAAGCAGCGGAGGCAGCTAGAATAGGGGTTAAATTAATTCCTAACATTTGAAATACCACAACACCTACTAAAGCATATATAAAATATTTAATAAAGCTTAGTAATGACTGAAATTTGGGTACGTTATCTTTTTCTAACCGACCAGTAATTAATTTTGTAATCAATCCGAGGGCATACCTAGTTATTATAAACGTTACAATAACGATCAATAACGAAAGAATACTAATTTTAAATGCGCCTAGTTCAAGTTTAAAAATTAATATTTCGCGTACTTTTTGCCATACATTTTCATCTAATGTATCGACAACCTTTTCAGCTATTTTTTGCTGTAAAATTAAGGTGAAATTGATTTTACCTAGGTTTAATATCATTTGCAACTATAAATCGTAGTGTTTTGCAAAACATGAATACTTATTTTGCATCACTTTGTAAGTACTATAATACTCATTTTAAAGATAACTTTAAAAACTGACAGTATTAAATTCGATTTTTCTATTTAATTAGGCTTAAATTGACTCTTTTTGATAATAAAAATTCAATGTGAAGGTAATTGTGTGTCTTATTTGTCAAATCACTCGTCATAAGAGAAACTTTTTATCATTATTTTTTAAAGTTATAATCTCCCAATAAAATTCACTCTTGAACATTCCTTAATCATTAAACACCTATTGTTATTGGTATTCGTGATATATATTGCGATACTAAAATTTACATTCGAAAATTGTAAAATTCTAAATTAAAGTTATTTACATTTTTTTTGTAAGGTTTCTTCTATTTAAAGACAAACTACCTATAAACGCAAAACCCACCCTATTAACTAAAACAGGATGGGAAAAAAATTGCTATGAAAAAGAAAATCACTTGAATTAACAAGTGTTTTATCAAATATAGACAAATTTTGGTATTAGAGCATCAATTATGAGAACATATCTTTTACTTTTTCAAAAAAAGATTTGTCTGACCTTTCAGGATTAGGGTAAAAATGCTCGTTATCCTTCATTTTTTCAAAAAAAGCTTTCTGCTCTTTTGTTAAAGTCTTTGGTGTCCAGACATTTACATGCACTAATAAATCACCTTTACCATAACCATTTAAACTTGGTATCCCCTTTCCGCGTAAGCGTAAAATTTTACCACTTTGCACACCTTCATCGATTTTGATACGTACTTTTCCTGAAACGGTATCTATTTCTTTTGAACCTCCTAAAACAGCTTCGGAAAAACTTATATATAGATCGTAATGTAAATTATCGCCTTCGCGTTGTAAGCTATCATGAACTAATTCTTCAATAGCTACTAAAAGGTCGCCTGCAAAACCATTTCCTGGTGCTTCATTCCCTTTACCTGAAACTTTAAGCTGCATGCCATCCTGAACACCCGCGGGTATTTTAATGCTAACCGTTTCTTCATTTACAATTAAACCTTGTGCATCAGCGCCACTTGGTTTTTTATCTATTTGTTGTCCACTACCTCCACAGGCATTACATGGCGCTGCGGTTTGCATACGCCCTAAAATAGTATTGGTAACACGGACTACTTGACCTGTTCCATTACAAGTACCGCAAGTCTTATAGGTAGTTCCTTGTGCTTGTATTTTTCTTTTGACTTTTACTTTTTTCTCAACACCGTTCGCTATTTCTTCCAGTGTGAGCTTTACTCGAATACGTAAGTTGCTCCCTTTAGCGCGTCGTTGACCGCCGCCTGCGCCGCCGCCGAAACCTCCAAAGCCACCGCCTCCGCCGAAGATATCACCGAATTGACTAAAAATGTCATCCATGTTCATCCCGCCGAAGCCACCGCCGCCGCCTCCATTTTCAAAGGCCTGATGTCCGTATTGATCGTAACGTGCTTTTTTATTTGGATCGCTTAAAACTTCATAGGCTTCAGCAGCTTTTTTGAAATTTTCCTCAGCTATTTTATCACCAGGATTTTTATCGGGATGGTATTGTACAGCCTTTTTTCGATAAGCTTTCTTAATTTCTGCAGCTGTAGCTCCTTTACTAATACCCAGTATGTCGTAAAAATCTTCTTTCATCTTTTCCTAATTAATTAGTTTCCCGTAACCACTTTAGGATAACGGATAATTTTATCACCAAGTTTATACCCCTTTTCCACAACATCAATGATTTTTCCTTTTAAATCATCGCTTGGAGCAGGAATTTGAGTGATTGCTTCATGAATATCAGCATCAAAAGTATCTGCACTATTCACTTCAACTTGTTCCAACCCTTTTAATTTCAAAATGTCCTTAAGTTTGTTATGAATAAGTGTTACTCCTTGCTTTAGGGCTTCATCTTCTGATTTTTCGATTTCTTTACCAGCCCTATCAAAGTCATCTAATACGGGTAATAGTGCTTGTAATACTTCCTGACCAGCAGTTTTAAATAACTCTATACGTTCTTTTGATGTTCTTTTTTTATAATTTTCAAATTCAGCAAACAAACGTAAAAATTTATCTTTTTCTACGGCAGCAGCTTCTTTTGCCAACGCTAATTCATCTTGTTCTTCAACAGCTGAATCGTTATTCTCTACTGTTTCTTTAACTTCGTTTTGATCCGTTCGATTTTCTAGGTTGGAATCAGGTATCACTTCATCCACAGTTTCCTTGGCTTTATTTTTTGTACTCATTACTATTCCTTTTTCTGTATAATTAAATTTGGATGCTTAAAATTGTTTGCAAAAGTACTGCCAATTCAATTGATATGCCAACATGTCATTAAATGTTTTTATTCTTCCAATTTTTGTAAAAAAATTGACACTAGTAACTACTATTTGTTTGACTTCAAAGTATTAAAATTCAACAAAAACAAACAAATTAGAGCGTTCATTTTTAACTCTATCCGTATTAATTTTAAGAATTTAATAAGATTTTAAGATTTTACAACCGTAAAACTTCTACTTTTGATATTGAAAATTTTAACAAAAACTTATTATAATGAAAAAACTATTCATCAATATTATTGCCGTTACAGCCTTAACCGCAAGTATTATTTCATGTAAAAAAAATAAAGAAGTAGAAACCACCGAAGCAAAAGCTGTTGAACAAGTGGTTACTGCCGAAAAGTATAAAGCAAATCCTGATCAAACTATGATTATGTGGAATGCACATAAATTAACAGGCGGCCACCAAGGAACAATAAACGCTTCAAACGGTTTAATTGAAATTAAAGGAAACGAATTAGTAGGGGGGAATTTTATTTTTGATATAAACACTATTGCATGTACTGATTTGCCTGCTGGAGAAAATAATGATAAATTAATAGGACACTTAAAAGGAGAAGACTTTTTTGACGTAGCAAAACATCCAAATGCAGCATTTCAAATTACTAGTGTGACACCAAAAGATGGAAAATCCGTAATAGCAGGTAACCTGACTATCAAAGGTGTTAAAAAGAATATTGAATTTCCTGCTACCGTAACTGTAAATGGTAACACTGCCAACATTACTAGTGACGAATTTGAAATTGATCGTACTGAATGGGATGTAAAGTATAACTCAGGAAAATTTGCTGATCCTGCTAAATTAGGAGATTACTTAATTAAAGATAACGTAGGTATTAAAATTGCTGTTACTGCATCAAAATAACTTATTATTAAATCATAAAAAAGCCAAACAAATTATTTGATTTGTTTGGCTTTTTTTTATGATCAACTAAATTAATAGTTACCTTGAATAATTAGGTGCTTCCTTTGTAATGGTAACATCATGCGGATGACTTTCATTAATTCCGCTTGCTGTAATTTTCACAAAACGTCCATTCTCTTTTAAATCTTCAATAGTTCCTGCACCACAATATCCCATACCTGCACGTAAACCTCCAACAAACTGATGAATACTTTCATTCAATTCTCCTTTATAGGCTACTCTACCAACAATTCCCTCTGGCACTAGTTTTTTAATATCATCTTCCACATCTTGAAAATAACGATCTTTTGATCCTTTTTTCATAGCCTCAACAGATCCCATACCTCGGTAAGATTTAAACTTTCTTCCCTCGTAAATAATAGTTTCTCCTGGTGATTCTTTTGTACCTGCCAGTAAGGAACCTAGCATTACACAGTCGGCACCAGCAGCAATCGCTTTTGGAATATCTCCAGTGTAACGTATCCCTCCATCGGCAATAACTGGCACTCCAGAACCTTTTATAGCTGCTGCTACTTCTAATACTGCTGAAAATTGAGGAAATCCAACTCCTGCCACAACACGTGTAGTACAAATTGATCCTGGACCAATACCAACTTTTACGGCATCCGCTCCTGCTTCAACTAAATATTTTGCTGCATCAGCAGTTGCAATATTACCCACAACTACCTCTAAGTCAGGAAAAGCTTCCTTAACCTGCTTTAATACATTAACCACACCTTTAGTATGACCATGCGCAGTATCAATAATAACAGCATCAACCCCAACGGCAACTAAAGCACTTGCGCGCTCCACTGCATCGGCAGTAACCCCCAAGGCTGCTGCTACACGTAAACGCCCAAACTGATCTTTATTTGCATTTGGTTTTTGAGTTAATTTAGTAATATCTCTAAAAGTGATTAACCCTACTAATTTGTTATCTTTATTTACAACAGGTAATTTTTCAATTTTGTTTTGCTGTAAAATAACTTCAGCGTCCTTTAAATTTGTTCCTTCCGAAACTGTAACCAAGTTAGTTCCCGTCATCACCTCAGTTAAAGGTCTTTCTTCATTTTTTTCAAAGCGTAAATCCCTATTGGTAACTATCCCTGCCAGCTTGCCATCATTATCAACAATGGGTATACCGCCAATTCTATGTTCGCGCATATTGGCTTTTGCATCGCCAACTACAGCAGTTAAAGGCAAGGTTACTGGATCGATAATCATTCCACTTTCAGCACGCTTTACTTTTCTAACTTCTCCTGCTTGTTGTTCAATGGTCATGTTTTTATGCAACACGCCAATACCACCCTCACGAGCCATAGCAATTGCCATGCTCGATTCAGTCACGGTATCCATTGCAGCCGAAATGATTGGCACATTAATGGTAATGTTTCTTGTAAATTTTGTTTGAATGCTAACCTCTCTGGGAAGGATTTCAGAAAATGCTGGGACTAATAAAACGTCATCGTAAGTTAAACCTTCTCCAACAATTTTTGATTCGTGTGCTATCATGGCAATTAAGGATTTAATTGCATGCAAATATAACCGTTTTTGATTAGACTAAACTATTTTATGAAATATTTATTGGTTATGTATTAAAACACTAGTAAACCAAAACAAAATACTGACTTTGAACAAATTAATTTAACAGCTACTAACTTTACTTTTTTATAAATACCCCTATTATTAACAAGGCTACATATATTAAGCTATTATTTAAGGATAAATACTATCCCTTGTCCAATCCCACAGTAACACATTCCATGTATCCGTAGCATCAGTAAACGTATGAATAACTACAAATCCTATAGCCAAATGCGCATGCATAGAAGGTTTATTACTTGATGAAACTTCAGTGACGCAATAATCAATTTTTTCAGCGTATACTTGTTTGTGCATACATATAATGCTTTAAAAATACCCTGTCGCTTATATTTTAATGCTACACAAATTTGCCCCATAACGTAATAATTTAAGGTATTAAGTTAAGCATCCATTAAACCTGATTATTTCAAATGTGGTAAACATGGGCACTAGTACAGGAACCAAATTTTTAAATGCAGTAAGCATTACAAGTGCATAACCTACCACTTTATTATCAATAACAGCAATTACATGAGCAGCATTATCATTTAGCTTTTTTATGGTTTCAAAATTATGAATCACAGTTACGAATCCTTTTTCTTTTTGATCACTTTGTGAAATAGTAGTCTAGTGATTTGCTTTTTGAATCGCTAAAATTTGATGCAGTTCCGAATTGTTTTCAACAAGTTTTAGTTCCATAATTAGCCCTGATACACATTTATTGAAATTTGATCGCTTTAATAGGAGCAATTTTAGTTATTACATACGACGGTATCCAAAGTACTAAAACGCACAATACCAAAGTCCCCATATTTAACGCTAAAATTTGTTGCACATTTATATGTACTGGAGCATACTTTACATAGTAATCCGAAGGGTTGAGTGTAATTACTTTAAAATAATGCTGAATGGCAATTAAGGCTAAACCTATTGTATTGCCCCAAAAAAGACCTTTCAATATTATATAAGTAGCGTTGTACATAAAAATTTTTCGAATACTTACATTGGAACTTCCCATTGCTTTAAGCATGCCAATTAATTGTGTGCGTTCTAAAATAAGTACTAAAATTGCAGTAATCATATTTATGGCTGCTACTAATATCATTATACCGATAATTCCAGCAATGTTGAAATCAAACATGTCCAACCACTGAAAAATATTGCCATATTTTTGAGCTATTGATGCGCTGTCCAAATTAGAAGGAATGCTTTTATATACTGAAGCATTAATACGGTTTACGGCATCAAAATCGGATACAAAAACTTCAAAAGACCCAACTTGATCTTTTTTCCATTTGTTTAAGCGTTGTATATGCCTAATATCAGCAATTAAAAATGTTTTGTCAAAATCCTCGTACCCCGAATTGTAAATCCCCACTACCGTAAAAGACCTTAAATTAGTGCGCGCCTTATCATTTTTCAAAAAGTAAGTTACCACTTTATCACCTAACTTGTAACCTAAACGTTTTGCCAAATAACTTGAAATTAGAATTTCTTCATTCAATTTATTTTTATAATCAGGCAACCTGCCTTGTTCAAGGTAAGTTTCAAAAACGTCCCACTTGTAATCAGCCCCTACTCCTTTTACCAAAATACCTTCAAAATCAGTAGACGTACGCACAATTCCAGCTTTAGTTGCCACACCCTGTATATGCGTTACTTCAGGAACCTCAGTAAAATTAGGATAAAAAGTTTGTTTTGTAGGTATTGGCCTAACCGAAACCTGACTTGAATTATTGTCGAAATTAGAAATTTCTATATGTCCATTAAAAAGTGCTATCTTTTCACGAATTTTACATTGCAAACCAACACCAGTGGCGATTGCAATAAGCATCATTACAACGCCTAACGCGATAGCTATAATAGCTATTTTTACAATAGGCGATGAAATATTTTTGGCAAAAGCCTTTTCTTTAATCAGCCTTTGGGCTATGAAATACTCAAAATTCAATGTATAAGAATCTATTTAATCTTCGAAAAATATGTTTTTCTTGGTTACTGACCTTTTTCAAAAATACATTTTTAATACTTGTCTTTCCTTTATTTTCTTGTGGAATACCAAATACAACTAAAAACACTGTTCTAAAAACGAATGATTCACTCGTAACACCAGTAAGCAAATCGTTTAAAAAACCGATACTGACAGGTGCTGCGCAAATTGATACGTATATTAAACTTCTTACAAAAAAAAATATTGCCATTGTAGGAAATCCAACTAGTATTGTTTTTAGTAAAAACAAACAAACCGTTCATTTGGTAGACACCTTACTTAAGCATCAAATACATATAAAAAAAGTATTTGCTCCTGAGCATGGATTCCGAGGAACGGCCGATGCGGGCGAGGTTGTTAAAAATGGTAAAGATGTTGCTACTGGATTACCAATAGTTTCCCTTTACGGGAAGAATAAAAAACCTAGTCAAAAAATGCTTTCGGGGATTGATCTTGTAGTGTTTGATGTTCAAGACGTGGGAGCTCGATTTTACACCTACATTTCCACATTACACTATATTATGGAAGCTTGCGCAGAAGCTAAAATTCCAGTTATTGTTTTAGACCGGCCCAATCCAAATGGTCATTACATAGATGGTCCAATTAGAAAAGCTGCATACAAAAGCTTTGTAGGATTACATCCAATACCAATTGTGCATGGAATGACTATTGGTGAATATGCCCAAATGATTAATGGCGAAGGTTGGCTGCAAAACAGCTCCCTGTGTGAATTAACCGTTATTCCACTAAAAAACTACACTCATAATACAGCATATTCATTACCCGTTAAGCCGTCTCCAAATTTACCTAACGACCAATCTATTAATTTGTATCCTAGCTTGTGTTTGTTTGAAGGCACTAGAATCAGCGTAGGTCGTGGAACTGATTTACAATTTCAAATTTATGGTGCTCCGCAATTGCCAAAAACCGATTTTAGTTTTACGCCAGTGCCTAAAGCTGGTGCAAAACATCCAAAATTTGAATACGAACTCTGTTTTGGAGAAAATTTAAAGAATCACAAAAAACTAAGTCAATTAAACTTAAAATGGTTACTTAAAGCTTACAAGGAAAGCCTGAATAAAGACGATTTTTTTACTTCGTTTTTTGAAAAACTAGCAGGTACAGATCAGTTAAGAAAGCAAATTACATCGGGAGTATCCGAAAAAGAAATAAGAGCATCGTGGCAAAAAGATTTAGACCACTTTAAATTAATAAGAAAAAAGTATTTGCTATATCCTTAATCACTTTTTCTAAATTATATTTACCAATAAAATTAACATATGCTTCAAAAATTTAGAATACTTGCTCTGTTGGAAGGCATTTCGTTTTTAGTGATCCTTTTTGTAACCATGCCCTTAAAATACCTATTTGAAAATCCTATGCCCAACAAAATCATTGGCATGATTCATGGCGTTTTATTTTTAGGATATGTTGTTTTTACATTTTTGCTCAAAGCAGAATTAAATTGGTCTACCAAAAAAACAGCCCTTATTTTAGCATGCTCAATTATTCCTTTTGGTACCTTTTGGGCTGACAAAAAGTATTTAAAAAACTAACGCTGTTTCTCCTTTTTGTTTAATACTCCAAACTGCTCTTTTAATTTTTCAACAATTTTTAAAGTAGCTGGACAAATTGAAGTATTTGCGAGAGTAACGTGATTTAGCTGGTGAAAGCGTTTTCGATT
This sequence comes from Aquimarina agarivorans, assembly GCF_000218485.1. Classification (GTDB taxonomy): domain Bacteria; phylum Bacteroidota; class Bacteroidia; order Flavobacteriales; family Flavobacteriaceae; genus Aquimarina; species Aquimarina agarivorans. Next base: position 3,801 of record NZ_AFPB01000151.1, on the reverse strand, counting down.
GGTATGTGGATATTCCGAACAAGCTTTGGGACGCACATTATAAATTAAGCAATAGTTGTCGGATGCTAAAAATTCGCAGGGAGTATTTTTAAATACCTGATCTCCATCGTTATCTACGGTTACGTATTTTTTTTCAAAATCTACAGCTTTCATTTTCAAATGTTTTGCAATGCGCTCAGTGTCTCGATCAGTAATAATAGGTGCGGTAGTCTTACAACAGTTAGCACACTCCAAACAATCAATCTGGTCAAAAGTTTTTTCATGCAAATCTTGCATCAATACGTCCAGTTTTTTTGGTGGTTTCTGGCGTAAGCGCTCTAAAAACTTTTTATTTTCTTTATATTGCTCTTTAGCTTGTTGGGTTAGCTTATCAATTTCCTCTTGCATACAGCAAATGTATAACATAACTTTACACCCACCATGGAAAATGATATTTTTGGCGCTGCTATTACTGACCACTTTACTTCAGGCATTGACAACTCAATTACGGTGAAATCAAGTGAATTTGATGATGACGAAATTCCTGTACCCTACCTTTTCAGGTCATACGCTGAAATGCCCAAAATAGAACAAAAAGCACTCAATTTATCCTATGGCAACGTACTTGATGTTGGATGCGGTGCAGGTAGTCATTCCTTATTTTTACAGAACAATGTCAAACTTAAGGTTACTGCCATTGACACTTCTGCCGGAGCGATTACTATTTGCAAAAAAAGAGGGGTGAACTCCGCCTTTACGGAAGACTTTTATAGCCACAAGGGAACTTATGATACTATTTTATTATTAATGAATGGTAGCGGTATAGTTGGCACTTTAAATAAGTTCAAATTATTTTTTGATGCGCTAAAAACCTTATTAAATCCTGGCGGTCAAGTTTTAATTGACTCATCGGACTTAATTTATTTATTTGAAAACGAAAATGGTGAATACTGGGTTGACGCCTCCCAAGGTTATTACGGAGAAATGAACTATCAATTAGAATATAAAAACAAAATCAGCCAAAAATTTGACTGGTTGTATGTTGATTATAACACCCTACAGCGAGCTGCTATAGTTCATGATTTTAAATGTGAATTAATTACCGAAGGCAACCACTACGATTATTTAGCTAAGCTAACTTTATAACACGTACCCTTTTTCGGCTAATAATGCCGTCATTGATTTATACAAACCTCTACTCCAGTTTTCACTAATTTCACTCACTGATTTATTAAGCGCATCACTTTCATCCAATATTTTTTTTCCTGTTGGAGAATTATAAAAAAATGACATTTTATCGCGATCCTCTTGGGTTAATTTTGTTTGATCTTTAATCATTTGTTGCCCCGTAGGTGTTTTATAAAAATCAATCATATCATTTATCTCCACCTGATCAAAATGACTACGATAAGCGGATACCAACATTGCCTTAATTTGATTGATTGCTGTAGGTTTATGCTGACTTAATTCATCCCATACGGTATCTGGAACATTTTTTGATGCATATTGTTGTTTTAACATTACTAGTAAGGAACTTACTGCATGTTCATATTGCTCAGTTGTTCCGTTAATATTTAAATATTGCGTTACTGACTCCGTTAAAGTTGGCTGCTGCGCTATTGATTGTAAGGATATAATAAAAAATAATACTAAACCTATAAACCTGTTTTTCATAAATAATTGATTTTTATTGTGTGAAACAAATGTAATAAATTCAAAATAATGATACCAATTAAGACTTTTTTTAAAGTATTTGCACTAACATTTTTCATTATTGCCTGTGAGAGCGAGGAGTCAACTCCTACTCCAAATCCGAGGATTTTAAATTTACAAACAACTGGCGATTCCGCTAACGAATTATTGAGTGCTAAAACACACCAGAGTTTAGTTTTAGAACTAGTATCAGTAAAAGGTTTTGAACCCAGCAAAGAAGCTGTTGAAAACTTAAAAGATTTTATCGAAAAAAGAACGTTTAAACCCAATGGTATTAAATTGGTACAGCGCAGTATTGAAAGTACAAATAAAGAAAAGCTTACCATTCAACAAATTGATAGTATTGAACAAAAAAACAGAACTCAATTAAGTACCCCTTCCGAGCATGCAGTTTTTATTTATTTTTCTGATGCAACAGCAAAACCTAGTGATGATGAAACCGATATGCATGAGGGTCACATGGACAACAATATAGTACTAGGTTCAGCGTATAGAAATACATCCATAGTAGTCTACGAAAACACATTACGAAACCTTACCAGTCCTATACAAAATGAAAAAAGAAGAAAAGATATATTAACCCAAATTGAAACCTTTACATTACAACATGAATTTTGCCATTTATTGGGGTTAGTCAATTTAGGTACTCGATTACAAAGCCAACACGAGGATGTGGATGAAAACGGGATTCCTAACAGACATTGTAATGTTAAAGGTTGCCTTATGCAAGCCAATGCGCTTTTTGAAAGCGATTTAATGGGCAGTATTCGAGTTCTGGAACTTGATCCTTTATGTATTAAAGACTTACAAGCTAATGGAGGGCGGTAATTGTTGTTAGTTGTTCGTTATCTCACTCAGTAATTGCAGTGTAATAATCTTCAAGCATAACGTAGTTTTGTTCCAAACAATTATGTGTTATGACAAAAAGAACACCCAATTGAGACAAAAAATGATAACTATGACTTACAACTGCAAACTATCGCTTGAATTTCAAAGAACAGAATTAGAATTTATAAATAATCAAAAGAAACTGAAAACGATAAACTAAAACAGACCTCCCTGCACTGGACCTCTGGTTTTTCCTAAATGAGTATAAGCTAACTCTGTAACTTCTCTACCCCTTGGCGTACGCATAATAAATCCTTGCTGAATTAAAAAAGGTTCATAAACTTCTTCAATAGTTTCTGCACTTTCACTTACTGCAGTTGCAAGTGTAGTTATTCCTACTGGACCACCTTTAAACTTGTCAATGAGTGTTAACAATATCTTGTTGTCCATTTCATCTAAACCATGCGCATCTACATTAAGCGCTTTTAAGGCAAATTTGGAAATTTCAATATCAATTGAACCATTTCCCTTTATTTGGGCAAAATCACGCACCCTTCTCAACAAGGCATTAGCTATTCGGGGTGTTCCCCTGCTCCTTCCTGCTATTTCAATTGCCGCACGTACGTTAATCGGTACATTTAAAATACTGGCACTACGCTCAACAATTCCTGCTAGTAATTCCGTAGTATAATACTGTAACCTTGATTGTATTCCAAATCTAGCTCGCATCGGCGAAGTCAATAACCCTGATCGAGTAGTAGCGCCAATCAAGGTAAATTCATCTAAATGAATTTGCACTGTCCTTGCATTTGGCCCACTTTCAATCATGATATCTATCTTAAAATCTTCCATGGCCGAATATAAATACTCTTCCACAACGGGACTTAAACGGTGAATTTCGTCAATAAATAACACATCCCTTGGCTCAAGGTTTGTGAGCAACCCAGCCAAATCTCCTGGCTTATCCAACACAGGACCCGAAGTAATTTTAATGCCTACACCCAACTCATTAGCTAATATATGTGCTAAAGTTGTTTTGCCCAAACCAGGAGGTCCATGAAATAATGTATGATCTAATGATTCCCCTCGCATATTTGCAGCCTTCACAAAAACCTCTAAATTTTCAAGCACTTGAGACTGTCCAGCAAAATCACCAAAACTTAACGGACGTAAAGCTCTTTCAATATCGTGTTCTTGAGGAGTAAAATTTTCTCCAGATGGATCTAAATTAGTATTCAAAGTAAAAAATGTAAAAATGTAGATGATAAAAATAGCGAAACT
>NZ_AFPB01000152.1 GCF_000218485.1 Aquimarina agarivorans | reverse complement strand
TTTTTTTATAGTAAGTTTCAAAAATCTCATATTGATCTTTTAATTCTAGATGGTTTTTACTGTATAGCGTATCACATTTAGCTCCCTTACATTCCATAATACCGCCAATTTTATTGTGATGAGTATGTATCTGATGAATCAATTCATTGCATTTAAAAATTAAGCCTTTTAATTTATGATTAAGGTTTTCTTTTTCGTCAAAAAGTGCTTTAGTATATGGCTCAAATAAATAAGAGTTTAATAAATCTTTTGATAAAAAATCAATTTCATAAATAATAAAATTTAAATTTGAAGTCCAATCTTTTATGTCCTTTTGAACTTGCTCTAAACAAGTTGTAGGCTTTATACATATATTTTCCATTACTCAATATTTTTATATTCATCTAAAATTAAGATTCAATAAGCATTCATAAAATGATTTTTATCAGTTAAAGCACTTCTACATCATAAAGCTTTGGAATAGAAACATTGCATTTATAAACAGTTTCAATCGTATTTTTTAGTGTTACTTGTGCTTCTTGTTCACCGTGTATTAAAAATACTTTTTCAGGAGGGACGGTTAATTCACTCATCCAACCTATGAGTTCTTGTCTATCGGCATGCACAGAAAGGCTTTCAATATGCTCAATAGTTGCTTTTACCGAATAATATTTGCCATAAATTTTAAACTCAGTTACACCTTCTAATAACTTTCTACCTCGAGTTCCTTCAGCTTGATAGCCAATTAACAAAATGGTTGTATTAGGCTCGTCAATCAATTGTTTTAAGTAAGTGAGTACTCGTCCATCCTAAAATAGAAAAGGCATACAATTTAGCTCAAAAACTAAAATACATATATGAAAATAATAATGATAAAAATGTAGCTAGACTTAAGTTAGCCAAATGGTACAACCAAGTTGAAAAAGAAGGTTTTAAATCATTTAACACTATAGCTAGAACTATACAAAACCATTATGAAAATATATTGAACTATTTTAATAACAGAAGTACAAATGCTTCTGCTGAATCTTTCAATGCCAAAATAAAGGAATTTAGAAATCAATTTAGAGGCGTAAGAGATGTAAAATTCTTCCTCTACAGGTTAACTAAATTATATGCTTAATTTTGGCTACTCCCCAATAATATTACTTGATCCGTACATTATAATAGTTCTCATTTTTTAAAAGTTAGTTTTTAAGGTTTTTTAAATCTTTTACTGTGTACAAACTAGCGTACAATTAAAATAGCAAAAACCAAAAAAGCCTTCAAAATCAAAATATTAAGAAGGCTTTAAGTACTCGGGACGGGACTTGAACCCGTACGAACTAATGTTCATTGGATTTTAAGTCCAACGTGTCTACCAATTCCACCACCCGAGCGTGGTTGTATTTTTTAAAAAAGTCTCAGAGCGAAAGACGGGATTTGAACCCGCGACCCCCACCTTGGCAAGGTGATGCTCTACCCCTGAGCTACTTTCGCGTTTTGAATGAACTATACAAGTGTAATACTTGCGGGTGCAAATTTACAACCTTTATTTGGTTTTCAAAGCTTTTTTTTAAATAAAAAATAAATAAAATTAGCCATTTACTGAAACGGTTTGTTTTGAGCGGCTTAGCATTCTTTTTATTTCATTCAATTTCATTAAAGCTTCCACTGGGGTAAGTGTATTAATATCCAAATCAATAATTTCATTTTTAATTTCTTCAAGTAAAGGATCATCTAAATTGAAAAAACTCAATTGCATTTCTTCTTCCTGAGATTGCTTTAAGGTTTCCGAAATATCTTCGCTTTTATGCGATTTCTCCAGCTGTTTAAGCATTTTTTGAGCCTTCCTGACCACATGTTGCGGCATTCCTGCCATTTTAGCCACATGGATTCCAAAACTATGTTGACTCCCACCTGGGATGAGCTTTCTTAAAAATAACACATTATCTTTTGTCTCTTTTACCGCTACGTTAAAATTTTTGATACGCTCAAAGGTTTCGCACATATCATTTAATTCATGGTAATGTGTAGCAAACAATGTTTTTGGCTTACAAGGGTGTTCATGTAAATATTCACTAATTGCCCAGGCTATTGATATGCCGTCATACGTACTGGTTCCTCTACCGATCTCATCTAGTAGAATTAAACTTCGATCGGAAAGGTTATTTAATATACTAGCGGTTTCATTCATTTCAACCATAAAGGTAGATTCTCCCATAGAAATATTGTCGCTAGCCCCTACACGGGTAAAAATTTTATCCACCACATCCATTTCTACAGCTTTCGCAGGGACAAAACAGCCAATTTGTGCCAACAAAACGATTAATGCGGTCTGACGTAAAATTGCAGATTTACCACTCATGTTGGGTCCAGTAATCATAATAATTTGTTGCTCCTGATTGTCCAAATAAACATCATTCGCAATATATGCTTCGCCAGGAGGTAGTTGCTTTTCTATTACTGGATGACGACCATTTGTTATTTTTAACACATTGCCATCTTTAAACACTGGCCTAGTGTAATTTTGCTGATGTGCCAATGTAGCAAAACCACTCAAACAATCCAACTGGCCAATTAAAACGGCGTTATTTTGAATGATTTGTATATACTCATGCATCCAAATAACTAAGTCCGAAAAAAGCTGTTGCTCCAAAACCAAAATTTTCTCTTCGGCTCCTAAAATTTTAGTTTCATACTCTTTTAGTTCTTCGGTAATATAGCGCTCCGCACTTACTAAGGTTTGTTTTCGAATCCAATGTTCGGGAACTTTATCTTTATGAGTATTTCTTACTTCAATATAATAACCAAATACATTATTAGATGCAATTTTTAAAGATGGAATCCCTGTAGCCTCAGATTCTCTATCCAACATATTATTCAGGTAGTCCTTCCCTGAAAAGGCCAAACCACGTAATTCATCAAGTTCAGTATGCACTCCATCTGCAATAGTTTTTCCTTTTAAAATATTCACGGGAGCTTCTTCGCAAAGCGTTGCTTTAATTTTTTGTCGCAATAATTGGCAATCATGCAAAGCATCTCCGATTTTTTTAACTGCATCTTGCGTACTAGCCTCTGCTATTTTTTTTATAGGAACAATAGCATCTAAAGAATGCATTAGTTGATTAACTTCCCTAGGGCAAATTTTACCTGTTGCTATCTTGGATACTAAGCGTTCTAAATCGCCTATACGAGAAATTTGATCTCCAATTTTTTGATGCACCTCAGCATGTGCTATAAAAAAATCAACAACGTCATGTCGAGTTTCAATACGCTCTTTGTTTTTAAGCGGTAACGATAACCAACGCTTTAACATACGTCCTCCCATTGCTGAACTGGTGCTGTCTATTACATCCAATAGGGTAACTGCTCCAATATTGTTGGAATTGTAAAGCTCTAAGTTTCGAATAGTAAAACGATCCATCCAAATAAAATCGTCTTCGGAAATACGTTGTATTTTGTTTATATGCTGTAATTTATGATGCTGTGTTTCCTTTACATAATGTAAAATAGCCCCCGCTGCTATAATTCCGAAATTTAAATGGTCAATACCAAAACCTTTCAAAGATTTCGTATTAAAATGGGTAAACAATGTTTCTTCAGCATAATCCGTCTGCCACACCCAATCTTCTAAATAATAAGTCAGGTAATCTGCTCCAAAATTTTCAGTAAATATATTTTTTTTCTGTTTTGAAACTAATATTTCACTTGGCGTGAAGTTTTGTAGTAGTTTGTCTATTGTAGCTTGATCTCCTTGAGCAGCTAAATATTCACCAGTAGAAATATCCAAAAAAAGCAATTCCTAAGTGTTTACTCCCATAATGCACGGCAGCCAAAAAGTTGTTGTTTTTACTTTGCAACACCTCATCATTTAACGAAACCCCAGGTGTTATTAACTCAGTAACTCCTCGCTTAACAATGGTTTTTGTTTGTTTGGGATCCTCCAATTGATCACAAATTGCCACCCGTTGCCCTGCTTTTACCAATTTTGGCAAATACGTGTTTAACGAATGGTGCGGAAATCCCGCCAATGCGGTTTCGGATTCAGAACCTGCTCCTCGTTTGGTTAAAATAATATTTAAAATATTAGCGGTAATTACAGCATCTTCTCCAAAAGTTTCGTAAAAATCTCCAACCCTAAATAACAACAATGCATTAGGGTATTTTACCTTAATGGCATTATACTGCTTCATTAAAGGCGTTACTTTTTTTTCTTTAGAAGTTGCTTTTTTTGCGCACACAGGAAACGGAGTCATTTAATTGATATGCTAAAATACGGATTCTGTTTTGTAGACTTCCATTGTACTCAAATGACTTATTAGCTTTTATTCACATACAAAGCATAAATCGGTGAACGAAAATTGAGTAATACGCTACATTTTTCGATTGAAATAGTTTTTTCGCTTGATATTATAAGGACCGATCCTGTATAATTTTTATTCTTACTAATTGACAGCTAAATCATTATAAATTAAACTTAACATAAACTAGAGAACAAAACTTGCAACTCCTAAAAAAAACAAATAATTATTACTTAATTTTAAAGGCTATTTTACTTGACAATACTCCCTTTTTTAGTTTTTCAATTTAATAATTATCAATTCTTAATTCGTAATTGGCAATTCCGATATATATTTACATAAAAGATTAACTAATGATTTTTACAAAAATAGTTTGGAACCCGTCTATAGGAATTGATCTTGGATTTTTTACTATCCATTTTTACAGCTTAATGTTTGTTATTGCCTTTTCATTAGGGTATTACTTAATGAAAAAAATATACGTCAACGAAGGTCAAACTATGGAGCATTTGGAATCCGTTTTTATGTATGCCGTTTTGGCTACACTACTTGGCGCTCGGATGGGACACGTTATTTTTTACCAACCTGAATTGTTTAAAGAAGATTTTTTTAGTGTGTTCTTACCTGCACAGTTCAGACCTGAATTTAAATTTACTGGCTTTCAGGGCTTAGCTAGCCATGGTGCTGCCATTGCATTCATAATTGCCATGTACTTGTATTCCAAAAAGGTTATTAAAAAACCTACCCTTTGGACTTTAGATCGGGTGACTATCCCTGCTGCTTTTGGAGGTATTTTTGTACGCATTGGCAATTTTATCAATTCGGAAATTATTGGTGAAAAAACTGATTTTGTAACAGGGGTAAAATTTATTAAAGAAGCTATTCCTGAATCACAAGCAATCCGCCTCACAGGAATAAAAAAAGTAAGTAAAGCTTATGACGCTATTGCTAGTAATCCTAAATTCCAAACTATTTTGGACCAAGTAGATTATAGGCATCCAGCACAACTATACGAAGCATTTGGTTATATTTTTGTGTCTTTTATATTATTGTTTTTATATTGGAAAACCGATAAAAAAGAGCAAGCTGGCTTTATGTTTGGTACCTACATGCTACTTATTTTCTTTGTACGGTTTTTAGTTGAATTTGTAAAGAAAAGTCAAGGTGGATTTGAAAGTGTTTTAGGATTGCTATCTACAGGACAATGGCTCAGTATACCTTTTATGGCTGTTGGAATTTTCTTTTTGTGGAATGCCAGCAAAAAGAAAGCTTAAAATAAAGTAAGCTAGCCTAATGGCATTTGACAATCATGGTTTTAATTTAAGAAAACGTAAAATTAAAAAGCATCAGAAGAAAAACTCCTGATGCCTATGAAATTTATATTTCAAGTAAACTCTTTATATTAAATGTGATGAATAGATGATGTATCGTTACTTTTGAAAGTTACAGCTCAATAACAGCTACAAACAATCATAATTCAATATAAGGTTATAACTTAAAGATAATATTACAAGAATGAAATACTAAAACTTGATTAGCGACAAATATTATTCCTGTTAAATGTTCCGTACAATTTTCTCATTGCATTTCCATCTTGTGCACTTAAGTTATTTCTGGATATACGAAAAGCATTCGTAATAGAACTTGGCGAATTCATAGTCGAATTTTCATCACTATTAGGAGTACCGTCTATAGGCAAGGAATTTAAGTCGTTTCTATTGGTGTGACCAAGTCCCGCAACATGCCCTAATTCATGCCTAATAGCATGTCTAATAGTTCTTTGAATTACAGCATTACTTTCTCCACTTCCAGTATACACACCTGGATCAATTTGTATTTCCCTTCCTGCTCTTCCATTTCTTGGAAGAATGGCCGCTCCGGGGCTTCTGGAGGTAAATACAATATTTACATCAGCATTACCATTGACTAACGCAAAAGTCAAAAAAGTCCCATTTACGGCATTCCAGTTATTAATTGCCTCACGTACGCGGCTATTGATTCCATCTACTCTATTTCTCACAGTAATACGCCTAGCCCTATCACAACTTACAATGTTTTGTAACCTCCTTTGCTTTGCTATTCCATCTGTAGTTTCATTTTTAGATTCCGCAATATGCTCATCAGTAATAATGATATCTTTCTCTATAATATAACCTCCATCTATTTTTTTAACCTCTTGACTTATATCAAAGCCCATACTATCCAGTTCAAAAAGTATTTCAGATGAAATTTGATCATTTACCGATTCTTTTGGTATATTTATTTCACTAATATCCTCTTTTTGGCACTGTACTGCCAAAATTGCTATTAAGCTAGCTGCTATAACTTTTAATCTTTTCATTATTTAAATTTTAAAATTAGTTTGAAAATTTAGCGACCAATACACTTATCTATTTGAGCCCAATAGTATAGATAGCACATTTCCTATTTGTCACTAAATTCAAAATAAAATTAGCTTAACCTGTATCTACTTAAAAGTTAGGTAACTAACATTCAAATAAATGAAGATAAAATCAAAGAAAAGGCGGATAAAATTCTTAAAATCTAAATATTTATTAAATAAATACCAGATGCAGAATTAACAATTTAAAACATACAAAATCAAAATAGCACTGATTTGCAAATCCTTATATATCCTAAAACTCCTTTAAAATCTTAAAAAAGTTTAAGGATAGTAGTACACAAAATTCAATAAGCTTTAACTATAAAAATTAACACATTAAAACTAAATTTTAAACATAAATAACTTTAAATCAGTTAATTATATCCTAAATATCAGTTTTACTTATTAACATTTATTACCTTTATGTTATAACAACAATAATTAAAATTCTCCTATTATGAAAGCTATAATCAAAGGTTTGCTCGTAACCTTATTGCTCATTCTTACGGCCTTTATTCAACTTAATGCACAAACTCAAAACTACCTCACCTCCGCAGGTAATCAGCTTTTTGATATCTCTGGCAAAGAAGTCAGACTGACTGGTGTAAATTGGTTTGGCTTTGAAACTGCTTTGTATAGACCGCACGGTGTTTGGTCCAGGGATATGAAAAGCGTGTTACAACAAATAAAAGATTTAGGATTTAATACTATTAGGGTACCTTGGTGTAATGAAATGTTAAATCCTGGTGCTTCAATTAATATTAATTCTTATGGTACTGATCCTTACACTGGAATTTCTCCTATGAATGAAGAGGAAGCCACAGTAACTAAACCAATAGAATTACTTGACATTTTTGTTAATTGGTGCCAAGCTAACGATATAAAAATTGTTTTGGACAATCACTCTCGGGCTGCCGACGGATTTTTAAACGAAGCTTTTTGGTATACTCCTGAATATTCCGAAGAACGATGGATTAACGATTGGATTTTTTTAGCAGAACGTTACAAAGGAAAATCCGCAGTAGTAGCTATGGATTTAAATAACGAACCCCACGGATCTACTTGGGGAAACAGCAACCCTGCAACTGACTGGAACAAGGCAGCGGAGCGTTGCGGAAATGCAGTTTTAGCAGTAAATCCTGACGTGTTAATCATTATAGAAGGTGTGGGTGAGTTTGAAGGAGATTCCTACTGGTGGGGAGGACAGCTCAAGGGTGCTGAAAAATATCCAATTCAATTATCCAATCAGCAAAAGCTAGTATATTCAGCACACGAATACGGCCCTGAAGTTTCGGAACAAGACTGGTTTAATGCAAACAACTTTCCTAATAATATGCCTGGTCTTTGGGAAGAACATTTTCATTACTTATATAAAAATAACGCATCCCCTATTTTTATTGGCGAGTTTGGTATAAAAAACCAAGATGCATTTAACGGTATTGCTTTTACTTGGTTTACAGAATTCATGGATTTTATGGGGGATATCTATTCTTGGACATTTTGGACCATGAATCCTAATTCGGGGGATACTGGAGGTATTTTACAAGATGATTGGCTAAGTGTTAATCAATGGAAAATGGATGTACTTTCACCTCATTTTGCTCCTTTAATTCCTAACGTAATCAACAGAACACCTTCGCCTAATCGAGCGCCAATAGCTAGTTTTTTTGGTGGTATTACGATTCCTTGCGAAACTGGAGGAAATATAGGATCATTTAGTGCTAGTAGCTCCTCTGACCCAGATGGAGACACTCTTACTTATTCATGGGATTTAGGTGATGGCACTACTGCCACTGGCTTAAATGTTTCTCATAATTATGCTAACCTTGATTCTGCAACTGTAACACTTACCGTTTCAGATGGCGAATTAACTAATTCTACAACTCAACAATTTGAAGCACTGGCTACACCTTGTGCGGCTCCTGAAATACTATCATTAATTATAGTACCCAGTGCAATTGAAGGAACTACTACATCCACAATTAATTTTGATGCTATCATAACAACTACAAGAAATTTTGATGTGAGTTACTCTTGGGATTTTGATAATGGAACTACTGCTTCCGAAGCTTCTACACAAGCTACCTTTACAGAAGTAAACACTTATAATGTAACTGTTACAGCCACAGGCCCCACAAATTCTTTAACGGAATCAATACAAATTACTATTACTGCTCCTATTCCAGTTGAAAATAACCTTTCAATAAATTACCGAAACGGTGTGGCTAATGCTACTGACAATGCCATAAATCCACATTTTCAAATTGTAAACAATGGATCCACCGCAATCGCTTACGACGACCTAGCCATTCGGTACTGGTTCACCTCCGAAGACAATAACGATCTTAATTTTTGGTGCGATTGGGCACAATTGGGTACTGGAAATGTCCAAGGAACTTTTGGCACAGCCAATGGAATGGATTATTTGGAAGTTACCTTTAATTCCAATGCTGGATTACTTGCTCCTAACTCAAGTTCTGGCAATATACAAACACGCTTTTCAAAAACAAATTGGAGTAATTTTAATGAAGTTGATGACTATTCTTACGATAGTAATAAAATAAATTATACGCCACATGACAAAACAACCTTGTACCAAAATGGTAATTTAGTTTGGGGTACAATACCTACTGGTACAGCTGCTAAACTTCTTGATGAAAATTCTTTTTCTATATATTCAGCATTTAACAGTAATCAAATAATTTTTAAAAGCACCTATGAATTGAGCAATACACTATTAAAAATTTATGATCTTTACGGAAAACAAATTAAAACAAAGCACTATAGTGTCATACAAAATTCTGCCATAAATGTTTCTGATATTAATCCTGGGTTGTATGTCATTGAAATAGTTACCCCCAGTAGCAAAAAATCTAAAATTATTCACATAAAATAACCCTTCGACTAACATATCATATTTCAACTTTGAGAGGCTTTACAGCCTCTCTTTTTTGGTTATTACCCCATTACTTTCCCTTTTCGTTTGAAAAGCTTAGTTATTTTCCCCATCAACAATTCCTCTGAAAATGGTTTAGCCAAAAAAGAATCAATACCATTGATAGCGCATAAATTTTCAATGTTTAATGTTTTAATTGCTGATATTCCTAATATTGGAACATCCTTAATAAATTCGTCAGAATACTCTTTTCTAATTTTTACTGCTAAATCAAAGCCTGACATAGCTCCTAATTTAATATCCAAAATAAGTAAATCATACGTACGGTGCTCTATTGCTTTTATGGCTTCTTCGGCGGTAGAAACTACATCAACAAAAAAGCAACCTTGATTAAGCAGTAAACGTGTAATTAAGTATTGTGTGCTTCTTTTATTTTCTACTACCAACACTCTATATCTACCTGACTTAGGGATTTCTAATTTAGGTATCGGTGTACTTTCTTTTTCATTAGTTCCTAAATTATGACGCAGCCTGATATCTAATACAAATTTGGTTCCTTTACCTAACTCACTTTCAACAGCTATTTTTCCTTTCATAAGGTGCACAAGGTTTTTAACCACATGTAATCCTAAACCAGAACCCTCGCCTTTATCGTTGTGCTGTACAAAGGCCTCGAACATGGATGCCTGATGTTCTTTATCCACTCCAATACCTGAATCTTCTACCTCAAATTGAACAATTTGCTTTTTGTATTTACCTCCTATTTTAGAAACCTTGAACTTTACAAAGCCTTCTTCTGTATATTTAAAGGAGTTATTCAGTAAATTGTTTACTATTTGATAAATCCGGGTTTTATCACCCACCATCTGAGCATTAAGCTTACTATCGATATTCACTTCAAATTCAAGCGCATTTTCTTCAGCAATATGTTTATAGGAATCCACAATAGAGTCAATCAATTCTATAAGATCGAATGGTTCTTCTAATAATTGAAAACTTCCTGTCTCAATTTTAGAAAGATCAAGCATATCCCCAAAAATACGTTCCAAATATTCACTTTCGCGAATGATAATTTGAATTAACTCTTCTTGCTCATAACTTAAATCCGTTTTTTTAAGTAAATCCAAAAAACCTTTAATTGATGTAATGGGCGTACTTACCTCATGGTTAATATTTGCTATAAAATCATTTTTGAAAGACTCTTTTTCAAGTAATAATTTATTCGAAAATTCCAACTCCTGATTTCGGATTATGGATTCATTTCGTTCTTGCGAAATTTTATTTAATTTCTTGTAAGCTGCCGAATAATCAAATATAACCACATGTATTTCAGATAATTCAATAGTGACATTGATATCACAAATTCGTTCCTCTGTAACACTACCTATAGCTAAATGCACGCATGGAAAACTAAATTCGTTATCATTTGGCGAGTACGTTTGCTGTAATCCTTTGACTATTTCAAAAAAAGGATGTAAATCATAAATACTATCTCCTTCACTTACACTTGTAAATAAATTAGCATCACTAAACGACACTACCCCAGTATGATTACAGGTAATTAACTGAACCTTATCGTTGAATTTTCTTTTGTTTGAATCGCCCATTTTTTTGATCCTAATTTGTTAAATCAACGGCGATATCCACAAATAATTCTGGAACATTTTCACCTGTTTTAGCACTTGTTAAACAATCATAATTTACTTGATGTTCTTCCAAACTTTCTTGTACTTTTTTTAAAGCAACCGTATCTATTTTATTTCCAACAATTTTAATTAAAACATTAGGGTAGCTTTTTTTCAAAAAATCAATTTGTTTATTGATATTTTTATAAGTATCAATTCTAGTCAAATCAAAAACATACACAAAAGCGTGAGAGCCCAACAAATAAGCGCTTCTGCTTTCGGAAATTTCTTCATGACCTTCTGTGTCCCATAAAATCATAGATAATGTGGTTCCATTATCCATAGCAATTACTTTTTTTTGAATTTGAACTCCTAAAGTGGATTTATAATCTTCCGAAAAGGCATCATCAATAAATCGGCGAAATAATGAAGTTTTACCCACTCCAAAGGCGCCTACTAAGGCTATTTTTTTAGATAATTTGTTCACTAAAATATGTTTTTAAACGTGTTGAAAATACACTACTGTTATTTATATCTTCTTTTGAAATTCCCTTTTCCGCAAAATCAAGGATCTTGTCTTCTAAAGCATCCTTAAATTCGTTAGTATAAGTACCACTCACTACTGCAGCAACATAATAATTGTAAAAATTTTGAATATGTAATGTATATAACTCATAAACAATCGTTTCCAAACTTTGACCTCCAAGCTTAAAGGCGTCTTCTACAAAACTTTTAATTGCTGTTAGCATCCCTGCAATTAATTCGTCATCCATTGTATCAAACTCTTCTTTTGCATATTTTGCTACTAATATCCCCGATTCTTTTTCAACAATAAAAATTTGTAAAACACTGGCCTGATTTGAGTTTACAATAATTTCATTGGCCATATTCTTTTTTCCTAGCTTGCTCCTAAAAAAGTTTTTGAATGAAAATGCTTTTTTCAACTGAGTATTTATTCGATCATTTAGCAATCTCATTTCATTAGCAATATACTTTTTTATCATTTTTCCAATGATGGGAAATAAAGCTTCAACTACAGCATCTTGCGAATTTTTAATTTCTGTTTTAAGCGCACTCGTTATTACTGGCGATAGTTGCTTAGGCATTTCCGCAATCAATTGATTAATTTTTTTATCAATCAGCGGATCTACTTTTGCTGCCAATTCCGATGATTGATTTAGTGTATTGGAAAGTTGCTCCACCTGAGCTATAAGAGAGTTAGTAACCTCTTTTTCCTCCGTAAGTAAAATTTTCTTTAAAAGTTCGAGTCGCTCATTTTGCTCCATTGCAATCAATTATTGATTACTCACTAATTTGATTTCCCAACTTTACCAAAAGTGCGCCAAGAGTCTTTTTATCGACTTTTTTTGCTTCTAAGTCTTCCGCTTTATCAGCTATTGTTGTTTCTAATTCAGTAATTCGGATATTTAAATCCGTACTTAAATTATCAATCAAGCCATTTAACTCTTGGCGTGTTTCATCTATAAAATCTTTAAGCTCATTTCTTTTTAAAAGAATTTCTTTTTTAAGAGCATCAAATTCAGAATCGTAAGCTTGAATATTTTCTCCAAAAATTAAATTTTTAATAGCTTCAATTTTTGATCCCGCATCGAGTTTTCCATTTGGGGGAGTATCAGTTTCAATAGTATTTTTAGACATGATATATATTGGATTCGTTGTTGGCTACTACTACGTAAAGATAGCATTTTCTTACATATAGATCAGTAACTTTAAATCCTTATGTAAAGTTTCACCAATTAATTGAAGTTGCTTAAATTTGCAATTAATTTTTTTAAGGCAACTATTGAGCCAAAAAATAGGTAATCGTTAAAATGAGAGTATTTAAATTTGGAGGAGCATCCGTAAAAGATGCTGCAGGTGTTGAAAATGTAGTTAGTGTACTACAAAAAGTGGGGCATAAAAATACCCTTGTTGTAGTTTCAGCAATGGGAAAAACAACCAATGCTTTGGAAGTTGTTATTGAGCAATATCGCGATAAAAATCCAGAACTTTCCAATAGCATTAAAACTTTAAAGGATGCACACACTGGTATTTTAACCGACCTATTTAAAAGTGAACAGCACCCAATTTTTGCTAAAATTAGTGCCATTTTTGATGATCTTAAAACCTTTTTAGAACGCAATAAGTCTCCTAAATACGATTACATTTATGACCAAGTGGTAAGTTACGGCGAAATTATTTCAACAACAATTTTAAGTGAATTTCTTACTCTAAAAGGGTTTGATAATGATTGGCTTGATGCGCGCACACTGGTAAAAACAAATAGCACCTACCGAGATGCAAAAGTGGATTGGGAAGCCACGCAACAAGCAATCTCAAGCACTGTTAACAAACAAAACCTGAGCATAACGCAAGGATTTATTGGCGCAGACACTAATAATTTTACTACAACGCTGGGGCGCGAAGGAAGTGACTACTCTGCCGCTATTTTTGCCTATTGCTTAAACGCAGAAAGCGTCAGCATTTGGAAAGATGTAGACGGTGTACTAAACGGTGATCCACGCGTGTTTAAAAATACAAAATTATTGAATCAAATTTCATACGAAGAGGCTATTGAATTAGCTTTTTATGGTGCTTCGGTAATACATCCAAAAACATTACAACCATTACAACAAAAAGAAATTCCTTTGTATGTAAAATCCTTTATCAATCCTGAAAATGTGGGCACATCGGTAAGTAAAGGTCAAACGCTAGAGCCTTTCATTCCATGTTTTATAGTAAAAAAGAACCAAGTATTAATTTCGCTTTCCTCTTTAGATTTTTCATTTATTGTTGAAGAAAATATTAGTGAAATTTTTAGCCTCTTCCACAAGTATCAAGTTAAAGTTGATTTAATCCAAAATACAGCCATTAGCTTTTCTGTATGTGTAAACAATAAGTTTGGACATTTACAAGACTTAATTGCCGAACTAAGAGCAAAATTTGATGTAAGCTTTGAAGAAAATGTATCCCTATACACTATCAGACATTTTGACCAAGCCGCTGCTGAAGGCTTAGAAAAAGATAAAACTATACTATTGAAGCAGTTAGGAACAGAAACTTATCAAATTGTAACCAAACAATAAGTTTCAATTAACATAATCATAAAGTACTCAACTTACTTTTGGTAGTATTTACATATTTAAATACCCAAAATGAGTTTAGTCGCTGTAAACGATCTATCAAAATTATTACGTATAACAAAACTTGGTCCAATTGGTTCCCTTATTAGTTGGACTATTCTTAAAATAACTCGCATAAGTAAAATCAATAAAAGGTACCAAAAAAACAAGCATTTATCTTGTCAGGATTTTATTGATGTTACGCTTAAAGAATATAAAATAACCTACCGAATCCCAAAAAAAGATTTAAAAAATATTCCTGATTATGGCCCTTTTGTTACTATTTCAAATCATCCTTTTGGCGGTATCGAAGGTTTAATCATTTTAAAAACACTGCACAAAAAAAGACCCGACTACAAAGCCATTGCCAATTTTTTATTACAACGCTTTGACCCTTTATCTGAAGCCATTATAGCTGTAAACCCTTTTGAAAACCATCAAAATAAAAAATCGAGTATTGGCGGACTCAAAGAAGCTATTTTTCATTTAAAAGAAGGCAAACCTTTTGGTGTTTTCCCTGCTGGAGAAGTAAGCAACATTAAAAAAGGAGATTATTACATTGATAAGCCCTGGAATGATGGTGTAATGCGGCTAATCCGAAGAGCTAAAGTACCTGTAGTACCCTTTTATTTTCACGGAAAAAACAGCAAACTTTTTTATCGTTTGGCGGCAATACATCCATTATTACAAAGTGCAAAATTACCTAGCGAATTATTTAGTCAAAAAAATAAAATCATCCAAATACGTATAGGAAAACCAATCAGCGTAAAAAAACAGCAACAATACACGGACATTTTTGAATACAAAGCCTTTCTACGAAAAAAAACATACCTGCTAGCCAAATCCTTTGACAAAACTCGGCTTGCCGATAAACTTCCAAAAAAAGCATCTTTAAAAAAAATTAAGAATATTATTGATCCTATCAGCAAAAAAATTCTCGTTGAAGAAATTGATAACTGTATCGCTAAAAAGCTAAGCCTATTTAAAACCCAATCATTTGAGTTATTTTTGGCTCAAAAAAAAGACATTCCCAACATACTCACTGAAATTGGCCGATTGCGTGAAATTACTTACCGAACTATCGGCGAAGGCACAAACCAGTCAGTTGATTTAGACAAATACGACAATTACTACAGACACCTTTTTCTTTGGGATACAAAAAATCAAGATATTATTGGAGCTTACCGCATGGGATTTGGTAACGAGATTATGACCAACTATGGCATTAAAGGGTTTTATTTACATAGTCTATTTCGGTTTGAACCTGAGTTATACCCTATGCTGGAAAATTCCATTGAAATGGGAAGGTCTTTTATAAGAAATGAATATCAAAAACAACCGCTGCCTTTATTTCTTTTATGGAAAGGTATTATGCATTGCACCCTAAAATTTCCCAATCACAATTTTTTAATTGGAGGCGTTACTATTAGTGATAAATTTAGTTCATTTTCCATGTCATTAATGGTTGAGTTTATGAAATCCAATTACTACGACCCAATAATTGCACAGTTTGTAAAACCCAAAAAAGAATACAAAGTAACGCTAACTGATCCTGACAAAGGATTCGTTTTTGATGAATCAAAAAAGAACCTCAAACAACTCGAGGAAATTATTGCTGATATAGAACCTGACGGACTTCGGATTCCTGTATTATTAAAAAAGTATGTTAAACAAAACGCAAAAGTAATTGCTTTTAATGTAGATCCTTTGTTTAACAATGCTGTTGATGGATTAATGTACATTAAAATCAGCGACTTACCTGATAACACCGTTAAACCACTACTCCAAGAAATTGAAAATCAAATAGAAACTAATTAATTTACTATTTTTATTTTTACACAAAACCGATAAAAAGCTCGTTAGTAATGATGATTTATCGATAAACAAAGGCAACTTATATTTTTATGGTAATTTTCAGAAAAATATAAATTTTCTTGTTAAGTTTATCTTATGGTACCGACAACACTCCTACAAATCATTATTCAAAATGCGCTTAATAATTATACTACTCTTAGCTACAATTTCTTTCGCTAGTTTTAGTGATGGAAAAATATTTGTTTCTGAAAGTTTTCCTTCTGGCAGTAAAAAAGCTGAAGGATGGATGATGAATTCTAAAAAAATGGATTATTGGCATTATTTTCATGAAAATGGCAATATAAAATCAAAAGGTAATTACACTAATAATAGCAAGGATGGTTACTGGTTTTATTACAATTCAAATGGAAAAACAGCAAAAGAAGGGCATTTTAATAACGGAAAAACAACAAAATGGTGGATTTTTTATAATGTAAACGATTATGATAAAGAAAAGTGTTTATACCAAAAAGATGGTATAACACGTTTTTGTTTGGTATATAAAAATGGAAAATTGGTTAAAGCTTGTAAATATAAAAATGATGTTTTTTCAAAACAATGGACCAGTATAAGTAGTTTTAAGCGCGATAACCCTCATTTTTCATTTTGAAGTACTCCCAAATAAAAGTTATTATTCCTGCAATTAACGAGGAAGATTCACTTCCTAAAGTAATTGCTGAAATTCCCAATATTGTTTCCGAAATAATTGTTGTCAATAATGGCTCTACGGATAATACTGCCAAAGTAGCTAAACTTGCTGGCGCAACAGTTTTAGATGAACCTAATAAAGGTTACGGAAACGCTTGTTTACGCGGTCTTAAATGTATAGCTGCAAGCAAAACAACTCCAGACATCATTGTTTTTTTAGATGGTGACTACAGTGACTACCCGCAAGAAATGATCAATATTTTAGATCCTATATTAACCAAAGATATTGATTTTGTTATTGGTGCCAGAGTTGCTGAGTATCGCGAAAAAGGATCAATGACCTTTCCGCAACGGTTTGGTAATTGGTTAGCTACTTTTTTAATGCGCTTACTTTTCAAATCAACTTTTACTGACCTTGGACCGTTTAGAGCAATTAAATATGATAAGTTAGTTTTACTTGAAATGGAAGACAAAACTTATGGTTGGACTGTTGAAATGCAACTAAAAGCATTGAAACATAAACTAACCTATACCGAAATACCTGTGCACTATAAAAAACGAATTGGCGTTTCAAAAGTGAGTGGCACAATTAAAGGTGCTATATTTGCAGGCATTAAAATACTAAGTTGGATTTTTAAATACAGTTTTTAACATATGGACTTGGCAATTGTAATTACATACACTATCGCCTTAATATTTATCTTTTTGTACAGTTTGGCACAACTAAACTTACTTTTTGCATATTTGAAAGCGAAGAAAAAAGCACAAGAAGAAGATGGCCCCACCTTTGACTTATCCAATCCTAACGAAGTCCCGCACGTAACCGTTCAGCTTCCTGTTTACAATGAACTTTACGTGATGGAACGTTTGTTGGATAATATTGCGCTGTTGGATTATCCAAACAACAAATTAGAAATACAAGTTTTAGATGACTCTACCGATGAATCTGTCAACACTACACTTTCTAAAATAAAAGCCTTAAAGGAAAAAGGACTTGATATTGTACACATACACCGTACCAATCGTACTGGTTTTAAAGCAGGCGCACTAAAAGAAGGACTTTGTGAAGCCAAGGGTGAGTTTATTGCCATTTTTGACGCCGACTTTTTACCTAAACCTGACTGGTTAAAACAAACTGTTCCGCATTTTAAAAATCCTAAAATTGGCGTGGTTCAGACACGTTGGGGACATATTAATCGAGATTATTCAGTACTTACTAAAATACAAGCCTTTGCTCTGGATTTCCATTTTACCATGGAACAAGTAGGTAGAAACATAAAAAAACACTTTATTAATTTTAATGGTACCGCAGGTATTTGGCGTAAATCATGCATACTTGATGCAGGCAACTGGCAAGGCGATACCCTTACCGAAGATTTAGATTTAAGCTACCGTGCACAACTGAAAAAATGGGAATTTAAGTATTTAGAACAAGTAGAAACTCCTGCCGAACTCCCTGTAGTAATAAGTGCAGCACGATCGCAACAATTCCGTTGGAATAAGGGTGCTGCTGAAAACTTTAAAAAAACCTTTAAATCTGTATTGGCCAATAAAGAACTTTCGTTTAGCACTAAAGTGCACAGTTTTTTCCACTTATTGAATAGCTCCATGTTTTTGTTGGTACTTTTTGTTGCCGTTATGAGCGTGCCTATACTTTATATTAAAAACAGTAATCCCATGTTTAGCTGGTATTTTAACCTTATTGGATTTTTTGCTTTAAGTACGGTTATATTTTTTACGTGTTATTGGGTTACTTACAAAGAAATTCATGGATCTGGAGCTAAAAACTTTTTATCGTATATCAAAATGTTTTTTACTTTCTTTTCAGTAGCCATGGGTTTTTCAGTACATAATAGTGTTGCCGTACTAGAAGGGCATTTGGGAAAACGAAGTGAATTTGTGCGTACTCCTAAATTCAATATGAAAAATTTAAGCGATTCCTGGAAGGACAATAAATACATCAACAAAAATTTATCAACAAACACCATAATTGAAGCTTTTTTAATGTGTTATTTTGCTTTTGCATTGTACAGCGGATATCAGCTTCAGGATTTTGGTTTGGTTATTTTTCATACCATGCTATTTTTTGGTTTTGCTTTTGTTTTCTTTAAATCCATTTTATCAAAAGTATAATGAAATGGACTGCAAAATGGAGCATTTCCCTTTTTGTACTATTATGTAGTTGCCTACTTTATATTTACGTAAGCTACTTTTTACCAAGAACAAATTTTATTACACTGGCAACTTGTTGGATCAGCCTATTTGCTTGTAGCTATTATTTAATCCAACATGCTGTATTTTCGGTAAAGCAATTAACCACAATAGCCATTTTATTTAGAATGCTGATGCTATTTGAAATCCCAGAACTTTCACAGGATTTCTACCGTTTTATTTGGGACGGACGCATGCTATTAAAGGGATTCAATCCGTATTTATATACCCCAAAAAATTTAATAGCGCAAAGTAACCCTATTGTAAATCAAGCTCAAAAACTAGTAACAGGCATGGGAGAACTTAATGCCAGCCACTATACTAACTACCCTCCTTTTAGTCAACTTTGTTACGTTATAGCTGCCATTTTTGGAAGTAAATCCATACTCATCAGTGTAATTAGTATGCGTATTCAAATAATTTTAGCTGATATTGGGATTCTTTATTTTGGAAAAAAAATAATTAAACAACTACAACTCCCTGTTAAAAACATTTTCCTGTATATCTTAAATCCCTTTGTTATTATTGAACTGACAGGCAACCTGCATTTTGAAGCCGTTATGACCTTCTTTTTAGTTCTTAGCTTATATTTTTTATTCAAAAAAAAATGGATAATTGCCGCTGTGGCATTAGGGCTTTCTATAAGTGTAAAATTAATTACGTTATTATTTTTACCTGTGTTTGCTCTATTTTTTATTCCTCACCTATTTAGCTCAAAAAAATGGGTACAAACTAAAAAAAAGATATTTTAAATTACTTGTTATTTTGTTTATTGGTGATTGGCACCAATTTAGTATTATTTGCTCCCTTTTTGTCCAGTCAATTTGTAGCTAATTTTAGTAAAACTATCAGTTTATGGTTTCAGAATTTTGAATTTAATGCCAGTATCTATTATATTGTACGTTGGATAGGTTACAAAATTGTTGGTTGGAATATTATTGCTAAAGCAGGAAAAATTTTACCCTTAGTAGCCATTTCATTTATTGCAATATTTAGCTTGGCGCGAAGAAATTATTACCCCAAAGTACTAATCGAAAGTATGCTTTTTGCTATTACATCATACCTGTTTTTATCAACCACAGTACACCCTTGGTATTTGACTATTCCCTTAGCTTTGTCTTGCTTTACCCATTTTAAATACCTTTGGGTTTGGAGCTTAACCGTAATTTTTAGCTATTTTGCGTATTCCAATCCTGAATTTAAAGAAAATTTAAGCTTGGTTGCTCTAGAATATCTTATTGTGATTGTCTTTTTTGTTTACGAATTTTTTTTCAGCGCTTTTAAAAATGGATTACAACAAACAAAGAAAAATTAGAGTCTTATCTTTAATAGCAATCAGTTTTTTAAGATCAAAATAAGGGAATTGTACATTTGAGATTACATTTTTTAAAATCTGAGAGATAACGCTGCTATCAATTATTTTGGTTCTAATTCTAAATTACTCAAATAAAAATTAAGAGTTTTATGATTAAACAAAATTAAAAGCACAACCGTAACTATACTCTAGTGTCTCATTTCAAAAAAAATGGTCAATTTAAAGATTAAAACGGTAGTATTACTAAAACAATTAATATGAAAAATCCAAAAGTACTTTTATATAGTATTATCCTGTTTACGATCAATCAAACTTACAGTCAAAAGTTGAATTTAGATAACTACAAATGGAAAAACAGACTGTTTTTAGTCGTTACAAATGACTCAATTAACCAACAAACGCAGACGCAATTAAAGGAAATTAGCAACCTAAAGGATAATTTTATAGAACGAAAATTAGTGTTAATTGAAATTCAAAAAAACAAATATCGCATAACAGATTATTCCGATGACAAAAAAACAGACTGGGTAATCGCCAACCAAATACATAAAAAGTATATTGATAATAAAGCCCCTTTCCGCGTAATACTAATTGGTTAAGATGGTGGTGTAAAAATGAACCAGACCAAAGTAATAAGCGCCAAAAAATTATTTACAAAAATAGATGCCATGCCCATGCGGGAAGCTGAATTAAACAATAAGTAAAGTGGTACAACTTTGAAACAACATCCTGTTCCAAATTTCCAGCTATAACTAAGCCAACATCCTCATATTAATCACTTCTTGTTTGGACAACTCTCTCCAACGTCCTCTAGGAAGGTCTTTTTTAGTCAATCCGCCAAAAACAACACGATCCAAATGGTTAACTTTATAACCTAGCGCCTCAAATATTCGGGTAACAATTCTGTTTTTTTGAGAATTTAGCTGTATGCCAATTTCGCGTTTAGAAGCATCACTAACAAACGAAAGCTCTTGTACTTTTACAATATGATCATCGATACGTACACCTTCTAATATTTTTTCAAAATCTTGTTGTACTAAATTTTTATCCAGTTCCACATGATAAATCTGGCGAATTCTTCCTGAGCCATTCATATTACCTAAAAATGAATCATCATTAGAAAGCAACAATAACCCCGAACTATTACGCTCCATTTTGCCTACCGGCTTTAAAAACGATTTTGAAGCCGCTTGTAATAATGCGTATACCGATTTTTTTTCGTTGCTTGTATTTGCCGCAATCGTATACCCTTTTGGTTTATTGATTAATATGTATGCGTTTTTTACAGGTCGGATCAGCTGCCCATCAAATCGAACTTCATCAGTAAGTTTTACTTTATAACCCATTTCAGTTACTACTACTCCATTTACTTTTACACTCCCAGTTGAAATGTATAAATCCGCATCTTTACGCGTACATATCCCCGAATTACCAATATATTTATTCAAACGCATGGTGTCCGGACTTTGTGCTGCCTGCTTTTTGGATTTTATAGGCCGGGCTTGTTGCGGCTTTTCCATGTTCTTTTTTTGAACACTTTTCCCTTTGCGTAAACCTGTAGACTTTTTGTTTCGATTATTCTGAGCCTGACTCATAACTTAAAATTTGCGCAAAGATAGACTATTATACCCGCGCTTACTTTATTTTTTACAAAGATCTGCATGACTTAATAGTTATGCTAGATCTCATTTTAAATAACTCAACTATAAATTAGGAATTTTTTGTTTTACAAGGAAGTATGTATGACCATAATTTTACCTACAGTACGAAGTATCATGTAAAAAAACACTTAAAAAGAGAAATTCACTATTGAAAACAGTATCAATGGCTAATTTAAACCAATTTGAAAATGTTGAGTCACAAAAGAAAAACAATCAAATAAAACCAAAATTGTTTGACTTTCATTTAAAGCAGTCTTTTTAACCAAGACAATTCAATAAGCGTAATACAAAATACCCCAGTAACAATAACAAACTTGAGCAAATTATGCAACACTACGTATTGCTTTTTGGTACTGGCTTTTTTTAAAAGAACTCCAAACAACAACAGCATTACAGCTGTCATCCAAAAAAAATAATACATCTTTCCTAATGGAAAAATATATACCAATGACATTGCAGTACCAATTGAAGCTATAGCTAACCCTACTAATATTTTTTTTGATGCCGACTCACCAAAAACAATTGGTATTGTTCTATTCCCTACGGCAGCATCTCCCCTCAAATTTTCTAAATCTTTGACCAATTCACGCATAAGTATAATCAAACCTAAAAAGGTAGCATGTACAAAGATTACGGAATCGTAATTTTTATAGTATAAAAAAATGGCAAAAAATGGCAAAATTGCCAAAAACGTGGCTACAATATTTTTAATAAACAACAATCGTTTAAGCTTGTGCGAGTACAACCAAATTGCAAAAATGTAGCCTGAAAAAAACAATACTGCTCTAAATGAAACGTAACTAGCAATAATTACGGCAATAAAGTTGGCTATAAAATAGATGGTTAATTTGGTTTGTTGGCTGACTAAACGATCTAACTGATATTTTTGGGGCCTGTTTATCAAATCCTTTTCACTATCGTAAAAATTATTGATAATGTAGCCCGATGCAATAGTAATAGCAGAGGCAAAAACAATACAAAAAAGGCTTTCGTCCAACAACACAGCCCTAAATGAATTTTTACCCGATAAAATAAAAATGCTTGTTACATACTGGGCTAAAAGTACTACCAGCACATTATAACCCCGTATTACTGAAAGCAAACTAAATGACTTATAAAAAAACCATTTGATTTTTCTGGAAAAGTTGGGCATGTTAAAATGTATTTATGCGGGGTTGCATAAAATAAAAATAATCATAATTTAGAAATGATACACCACTTCCAACTGATAATCTTTCAATGCTTTTTGTGCTTTTTCATAATCCATAGCAAACCCTAAAATATAACCTCCGCCACCTGAGCCGCATAATTTTAGGTAATAATCATTGGTTTCGATACCTTGTTTCCATAATGCATGGAATTGCGATGGTATCATGGGTTTAAAGTGATCTAAAACTGTACGAGACAGTTGCTTTATGTTTGAAAATAATGAAGTCACATTGCCACTTAAAAAATCCTCAACACAAGCATCCGTGTGTTTTACAAATTTATTTTTTAGCATAGTTCGAAAACCATCTTGCTTCATTTTTTCCATAAAAATGTTGACCATTGGGGCAGTTTCTCCAACTACACCACTATCGAGTAAAAAAACAGCACCTTTATTTTCATGTTGTTTTTGCGATGGAATACCTGCCGTTTCCACATTATCCTTAGAGTGGATTAATATAGGCAGACTTAAATAGCTATTTAAAGGATCTAAACCAGAACTATTCCCATGGAAAAACGATTCCATGTATGAAAAAATTTGCTTAAGTTTTAATAGCTTATCTCTAGTTAAATTTTCAAGAACAGTAATTTTATCTTCAGCGTACTTGTCATAAATAGCCGCTACCAGTGCTCCGCTACTCCCTACGCCATACCCTTGTGGAATACTGCTATCAAAATACATTCCGTTAGCAATATCTTTAAAAAGCCTAGGAGTATTAAAAACCACCAAATCAGGTTTTGCATTTTCATCCAAATAAGTAGCTAATTTCAATAAGCTTTTATTGGATGCTGCCGCCTTTTCCGTTAAATCAGTAGCTGATTTTAAAGCGCCATTATAAAAATTATAAGGAATAGAGAGCCCTTTGGAATTTTTAATAATCCCATACTCCCCAAAAAGAAGAATTTTAGAATAAAATAAAGGCCCTTTCAAACTTTAAAATTTTTGTTAATTACAAAATTACAATTTTTTAGCTCCAAATCCTAGATTATCACATATATACTGTTTATTCTGACATTTTTCTGCCAATTCCTCGTTTATGAATTCCATCACCTCCTTTTTATGTCTTTCAGGATACAGCACGTGTACATTTGCTCCTGCATCCAAAGTAAAACATACGGGTATTTCGGAAGCTTTACGGTAATTCCAAATCGCATTTATAACTTCTAAGGTATTCGACTTCATTAAAATAAAATAAGGTAATGAAGTCATCATCATAGCATGCAAAGTAAGCGCTTCGCTTTCTACTATTTCAATAAACTGATCCATATCACCGTTTTGCAATACCGCGTTCAGTTTTTCTAAATTAGCATTAGCCTGTTCAAACCTTGCTTTTGCAAATGGATGACCGTACATCAAATTATGCCCAACTGTACTGCTTACTTGCTTTTCACCTTTATCAATCAGCAAAACTGTATCTTGGTAATTTCTAAAAATTGGATGTAATTCTCCTTCAAATGGTACAGCAAACTCATTGCTGGACTTGTTTATTATTTGATGTTTCCCCCAAATAGTTACAGGTCCTTCAATACTTCGGCATGCGCTTCCCGACCCCAAACGTGCTAAAAATGAAGCTTTTTCTTTTCTTTCTACTGCGCTAAGCAAACCACCCAGTTCACACTCTATTTCAACCAAACACATAGCTAAAGCACTCATTCCACTAGCTGACGAAGCTATACCGCTACTATGCGGAAAGGTATTTTTACTATCGATAATAAATTCAAAATCTTTTAAAAACAAACAATAAGGTGCTATGCGCTCAAAAAACGTATGAATTTTAGGTACAAAACTAGGTTTTGGAGCACCTTCGAATAAGAATGTAATTGAAAAGTCATTTCCTGAGACCGCTCTTTTTTTATAAGCAATGGCTGTTTCCGTTCTGCATACATTCAATGTAAAACTCAACGAGGCATTTTCGGGAAGTTGCACAGGACGTTTCCCCCAGTATTTAACCAAAGCAATATTACTTGGTGCAGCAAAAGCTACTTTACCTTGTTTTTTGTTGTATGAAGAACCGATGGACTTGTATGTTGTACTCAAAATAAAATTTTGAACAAATATAGCTTTTGATTAACCGATATTTAAAATGCTTTTCAAAAAAAATAGTATTTTAGACAAGCAGTGTTAAAAAAATGAATAAAAAAACAATAAAAATTATCATCTCGGTTGTCGTTTGTCTCGTAGCGGGAGCTATTGGAGCCGCAGCCACTCAAACATCAGTAAACACGTGGTATCCAACACTAATCAAACCATCATTTAACCCCCCAAATTATGTATTCGGTCCGGTATGGACAGTACTGTATATTCTTATGGGAATAGCTGCTGGTAAAATTTGGAATCACGGGTTTTATCATAAATGGGTTAAAACTGCGTTATATCATTTTGGATTTCAATTAATACTAAATATTTCATGGTCTTTAGTGTTTTTTGGACTCAACGAAATTTTCGGGGCGCTTTTAGTAATTATAGGATTATTGGTTTTACTACTTTTTACCTACAAATGGTTTAAAATAGTAAATACGAATGCCGCCTACTTGCTTATTCCATATATAATATGGGTAGCTTTCGCCTCAGTGTTGAATTTTAGTATATGGCAATTAAATTAATTTAGATTTGAACAAAAAATCACTTATCCTCCAAGTTACTTTAGAATTAATTACAACAAAAGGAATTGAAAATACTTCCTTAACTGATATTATTAAAGCTGCCGATGTTGCTAAAGGCACCCTTTATCATCATTTTAAGAAAAAGGAAGAAATAATTGAAGAGTTATACACCATTCTTACTGAAGATTTTGGTACCGTAATTATGCGTAATACCGAAAACACAGAAGATGGCAGAAAAAAGTACCAAATAATGTGGTTAAATTTGTACCACTATTTTATTGACAATCCGTTGGCTTTTATTTTTTCGGAACAAATTGGGCGTTCACCTGAAATTCCTTTAAGATTAAAGGAGAAAACAAGGGTATATTATGCCGATATTGAACAGTTTTTTAGAAAGAGAATTCAAGAGAAAACTTTCCGGCAATTTAACACCCTTGTAATGCAAGAACTGTTTTTTGGTAGCGTTGTCAGTATTGTTAAAATTCATGAAAACGACCTAGTTGACCTTGAGGAACGCCATATAAAACAAGCCATTGAAATTTCATGGAAAGGTTTTTGCAGGCATTAATTTAAACACCTAAACAAGCACTAACTAAGACAATTCCTTAACTATGGAATGGGCTGCAATATATCCCCCTGTCCATGCATTTTGAAAATTAAAGCCACCTGTAATGGCGTCAACATTAAGCACCTCACCTACCAAATAACAATTTTGTAATTTGTTACATTGGTAATTTTTAAAGTTTATTTCCTTTAAATCCACACCACCAGCAGTAACAAATTCATCTTTAAAAGCACTTTTCCCATTAATAAGAAAAGTAGCACGCACCAATTGATTTGTTAACGCTGTCAGTTGCTTTTTGTTTACATCAGCCCATCGCTGATTTTCAAAAATTCCGCTTGCTAATACTAATTGCACCCACAATCGCTTTGGTAATTCATACAATGGTTTTTTTACCACTAGTTGCTTAGGATTATCTTCTTTCACCTCTTTTAAAAAAGGATGACAGGACTCAAAACTTTCAAATTTGGTCCAATTGACTAGCAAATCGAATTGATAATCCAACTCATGCAAAGTTCGCGCTCCCCATGCAGAAAGTTTTAAAATGGCGGGGCCACTGAATCCCCAATGGGTGATTAGTAAAGGACCTTCTGTTTTTAATTTAGTAGTATTTACCGAAGCTGATACCTGAACAGCCACCCCGGGTATGGAGGCAATTCGATGATCATTTGAATTAAAGGTAAACAAGGAAGGTACAGGAGGTATAGTTTTAACACCCAAACCACTCAAATGTTTCCATATTTTAGTTTGACTGCCTGTAGCTACAACTAATTTTTTCGCATAAATTTTTACTGTTTTAGTGGCAATTTCCCAACCCGCAGTTATCGGCTTAAAATTAGTCACTAGCTGCTGTTTTTGAATTTCGATGCCTAATTTATGAGCTTCCGCTAGAAAACAGTCAATAATAGATGCTGAGGAGTTGGATGCTGGAAAAATACGCCCGTCATCTTCAATTTTTAACGGCACACCTCGCTGTTCAAACCATTCCATGGTATCGCCTGTCATAAAGCTATGAAACGGTCCGCGTAATTCCTTCTCCCCCCGAGGGTAATTTTTAGCCAACTCATTGGGAATAAATTCGGCATGGGTTACATTACAACGTCCTCCGCCTGAAATACGTACTTTTTGAAGCACATTTTTAGCACGCTCCAGGATTACTACTGAAAGATTAGGATTTAAAAATGCCACGTTAATTGCTGTAAAAAAACCTGCAGCACCACCACCTATAACAACAACATCGTAGCTTTTCATTACTCTAGAAATTTTTATAATAAATCAGGATTATCCGAAATAATACCACTTATTTCCAAAGCTTGCATTTTTTTTATGTCGGCAGGCTTATTTACCGTCCAAGCGTATACGTTTAAGTTTTTTTGCTTCGCCATACGCACGAATCGGCTTCTTAACTTTTCGTGAAAAATGTAAATATTATCGTAGTTGTTGTTTACTGCAACAGCCAAAGCTTTGCTTGTTTTAGATTCCGTAATTAAACCCACTTTAATGTTACCATTACGGGCTTTTATTTTATTTAAACGTTTCGCATCAAAACTTGATACGCATAACTGATCATAAGTCCATTTATTTTGAGCTACTGTAGCTTCAATTAAAAAACAGGCAGCCTTGGCCGTACCCTTTCCCTTTAATTCAATATGTAATTTACACTTGCCCTGACAAACCATTAACACTTCCGCTAACGTAGGTATTTTGTGCATGTGCTCCGTACGCAACATAGATAACTCACTAAAGCTTAAATTAACAATCTTGCCTTTTCCGTTAGTGGTTCGTTTTACCGTTTCATCGTGCATTACTACTAACTCCCCTGTGGCGCATTTGTGTATATCAATTTCAACGGCATCAACACCTAATTCAATAGCTTTTTCAATGGAAGCTATGGTGTTTTCATCCACTAAAGCTTTAGCTCCCCTATGACCGATTTTTTGCATAGCACTCGTTTACATCTTTAAATAAAAATCCTGTACTAATTTAACATAATCATCGGTATAAACGTGTCTTTCCTTTTCAATTATTAACTCATTTCTTTCCGCTTTTTCCTCCTCCATTTTAAAAGAAAAAACAATTAAACTGCGTTTAATTGGCGCTGCTGCATTCCCTTTGACATGAGTAATTTTAACGGGCACTAAACGCATTTTTTTTGCGATTTCAATTACTAACGCTTCTTGATTATATGGAATAATTAAGGCAAAAACTCCAGTGTCAGCAAGTAGTTTGGACGCTCCGTAGAGCAAATGCTCAAATGGCAAAGCATCTTCAAAACGAGCTGTATTTCGTTTATCATCAGGCGACTTTTGCGAGGCTTCAAAATAAGGCGGATTGCTTATAATGAAGTCATAAGGTTCCTCCATTTCCTGGAAAAACTCCTGAAACGAAGCATGGTAACAAAACATACGATCACCCCAAGGAGAATTTTCAAAATTTGTCATTGCCTGTTCGTAGGCATCTGCGTCAATTTCCACAGCATCAACATCTGCATCAGTAAACCGTTGTGCCATCATTAAAGCAATAACTCCTGTGCCTGCACCAACGTCCAACACATTAAATGGAGAAGCCTTAGGCATTGCCCATGCTCCCAAAAGCACCCCGTCCGTACCAATTTTCATAGCACATTTATCCTGTGCTACGGTAAACTCTTTAAATTTAAAAGGTGCAGACATAAGTTATTTTAAATCATTGGGTTTTACTAAATAATGTACAAACAAAATTTTTTGTCCATTATTTACTTACAAAAACAAAAAATTAAAAGGTAGAGCAATAACTAATATAAATATACCTTTTGCGGCTTATACACAAAAATTATAAATATAAGTCTATCAGACCTTCGGGAGTGTCTACAATGAGTAATTGACTGTCCTTATCTAATTTATGGATAAAACTATCATTCATGGGAATGAGAATTTGTTTCCCATTGTAATCAATTTCAAATAACGCTTGTGCAGTTGTATCATTTATGGCAGTAATTTTGCCTATTTTTCCTTTGGCAAGATCTTCCACCTGGTAGCCAATGATTTCATGAAAGTAAAACTGATCATCAGCTAACTCAGGCAATAAATCCAAAGGCAAGTATAAGGCTGCTTTCATTAAGTCATCAGCATCCTCTTCCGTATCTACATCTTCAAATTTGACACGTAGTAAATCTGATTTATGCAACCGAGCCTTTTCAATAAAAAATGGAACCAAATTTTTGTTGTATTCAACAAAAACTGATTCCATTTCTTGATAAATCTCAGGAGTGTCCGTATCTAATTTAACTAGTACTTCTCCCTTGAAGCTAAACTTACTTACAATTTTGCCTAAATAGAAACATGCTTCTTTTTGCATCCTTGTAAATTAAAAGAATTACTCTTCTTCGTTAGCTGTTTCTTCGGTAGCTTCTGCTGCTTCCGCCTCAGCTTTTGCTGCTGCCTCCGCTGCTTCTGCTTCAGCAACTGCTGCCGTTGCCTCAGCTTCACGCTTAGCGTTAACTTCTTTTTCTGCTTCTAAAGCTTTTGCTTTTGCATCTGCTGCATCTTTAGCTAAACCGTCTTTTTTAGCAGTTATTGATCCTTCTTTTTCAGCAATCCAAGCTTCAAATTTTGCATCCGCTTGCTCTTGCGTCAAAGCACCTTTTTTAATTCCACCAGCAAGGTGATTTTTCAAAAGCACACCTTTATATGAAAGAATGTTTTTTGCAGTATCAGTTGGTTGTGCACCATTCTGTAACCATTTTACAGCTCCATCAACATCAACATCAATAGTTGCAGGATTTGTATTTGGATTGTAAGTACCTAATTTTTCAAGGTATTTACCATCTCTTTTTGAACGTGCATCAGCTGCAACGATCCAGTAAAAAGGTTTCCCTTTTTTACCGTGTCTCTGTAATCTTAATTTAACAGGCATAAAAATTAATTTTGGAGGTTCGCGACCTCAGTTATAATTAGGGCGCAAATGTAAGGCTTTTTACAGAACTATAAGGTATTGAGCCTGAAATTATTTTTTTGACTTCTGGCTTCTGACTTCTGACTTCTGACTTTTTTAAAAAAAATATTCCAACAATAAAAACATTGAAAAAGTTTTCAAATTTTAAGAACAACCGCAACCTCCTGAACCGCAGGATTTGTTTTTACTCTTTTTTAAGGCTGGTTTCCAAAAAAATTTAGTCACCAAAAAACACAAGGCTCCTATAAAAAGCATTAAAACTCCAATATTTTGTATAATTTGATTCATAACTCATTAATAAGTCTATAGTCAACAAAAAAACTTACGCTACTTTAAAAATTGATACGCCACAAAAGCTGAAATATACGCCAAACCACTCATAAAAAACAGTTGTATTATGGGCCAGCGCCAACCGTTAGTTTCCTTTTTTACAATAGCAATAGTACTCATACACTGCATGGCAAATGCATAAAATAACAATAATGAAACTCCAGTTGCTAAATTAAATAATGGCACTCCAGTATCTGGATTAATTTCAGCTGCCATTCTATTTTTTATTGTTTCATCCTCGTCACTCCCCACACTATAAATGGTAGCTAGGGTTCCCACAAAAACCTCGCGCGCAGCAAAAGAGCTTATTAATGCAATACCAATTTTCCAATCATAACCCAAAGGCGCCACTAAAGGTTCAATAGCTTTACCCATATAACCTATGTAAGAATGCTCCAATTTTTGACTAGCAATAGCGCGTTCTAATTCAATTGTAGATTTTTGAGGTTGGTTTTGACTTATAATTTCCTTGGCATTTGAAAATTTTTCATTTGGACCATAACTAGCTAACACCCAAAGCACAATGGATATTGCCAAAATAATCTTTCCTGCACCCGTAATGAAGGCTTTCGTTTTTTCCACCACATTAATTGCCACATTTTTAAACATCGGCAATTTGTAATTAGGCATTTCTACCACAAAAAAGCTTTTATTTGGCATTTTCAAAAATTTGCTCAACAACCACGATGACCCTAAAGCGGTCACAAAACCCAACAAATACAGCAGCATCAAACTTAAACTTTGATACCCAAATATCCAGGCAACACGCTCCTTAGGAATTACTAAAGAAATGATAATTAAATAAACGGGCAACCTGGCAGAACAAGTGGTAAATGGCACTACTAAAATTGTAATTAATCGTTCCTTCCAGTTTTCTATATTTCGGGTAGCCATTACCGCTGGTATGGCACAAGCGGTTCCTGAAATTAACGGCACAATACTTTTTCCACTTAAGCCAAACTTCCGCATTAAGCGATCCATTAAAAAGACCACCCTACTCATATATCCGGATTCTTCCAAAATGGAAATAAACAGGAATAAAAATGCAATTTGCGGAATAAATATAACGATGCCGCCTAATCCAGGAATAATACCTTCGGTAATTAAATTAGTTAATGCCCCAGCCGGTAGCTGCCCTTTTACAGCTTCACTTAACCAAGCAAAACCATTATCAATTAAATCTTGCGGATAAGCAGACCAGTCATATATAGCCTGAAATATAAACAAGAGTATAATAAAAAAGATCAGATACCCCCAAACTTTATGCACTAATAACTGATCCAATTTTGCACGAACACCCGTTGCAGAACCCACATCAATCGTTTGTGTTTGCTTTAAAGTTTCGTTAATGAACTGATACCTTTTAATGGTTTCTTTTTGCTGCAATCGCTTTAAATCGCTTTTCTTTTTTGTATGAAATTCCGAAGCATCAGCAATCGTATTCCTATTAATATTTGCAAAGTTTACATCTTGCGTAATGACCAACCACAATTTATATAAGGATTGATTAGGAAATGCTTTTTGCAAACCTTCAAAATACGGTTTATCAATACTTGAAGCATTTAAACATGGCTCGATTGATAATTTTTTATACGAAGCTATTAATTGTTTTAATTCTTCAAGTCCTTGTTTTTTTCGAGCACTCATTAAAACCACATTGGTTTTTAACGTTTTTTCCAATTCAGGAATATTTAAACTGATCCCCTTTCGCTTCATACGATCGGCCATATTAATAACTAATATCGTGGGAATATCCAAATCTTTGATTTGTGTAAACAGCAACAGGTTTCTTTTTAAATTTTCCACATCACTGACTACCACGGCAACGTCAGGATAATCTTTGTCCTTTTTATTTAACAGTACTTCAATAACTACGTTTTCATCTAGTGATGAAGCATTTAAACTATAGGTACCTGGTAAATCTAAAATATGAGCTTTTACCCCTCTTGGAAGTTTACACACCCCTGCCTTGCGCTCCACAGTAATTCCTGGATAATTACCAACTTGCTGATTTAATCCGGTAAGTAAATTAAATACTGATGTTTTTCCCGTATTTGGATTACCAATTAATGAAACATTAATATGTTTTGCCATAGTATTGCCTGTAGTGGAGTGCTTAAATTAATTCAATTTCAATTTGTCTTGCTACTTCTTTCCGAATGGCTAAATGCGAACCATTAATATTAAGGTACATGGGGCATGAAAATGGTGCTACTTGCAGCAAGGTAACTTCGTTGCCTGGTAAACACCCCATTTCAAGCAACTTTAAAGGGATGGCATCTGTTTCAACCATAGTAATAATAGCTGACTGCCCCCTTTTTAATTCTGCCAAAGTTGTCTTCAAAGTTTATTTAGATTGAATTGAAACAACAAAAATACAATATAATTACGACGTACAAAATTAGAAACTATAGGGAATACATAATAGTATCATAGCAAAAAACTATGACGCTCACTCATTCTTTTTCAAGCAAAAGTTCAATATCCGCCAAAAGTTGCTCCATTGCCTCTGTATCCGTACCATCATAATACCCTCGAATGCGTTTTTTTTGATCAACTAGCACGAAATTTTCAGTGTGAATCAAATCGTATTTAGAAAAGCCCCCCTCTTTTGCTACCAAATAAGATTTACGTGCCAAATCATACAATTCCTTTTTATTCCCCGTGACTAAATTCCATTTGTTGTGATCGACCCCTTTTTTTAAGGCATACTTTTTTAATTGAGCTACCGAATCCACTTCTGGCATGACCGTATGCGATAACAATTTTACATTGGGATAATTTTTAAGCTTTTGCTGAAGTTTTCCCATATTTTGAGTCATTTTAGGACAGATAGTCTGACAGGTAGTAAAAAAGAAATCCGCTACATAAATTTTCCCCTTGTAATCCTCCTGAGTTATGGTATCCCCTAATTGATTAATTAATCTAAAATCGGCAATTTTATGGTATTTACGTATTTCCTGTACAGTCGAATCCACCAGAATGGCATTTACCTGATCAGGTTCGTAAATGCGAAGCCTGCGTTTTGGTTTGAGCGCCTGATAAATAAGCGCTACAATTACGGCTGAAAGTAACAGAAAAAAAATCCCAAACTTTTTATAGGGCGCAAAAAAACGAAGCATATTCATTTGTAAATAGTTTAGGTTGCAAAAATACTACCTATTCACTATAATTTTGCTTTATCATCTTATAAATACTTTGTACTACTATTAGTTTGTATTTGCCCCTCTTAAAAATGTAAGTTTGCTTATTTTTGTTCAAATTTATTTTTTAATGGAACTTCTTTTCAGAATTGGACAAGTAATTTTAATGCTTTCCATTTTAGTTATATTACATGAGTTTGGACACTACACTCCTGCCAAATTATTTAAAATTAAAGTTGAAAAATTCTTTTTATTCTTTGACGCTAAATTTGCACTTTTTCAAAAGAAAATAGGCGAAACTGTTTGGGGAATCGGCTGGCTGCCTTTAGGAGGTTACGTAAAAATTGCTGGGATGATTGACGAAAGTATGGATCGTGAACAAATGGCTCTTCCGCCTAAACCGTGGGAGTTTCGTTCAAAACCCGCATGGCAACGACTAATTGTAATGGCTGGTGGCGTGATTGTTAATTTTTTACTCGCATGGCTAGTTTTTACTTGTCTTTTGGTCTCCAATGGCGATAGCTATGTCCCTACCGAAAAACTAAAGTACGGTATTGAAGTAAACGAAATTGGAGCTGCTTTAGGCTTTAAAAACGGCGATAAAATTTTAAGTGTTGACGGAAAATCAGTAAAAAAGATGAACGCCGCAGTGCTTGAAATTATTCTTGGAGAACAGGTAACTGTATTGCGAGATGGAAAAAAGGAACAAATATCAATAAGTGATGAAAATAAAGAATTGCTTTTTTCAAATTTGCAGTCTCCTTTTATAACTGCCAGATATAAAACAATATTGGGTTTTATTGGAAAAAATACCATTGCTGAAGCTATTGGATTGCAAGTTGGAGATATCATTACAAAGGCTAATGACAAACCTGCTGTTTATTGGTCAGAATTTGCTAATCAAATAAAAGCGAGTAGTGGCGATACTTTGAAAATTAATTACACCAGAAACAATCAAGCGCTGACCACAAAAGTATTTATCCCTAAAGATAGTATTTTGGGAGTAAGTCCTGAAAGAATGGATCTGATTATTACGGACAAACATTCTATTGCTAGCGCTATCCCTGCCGGATTCAACAAAACCATACAATCATTAACCGATCAAGTTAGGCAGTTTAAAGTAATCCTAAATAAAAAAACAGGTGCATACAAGCAGGTAAAAGGCCCTATAGGTCTAGTAGAACAAATGCCTAATACATGGAATAACACTTATTTTTGGACAATTTTAGCCACGCTTTCCGTTTGGTTGGCTTTTGTGAATCTTTTGCCTATACCCGCGCTGGATGGTGGTCATATTATGTTTTTACTTTATGAAATTATATCGGGCAGAAAACCAAGCCAACGCGTTTTAGAAATGGGGCAAATGATTGGCTTTTTTATCATTTTAACA
Organism: Aquimarina agarivorans; assembly: GCF_000218485.1. Lineage (GTDB taxonomy): Bacteria > Bacteroidota > Bacteroidia > Flavobacteriales > Flavobacteriaceae > Aquimarina > Aquimarina agarivorans. The sequence continues at coordinate 65,240 of NZ_AFPB01000152.1, read as the reverse complement.
TTAATGGTTTTTATTTTTGGTAACGACATTTGGAATTTACTGAAAGGGTAATTTTCTGTAAAATAACAAGTTGTAAATTCACTAAAAATAAATTGAAAAAAGTAAAAAAATATTTTGCAGAAACCTTAATCCGTTATATATTTGCACCCGCAACGAGGTAAAACATTTTTTACTGAGTTATCAAAATAATGAAATGCAACGCGAAAGCTGATAATTTTCGCACTTTGAAATAGTTCTATTTGAACATTCCTCCTTAGCTCAGTTGGTTAGAGCATCTGACTGTTAATCAGAGGGTCCTTGGTTCGAGCCCAAGAGGGGGAGCTTAATAAAGACAAGCCATTCAAGAAATTGAGTGGCTTTCTTTTTTTATGCAGGTCAAATATAGTCAAACATTTTGTTTACCCCCGTCTGCTTAACATTTTATACAAAGCTTTTATAATTATTTAATTGTCCTTTTGTTTAATGCATAAGCATTCTGAGGATTTTTAATTAACAACACATCTATATCTTTTCGAGTGAAACCATTTTCCTTAAGCACAGGAATTAAATGATCAAAAATAGCGGTATATCCGCGATAATTTCCTCCATTTTCCTGACCCACATTATACCAACCCGAATCGTGAGACAGTAGTATTTTGTGTAAGAGTTTTTCCTTTTTTAATGCTGTTAAACGATTTACATACCAATTAATAGTGTTTTTATTTTGCGATAGCGGATCGGATGGGCCAGACTGCACATGATCAAGCGAAATCCAGGCACCTTGTTTTGCCGCTTTTATTTGACCATTTAATGTACCATTTTGAGCATGTGTCCAAACAAAGGCTTCAGAAGAAACGCCTTGCTCATTTAAAATTTCCATTTGGGCAAATGCAGGACCATCTGGACCAGTATGCGATACAATTGTCATACCCGTTTTTTTATGTGCTATTGCAGCAGCCTTAACAATTTTTGCATGCAATTGCGACAAAGTATCTTCAACACCTACTGAAATTTTTATAAACCCAGGAATTATTTTTGTCCCATCAATTCCATGCTCAAATTCGTCAATCCAAATTTGTGCAATACCTTTAGCGCTATCCTTAAAAGCGTGCTTTGGCATAAATTTGTTATTAACTGCTCCATAGTAGCCCGTATTAGTAACAATATGCATTCCTGTGCTTTCAGATATTTTTTTTAATAGAATAGGATCACGGCCAATATAAGCAGGTGTGCAATCAAAAAAGGTATTTACGCCTTTCTTTTGGGCATCAATTAAAAAAGGCATAGCGCGTTTTATTACCGCTGCTTTATTCCAACGGTGTTGACCAGTACTATCGGCGCCAATCCAATCAACCATTATATGTTCATGCACCAAAGTAACCCCAATTTTTTTTATTGGTATTGCACCATTTACTGTAATTAATTTTTTAGACCCTAAAGTTGATTTACATCCAACTACCAAAAACCATAGAATCAAATAAAAAAATAAATTCTGCATAACATTGTAATCTTCAATCTTAGTATAAAAAACAACAATAAACCATTAAATAAACTCCACCTCAAACAAATTCTTAAAATGAGTAAGTAATTTTCTCTGAACTTCTACAATAGGAACTTCTCTTCCTAATTCAGCTTGTAATGAGGTTACCCCTTTTCCTTTAATACCACAAGGAATAATGTGATCAAAATAGCCCAAATCGGTATTAACATTGAATGCAAACCCATGCATAGTAACCCAACGACTGGCGCGTACGCCCATGGCACAAATTTTACGCGCAAAGGGTGTTCCAACATCCAACCATACGCCGGTTTCTCCATCGCTTCGTGTAGCAGTAATGCCATATTCGGTCAGCGTTAGTATCACTGTTTCCTCTAAAAAACGCAGGTATTTATGAATATCAGTAAAAAAATTATCCAAATCTAATATAGGATATCCTACAACTTGACCAGGTCCATGATAGGTTATATCGCCCCCTCTATTAATTTTATAAAATGAAACACCTTGCTTTTCCAAGGTTGCTTTAGGAGTCAGTAAATTTGATATTTCCCCACTTTTACCTAAAGTAAACACATGCGGATGCTCAACAAACAATAAATAATTGGGCGTATCTATCGATAAATTTTCTCTTGATTTTTTAAGTTTGATAGCAACAACATCCTTAAAAATAGCTTCCTGCTGATCCCAAGACGCTTTGTAATCTTTAACCCCTAAATTTATAAAATTGACCTTTTTATTCATCATTTACAAAGGTAGGTATTAATAAGGATTTACTAAAAATCAGCCAAATTATTTAATTCCGTAAGCCTTTTTAGCATTAGCTATTTGATCTTGTTCTGTGGTATTAGGAAACAATAAGTAACTAGGTGCTATGACAGGTTTAACAGATGTAACAGTAACCCTAAAAATGCTAGAAAAAGGAAGCTTCCCTAAGGTTATTTTCAACAACTCTTTTTCCATAGCTTCAAATTTAATATCCTTTTTGGTAATTACACGTGAAACTCCCTTTAATTGATAGCTTTTTTGAATAAAAATATCGATAAAGCTTAAAACATACATTAGGGTTTTCCTCTATATTAATTCTGCTTTTAGCTGAAGCAATATTAGCAATTAGAATACAATCTTTATCATAGTACTTAAACACTTCTTTTGGAGACACATTAGGTAGCCTTTCCTTTGAAGCTGTAGCTAACCAACATAATACGCTTTTTTCTAACGCTTTTTTTACCGTTTCAATTACAACCATGATACACTATTCGATAACATTATTATTAAATTCATAAATAAACAAAAATTAAGCTTAAAAATTAAAATACCACCATTAACAACTGCAATCCATTAATCAAAAAAACAACTAACACTTCATATTTTTACCAAATTCACAAATACTTTTGGTACGCTCCTTGATAACAGTTAACCATAAATTATGTTAATAATGACTAAAAAACACGACGCAAACGTAAAAAAAGACAAAACAATTGATTTTCAAATTTGACTAATTGCATTATTGAGCTTTAGCTATATTATGTATGCCATTTTTAATTACAAGCAAGTTCCACAAAAAGCCATTAGCCTAACTGCCCCAGCTATGGATACTAACGATTTATTGCATACTATGGGTCCCGTAACCCCTATTCCTGATAATCCTATTGCCGAAACACAAGTAAAAATACCTAAAACGGTTGTAGAAACGAAAACGATTTCGACTAAAATACCAGAAGTAGTTGAAAAAAAAACCTGAAGAAGTCCCCACCAAAAAAAAGGTGCCTAAAATTGAGCCAAATACAAAAGCCACTGCAAAGGCTAATGATGGTGCAACTAAAGCCGCAACTGTAAAAACCACTAAAGGGAAAGCCAAATCAGTAGCAACAACTATTTACAAACCAAACACGGTTGAATTTTTACCTATTTTTCCTGGTTGCGATAAGTATAGCACCAATAATGAACGTGCTATTTGTTTTCAGGAAAAAGTACAGCGTATGGTATTGCGTAGGTTTAACAACGGATTGGGTGACGAACTGGGGTTGAGCGGAAAACAAACGATTTTTTTATATTTTGAAATCAACGAAAATGGTTTAGTCAGTAATATAAAAGCGCGCTAAAAGAGTAGCGCGATTATTACCTAAAATGAAACCTGCTCGACACGGAAATACTAAGGTTAAAATGGCCTACACCCTACCCATCACATTTAAGGTGCAGTAGCAACTTTAATACCGTTTCCGATATTAAATTACTCATTTAAAATCAGAACCTGTATTGCATTTTCTAAAACTAAAAAAGTCAGTACAATGAATTGGACTGACTTTTTTAGCGTTTAATGATTTACAAATTAAATACCTCGAATATAACTTCCAAAAGTATCCTTAAACTCAAATCCTTTTTCCATTTGGAGCTTACTTAATTTTTTAAACTCAACCAACCCCCAAAGTAAAAATTCTTTCAAAAAATAACTGTCTTTTTTAGAAATCTCCGGCTGAAATTCAGAAATTAATTGTTGTAACGGCGGAACCATATCCAATAGTTGCTCATATTCCGGAGTTAATAAATCACTTGGTAATTCAAAACCTGTTCCATCATAAAACCAGTCCACTAGTTTGTCGTACGGACTTGCTTTATCTTTATGCTCTAATTTTTCTATTTTAGGGAAATAATTTGAAAATAAGGTTTGTACCGCTCGGTGAATTAACAATTGCGCTACTGATGCCGATCCTTCCTGCTCCCCTTCGTAAACTAACTCTATTTTTCCATTGATAGCAGGTATAATTCCCATAAAATCACTTAAACGTACACTAGTTTGGCTTTCGCCAGAAGTAAGCATTCTTAATTCCGCCGCGCTCAGTAAATTTTCATATGCTGTAATACTCATACGCGCACTTACGCCACTTTTTGCATCCACGTACTCACTTTCTCTGGCTTCAAAACCAATTTGTTCTAAAAGTTCAAATGCAAGTTCGGGTACGTATATCGTTTCCTTTTGACGTGCGTCTGACTGCACTTCCTGCTTAGTTATTTTTTTTGCTATTTCAATAGTATCAGGATAATGTGTTAAAATTTGTGATCCTATCCTATCTTTCAACGGAGTAATAATACTCCCTCTATTAGTGTAATCTTCAGGATTAGCGGTAAATACAAATTGCATATCCAAATTGAAACGCAGTTTAAATCCTCGGATTTGCACATCACCTTCCTGAAGGATATTAAATAAAGCTACCTGAATTCGAGCTTGCAAATCTGGTAATTCGTTAATAACAAAAATACATCGATTGGCTCTTGGTATCATTCCATAATGAATTACACGATCATCAGCATAAGAAAGTTTTAAGTTTGCCGCTTTTATTGGATCTACATCACCAATGATGTCCGCCACTGTAACATCAGGTGTAGCCAATTTTTCCGAAAAACGCTCCTCCCTATGCATCCATGTAATTGGTGTATCATCACCTTTATCCGCTATTAATTCCTTAGCAAATCGTGAAATTGGTTGCAAAGGATCATCGTTAATTTCCGAACCAGCCACAACAGGCACATATTCATCCAGTAAATTAGTCATTTGACGCGCCAATCTGGTTTTAGCCTGCCCTCGAAGTCCTAATAAATTGATGTTATGCTTGGACAAAATAGCCCGTTGCAATTCAGGAATTACAGTATGCTCGTACCCATAAACTCCTTCAAAAACAGTCTCATTATTCTTTATTTTATGAGACAAATTATCCCTTAATTCATCTTTAATCGTCTTGTAAGTATATCCTGCGGACTTTAAATCTCCTAATGTTTTTAATTGAGTATATTCCATAAGTGCTATTTGTAAGAATTAATACTATCCTTTAATTCTTTTTTTTCTGTTTTGTTCGTAATCTTCAAAAATCATTTCACCTAACCCTTTTAAACCTGTATAAAAAGCTTTCCCTTGATTTGCTTTGGTAAAAGCTTCAACAAATTTCATAAGATAAGGATCCTGAGCAATCATAAATGTGGTAATAGGAATATGGAGCTTACGTGCTTGTTGTGCCATTCCGTAGCATTTATTCACAATATAATCATCCAACCCATTACTATTCTTGTAATAACGACCATCAGGCAAACGTAAACAACTCGGTTTACCATCGGTGATCATAAAAATTTGTTTGTTGGTATTTCGCTTTCGCCGAAGTAAATCAAGTGCCAATTCCAAACCTGCAACTGTATTTGTATGGTAAGGTCCTACTTGTAAATAAGGCAAATCTTGTATCGAAATTCGCCATGAATCATTCCCAAACACAATAATTTCCAAGGTATCTTTAGGATACCTGGTGGTAATTAGTTCAGCCAAAGCCATAGCCACTTTTTTAGCTGGTGTAATGCGATCTTCGCCATATAAAATCATACTATGACTAATATCAATCATTAGTATAGTACTCATTTGCGCTTTATGATTAGTTTCATGCACCACCAAATCATCTTCGGTAAGCTTAAAACCATTTTCAATACCATGATTTATTTGAGCGTTGCGCAGACTTTCAGTAATGGAAACTCGCTCTATAGTATCCCCAAAAACATAATTCCTAAATTCACCCGTAGTTTCATCACCCACTCCAATTTTATTGGGTTTTGTGATTTCCTACACCAGACTTTCGTAGCTTTCCGAAAATTTGGTTGAGTGCACGCTGCCTGATCGCTCGTTCTGTTTTTGCAGTAATAGCTTTACCTCCCTGACCGTCTGGTTTTATTTCCTCTCTAATATACCCTTTCTTTTTTAAGTCTTCTTCAAAATCCTTTAAAGTGTATTCAGGAGTCGCTATTCCGTATTCCGAATCCAGTTCAGCTAACCAATCCAACGCCTCATCAACATCGCCCGAAGTATGCGTTATAAGTTCTTTAAAAATATCCAAAAGTGTATCAAAAATACTTTGCTCAGGAGCTTCGTATTTTTTGAACACAAAGCCTGTGTATGTTTGTGAACGTTTATTCATAATATCAATATAATTAATATTACATCAACAAACGTTAATTTCAACTTATAAGTTGATGAAAAGTTTTGTTAAACACTTAAACATTTTACGCACTATAAGGACTAGTTATAAAACAAACCAACACCATAACGTATTATTACTTTGTAGCGACTATTTTAAAATTTAATATTTCTTTAAAATGGACTGTGTTTGAGCATGCCTATTCCTCATTAAGAGTATAAAATTAAAGACAACCACTAGTAACGTCTGTTGCATTGCCAAACAACAAATTTGAACTAAAATGGTCTTTTTAGTTGATTTTAACTGATTCTTATTATAAATCACCTTAAAAGATATGAAACTTTGATTAAGATTAAAAAAGAAACATCAGCGTAGCTTTTATTTCGCATATTTAATTTGATTTGTGAATGAATAAAAACAGTTAAATCGCTAATTCAATATTGAAATCTTTTTAGAATGTTATTAATCTAAAAAAAACTTGATAAAATTAATTTATCAAGTTTTTTTTAAATTTTTAAAAACAAAAAAGAATTACTTACACATGCAGGGCCCTATCCTCAGTTGCTGCTAAAGCTGCTTCTTTGATAGCTTCAGTAAATGTTGGGTGTGCATGACTCATACGCGCTACATCTTCGGCACTTGCTCTAAATTCCATAGCTGTAACGGCTTCGGCAATTAAATCTGCACAACGTGCACCTACCATATGTACTCCTAAAATTTCGTCGGTTGTTTTATCCGCTAAAATCTTTACAAAACCACCTAAATCACTACTAGCTCTTGCTCTACCCAAAGCTCTAAATGGAAATTGCCCTGATTTGTAGGCTACACCCGCTTCTTTTAATTGTTCTTCTGTTTTTCCAACAGCAGCAACTTCAGGCCATGTATATACCACACCTGGTATTAAATTGTAATCAATATGTGGTTTTTGTCCTGCTAAAACTTCTGCCACTAAAACACCCTCTTCTTCAGCTTTGTGCGCTAACATAGCTCCTTTAACCACATCGCCAATAGCATATATGTTGGAAACATTTGTTTGTAAATGCCCATTCGTTTCTATTTGGCCTTTTTCGGTAGTTTTAATACCAACTGCATCTAAATTTAATCCTTTAGTATACGGGCTTCTTCCAACTGAAACTAAACAATAATCCGCATTAAAAGTAACTTCTTGATCTTTTTTATCAGTTGCAGTAATGAGGACCTCATCACCCGTATTTTCAACATTTTTTACACAGTAAGGCAAATAAAATTTTACCCCCTTGCTTTTTCATTGCCTTCATCAATTCTTTTGACAAAGCTGCATCCATTGTTGGAATGATACGGTCTGCATATTCAACTACTGAAACCTGAGCGCCTAAACGGCGGTAAACTTGACCAAGCTCCAGACCAATAACACCACCTCCTATAATTAATAAGTGTTTGGGGATTTCTTTTAATTTCAATGCTTCGGTTGATGTAATAATTCTGGTCTTATCAATTTCTGCAAATGATAAGGTGGAAGGCTTTGACCCTGTGGCAATAATAGTATTTTTTGCTTCAATTTCTACAGTTTCACCTTCTGCAGTAGCGATATCAATATGAGTAGCATCCTTAAAGCTACCAGTGCCCTGAAAAACTTCTATCTTATTTTTTTTCATTAAATAAGCAACACCATCACAAGTTTGATCCACTACGGTTTGTTTACGGGCAATCATTTTTTCAAGATTCGCCTTTACCTCCCCCGAAATTTCAATACCATGCCCTTCAAAATGTTTTGTTGCATGTTCAAAATGATGCGAAGAATCTAACAACGCCTTACTTGGAATACACCCTACGTTTAAACATGTACCACCAAGTGTATTGTATTTTTCAATAATAGCTGTTTTCATTCCCAATTGCGCGCAACGAATTGCAGCAACATATCCTCCAGGTCCTGAACCTATAACAGCAACATCAAATGAACTCATAATATATATTTTTTGATAATAGTCGTTTTAAATTACAATTATAACAACTTATTTAAGTTTATTAATTACTCTAACAAATGTACAAATGTTTTGTTTTTTAAGCATCAAATTTTGTCAGCTTAATTACGTATAAATACGTAGTTGACATATCTAAAACCTAAACTTTGTTTATCCATTTATCAAAATATCCTATTTTTACCAAAAACGTATTTTTGTCCCATGAAATATTTTCATTTTTTTATTGCCCTTTTTTGCATTCTTCTTTGGAGTAGTTGCCGAAAAGATTTTGATACCGAAATTGTAAGCGCTGGAGGTATTGAATTTTCTGCCGACACCATTTTTATGGACACTTTGTTTACCAGAATTCAATCCAGTACGCAATCAGTAAAAGTATATAATCGTTCAGATAATGATATTACCATTCCTATGATTTCCTTGGAAAGAGGCGCTACATCTAAATACACATTAAGTGTAGACGGGCAACCCTTAATTGGTAGTCCGCAAACTCCTGAGTCTGGTAAAATTTTTGAAAATATCAATATCCTAGCCAAGGATAGTATTTTTATTTTTATAGAAGCTACTATTGATGCTGACGCTGACAGTTTAGAAGATTCTTTTTACAATGATAAAATCACTTTTTCCAACCAGGAAAAAGCAATAGAACTGATTACTTTAGTTAAAGATGCCACGTTTATTTTTAAAGAAACCACCGATCCTGGACGTGATTTTGAAACCAGACAACGCGATGATCAGGGTGAATTTATTCAATTAAACGGCTTTGACCTTACCGATGATGAATTGACTATGACTAACGAAAAAGCATATGTTATTTACGGAAACGCTGTAGTACCTACTGGAAAAACATTAACCATTGAGGCTGGAGCCCGAATACATTTTCATGAAGATTCTGGCTTGATCATTGAAGAAGGGGCAAGCTTAGTTATTAATGGCACCAAAAGTCCGGAGGATGAGCCTATGAAAAATCAAGTTATTATTGAAGGAGATCGGATAGCTGAAGATTTTGATGATTTACCTGGGCAGTGGGGACTTATTTGGTTCCGAAAAGGGTCAATAAACAATAGAATTACCAACACCACTATTAAAAATGCTACAATTGGAATTTTAATTGACGGTAATGGAGATGAAACTACCCCCAGCTTAACACTGGAAAATGTTCAAATATACAACTCTCAAGCTGCGGGTATACAAGCTATTGCCACTAACATAATGGCAAACAACGTAGTTATTAACCAAAGTGGTCAGGCAAGCCTTGGTATTGAAGAAGGTGGAACGTATAATTTTACACACTCCACTATTACTAATTATTTTAGTTTTGGTTTGCGTGCGCAACCTGCATTAAATATTAGTAACAGACCAAATATGACCAATACTGTTGCTGATTCTAATTTGGAAGCAGCCAATTTTACCAACTGCATTATTGCTGGTAGTAATCGGGTAGAATTAAACTTATCTAACAGGGATGAGGCTGAATTTAACTTTGAATTTAAAAATTGTTTGATTGAATTTAATGACCGAACGCTTCAAGGAAGTATCCCAGAATATGATTTTGAAAATACTGATTTATATGTAAATTGTATTTTTAATGAAAACGTTGAGTTTAAAAACACCAAATTGAATTTTATGCAAATCAGTGAAGCATCTGCCGCTAATGGAAAAGCAGTCAGTCTTGCTGGTAGTGATATTATTGGAACTTTAAGAAGCTTAGACGCCCCAGATATTGGCGCTTACGAAAGTATTGTTTTTGAAGAAGAAGAAGAAGAAGAAGAAGATAACTAATCCCAAAATGCAAGAGAACACTCCTAAAAAAAAGGATAATGGATTAAATAATCTAATTATCAATATAATTTTACCTGCCATTCTGTTGATGAAAGGTGCTAAATGGGCAGAAAAGCTTGGTTTGCAACTCACATCAGTGCACATTTTACTCATCGCCTTAGCCTTACCTGTTGGATATGGCTTATACGATTTATTAATAAAAAAAGAAAAGAATTTTGTTTCGGTCCTCGGATTTGTAAGTATTCTTTTAACTGGAATAGTTGGAGTATTTGAACTGCCTACGGAGTTTATTGCAATTAAGGAAGCTGCCATACCTTTTATTATAGGATGCGTTTTATTGATTTCCAATTATACATCCTACCCCTTAGCTCCAAAGTTTTTGTACAATGATGATATTTTTAATAAAAAAGTAATTAATGCACATTTAAATGACGCTGAAGAACTTCAATTGAAAAAGAATATTAAAAAAGCATCTTTCTATCTTTTTCTGTCTTTTATTTTATCAGCCATTTTAAACTATGCTGTGGCTAAATACTTTGTAACCAGCCCGGCTGGTTCGGAAGCTTTCAATAACGAAATGGGCAAAATGAGTTTGTATAGCTATCCCATTATTGTTGTTCCGTCCATGCTTATTATGATTGCTATCATCCGATATATTTATATGAGTATTAAAAAGTTGACAGGACTTACCAGCGATGAAATTTTTATGTTTAATCAATAGATAAAATAAAAAATTATTCTTGGTATAATTTGTGATCAAAATGTTTTATAAAAATACATTTAGATAACATATTATTTTTATAACAACAAAATACAATATCTATTTATTGTTCTTAACTTTATAAAGCCCTAAACCTTAAATACTATACTCATGAAAAATTTACTATTTTTTTTAGCATCGACACTATTTTGCACCACAACAATACTTGGCCAGACTAAAAACGTAATAAAAAATTCCGATCAAGTTACAGTTCTTAAGCAGACTAAAACTGACTTTACTGAAGCTGAATTTGAAGAAATGAAAAACAGCTATTTAAAAAACCCGATTTACACGGAAAATATTGAAAAAAGAATTGCTAAAGGCGATAAAGGTGCACTTACTGCAAAAAAAATCCTTTCTTCAAATTTTGATGAGGCTACCGAAAAATTTGGAAAAAAGAAGTAGCGTCAATGATAGTGGCTTATCAATATTCTAAATCAATAATTACTAACCAAACAGATACTATTCATAAAAGTGAATAGGAATTTTTCGTTTAAAAAAGTTTTTTTAAAACATTTAATAATGCATAAAAAAATCTATTTTATATGTAAAATGGATTTTTTTATTTTTTTAGTATCCAATCAATAATGAATTGTTCGTTCGGGAGGGTTCTTGAAGGAATTACATGAACTACATATCCATTTTCATCGATCAAATATTTTTGAAAATTCCATTTTACTGTATTGTCTTTGTATCCATTTTTTTCCTTTTTTGTCAAAAATTGATATACTTCATGTTGTTTTGCTCCTTTAACGTCAATTTTACCCATCATTGGAAAAGTTACGCCATAGTTTTTAGTACAAAATGCGGCAATATCTTTATTTGATCCGGGTTCTTGCTTCATGAAATTATTAGCAGGAAAGCCCACAATAGTAAACCCGTTATCAGCATATTTATCAAACAATTGTTGCAACTGCTTGTACTGACCCGTTAAACCACATTTTGATGCGGTATTAACAATCATCACTTTTTTACCTTTAAGAGAAGCAAAATCAAATTCGGAACCTGATAAATCCTTAACCTTAAATTGATATATTGAATTTTCAGCGGAACGCTGTGCTGTGTTTTTAGTTATCGAAGTTTTAGTTTTACCGCACCCAAACAAGGAAGCCAGAAATAGTAATGCCATAATTTTTATCATATTGTCTAAGGTACAATGAAATTTATAACACAACTATTAAAGGAATACTAAGGTTTAGTACAAACAAAATAAAATTAAATCACCGTATTTAGTAGCATATCAAAATCTACCGTTTTTTGTTCGCCAGTTGCCATATTCTTTATGGTGTATTGCTTATTCTCCACCTCTTGATCTCCTGCTAAAATAACATAAGAAAACGCCCTTTTATTGGCATAGTTCATTTGTTTTTTCATTTTGGCTGCATCTGGATATAACTCTGCTGAAACACCTTTTGCTCTTAATTTTTGTATAGTTTTATAACAATACAAAGCCTCGGTAGTACCAAAGTTAATGAAAAACACCTTTGTTGTTTCGGAAACTTCGGTTGGGAATAAGTTCAGCTCATCCAACACCAAGTAAATACGATCCAAACCAAAGGATATACCCACGCCACTCACATTTTTTAGTCCAAAAATTCCCGTTAGGTCATCATAGCGACCACCACCACCAATGGATCCTATGGCTACTTCTTCTGGTGCTGCTACTTCAAAAATAGCTCCCGTATAATAATTTAATCCTCGGGCTAAAGTGACGTCCAAATCTAAAGTGGCTGATTTTAATCCAAGATTTTCAATAGTATTAATAATAAAAGTCAGTTCCTCTACTCCTTTTAACCCCTCTTCGGAAGAGTGCAACAATGCTTTTAATTGCGTTAATTTTTCAGAAAAACTTCCTGAAAAGGAAAATAACGGCGCTACTTTTTCTAATGCTTGTTCCGATATTCCTTTTCCGAGCATTTCTTTACGTACCCCTGCTTCTCCTATTTTATCCAGTTTATCCAAAGCTACAGTAAAGTCGATCAACTTATCTTTAGCACCAATAACTTCAGCTATGCCCGCAAGAATTTTACGGTTATTCATTTTTATAGTGACTCCTTTTAATCCTAAATCGGTAAAAACAGCATCATACAATTGTACAAATTCCACTTCCTGCCAAAGAGAAGTACTCCCTACCACATCAGCATCGCATTGAAAAAACTCTCTGAATCGCCCTTTTTGTGGTCGATCCGCCCTCCAAACGGGTTGAATTTGAAAACGCTTAAACGGAAATTCAATGTCATTTTGGTGTTGTACCACATAACGCGCAAATGGCACAGTCAAATCATAACGCAAGGCTTTTTCCGAAATTTGACCGATCAACTTTTGACTATCCTTAGCAGCTAATACCTCATCGTTTGCTTTTTTTAGATAGTCACCACTATTTAAAATTTTAAAAATCAAACGATCTCCTTCTTCTCCATACTTTCCCATTAGGGTAGCGCTATTTTCAAAACTAGGCGTTTCTATAGGATTAAAGCCAAAATTTTTAAAATGAGAACGAACTGTATTCATAATATAAGTTCGTTTTGCCACCTCTGCCGGTGAAAAATCTCTAGTGCCTTTTGGTAATGAAGGTTTTTGTGCCATAGTATAAATTGTAACTGCAAATATCTATATTTATCATGAATTTGCCGTAGCAATATTTTCATAATTATACGGCATCATTAATTTTTTATAAATGACTGAAATTCTTACTTCGTTATTTTTTTTGATCGCTGTTTTGGATCCTCTTGGCTCTGTACCTGTTTATATGGAAGCTACTCGGGAATTTGATAAAATTCACAAACAAAAAATCGCGATCAGGGCATCGGCTATTGCCTTTATGATTTTGCTATTTTTTATAGTTATTGGACAGCTTATTTTAGAAGGCATGTCCATTTCATTAGATGCATTTCAAGTATCTGGCGGGGTTATTTTATTTCTTTTTGCACTAACAATGATTTTTGGCGATGGAAAACCTGAAAGAGAAAAAAATCAAATTACCGATTATAAGCACGTTACTATTTTTCCTGTTGCTATCCCCTCGATTGCGTCGCCAGGAGCTATAATGGCTGTAGTACTCATGACAGACAATCACATTTACTCCATTAAAGAACAAGCTATAACCACAATTTTAGTTCTTATAGTGGTAGCGATAACCTGTGGCATTTTATTAGCCGCAAACGTGGTACAGAAAAAAATTGGAAATTACGGAATTACAGTAATTAGTAAGGTAATGGGGTTAATTTTAGCTTCGTATGCCGTGCAGAGTATTTTAACGGGTATTTCAAGTTATTTTTCACCAATTTAAGAAAGCAAGACTTGACTTAAAAATAGTTTATCTTGCAAATTATTTTTAGCAATTACATTACAGCGTCAATGCAATACACAGAAATAGAATCGCAAAAAAAATTACAAACGCTTTTGGAAAAGGAGCTTCATATTTCAAAATACGCTTTTCAAAATTTAGATTTTACCAGTTTTACTTCTGCCCTGAGCGACACCACATTTACTGATTGTATTTTTTTAGGCTGCTCACTGCCTGACTATTTAGTTTGCAATTTGTATACTAACAATTATTTATTCCCAAAATTGGATATGCCCTACAACACTTATGTAAACGGGCTATACACTAAAGAAATTTTATATGATAATTATATTTTAAATCAGCCCGAGAGTTATAAAAAAACAAAGGATGCTATTATTTATTCGCATTTTTTGAAAACTGGAAAGGAAGGCAATGATATTAAAGAAACTTTAGGCAGACGCTTACACGATCATTCCATATCAGATGCACTTTATGGTTTTTTGGAAAACTATCCCGAAGATAAAAAAGTGGCTATTATGGGTGGACACGGCCTATCCCGTGCCGATGAAGGTTTTACCACCGTAGCGCAACTGAGTAAAAAGCTTACCGAAAAAGGATATTTGATGTTATCAGGTGGTGGTCCTGGCGCTATGGAAGCTACGCATGTTGGCGCGTGGTTTGCGGGTAAAACTGACGCTGAATTGGAGGATGCCATTGCAATATTGGCTACAGCACCTAGCTATAAGGACAGAATGTGGCTTGACAAAAGTTTTGAAGTTTTAAAAAAGTATCCTACCTCAAATTATGAGAGTATAGGAATTCCGACTTGGCTTTACGGACATGAACCTCCTACACCATTTGCCACTAGAATTGCAAAATATTTTGCCAATAGCATACGTGAAGACGGGCTACTTGCCATAGCAAAAGGGGGTATTGTATTTACTCCTGGAAGCGCAGGAACTATTCAAGAAATTTTTCAGGATGCCACCCAAAATCACTATTTAAGTTTCGAAGTTTCAAGTCCCATGATTTTTATGGATTCCGAATACTGGACTAAAGAACGCCCAGTATATCCATTAATTGAAAAACTTAATAATGAAGAAAAATACAGTAATCTTTTACTCTCGCTTTGCGATACAAATGAAGAAGTAATTGAGCAGCTTGATGCGTTTTCAATTTCTAAGTAGTCTTCTCGATAAAATTTGTTTCATTCCATTACACAAATCACTCGAAGTAATAGCTAACCATGACCTAATTTCAATATCGGCTCAAGTGTTTTTTTATGTAGCTCTAGCGGAATAAAAATGTATCGAAAACTATTAATACCCCGTTTCTTTTCTATGGGAAACGTAATTTTTAGTAACAAAATCGAAACCTGTTTTTAGAATTTGCCCCATGGTTTCACACTTTCTGAATTTGGAATGAAATGTGAAATTAAAAAGGTCAGACCTTAAAACTTCCACATTTTCATGCGTTGAAATACTATCTTTTTCCATGCACTCCAGTAAACGAGCTGTTCGCGTGTGGGTATTCATCATACGCTTTGCTAAAATAGAACGCTCTTCCTTTTGATACTGGTGTACTGATGATAAATCCAGGCGGTCGCTAATCATAAAAATCATAGCGTTATTTTCTTTAAAAAATTGAGGCTGGTATACCTTCAATTTCCCTTCATAACACTGTTGATCAAAATCGATAGCTCTTATTTTATATTCCACATGATCAAAATCGTGGGTTGGAATAATTACATAATTATAAGAGCGCATATCACCAAGTAATCGTAATTGACACCGTTCATTAAACTTAACAAACTCTTTGGCTATTTGCGCTTTGGCTTGCGAATTTAATTCTGGCAAATAATTTTTAATAAAAGTATCTCCGGGGATACCTACAATATGTTCTTCAATTAATGTATTGCCATGAACAAAAAAATTAATTCGATTGGGCGAAAAAATATGCTCAAGCTCCAACCCATAAACCCTGGATGCATCGGCTTGCTTTACATAAAAATAAGTGTAATTATCATTTAATACATTTCGGATTTTGATTCGGAAGGGTTTTGAATTTCCAAAAGTACAGTAATCAATAGCGTCGATACTTAAAAACTCGGTAATCTCCTGATTTCCGTCAGAATGCAAAATTGTATATACCTGCTTTAGACTTCGATCAATATCTTTTCGCTCAAATTCGTTATAAAAAACCCTTACCCACAACGTATCATTATCACTTACATCCATTACACTTATGGCACCTGAAAATCGCAATAAATCATCATAAAAAACAGAAATTTTTAATGACCTGTTGTAATCATTTAAATAGCTATTCAAAAAAGTTTGGATAGGATAGGTTGGCTTTTTTTTTGACATCAAACGTTCTTCCATAATTAACAAATATACACTCTTCGCTACAAATTGCAGTTTCACTAATTGGAAATACAACGTTCCCTTTTGATTTCATTTTTCAACCAAAGTTTACAAATTAGCACCAAAACACATTATCGATGATTTTAAGCATTTAATCTATAAAAAATATGGCTGAATCATTCTAAATACTTAACTTTGAATTTTGTATATTCTCACAACATTCAAATAAGGCCACTGTTTATGAAAGCAAAAATTAGTTTACTTGTGTTTTTTTGCATATTTCAATTAGCGCTTTCGCAAGAAGGTTTACCTACATATCAGGACTATTTAACTAGCAGCTGGTATTTAATTCACCCTTCGATGGCTGGTGCTGCATCATCCAATCAAATACGTTTAACCGGACGTTCACAATGGTTTGATGTGCAGGATGCCCCTACCTTGGCAACTGCCAGTATCAATGGACGGATAAGAAACAATATTGGAGCTGGAGTGCTTGCTTTTAGTGATACCAACGGTAATTTTTCACAAAATGGATTTTACGCAACATTTGCTTATCATTTAAATTTAACTTCGAGACAGTTAAGTTTAAACAGACTTATTTTTGGAGCTAGTGGAGCTATAATTCAACAAAAAATTGACGAAAGAGACCTTGTCAATCCACGATTCAATGACCCTGCTATTACGGGCAATATACTTGCAGACACTTATTTTGACACCGATTTTGGTGTTTCGTACCTTAATAATGATTTCTTTTTGCATTTGACAATTAAAAATGCACTTTCAATAAGCAAACAGCGATTTAATGTTTTTACTAATGCTGAACCCGAGTCGCAGCGTCGCTTAATTTCTACCGTAGGATATACATTAGGTATAGGCAGTAACGGTTTTAGTTTTGAACCTTCTTTTTTATACTTGACCACACCTTCCATAAACGAACAAATAGTTGACGTAAATGCTAAAATTTACAAGGATTTGAATGGCAATAAATTTTGGGGCGGATTGTCCTACCGCGTAAATTTTGAAGGCACCCCAATTACTACCAATAACGAAACTGTTGAAGAACAACGATTTCAAACTATTAGTCCATTTATTGGAGTCAATTACAGAAATTTTGTATTTGCTTACACTTACACCAATCAACTTAATGAAGTAACCATTAGTAACGCTGGATTTCATCAAATAACACTAGGGTACAATTTTGGTGCTGACAGCTACCGAGGAGCAGAAAAAAGATGGAATTGTAATTGTCCTGCTATTAATGATTAACCAACAACCTACAGCTTTTGCAGCCATCGACTTTTATTTTTTCTTATCCAATTAAAAAAACGTTTTTATTTGAGTGCTGTAAAATCTAAACCGGTATAATTACCCTTTTTAAAAACATCTTTTTTTGTAGTTCGCTAGAAAAGTTCAGTTACCCTACATTATATAATTTTTTTTGATATTAATTCCGTTTCGTTTGTTATTAATTACCCGAAGCAGCTGTATTAATGATTCCTGAATTTAAAATAATAAATTCACATCGTCTGTTTTTTTCGTGTTGCTTTTCATTACAATCAACACCATTAGCACAATTATTAACTAACTGTGTTTCCCCATATCCTTTATAAAAAATACGATCCCGATCTATACCTCCGCTTTCAACTAAATAATCTCTGGTAGTTTTTGCTCTTAATTTACTTAAATCGTAATTATAATCGTCATTTGCTCTGCTATCAGTATGCGATCTAATTTCGATATTTATATGATCATTAGTTTGTAATAATACAATTATTTTCTGAAGCTCCAACTCTGCATCCTTGCGTATTTCGTAATCATTGTAATTAAAATATATCGTATTCAATTGTAAAATTTTTGCCAAATCATCACCTACTCTTGCTAGGGTAGATCTAAAACTATTACTTGACAAATCAAAATTTTGCTTTATAACTTCTCCCTTATATTTAGTGGTCCTTAAACTTGTTTGTTGCGAGCGAAATCCTGTTTTATCGGCATTTAAATTATATAATGAATTACAATCCACAGCAAAGGTATAATATCCCTTTCCGTCCGTAGTTGCTTGATTGGTCAAATTCATATTTCCATCATATAATTTTACCAATGCGTTTGGAACTACGGTATCTGAATTTTCATTATAAACAATACCTTCAATAAATAACTGACAATTAGTATCCAAAAGTGCTACTTGCTTGATACTATAAATATCATCACTTCCTTTACCATCAACCCTGTTACTTGCAAAGAAACCAATATCTGTTTTTTTATCTATGATAAAAGAAAAATCATCCGCAGGACCGTTTATAGGACGGCCTATGTTGTAAGGATCTGAATAAGTGTTTCGGGCAATTTTGGAAATAAAAACATCCAGCCCGCCTAAACCTAAATGACCATCGCTAGAAAAATACAAATTGCCATCATTACTTATAAAAGGAAAAGTTTCTCTACCCTCAGTATTGATGTTATAGCCTAAGTTTTTTGGTTTACTAAATGTTTTGTCAGGATTAATATCAACAACATACAAATCGGAATTTCCAAAAGATCCGGGCATGTCACTTGCAAAATAAAGTTTATTTTCATCTGGACTTAAAGCTGGGTGTGCTGTTGAATAATCATCACTATTAAAAGGAAGTTCTTTTATATTTGTCCATCGCTTGTTTACCAATTCAGCTTGGTATAATTTGAGCATTACCGTACCAGAACCACTTGAATTTAATTGTTTTTTTAAAAAATTATTTCTGGTAAAATACATCGTTCTACCATCTTTCGTAATGGCAGCTGAAGATTCATGTACGGGAGTATTTACGTCTCCTTTTAACGGCTTTATGTTAATATCGTTATTTAATTTCCCTTGCTCTAAATTAATATTATACAAATCTAAAAAAGGCATTTTGTCCCAAACTGATATTTCTCCACCTCCCCTGGATGAGGCAAAAACCAAATCACCATTTGGGGCAAAACTGGGTGAATATTCAGAAAATTCACTGTTGTAATCAAAAGGATTGAACTGAAATTTACCAGATCGCTTTTCTATCAAATCTAGGTAATAGCGATTGTTTTTATAATTAAAAGCCCTAGAATCTTTTTCATTTGTAATGGATGAAAACTTATTCATTATTTTAAGCGCTTTTTTAAATTTCTGAACGCTTTTTAAGCATTGCGCATATCGGTATAAATATTCAGGAGAAATTGACGATTCAAATTCTTTAACCAATTTGTCGTACCAAAAATGGGCTTCTCTAAATTCAGCGTTAAAATAATAAGAATCTGCAATTTTTTGATACAGATCAGCCGACTTGTATCCTTTGTTGGCTACTTCAATATAAATTTTACGAGCATCAATAAAGGCAAAACGTTCAAAATCTAAGTTTGCGTTAGTGATCAAATCATTACTTTCGTTGTTTTGAGCATTTACCAATTTGCCTAAAAACAATAAAATGAATACCATAAAAATGTAAATTGTTTTCATAACCTAGAAAAAACGAGGGGTTAACATTCTTTTTGAAGTAAGATTTAATTTGTTTTTCAAATCATACCTCATCACAAATTCAAAACTTCCATAATTTGTACTTGTACTTATCAGCTCGGATGCATCAACATCATACGATAATCCCACCATTAATGATTTTGAAAGTTGATACCCAAATAAACCACTAAATGCGGCGCTTAACCTGTAAGCTGTACCAACGGTAAATTTTTGAAAAATCAAAAAATTTACTGAAATATCAACCTGCAACGGTGCACCTGAAACAACTTTAGTGAGTACAGCTGGTTTAAACTTAACGTTATAACTCAAGTCAAAAGTATGTCCAGCAATAAAATAATAATTGACTCTTTGTTTTGAAAGCAATACTGTATTCCCTGCACTTGAGGATACACTTTCTTCATTAAAAAAATTTGTAGTCAACATATTAGGCGCACTTATTCCTGCGTAAAATTGGTCATTATGGTAATAAACACCCAAACCAAAATTGGGTATAAACTTATTATCAATGTCGTTTAAGAGAGCATTATCAATTGTTTCTTCTCTGGAAAGGTTGGTTAAATTCGCATTGAGCAAATTTCCTCCTATTTTTGTTCCAAATCGTAAAAAGCCAGTATCTGTTACTCTTAATCTATAAGCAAAATCCAAACTGAAATTAGTTTCCGTGGTAGGTTTTATATGATCGCTAATAATTGAAAGTCCGTAATTGAAATTACTAAATCGATCCAATGGAGTTTCAAAAGCTAGTGTATGCGTTGCTGGACCTCCTTCAAATCCAACCCATTGCCTTCGGCTTAATCCTGAAATGCTAGTTTTACCTCTGCTACCAGTATACGCCGGATTAATGATAGCCGTGTTATACATATATTGAGTGTACTGAGCATCTTGCTGACCTGTCACTGAAAAACAAAGTGACAAGATAATAAATAACATAATTTTTTTTAACACCTCCTTCATACACATAATTCTCTGACGATTAATTTTCAAATAAATGAGTTTTTTGATCTATTTAACTAAATAGAATGAGCCCGCTTTAGTTTTAGCGTCTCCGTTAGAGTTTTGGTAATTCAGTGTGTAAAAGTATGTTCCTGTTGGTAATTTTGCGCTCCTATTTATTGTTGCGCGACCGTCACTTTGTCCCACAAATTTTGATGAATCAGCCTGTCCGTAGCCATCTTCTTCAAAAACTTTCAATCCCCATCTATTGAAAATTTTGAGCGTATTTATTGGATAATTTTCTAAATTTTTAATTACAAACTCATCATTTACCGCATCACCGTTAGGAGTAAAGGTTTCAAAAACGGTCACATCAGTTTCTGTATCATCATTTTCAGGCTCTAATTTAATAATCGTGGGGTCATCAGGCTCTCCATCATTATTAGAATCTATATTACTTGGATCATCGGGGTCATCAGAATCATCAATTACACTATCTCCTGATGGAGATGTGGCAATAACCATTGCTTGATTAATTACCTGTCCATTGGTAATGTCTGATGCATTAATTGTATAAGTGGCGGAAAAAGTGGTACTATCTTCTTCTTGCGGATTAAGCGAAAATGGCACTCCTGACACCACAACTCCAGCTAACAAATCCGTGACATTAATATCAGTTAAAACCTCATTTCCAGTATTAATTATTGTAAAAGTGTATTCAATAATATCCCCTGAATTCAATATCCCATCATTATTCGCATCTACATAGTTACCAGACTTAAGCAGGCTCAGTTGTGGATTACTAGTAATCAATTCATTAACAGTAATGGTTACCTCAGCTTGATCACAGTCGCCGTTGGTATCACAAATTTCATAAATAAGTGTATCTACTCCCGAAAATTCAGGATCAGGTGTATATAGTAAAAAATCATCAAATGGATTTTCTGCAGTGTCATTAGTACTAATAGTTGCTATGCCATTTGTTGGATCACTGATAATTTTAATAGCAGCTGTAGTACTAGCTCCATCACCACCAAAAGTATCATTATCCAATATATTGATTTCGTTATTGGTTGAATCTTCATCTACCGTAATGGAATCTTCAACGGCCACAGGAGTATCAAAAGTATTATTAGTAACCGTAATTGTAACTACCGCCGTTATACAATCGGCACTTGCATCACAGATTTCGTAGGTTAAGGTATCTGTTCCAAAAAAGTTTAGCTCTGGCGTATACGTTACAATATCATCCGTTGGATCATTGGGCGTTCCGTTTGTATTTACCGTAGCGACTCCATTTGTTGGATTTACGGTAATGGCAATAGCCGTATTGCCAGCTCCATCACCACCAAAATCATCATTTTCTAATACATTGATTTCATTATCTGAAGAATCTTCATCAACCGTAATGGAATCTTCAACGGCCACTGGAGTGTCAGACGGATCATTGGTAACCGTTATTGTAACTACTGCCGTTGTACAATCAGTACTTGCATCGCAGATTTCGTACGTTAAGATATCTGTACCGAAAAAATTTGACTCTGGCGTATACGTTATAGTATTATCTGTTGGATCATTAGGCGTTCCATTTGTATTTACCGTAGCGACTCCATTGGTCGGAGTTACGGTAATAGCAATGGCCGTATTCCCTGCTCCATCGCCACCAAAAGTATCATTTTCCAATACATTGATTTCATTATCTACTGAGTCTTCACTAATAGTAGCCATATCATCTACTGCATTTGGTAGGTCCGTTGTATCATTAGTTACCGATATCTCAACTTTAGCAGTTTCGCAACTACCGTCAGCATCACAAATTTGGTAAGTTAATTCATCGTTCCCAAAAAAATCTGGATTTGGTATATATTCTAAAATATCATCCGTTGGATCATTGGGCGTTCCGTTTGTATTCACCGTAGCGACTCCATTTGTTGGATTTATCGTAATTGTTATGGCTGTAGTACTTGGACCGTCCCCTCCGAAACTATCGTTATCAAGCACATTAATTTCATTGTTCACAGAATCCTCAGCTACCATATTAAGGTCGTCCACAGGACTAGGAAGGTCATTAACTGCTTCTATGACTATAGCAACATTACCAACAACACAATCACCATTACTATCACAGATTTCATAAGTCAACGCATCATTACCAAAAAAATTAGGATTAGGCGTGTATTCTAAAACATCATCCGTAGGATCTGTAACATCAGTTCCTGCATTCACAATTACAGTACCATTGGCCGGAAGACCTACTACAGTAAAAGAACCCGCACCGTCGCTTCCGAAATCATCGTTGGAAAGCACGTTTAGTAAACTAAGAATGGCATCTTCATTTATTGAAAAATCATCAGCAATTGCTACCGGCAAGCCATTAACTTCATTTACCATAATATTTACAGAAGCGCTTGCACACTCGCCATCAACATCACAGATTTCATATGATAATGAATCATTTGCCGATGAATTTACTGTAGGAGTATAAAGAATGATATCATCAGTAACATCTGCTGGCGTACCTTGATCGTCAACTGTTGCGACTCCATTTATTGGAGGCACAGTTATGTTAATTGAAGTGGTTCCAGGACCATCGCCTCCAAAAGTATCATTATCTAAAACATCAATTTCATTATTGCTTGAATTTTCATCAACCTCAGCTGAATCAAACAACGCGTTGGGAATATCATTCAAATTTACAACTGTAATTGAAATTGTAGCTGTATCACACCCACGTCCAGCATCACAAATCTCATAAGTAATTTGATCGGTGCCAAAATAATCTTTAGCTGGCTTATAATCAATACTATCATCTGTTGGATCGGCAGGTGTACCATTACTATTTACGTTGGCCATACCGTTAGAAGGGCCGCTTATTATGGCAATAGCACTTTCACTAGCCCCACGCACACCAAAAGTATCGTTGACAAGTACCCTGAAATTGATTGTATCAGAATCTTCATCAATTTCAAACGAATCATTTTCAGCGTTAACACTACTACAGCCAGCAGTATTAATAACTTCAACTCGAACGGTTGCGCTATCAGTATCCCCATTTTCATCAACAATGATATATGAAAAACTATCAAAACCAGAAAATCCTGCAGGACTATCATACAAAATGAAGTCATCCAATAAGTCATCCGAAGTCCCATTATCCGAAACACGGATGTTCCCGCCTGCATCAGTTACTCCTGTTACTTGTAAATGATCGGTTGAAGTATTTGGACCAGCTGTCCCAAAGGTATCATTGACTAGAATATCAATAACATTGTTAGCACTATTTTGACAAACTAAGTCTTCATCCTCTACGGCATTTCTTAAAGTTTGAGCCTTGATTATGCTGAAGTTATAATTACTTGCAAAAAACAATACAATTTGGAACTGAAGATATATAAATAAAAACTTCTTCATACTTAGTTACTTTTGACATTCAACTATTATAAGTAAGCCCCCTATGATGTTGTGTATTCGCAATCATTTTTTCTAAAGTTTCCTGTGAACTTTACAAAAAATAATAGTTGTCAAATGTATGTACTAATCAAGTTTTACGCAATCCCGTTTAATTAAATGAAGGTATTTTCCTACAAAAATAAGGCTGTGTTTTTTGTTCTTGTAGGAAAAAATAACAATTTTTAAAGACTAAATTTATTTTGTAAAATAATTTTTTCAAGTGTTTATTTCTCCTTAAACCAACAATTAACTATTTGCATTTGAATGAATTAATTATCACACAATTTAAATTATTAAAAAACACTTAATTTAAAGATTGCTTTAAAAAATTTGCTAATCTGCCGATTTTTAGCTCTTGATGATATCACCAAAAATAGTGTAGAAAAAAAACATAGTTTTTTTGGAAAATAGATAACTGAGCAAAAATATTCGTTAAAAGACTGTTAATTTAATTATATAACTTCCTTAAAATTCCAGCCAAATGTATCAATATGGTTTCAAAACGTCAAGTACGTCTCAAAAATGTGGCATTATTAATCAATTCGTTTTTATTAAAAAACTTCTTTTACAAAAAATAATACCATAAATAAGTGGTAATAAAAGAAATTGGAATTCCAAAACTTAAAATCATACTACACAATTTAGGTTTTAGTCCAAATTCGGTTGCTACAATTACGCTAGTTACCATAGGCGCCATTGCTGCCTCTAAAACACTCACTTGAATTACAAACTTGTCAATTATAAAGAATCCACTAATGAGCATAATTAATAGCGGAGCAAGAAATAATTTATAAGACAACGCTGCTACTAACAACAACTTATCTGATTTCCAATGTTTAAATTGCAATTGCATACCAACTGAAAACAAAGCCATTGGAACCATAGTACCTCCAAAACTTTTTAAAACTACATCTATTGCAATTCCATTAAAATTTACAATTTTAGGCAAAACTAACGCTAAAACAAATGCAATGGTTGGTGGAAAAATAATCAGTTTTTTTAAAATTGAAATGCCACTGAAATCAGATTTATCAGTTGCGGATGCATAACTAGCCGTAATTATTCCTAAGCTTGATAAAGTAATAAACCCAACCTGATCACATAAAATAGCTAATTGCAATCCTTGTTTCCCATAGTAAGCTTCCGTTAAAGGAAATCCCAAAAAGGACAAGTTTGAAAAACCAATTGTAAGTAACAAAGCTCCTTTTAGACTTTTGCCTAAATACATAAATCTTCCTAAAAGTTGTATAAACAAAAATGCCGCAATAAAAACAATTAACGGCATGGCTATTGGCAATAACAACTCCAAATTCCATTGCATTTTTGGAATGTTATGTAAAGTGATTGCAGGTAAAGCAACATATATTATCCAAAGATTGATAATTTTATGACTATCCTTTGGCAATGCTCTAAACTTTTTCAAAAACACTCCAGATAGTATAGAGATCGCTATAATTATAAAATTTTCCATTTTTTTTTGATTGCCTACTTTTCAAAAATACATGGTATTTATGAGCTGTCTTTAGTGATTATATGTTTAATTTGAAATTTTAAATACATCATTACCATTGCATATTTTGAAATCAAAAAATAAAAATAAGGCACAAATTGACGTTACATTTTAGCGTTAATAGATTCCTAGCAATGTTAGTTTTTATACTTTACACTTTTTAACTTTCTGTAAGAAATTAAAAATTGGTAAACCTTTAAAAATGTATTACTTTTGCACCCAATTTATTTCTACTTAATAATAGCCAGAATGAACATTTCTAAAGAGCAGATTGATGATTTGAATGCGGTAGTTACCGTAAATATCGAAAAAGAAGATTACAGTGATCGTGTTGAAAAGATACTGAAAGACTATAGAAAAAATGCCAATATCCCTGGTTTTAGAAAAGGTCACGTGCCTATGGGAATGGTTAAAAAACAATACGGACAAGCCGTTATAGTTGATGAAATCAACAAATTGATTCAGGAATCATTAAACAAGTACCTTACTGAGGAAAAATTAGATGTTTTAGGGAATCCTTTACCAAAAGAGCAAGCTGACTTTAGCTGGGATGCTGAAAAATTTGAATTTGAATTTGAACTAGGATTAGCCCCCAAATTTGATGTAAATTTACAAGGAGATGACTCCATAACACAATACAAAATTGTGGCTACTGATGAAATGATTGACAACCAAATCAAATCAATTCAAAAACAATATGGCAAATTAACTCCTGTTGACACTGTAGCAAATGATAATGTTGTTGCTGGTTTATTCGAAAATGAAGCTGCTTCAATAAGCAAACAGGCAACCGTTGAAATAGATGCGTTACAAGAAAAGACTAAAGAACAGTTTATTGGCGCTAAAGTAAATGACGTAATTACTGTAAACACAAAGGATTTATTTGAAAACGACCAATTATTGGTAAGCTTAGTAGGGGTTTCTCAGGAACAAAAGGACAGCATTGACGTAGATGTTACTTTTACAATTTCAGAAATTAACGAACGTATTTTAGCTGACTTAGATCAAGAATTATTTGACAAACTTTTTGGAGAAAAAGAAGTAACCTCAGTTTCTGAATTAAAAGAAAAAATTAAAGAAGACGCTGAAAGACAATTTGAACAGCAAGCTGACCAACAATTATTGAATACCGTTACAGAAAGCGTTATTGAAAATACGGCTTTTGACTTGCCTGCTGACTTTTTAAAGAAATGGCTTCAAGTTTCAGGTGAAAAACAATTATCTGCTGAAGAAGCTGCTGCGGAATACGAAAAGAGCGAAAAGGGATTACGTTTCCAATTAATTGAAGGTAAAATTATTACCGACAACAATTTGCAGGTTACTTATGACGAAATCAAATCGCACGCTAAGGAATTAATCAAAGGGCAAATGGCTCAATTTGGTCAAACTAACCCTGAAGATAAAGAATTAGAAGAAATTGCTGGTCGAATTTTAGGAAACCAAGAAGAAGTGAAGCGTATTTCTGAACAATTAATGAGTCAAAAATTGCTTGCTTTTTATAAAGAAAACGCAAAGTTAGAAGAAAAAGAAGTGACTTTTGAAGACTTCGTAAAAGAAGCTTATAAGTCATAAGAAACAAGTATTTTTTCTCAATTATACTTATCTTTAAGGCGTAGAACTAATTGTTTTACGCCTTTTTTAAACTTAAAATTATTTCTTTTTATATGGATTACGGAAAAGAATTTGAAAAATACGCAACAAAACACCACGGCATCAATAGTAATTATTATGGAAAAATTACCAGTGCTATGACACCGATAGGTATGACGCCGAATATTATTGAAGAACGCCAAATGAATGCTGTTGCAATGGATGTATTTTCAAGATTAATGATGGATCGCATCATTTTTTTAGGAACTGGAATTAACGATCAAATTGCTAACATTGTACAAGCACAACTTTTGTTTTTGGAAAGTACTGATTCTAATAAAGACATTCAAATTTACATAAACTCTCCAGGAGGAAGTGTATATGCTGGATTGGGCATATACGACACCATGCAATTTATAAAGCCTGATGTTGCCACTATTTGTACTGGTATGGCTGCTTCCATGGGTGCTGTACTCATGTGTGCTGGGCAAAAAGGAAAGCGTTCGGCATTACCACATAGTCGCATCATGATTCACCAACCATTAGGTGGTGCACAAGGACAGGCCAGCGATATTGAAATTACTGCCAGAGAAATTTTAATTCTGAAAGAAGAACTTTACAATATTATTGCAAAGCATTCAGGTCAAACTTACGAAAAAGTATATAACGACAGTGATCGTGATTATTGGATGAAGGCTGAAAAAGCATTGGAGTATGGTATGATCGATGAAATACTTTCTCGAAAATAATTTAAAAAATACTACGTTAAAATAGTAGATAACTAGGTTGTGAATTTAGGGTTTACAAAATTAAAGAGACTAAATCCATAACCTAAAAACAGTCAAGGTTTACCTTATATAATTAAATCCACTACTTATAGCGGATAAATAAATAACCAGAACGAAAATAAAAATGGCGAAAGATGATTTAGAATGCTCCTTTTGCGGACGTAAAAAACCTGAAACTAACTTATTAATTGCAGGTTTAGACGCCCACATTTGTGATCGATGCATACAACAGGCCTATGGCATTGTTGTGGAAGAATCAAAGGATGAAGAAAGTGAAGAGTTAAGCCAAGAACTAGTTTTAAGCAAACCAAAAGCTATCAAGCAATTTTTGGACACCTATATAATAGGTCAGGATTTTTCAAAAAAAGTAATTTCTGTTGCTGTGTACAACCACTATAAGCGATTATTACAAAAGAAAGCTGATGATGATATTGAAATCCAAAAAAGTAATATTATTTTGGTAGGACAAACTGGTACTGGAAAAACATTAATTGCAAAAACAATTGCAAAAATGCTTAACGTACCTTTAGCTATCGTAGATGCTACCGTTTTAACGGAGGCTGGTTATGTTGGTGAAGATGTGGAAACTATCTTAACAAAACTATTACAAGTTGCCGATTACAATTTGGAAAAAGCCCAGCGCGGTATTGTTTTTATTGATGAAATAGATAAAATTGCTCGTAAAAGTGATAATCCTAGCATAACGCGTGATGTATCTGGCGAAGGTGTACAACAAGCTTTGTTAAAACTTTTAGAAGGTACTACTGTTAACGTACCACCAAAAGGAGGAAGAAAACACCCTGATCAAAAATTTATTGAAGTAAATACAGAAAACATTTTATTTATTGCCGGTGGTGCTTTTGATGGGATTGAACGTAATATTCAAAAACGATTGAATATGCAAGCGGTTGGTTTTAGTGCTTCAATAAAAGAAGAAGTTATTGAAAAGGAGAACTTACTTCAATACATTATACCTAAAGACCTTAAAGACTTTGGTTTGATTCCTGAAATAATTGGTCGTTTGCCTGTACTTAGCTACATGAACCCTTTAGATTCTAAAACCTTAAGGGCCATTTTAACAGAGCCTAAAAACGCCATTATTAAACAGTACACTAAGTTGTTTGAAATGGATGATATTGAGTTTTCAATAACTGATGGCGCTTTGGATTTTATTGTAGCAAAAGCGAATGAATATAAGTTAGGCGCAAGGGGTTTACGCTCCCTATGCGAAGCCATTTTAACTGATGCTATGTTTGAATTACCTGACAGCAACGATAAAGTCTTTAAAGTCACCAAAGATTATGCTGAAAAAAAGTTGAATAAATCAACCATTAAGCTCAAAGCTGTATCTTAATTATTAAAAAAAACAACGTCCAATTTCAAATTTTGAATTGGACGTTGTTTTATATAAGAGATAAACATTCTACTTTATTAGTTTTTTGAAAATAGCCATTTCTTATTTTTTTTATTTCATACTTACAGTATTCTTATATTACGGTTATGCCAATTCTTTAATTAAAAAGTCCCTATAATAAATCTCCATTTTGAATAGATAAATTTACTTTTCACTATTTTTTTTATATCATTTGCTTAAATCAATCAAATACGTTAACTGAATATTTTTAAAAGTATCCCTTTTCTCAAAAGTATTTGTATCAACATTTTTAACCAGTCGTTTTATGCTTGCTTTATATTTTTTATCGCCTTTATGAGGTATTGTTTTAACAACTCGCTCAATTTTAATTAGTCTTATTTGTTTAGCCGAAATATTTTTTTCTGGAATGTATTTTGCGAACATAGTTACTCCAAAAACACAAAGTATAAAAATTAATGTAGTTTTCATTATATAAATCGTTGTATTTGAGCATAATATAAAAAGTAAATAAAAACTATTCTCAAAAAAATATTTCATTTTAGATGAAATAACACAAAAAACAGATAAAACACTTAATTTTAGTTTAAAAAACTAAAATACAGATTATTACAAATTAATTATTACAATGAATTAGTTCATCAAGGTAAGATCTTGAATTTGATAATCTTGGTACTTTGTGCTGTCCTCCTAATTTATTTTTCGACTTTAACCAATCATAAAATAGCCCTGGCCTAGCTACATGAAATACCAATGGGTTTAATGTGATATTATGATCCCGTTTTGCCTTGTAATCACTATTTAAATACTGCAATTCCTTATCCAAAAGGGTTGAAAATTTTTCGATGCAATGAGGATGTTTTTTAAATTCCACCATCCATTCGTGTGCTCCTTTTTCATTTCCTTCCATAAAAATAGGTGCCACACTATAATCTTTTACCTCTGCTCCAGTTGTTTCGCAAACTTTGCTTAAAGCCTCTTCTGTATTTTCAATAATTAATTCTTCACCAAAAACATTAATAAAATGTTTGGTCCGCCCAGTAACCTTAATTCGGTAAGGATTTAAGTTCGTAAACCGAACAGTATCCCCAACTTTGTACCTCCACAAGCCTGCATTAGTGGTAATAATAATAGCATAATTTTTCCCTAAGGTAACTTCACTTAAAGGAATTACTTTAGGGCTGGATGAGTGATAGGTATCCATATCTATAAATTCATAAAAAATACCATAATCCAACATAAGTAACAATTCGCTACTATTATTTTGATCCTGGAGCGCAAAAAAACCTTCTGAAGCATTAAAAATTTCATAATATTTAAAATCCGAAGGCATAATTTTTTTGTATTGCTCTTTGTAAGGTGTAAAACTTACCCCTCCGTGGAAATATACTTCTAAATTTTTCCATACTTCCGATAAATGAGCTACTCCTTTTTGCTTCATTACCTCATTTAATAACACCAGCATCCATGAGGGTACACCTGCCAAACTGGTTACATTATCGGAAAGCGTTTCCCTTACAATAGCTTTCATTTTAATTTCCCAATCACTCATTAATGAGACTTGGTTTGAGGGAGTAGAACTAAATTCCGCCCAAAAAGGCATATTATCAATTAAAATAGCTGATAAATCACCATAAAAAGTACCATTTTGTTCATATAATTTTTTGCTCCCACCTAAACGCAATCCTTTTCCTTTAAATAATTCCGACCCTTCATTATTATTTAAATACACACACAACAAATCTTTACTAGCAGCATAATGGCAATCCTCCAATGACTGTGCGCTCACGGGTATAAATTTACTTTGCGCATTGGTAGTTCCGCTAGATTTTGCAAACCACTTTATTTCCGAAGGCCAAAATATATTCGATTCTCCCTTACGGCTACGCGTAATATAAGGTTCAACTTCTTCATAACTCCTAATTGGAATTCGTTCAGTAAATTCTTTATAAGTTTTAATCGTTTCAAAGGCATAATGCTTTCCAAATTCTGTATTTTTTGCAGTTTTCAATAAATTAAAAAGCAGCTCATGTTGCACTTCATTTGGGTATTTTAAAAATAATTCCATCTGATGGATTCGCTTTTTTAAAAACCAACTGGCTATAGAATTTACTAAAGGAAATGGCATTTGAAATCTTTATATTTACAGTATTAATTTAAACTATTTTTGATGAACTTTAGGCTAATTTTTTTAGCAAAAAGAAAAAAATCATTAAAAGATTGCACTTAAAAAAATAGCTTGACTTTATACTAAGCTAAAAAAATAAGCTTTTTTCAACTTAAATTACCGTCAATAGCTTTTTCAAACTAAAAGTAACAGTTTTAATTTTTTAATTCTAAAATAATAAAAAACAACAAACTAATTCATTAAAATTTATGCAATACGTTGGAGTTTTAACAAAAATGCAGACAGAACATACGAATCCCATAAATTATTATTTGGTTTTTAAATCACACTTTATACACATGAATCAATTGCTTGACAAAACAATTGATATTCAATTTGAAGGCTATGAATGTTTAGGCTGCGGCCAGAATAAAAAAATTTTTAGACAAGGATATTGCTATGATGATTTTTACAAATTACCAAATGCTGGCGATTGGATTATGAAACCCGAACTGAGCAAAGCCCATTTAGGTATTGAAGACAGAGACCTTACTTACGAAAAAAAAGTACAATTGCAGCCCCACATTGTATACCTGGCCAACTCCAGTAATATAAAAGTGGGAGTTACCCGAAAAACTCAAGTACCCACCCGTTGGATAGACCAAGGCGCACATGAGGCTATCGAAATTGCTGAATTACCCAATAGGTATTTAGCCGGAATTACTGAAGTAGCATTAAAAGAACACATTGCCGACAAAACCAATTGGCGTAAAATGCTTACAAATACTATTACTGACGAAACTTTAGCGTCGGTTAAAAGCACCATAAAACAATATATTCCGGAAGAAGCCCTCCCTTATTTTATTGAAAACAATAAAGAAACGGCTATTAATTTTCCTGTAATTAATTACCCTAAAAAAGTTACCTCTTTAAATTTAGGAAAAACGCCAACGTATTCAGGCAAATTAAAAGGCATTAAGGGACAATACCTCATATTTGAGGACAACACAGTTTTTAATGTTAGGAATCACGAAGGCTTTGTAGTTTCGTTAAAAATAAGTTAAACATTTATAAAATTAACCCCCATATGTAATTAGTAAACTGTTAGTAAGTCTACTTTTAAAATATTCTATTTATGAAAACACTCTTAATATTTACATTTTTTACTGTATGCACTAGCTTATTTGCGCAAGATTTTGAAAAAGTTGATCCAAGCCCTTTAGATGTTACTTATTATCCTGCAAAGGCAGCAAAACGATTTTTTGAATCTTCACCCGATAAAATTGCGGCTTTAAATCCAAAAATTAAAGTACTATATTCCAGGCCACAGAAAAAAGGGCGTGAAATTTTTGGAAACCTAGTGCCGTTTGACAAATTGTGGAGGGCTGGTGCCAATGAAATTCCTGAACTTATTTTAAATGTACCTGTTGAAATTGGCGGAAAAATAATTGAAACAGGCACCTACTCGTTTGCCATTTTACCAACAAAAGATAATTGGACACTCTACATTAACAGCGCAACGGATATGTGGGGAGTATACACTTATGACAAAAGTAAAAATATTGCCGAAGCAAAAGCTGCTACCGTAACTTCAAAAAGCGACATTGAAGCATTTTCCATTGCATTATATAAAAAAAGTGAAAATACCGTGCACTTAAAAATGGGGTGGGACAAAACAGTTGCCGAATTTCCTATTATTTTAAAATAAAAAGCCTCAACGTTTTTATTAATATCCATGCGGCAATACCGTATGGATTATTTTTTACTGCATTAATTTTTACAAAACTGTCTTCAACATTAAATTTTAAGTGCAAAATGTTTCTTTTTTGCTTGACACTTCAAAATCAAGCCTATTGTAGCAGCAAAATAGCGTATTTGAATTTATTACTTGCAATGACTGGTTCGAGTGTTTCATCGAAGCGATAGTGGAAAGAAAATGTTGAGAGAATACACCTGTCGTAATCGGAAAGCACTTCTCGATACTATTTGCTTCATTCCATTGCGCAAATCACTCGAAGCAATGCTTGATAAGTAAACTCGCTTATCATAAATGGGATTATTCAACAATCTAAATTTAATTCTATTTGATTAACTTTGTAAGCAGGGAAAACATTTCGCAACAATCTAAATTTCTACAGATACAATATAAATTGATGATATTATTGCTATCATAAAAAAGAGTTATTTAATTTGAAGTTTTTCAAAATATAGTAAAAGAAGGCAAACAGATGATTATGAAGTTTCTTGATCTTACTCTAACTATTACAGCTTATAAAGCAAAATAAACATATGCTTCTTAAAATCTAAAATTATGAACCTACAATATATATCAGACAAAAATGGCATTCATAGGAGTGTGATAATACCTATTGAAGACTGGAACAGAATAAAAGAAAAATACAGCGGTTTAGAAGACGAAATAAACGACGGTCTATACCAACTTTCTAAAGAGCAAGAAAAGTCCATTGACATTGCTTTAGATGCCATGAGTAATGGTGAAGAGATTTCACATAAATCCGTAATGGAAGAAACTCGCGAAAAATATCCACAACTGTTTAAAAATCGCTAATGTTTACACTTACGTGGACACCACAAGCTAAAAAAGATTATTGGAATAATATTGATTATTTACTATAAGAATTTCCTATCGAAGTTTCTAAAAGATTTGTAACTAAAGTTAATGAACTCGAAGAGCAACTTAAACTGCAAAACGTTACTTACAAAGCTACTTCTCGTAAAAACGTATACCAAATACCTGTTGTAAAACAAGTAACTCTTTTCTATTACGCAGACCAACAAAAAATAGTATTCCTTCGTTTTTGGAATAACAAAAAAGATCCTAGAACGCTAAAATTTTAGGTAGTGTCCAAATCACTCGAAGCGATACTAAACTCGACACCTAACCCAAATAAAACACACTGACTCGTTTGAGTATTTTATCGTAACCATAGCGGAGAGAAAACGTATCGAGAACTCCTCTATCGGAATCGGAAAGCAATTATCGATACTATTTGCTTAATTTCATTACGCAAATCACTCGAAGCAATACTAAACTAAATACCAACTTAAATAAAACCCGCTGACTAGTTCGAGTGTTTTATCATAGCCATAGCGGAGAAGAAATATATCGGAAACTCGTCTGTTGAAATCGGAAAGCAATTATCGATACTATTTGCTTCATTCCATTGCGCAAATCACTCGAAGCATTGTCAAAAAAAGGCTTAAATTAGATATAATTTCAAAAACTCAACCATAGCCGAGATAAATAAAATATGAAAACGAATATTTTACCATTAACTCCAGATGAATTAAAAATTATTAGAAAAGAATACGATAAAGGAAATAGAAAATTCAGAAAGGTCTATATAACGGGCCCAATATTGGGGGTTTTAGCTCTATTTACACCACCTGAACTATGGAATTTTATTAAATTTTTTGACAAATATAAAAATATCAGAAAGCTTGAAGATGTAACTGAACCAATGTACTTAAACTTAACAATGATAGTTATAATACTTTTAGCAAATATAATAATTATAGCTTTATACTATTTTGCCTTTGTATATTATTTAAAAAAAGATCTAGAAGAAAAAGAAAAAATTAGTAACGAATTTAAAGTAATTAGAGTTGAAAACTTGGGTCAAAAAATTGCTGAAAATCTTGAAGGTTTAGATACTGTACTTCATTTTGAAAACAATCCTACAGAAATAAAAAAACACTTATTCAATAAATCTGAAAAACCTGAATTATTAAACGCAAAAAGAATTATTATAGAGCAATCGAAAAACTCTAAAATTATATTTTTAGAACAAATTATAGAATGATATTTTTAATTCTATCACACCCGATAGGCGGATTTGCAGTTTAAATCTAATCTACAACATCAATTTACATTGATCTTTCAATTAAAACATCTACTTCTATTTCACTTGATAAACTTACAACAAGAAGACTCTATTTTTAAAACAAAACTTTTTACAAAAAAAATCACTTTGTTTGATTAACTTTGTAGGCACGGAAAACATTTCCGCGCTATCGGGTCCTAGTAAAAAAAACTTTTTACAGGATAGTGTCAGTTAAAAGTTCATCTAGTTGATTAAACAATTTAATCATTGTTTTTAACTCAGAATTTAGCGGATTAAATGTTTTATGATTAATGCAATGTTCTAAAATATTCCCAATTAATTTAAAAGATGTAGTCGACATTTGCCTTGTATCTCGTTGTTCATTAACATGGAACATAAAAACAGTTAACATTGCTACTAAACGAGTACTTACATAATTTTCAGGAAGTTTTTCTATAGCGTCTAAAACTTTCTCTACAAGTTCATAAAGCTCTATTACTGTCGTTTCTACTACAAATTCTTCCGCATTACCTGTTTTTTGGATAACACTAAAAACAAATCTTCTCTTTTTATGCTTCTCTCTGAGCGATAATTCTCTCCATTCAATAGATTCCTTTATCCAAGACAAATAGCTCTTTTCATCATAAATATCCGATTCATTAGAATCAAATTGTTGATATTCTTCTAGTAATATTTTAATTTTCTTATGAATCAAAGTTCGATTATTTTATATATTAAAACTGCAGGGTTAGATTTTGAAGGTTCTATCTTATTAAGTCTATATTTAGCATTTGGTTTGAATAAAAACCCGATAGCGCGGATTTGCAATCCGTGTTAATCTACACCATCAATTTATAGTAAACTTTCAATTAAAACATCTACTTCTATTTCACTTGATAAACTTACAACAAGAAGACTCTATTTTTAAAACAAAACTTTTTACAAAAAAAATCACTTTGTTTGATTAACTTTGTTGGCAAGGAAAACATTTCCGCGCTATCGGGTCAGAAAGGTAGTTTGATACCTGCTCCTGCAAGCCCATATCGGTAGACCTACTACCATCTTATTTTCAGTTACGAGAATCTTACGATCCTCTCACAGCACACTCCGCGCGATCGGGTATTATTTACTTCATTTCATTACGTAAATCATTCGAAATAATAACCTATAACTTAATAACGAAACAACTGATGTGTATCATTATTATTAAGCACTAGTACTTGTTTTTGTTTAGATAGATCTACTATATGACGAACATCCTTATTTGCAAAAAATCCTGAATATTTATTCGATAGCCATGTAAAATTCCCTTTGCCATCTCCCTTAAGAAATGAACCAATACCAGCATCTGATCTTGTAGTTTCAACTTCAAAATGATGATTATTTCCGGCTAGTAATAAATCTTTTTTACCATCGGAATCAAAATCTTTAAATAGAATACTATTAACTAAAGAAGTTTGTACTTCATTTGAGAATGGAACAAATTTAAAGTCTCCCTCTTCATTATAAAAAATTCCTGAACGAAACTCATTTACTTCATAATGCAAAGCCGAATCAATGTCTTTACCTAAAATACCATCGACTCCAAGGTTGGCAAACTCTTCAAATGTTGGAATTTTTTTAGCTATATGTGGCATTTGTTGCGATGTGCAGGTACGCCCACGAACGGGCACTTGCTTGCCTTTGTAATCTTTTGCTAATACAATATCTTCTACACCATTGGCATCAAAATCCTTGGCATACACATGAAATGGTTTTTCCTTATTTGCATGAAACTTCGTATTCAACCCCAAATTACCTGCTATGATGTCCAAGTCACCATCATTGTCTACATCTTCAACCAAAATTTTATTCCACCAAGCTTTTGTTTCTTCTAATTTTTTGTATTGCTCAGCCTTTACAAACTTTCCATTTTTATTTAATAAAACTTGAACACCTGTCCATTCTCCTGCTACTATTAAATCTAATTTTCCATCTTTATTAATATCCTCAAATACAGCATCTTTTAGCATTCCTAAATTATTAATACCTACTTCTTTGTTAGCAATACTAAACTTCCCATTTTCATTTTTTAATAAGTAGCTAGATCCCGAGTTAGGATATTTTGCAGGAACAACACCACTCCCCACAAATATATCTTGATCCCCGTCACCATCATAATCTCCGGTAACCACTGCAGTCGTAACTGTGTTTAATTCTGGGATAGCTGCCTTTTTAGTAAAAATACCCTTTCCATCATTCTCGTAATATCGATCCAATAATCCTCTGGAGCGTGGTGAAAACTCATAACTTCCAGAACCTACATACAAGTCTATATCGCCATCTTTATCCGCATCAAAAAAAGTAGCTGATATATCCTCATATCTTGCATCCGTTGCAAAATCTTTTTGAGCCTTTCTTGTAAAACGTCCATTTTTAATTCCTAAAAGTAATGTAGCCTCTTGCTCAAATCCTCCTCCTAAAAAAACATCTTCTACTCCATCTCCATTAACATCGCCTACTGCTTTGGCTGGACCTAATTGCGAATATTTATAAGGCAATAACAATTGTAATTTATAATCGTTAAAATAAGGATCATTATGACTATATTTAAATGAATCTTCTTTAAAAATAGGTTCTAATGTTTCTTTATTAACTTTTGTCTTAGTACTATTTATATATCCAACACTAACCGTTATGTTCACCGCCACATCAGTTAGTAATTGTGATTTGCCATCTAACCATTGTATATTCACCTTTGTAATACTATCTCCTTTAGGAATCCCGAAATGTAAGGTCGAAGAAACTGAAGATAAAAAACCTCTAGTATTAATTAACTGTCTAGTATATTTTTTTCCTGTATTTGTATGTAGCGTAGCCTTTACTCCTTGTCCATCGCTATTTTCTTTTGGTCCAACAAAATTTAGCTTTAAAAAAATTTCCTTTATTTAATTCTACAGCATTATTTTTTAATATCGTTGCTGTTTCATTTATGTTATTAGTAACAACTTCTAAATCTCCATCATTATCTAAATCCACATAAATAGCTCCATTAGAAAATGTAGGTTCAATATCGCTCCAGTCTTCGGTAGTATTAGTAAATGATAAATTACCATTATTTTTAAAGAAATAATTTTTCAATTTTTGTTGCGGTAACATTTTAGTGAATTGTAAAAAATCTTCTTTAGTTGGTTTCCTTCTATTTTTTCTAAGGATTTTTAATATTTCTTGAGTAGTATCTTGATCAATTACATCTCTGAATACGCCATTTGTTACATACATATCTTCAAACCCATCTAAGTCTAAATCCGCTGCCAAAATTGACCAACTCCAATCGGTATTTGCCATACCTGACAAATTTGATACCTCACTAAAGGTACTATTCCCATTATTGACTTGCAGCATATTATGCATGTACTGATGGTGGTAATTATTGGCAACCATTTGCTCAAATTTTGGTATGGAAGTCATCGACATGGTTGTTTTTGATCTCAAATAATCTTCAGGGTTCATATCTAATGTTAAAACATCAAACTTCCCATCATTATTAATATCTACAATATCGCTCCCCATACTATTATGAGAAATATGTTTAAACAATTCATCACGCTTATCGGTAAATGTTCCATTTCCGTTATTTATGTAGGCAAAATCGGGTACTTTAAAATCATTGCACACATAAATATCCAGAAAACCGTCTCCATTTAAATCACTAACTTGCGGATTTAAGCCAAAACCTATGTCATAATGTAAGCCCGCTTTTATCGAAACATCTTTAAACTTACCATTGCCTAAATTTTCATATAATTTATCATTCCCCAATAATTTTTGCGTAGCTGGATTTTTTTGTTGCTTATTTAAATCGACAATATTTTTTGTTTTCCCATCAATGTCTGGGGTATTTGATATAAATACATCCAAATCATTGTCATTATCCATATCAAAAAAAGTGGCTTGGATACCTCTATTGGCATCATTCAATCCATACTTTTTTGCTTCTTCTTTGAATTTAAAACCGCCCTGATTAATGTAAAGCAAGTTTTCAAATTTGCCCTCTGAACTATCCAAACCACCTCTAACTATATATATATCCAATAAACTATCATTATTAATATCTACAGTAGTCACCCCTGTGTTGAAACCTTTTTGAGGGTTAATATTCGTATTTAAAGAAACGTCTTCAAAAACTAGACTTCCTTTATTCTTATATAGTTTACACGCATTACTATTAGATACAAAAAACAAGTCTTCTAGACCATCATTATTAAAATCACCAGAAGCTATTCCAGCACCTATATAGGAATACATGTATTGATAATAGTTGAAATCTAAATCTTCTGTAAGTTTGTTTTGGAAGGTAATTTTTGAATTTTGAGGCTTTACTTGTGAAAACAATTTATTTTCAATTACCACTTCTGTTTCTTTTTTGTTATCTATTTGTTCATTAGCATTTTTTTTTGTCTCTTTTTTGCAGGACAAAAAAAAGATAAATAGTAAAGAGCAACTCATTAAATTTTTAAAAAACATAGGGTATTTATAATAGTACTTATATAATACAAAAAAACGGCAAGCTTTTTAAAACTTACCGTTATTAAATTTAAAATAATAAAAATTAATTTGCAAATCCAGGATTTTCAGAAATAATTTCAGCTGGAATAGGCGCAAAATAATTATTAGTGTCTAAACTTCCTACAGCTGGATTATTGATTTCCAATAAATTCCCTTCACTATTTCGAGTAACTAATGGTTGTCTCGCTTCATCTTTTAAAGCTTGCTCAACTCTTTCTAATCTGACTAAATCATACCATCTTAACCATTCACCTGCTAACTCCCATTTACGTTCAGTAAAGGCCAATTCTCCTAGATCACCCGTAGTAACATCAACGGTAGCATTTGGTACAGAAAAAGGCAAGCCTTCTGCTCTACGGCGCACTTGATTTAAAGCTTCCCAAGCATCGGCAGTAACACTTCCTGATCTACCAGAAGCTTCTGCAAACATCAATAATACATCTGCAAATCTAATTAAAAAGTCACTTCTATTAGTAGCAAAAGATCCATTAGGCAGGTCTCCTAAAGGCCCTGCAATTTTTGAATAAACAGGAGCTTGTATCGTTTCAAAATTTGGAAATTCATCAATCAAATCTTGCCTAAATGTAACTTCTTTTCTAACTCCTTCTGGAAAATCTTCAAAAAACCTTACTTCTGCAAATGTCTCATCCCAACCATTTAATGGTACTTGACCTGGTAAACCAACTTGACCATACTTTCTGTTATCTCTATTTTGTTGATCAGCGTTGTATGTTAATGCAAAAACACTTTCTTTATTAAATCTATTTTCCAATAGCCACAAATCATTCAAATCATCTAAAAGA
This sequence comes from Aquimarina agarivorans, assembly GCF_000218485.1. Classification (GTDB taxonomy): domain Bacteria; phylum Bacteroidota; class Bacteroidia; order Flavobacteriales; family Flavobacteriaceae; genus Aquimarina; species Aquimarina agarivorans. The sequence goes on along the minus strand of NZ_AFPB01000152.1, from coordinate 24,235 downwards.
TCAAAACCATGAACAGCCTTGTTATCAATAACTAATTTTGCCTTTTCAGCAGCTAAAGCATATTTTGAAACATCTTTAACTGGAAATCCTGCCCAATCTATATAAACTCTTGCTAAAAAAGCTCTTATCGTACCTTTATTTGGGCGTTCTCCTGATGGCACACCCTCTTCTGCAAAAACTGTCCCTGGGTGTAAATTAGGAATAACTTCCTCTGCATCTAATAAATCTTTTTCTATTTGCAAATATACTTCTAATGGATCGCTCAAATTATCTACAGGAATTAACCTAGATACTACTAAGGGAGCTTTACCAAATACTCTTAAAAATTGATGCCAAACATAAGCTCTTAAAAATTTTAGCTCATGTAAATAAATATTTAATAAAGCAGTCTCTTCTTCGGATTGACCTACTGCTGGTGACTCAACTAAAGGTTCTAATATTTCGATATTCTCATTAGCTCTTGAAAGCATAATTTGAAGATTTCTCCATGACGTTAAATTTCTACCATTAGCTGCTGAAACCTGTCTCGTTTCATTCTGTGCAAAATCAGTCTTGGCACTAATTACAGTAATATCGTCACCAGCCCAAGCTGGCGCCACAAGATCATTGAGCTGATTTGCCGTTAAAAAAGCATCATAAACTCCCAAAACTGCTTCATTTAATTCTTCTGGGTTTGATGGAGCAGCTGTTACATCTGTATCTGAGTTGTCTCCTAAATCATCTAATAATTCAGAGCAACTATATTGCGAAAAACATAGTAAAGAAAAGACTAAAAAACGAAGTACTTTACTATTATATTTTTTTATTAAAACTCTATACATAATAAAAATAAATATTTGATTAAAAACTTAATTTAAGACCTAAAGTTATAGTTCTTGGATTAGGAATAGCTCCTAAATCTATACCAGAAGATACATCTGAGTTGTCTTGACCAGATTCGTTCTGACCAAATGGGTTAGACGATGAAACTTCTGGATCATATCCACTGTAATCAGTGATTAATAATAGATTTTGACCACTAACGGATATTTTAGCAGAGCTTAATCCTTTGAATGGATTTCTAATTGTGTATGCTAAAGATAGATTACTCAACCTTACAAAACCACCATTTTCGACATATTTAGAAGAATTCAATAAATTTCCTGTAATGTCGGGTGTATTTACTAATGTGTTTCTAAAATTACCATTAGCATTACTATCTAATGCTGCTGCGACTTGATTGTATACATCAAAACCATGAGCTCCTCTAATAAAAATATTAAGATCTAAATTTTTGTATGTGAATGTGTTGTTGAACCCCCAAGTTGTAGTAGGAGTTCCATTACCAATTACTCCTAAATCAGGAGTGACTCCTTCACTTAAAGAACCCGTTGCTACATTACCATCAGCATCTACACCTACATATGTAGATTCACCGGCATCATTAATTCCAGCAAAAGTAGCACCTCTAAATTGCCCTAATGGAGCACCTAATTCTACAATATTAATTGGGGCATTGATATTATCAACAGCTCTAACATTTTGTCTAATTTCAGTAAAATCATCAAAAAGCTTTGTCACTTCGTTTTCTACAAAGGAAAAAACTAATCCAGAATTCCATGTGAAATTTTCTGTATCAATTATATCACCATTTAAAGCGATATCAAACCCTTTATTTTCAACTTCTCCAATATTTTCAAATGTAAATAATTCTGCATCAACTCTTAAGTCAAAAAACCTTCTAAGAAGTAAATCATCCGTAACTTTATTGAAATAATCAAATGAAAAATTAAGTCTATTATTAAATAAAGAAACATCAATACCTGCATCAATTTGGGTTGTAGTCTCCCAAGTAATATCAGGATTTCCGAACCTTCTTAAAATAGGTATAGTTGTTCCTGGATTTGGAGTTCTTAAATCATTAAAAGCACCTGCTGGTACATTTTGATTCCCAACTTGCCCCCAACTTGTTCTTAATTTTAAATCATTAAACACTGAGCTATTTTCAATGAATGTCATTTTTTTAAAACTATAAGCCAGAGCAGCAGAAGGGAAATAACCAACTCTTTCATCTGGTAGAAATCGAGAAGACTCATCGATACGTAATGCACCAGTTATGTATAAACTTCCATTATAATTGTAGTTTAATCTTCCTAAAAAGGATTGAATTCCACTCTCTCCAAAGTTACTTGCAAAATTTCTCTGTTCAACAGTAGTTGATGTATCTAACAATGCAACATCATTTATGTCTCCAGATATATTTGCAAATGTTGAGGTGTTATCACTACTCTCACTAGCTTGAAATTCATATACAGCAATAGCGTCCAAATTATGGTTACCGAATGATTTGTTATAGTTTAAAATATTTGTAAATTGATATTCACTAAACTTTTCATTTCTAACTTCTGCCCTATTAGAAATATCATTTAAGCCTGTACTTTCCTTAATTAAAAACTCATTGCTTCTATTTCTTAAAGATAAACCAACAAGTAATTTATAGGTTAATGGTTCGAAAATTTTATACTCCAAATTTATATTAGTGTTTATTCTATCGGTTTGCCTTTGCAAATCGCTTCTTCTAATATCAGCTATGTATGAAGTAGCATCCAAGTTACCAAATCTAAAACCTGTAATATTTAAAGACCCATCAGAATTAAATACTGGCTCAGTAGGGTCTGTAGTTAAAGCTTGAACTACTGGTCCACCAAAGGTTCTATTAAAAATATTTGGATTATTTATGTCTGTTTCTCTATTAGCATACAAATTAAGTCCTACTTTAAGTTTATCATTAATTTTTGATTGTAGATTTGACCTCAATGAGTACCTTTCAAACTCATTTGTAATCATTATACCCTCTTGATTGACATAATTACCTGAGATAAAATAATTAATTTTATCATCTCCTCCACTTACAGATAACTGAATATTGTTTGTTGTAGCTGAACGAAATAATTCATCTTCATAATCAATTGGATTAGCATCTAAGTTTCTTATTTCTTCTTCACTAAATATTGCTCCTCCAGTTGCATTAGCATTTCTTCTTCTTGCGAATTCTCCTGATGATAATCGATTATCATAAGAATTAGCCAATTGAGCTACAGATGTAAAATAATCAACTTCAACTTTAGGCTTACCCTTACCTTTTTTCGTAGTTACCAATATAACTCCATTAGACCCTCTTGACCCATATAAAGCCAATGAAGATGCATCTTTTAAAACTTCGATCGAAGCGATATTATTGGGATTGATTGTTCGTAAATCACCACCAAAAATACCATCAACAATCACTAAAGGCGCATTTGCTCCAGTTACCGAATTAACACCTCTCACTCTTATTTTTGTGTCCGATCCAGGAGTACCATTAGACTGAGCAACAGTAACACCAGACAAACGTCCTTGTAAAGCGTCTTCGACACGTGAAATAGGCTGTTCTTCAAATGCTTTATCTGTTACTTTTGCCACCGCACCAGTTAAATCACTCTTTTTAACTTTTCCATAACCAACGACAACTACCTCCGTTAACGCATCAATATCCTGCTCTAATGCTATGCTTATCGTTGCCTGATCACCAATAACAATTTCTTGAGTTTTAAAACCAACATAAGAAATTTCTAATACATCACCCGCATTGGCATCAATAATAAAGTTCCCATCAAAATCTGTTTGTGTTCCTTTACTAGTTCCTTTTATAACTACAGTTGCACCTGGCAACGGAATCCCATCGGCATCAACAATAGTTCCTGTAATAGTCTGAACTACCACATTAACTTTATCGTTTTCGTATTTATGTAAAGCTTCAATTCCATTTGCAGAAACTACATTAAATCCTGTTGCTAAAAACAGTAATGGCACTACTGAACCCAAGCTCCTCTTTCGCTTGAAATTCACCAGACCTTTTTTAGTTTTTGTTCTCATAAAAATAGTTTAGTTAATTTGTTTTTAAACGCACGTATACATACATTACACAATCAAAAATACAATTATTTATTTAAAATAATAATCTTATTATATTTTTAACCCCTTACAATTGTTATATTATCAAAAAAAAATTATTATTTCAATAAAACGTTATACCTATTTTGCTTAAGAATACTCCTACATTAACTAAACAACAAAAAAATATAACCCTTTGTTTATCATTGTTTTGAAACACACAAAATCAAATCACTACTACCTAGACTTGTCTTACACCTAATCTTCTTATTTACAATTATATAGTTTTAACCTTTATAAAAAGAAGGAATTATCTTACTAACTAAGGGTTAAAAAAAATTACAATCAGTGAATACAATGAAAGAACTACAAAAATCCGTAAGAATATTCGATTAAACCCAAACACAAACAATTTTATTTTCAACCAAACTTATTTACAGTTTACCTCATCCATACTAAAAAATCATAAAACTTCTTTACAAAACTATTTGGATTGTCACTCTTTTTTTTCAAAACAACAAACTGCATTATGGAGTACAGTGACACTATTACGAATTTAAACTCACCGAAACATTTTTACATCAAATCAAACCACTTAAACACAAAAAACCCGAGTAATAAAATTACTCGGGTTTTTCGTTAATTATTAGGATAATTTAAATACTACTAAAATTTAGCAAATATTTTTCCCATTTTCTCTCCTTCTTCAGTTGCTAGTTCTAAATCAACTAAAATACGGCCGCTATGTTCATCGGTTATAATTTTTCTCCTCGACGCTATTTCAGCTTGTACTTGTGGCGGAATGGTGAAATATGAACCTCCAGAAGCTCCTCTTTCCACAGGCACTACCGCTAAACCATTCTTTACATTAGTGCGTATGCGTTTATATGCAGACACTAAACGATCTTCAATCTTCTTTTCAAAATCTTCAGATTTTTTTAATAAAGCCTCCTCTTCTTTCTGAGTTTCCGCCATAATATCATCCAATTCTGCTTTTTTATGATCCAAATGCGTTGTACGATCCGAAATACGTTGCTCAGTTTGAGCAATTACTTCTTTTTTCTGAACTATTTGCGCTTTAAATTCCTTTATGTGTTTTTCAGAAAGTTCAATTTCCAATTCCTGAAATTCAATTTCTTTACTTAAAGAATTAAACTCCCTGTTATTACGCACATTTTTTTGTTGCTCTTGATATTTTGTAATCAGTTGCTTTGATTCATCAATAGCTATTTTTTTCGCTTTTATGGAATCATCAACTGTGCTTAGATCGATTTTTAATTTTTCCAACCTAGTATGTAAACCTGCTACCTCGTCCTGAAGATCCTCTACCTCTAAAGGAAGCTCTCCACGGATAGCCGCAATTTCATCAATTCTTGAGTCTATAAGTTGCAGATCGTATAATGCTCTTAACTTTTCTTCAACAGTAACTTCTTTCTTAGCCATATATTAAAAATACTTAATAGGATTGGTGTTTGTATCCGATAATATGATATTGCCTGAATTATAGGCAGGTGCAAAATTACTGATTTTTTTCGTAAGTATCGATACAATTAAGTTTTTTGTGAACTGCTCCGACTCATAATGTCCAATATCAGCTACAACCAACTTTTTTTCAGCCTGAAAAAACTCGTGATACTTAACATCCGAGGTTATAAATAATTGTGCTCCAGAAGCTTTTGCGCTTTCAATTGCAAATGCTCCACTCCCGCCTAAAACAGCTATTTTTTGTATTGGTATCCCTAAAAATTCACTGTGTCGGATCCCTTGAGTTTTAAAAACTTTTTTTACCAACGCTAACGCTTCAGTTTCTGATAATGTTTCAGACAATTCACCTACCATTCCCATGCCAATTTTTTGATTTACATTCTCCAAAGTAGTTACTTCATAAGCTACCTCTTCATACGGATGTGCTTTTAACATTTGGCTTATTACTTTAGATTTTAAATGTGAAGCAAAAGTTACTTGTAAATGCACCTCATTTTCTTCATGGTATTCTCCTTTTTTACCAAGCACCGGGTTTGATTCCTTTCCTCCTTTATAACTTCCTACTCCTTCGTTGTAAAAACTACACGATTCGTAATTTCCAATACTTCCTGCTCCAGCAGAAAAAAGTGCTTCTCTAACATTAACAAAACTAGCCTTGGGAACAAAAACAGTTAACTTTTTTATTGTTTCCTTTTTAGGCATCAAAATGTGTTGATTACGTAATTGCAACTTATCACAAATCATTTTATTCACCCCTTGCCAATGATTATCCAAAGCGGTGTGCATTGCATAAATCGCTATATTATGTTGTATGGCTTTGATCACCACACGTTCTACATAATCCTTACCTGTAATTTTTTTTAACCCCTTAAAAACTATTGGATGAAAACACACAATTAAATTGCAATTTTTAGCTATTGCCTCCTCAATTACCGCCTCTAACGCATCCAAAGTTACAAGTATGTTGGTTACTTTTTGATTGACATCCCCTACCAAAAGCCCTACATTATCAAAACTTTCCGCATAATGCAAAGGCACTTTCTGTTCGAATAGTTGTGTTATTTCTTTTACTGTCATATTTATTTTATTCAAATCAAATTAGTGCTCGTTTGAACTTTAATAGCAAGTTAAAAAATATCTATTCGGTTCTTAGGTATTTTTTTTACAATAAAGACTTTATATGTAATTTCGTAAACATGAAATTTTCAAGAAAATTACTATGGCCACTTAATCCCTTTTATTATTGGGGGGCTTTGACTATAAAAAAAATGTACGATTGGAACATTTTTAAAAGCCAAACCTATAATTTTCCACTAATCACCGTAGGTAACCTTAGCGTTGGAGGCACAGGAAAATCTCCTTTTGTAGCTTACCTAATTGACATTTTGCAAAATGAAAAACGTATTGCCACATTAAGTAGAGGCTATAAACGCAGTACTACAGGTTTTCAGTTAGCTAACACCAATAGCACGGCTCTTGAAATTGGCGATGAACCTTTGCAATTCAAAACGACTTATCCAAATATTACAGTTGCAGTTGATGCTGAGCGCAGAAACGGCATTAACCAACTACGCAAACTAAAACCAAAACCTGAAGTCATCATTTTAGACGATGCTTTTCAACATCGAAAGGTAACTGCTGGATTACAAATTTTATTGACCACCCATTACAATTTATATCCTGATGACTGTATGCTTCCCTCTGGAGATCTTAGAGAACCCATTTCGGCAGCAGCAAGAGCAACTATTATTGTTGTCACCAAATGTCCTTTAAATTTGAGCGACCACCTACAGCAAAAAATAATAACCAAACTAAATCCGCTTGCCCATCAAAGCGTTTATTTTACTGGTATTGCTTACGCAGAAACTGTTCATTCCAACACTAGTAAGTTGAATTTGGAAAAATTTACAGAAAACACCTTTTGCCTGGTCACTGGTATTGCAAACCCCACCCCTTTAGTTAATCATTTGAATGAGTTAGAAGCTACGTTTGTTCACTTGAATTTTCCTGACCACCATGTGTTTTCGGATCGTGAAATTAAAAAAATTAGTTCCCATCAATTTATACTCACTACTCAAAAGGATTTTATGCGTTTGAAGGACATTGAAATACTAAAAGAAAAACTGTTCTACTTGCCTATTAAAGTAAAATTCCTAAATAATGAAGCTGCATTTAAACAACAGATCAATGCTATTGTATCTAGTTAGGAAATTTATAGGTATTTTATTTAGATCAAAATTTTTATGAATCTGCCTGAGTATTTATTAAACAACGCCTCCCGTATTCAATTCACTCCGTTTCATTTCACAAATCACTCGAAACATTACTAAACTTGATACTATATATTGTATTGATTTATATAAATAACTATTAGTCCAAATCAAAATCTAAATTTTAACCTCATATTCGCCTCTAAAAACTTTTTGAAGCTTTAAAAAGAATTCCTCAGTTTTGTAAGGTTTTGGAATTACATCGGTAATACCATTGGCGTAAAATTCGTCCATATGATCCGCTAAAGTAACGGCGGTTAATGCGATTACTGGTGTACGCATATCAAATTTTCTAATTTGATTTGTAGCTTCAACCCCACTAATACCTGGCATATGAATATCCATTAAAATTAGATCATAGCTAAATTTTTTAGCTTTTTCAACGGCTATTTCACCATTATCAGCCACCTCGCATATAATTTTATTTTTTTCTAAAATTTTACGAGTAATTAACTGATTAATTTTATTGTCCTCAACAATTAAAACACGCCTACCTTCCATTTCCTTAAAATTAATAGTAGACAATGCTTTTTCTTTCTTAGTAATTTCGGATTCTTGATACAATCCAAATTCTAATTCAAAGAAAAATTTAGATCCTTTACCAACAGTACTGTTTAATTTAATTTCACTATCCAGGAGCGAAAGCAAATTTTTCACAATAGAAAGCCCTAATCCCGTACCTCCATATTTCCTATTTACTTCTAAAGATTCTTGATTAAAATTTTCAAAAATATCATATTTCTTTTTCTCCGAAATTCCCACACCATTATCTTCTACTTCAAAATACAATACCATTTTATTGCCATCAACGTCCTTTACCTTTAGTACATGAATATTAATTTGTCCATTTTTGGTAAACTTTATAGCATTACCGATAAGGTTAATTAAAATTTGAGAAATTTTGAGCGGATCGCCTTTAACTCGTTTTGGAATTTTAGAATCAAAATTTAAATTCAATTTATTTCCCCTGTCTTCCGCTGCTTTATTAAGAGCGATAAGCACATCGGATATTCTTTTCTTTAAATTAAAAGAAGTAATTTCTACCTCAACTTTATTAGCCTCCAGCTTATTTAGATCAAGAATATTATTAATTAATGAAAGTAAATATTCCCCTGAAAATCTTAATGAATTTAAATGCTCCTTTTGATTTTCAGTTGGATTTTCTTCTAACAATAAATGTGTTAATCCTGTTACCGCATACAAAGGCGTTCTAAGCTCATGCGTAATTGTAGACAAAAACTGGGCTTTTACCGCGCTTGCATTTTCCGCCCTTTCCTTTTCTGCAATTAATTCGGCATTTTTTTGCTTTAGCAACTTATTTGCTCTGGCTCGTAGTTTATTGTTTTTATACAACGCCAAGGTTAATAAGGTTAAAATTGTTATTAAAGCAATACTTAAAATAGTAGTGATTTTACCCAACTTCAAATTTTTAATATCCTCTATTTCGTCGGTCTTCGCTTTTATTTGTTGCGTCAAGTCTTCTTCATCATACAATAAATCCGTAGATGCTTCAGCTATTAACCCCTGGAGGCTTGCTGATGCTGGATTAATATTGAGGAAACTTAAAAAAAATACAAAAAGTAACGTTCTTACCATTAAATTATTGCTTATTTGTAATAAATATACTCAAAATGAAGCGATTTTTTCAATTAATTCAATTAATCTTGAAGAATATCCTATTTCATTATCGTACCATCCGATTACTTTAACCATCTTTCCGATGACTGATGTCATCCCAGCATCAAACACACAGGAATGTGTATTTCCTAAAATATCTACTGAAACTATAGGATCTTCAGTATAAGCCAATACTCCTTTGTAAGAGGTATCTGAAGCTTGCTTAAATGCTTGATTAATTGTTTCTATTGAAGTTTCTGAAATTACATTAAACGTTATGTCCGTTAACGAGCCATTAGGTACAGGCACACGAATACCACAACCTCCCAAAGAGGTGGTTAATTCAGGAAAAATACGAGTTAATGCTTTGGCTGCACCAGTGGTAGTCGGTATTATTGATTGTCCGGCGGCTCGAGCCCTTCGCAAATCGCGATGGGGTTGATCGTGCAAACTTTGATCTGTGGTATAACTGTGTACAGTTGTTATGTAAGCTTGCTCAATACCACACAAATCATTTACTACCTTGATCATTGGAGCTGCATTATTTGTAGTACACGATGCATTTGAAATCACTACATCATCAGGAGTAATCGTACCATCATTAACTCCTAATACTATAGTTTTAATACTATGATCCTCTGGCGGTGCACTTACAATTACTCTTTTTGCTCCTGCAGAAAGGTGTCCTTTTGATTTTGAATAACTTTTAAATTTTCCAGTAGCCTCCACAACAACATCTACACTATCCCATTTACATTGCGCAGGATTATGGTATGAAGTAAAAGCAATTTTTTTTTGATCTACAATAATATGTGTAGCATCAAAATTAATTTCACCTTTGAACAGTCCATGGACACTATCGTATTTTAATAAATGACTTAAGGTACGCGCATCAGACAAATCATTTATGGCTACCACTTGAATATCGGAATTGTCATTTAGTAACCTGAACAAACTCCGACCGATACGACCAAAACCGTTTATGGCTACTCTTATAGGAGTATTGAACATGTAAAACTAGGTTAAGTGTTTTTGTGCTTTGTATGATGAACGCACTAATGCACTACTTTCAACATGTCTGAAGCCCATTTCCAAACCTAATTTTTCATATTTTTCAAACTGTGCTGGTAAAATAAATTGCTTTACTGGCAAATGTTTTTTACTGGGTTGTAAATATTGACCAATGGTAAGCACATCCAAATTTACGGCTCTTAAATCCTCCATTGTTTCAATAACCTCAGCTTCTGTTTCACCTAAACCTAACATGATACCACTTTTGGTTCTATGAATTCCTTCTGCTTTTAAATAACGAAGTACCTCTAAACTTTGCTCGTATTTAGCTTGTATACGCACCTCTCGGGTTAACCTACGCACTGTTTCCATGTTATGCGAAACTACTTCAGGAGCTTCAGTGATGATTCTATCAATATTTTTCTTTTTCCCCATAAAATCAGGGATTAACGTTTCCAGTGTTGTATTAGGGTTCATTCTGCGTATGGCCTGAATAGTTTCAGCCCATATAATTGAGCCTCCGTCCGCCAAGTCATCACGATCTACCGATGTAATTACTGCATGCTTAATGTTCATTATTTTTATGGAACGTGCCACTTTTTCAGGTTCCGCCCAATCCACTGTATCCGGCCTTCCTGTTTTAACTCCGCAAAACCCGCATGAACGGGTACATGTGTTCCCCAAAATCATAAATGTTGCTGTACCTTCACTCCAACATTCGCCCATATTTGGACAACTCCCCGAAGTACATATCGTATGTAAATTGTATTTATCTACTAAACCACGTAATTCCGTATATTTTTTTCCTGTAGGAAGTTTAACCCGCAACCATTTAGGTTTTGGCGTTCTTTTTGTTTCAACAACTGGAGCATCTATACTCATAAATATATTTTTTGCAAAATTACGAATCTAATTTATAATGGTATATTTTCTTAAAATAAGTTAACATCTGTTATACAATGAAACTATTTCAAATAAAATTAAGTGACTCGTGAATCTCAATCATTTTTTGCTGCATTCAAACTTGTTAAAAGCAATTTTTTTGCTCTTAATAACTTAACCTTAATATTATTCATTGGCTCATCCAACTCATCGGCCATTTCTTTATAAGTCATTTCCTGAAAGTAGCGCAACTGAATCATTTGCTGATAGTGTGGCTTCAGCTTTTTTATATGACGTAATAATTCCGCTAAATTTTGCTTAGTAATCAACTGATCCTCAGGCGTAGGAGTAAGATCTAAAACGGTATTTGCCATACTACTTTCCTGAGCCTGCGTAGCTATCTTCCAATCATTTTTTTGCTTTCTGACTTGATCAATATGTGCATTTTTCGATATTGCGAATAACCAACCTTTAAAACTATAATCAGAATTAAATTGCTCTATTTTATCAAAGGCTTTTGAAAAACTCATTATTGTAATTTCCTCTGCTTCGAAATCATTTTTTGTTCTTTGCAATTGAAACTGATACACCTCATTCCAAAAGGTATCTAACAAAAAACTGAAGGACGCTTGCGCTCCCTCCTTAGCTTTTTCAATATGCAAAAGTAATTGAGGACTGTTAATTTGCATCACCGTGACGACTTTGTAAATATTACACCTATAAATATAGGTATTTGCAGACAAATGCTTAGCAATTCCCAAAGAGGGAATAAATAAATGACATCTTTTTCTGACAATTTGAATGCCGCTTTACCAACAATTAATCCCACTAGTAAAAAACGCAATCCGACTAACAGGTATACTATTGGATGATGAAATAACACGATACCAATAATTGCCAATACCCAAAATAACAATTGCGAAATATACAATGAACTAAGCGCTAATTTAGCCCCCAAATTATAGTGAATCAATTGATTTTTGCGTTGTAAAAGCCATTCCTTAAAACTAGAATCAACTCGGATAGCCATTTCTGGTGCTGTAGCAAAAGCAACATTTTTCTTTGTCGCAGCATGCCTGATAAACAAATCCTCAGTACCTGTTTGTATATTCATGTGTGTTGAAAATCCATTATTTTCAAAAAACAATTCAGAAGTATACCCTGTATTACTTTCCCAAGCTACGTAAGGTTTATGAATTTCAGCCCATCCAAAATTATATAAATTTGTAATTAACCGATTGTAGCGTAGCAATAAATTAACAACACCGCCTTGCTTTATAAAATTAACGTAACCCAAAACAATTTGCTTGTCATTACTATACATTTTTGACATTTCTGCAATCCACGCTGTCGATTGTATTTCAATATCTGGAGTTACAAAAAGCAAATTTTTGTGTTTTGCCTTTTTTATCCCTAAAGTCAATGCATACTTTTTACTACCCCAAAAAGCTTCGTTATTTTCAACATTTACAATTGCTGCATTACTATTTTCTTCTGCAAAAGCTTCTAAAATACTAAGTGAATTATCATATGAAGCATTATTAATTAAAACAAGTTCATAATTAGGGTGGGTTTGCTTTTTTATTTGATTCAAGAAATTTTCAAGCTGATCCTCCTGATTTTTAATATGCACTAAAACAGAAATATTAGCTATCTCTTCACTACTTTTTTGATGTTTTGAAAACACAAACTTAGAAAATATTAAATAGTAGCACAAATTTACCGCGCAGACTATTCCCAGAAGAATAAAAAAAATGTCGCCATCAATGAATCTTATGAATGTTGAGGATCGCTACAATTTTCATATTGATCTGGTGTTTTACCACACAAAGAACAAGATTCTCCATTTTTATTTAGAAAAGGACTCTGACTTGCGCAAGTACCAGCAAATTTTCCATCTTTTTTTGCCCAAATTTTAATTGCAATCCCAGCAAATGCCAATCCCAGTAAACCAATAGTAATAAATATAAGTTTCATGATAACAAGAATAAATAAGGTTTCAAATTTACGAATTCAAAATGATGAATGCCTAACACAAACTTTTTTATTTCTATGAAACAGCAAAAAGCCTTATGAAAACATCGTAATTAACAAGTTTAACAGAAAAAATTATCGTTAAAAAAACATTTATTCAGTTATAAATTCATCATATTCGAACTTTTTCCCCTAAGTTATTGACAAACCGAAAGAAAAATCTATTGATTGTAAATACAACTACAAAACTAATTAAATTTGTATCACTTAAAAATTCACAAATATGCTGCATACTACTAGTATTGCAAATTTGTCCTTTAAAAAATAACAACTGCTCAAAACAAACTCAACTAGCTTATTAGTAATAAACCACGTTATATTATATAACGTGGTTTTTTTATTATTCCCACAAATTCTATTAATAGCTATTTAAAACAACTGATTAAAATACTTTTTTTTACAACATCAAAACTGCATTCAATCAACAAAAAAGCTTAGGGCATATGAAATTTCATTTTCCTTATTAGCGATGCTGATTTTGAATTTCTTTAACATAAACTAACAGTTCTTTGTTTTCAAAAAAATATCTAAACGCAGCCCTAGCTACTAAGTTAAATATAAAGAAGTTAAAGCATTATAGATGGGGAATTCAATATCAAAAACACTCCTGCTTTTAAAATTGAACCCTGCGTAATATTTTATTTATTAAAGCTCATTCAAACCTCAAAACAAAAGGAACAATGCGCTACAATTAACTCAAAATACAATACTTGCTTAGAATTTAAATCCAAATTTTTCATTAAACAAACAAGACTTTCAAATTCGTTTTCGCCAAAATGAATTTTTAGATAGCCCAAATACATCATTGGCATTCGATTTTAAAATACATCATTATCATGAAGGAAATCCCTGTGTTAAATTTAAGAAACTCTTTTTTTCTAATTTTATCATTACGCTTTTTAATAATAATTCAACTAATTCAAAAATGAATACATTTAAAATTTTGATGAGACTTTTAACTCTCTGCACCTTCATGACAGCCTCATTAAACGCTCAAGTTTTTACTTTAAATGGAGGTTATCAATCGTTCCCTGCACAGGAAGCTGGAACTCCTGGTTTACCTAATGGAAATGTGCTTGTCAGGAAAGCACCTGCTGCTACTGGAAACGCAAATCAAATCAGACGCACATTAAATGCTGCCACCATACCTGATGTGGTAATTCAATCAAGACTTACTGAGGGACCATTAGCTGGTTATATTGCACAAATGCCTGCGGTAATATCCACTGCCAATAAATTGAATGCTAGACGCGCAACTGTTAATAACATTCCTGGTGCTATCATTATAAATAGTACTGCAAGTTTAAATGCTAACAGAAGCAGAATAAGCAATAATAATAGAGAAACTTATATTTTTCGAAATAATGTGAATGTTAACGATCCTATTGTAGTTGGTTCTAATAAAACGTTTTGGATTGATGGCTTACTAACCTATACTGGGCCGAAAAGACCTTTAGCAAATACTGACGCTTTAAGTCCAATCCCGATTATTAGAGATGGTATTTTTAGAATGGTCAGAAAAAATAACATTACTATTAATGGTACCAAAAGAGGGCTTATCGATTGTAAATCCGAACTTCCTTTTGCATATGCTTTAAATTCAAGAAATATTACGATTACTAATAATGAAGTTATTAATGGATTCAATGCTATTTTTATGCACCAAACTAGAGAAGTTACCATTGAAAATAACTTTTTATACAACAATGTGCGCAGGGCTATGCATTTAATTGCTGTTAATGGTTTTTCAGTAAAAAACAATTTATGTTACATTAATCATTTAGATGGTATTGATGTTGACGCATTTTGCCAAAATGGTACTGTTGATTTAAATGTAGTAGCAGGGGTAAATTTCAGATTCATGCTATGGACTGAAATTGATGCTCATGATAATGTGATGGATAATAACGTAGCTATTCATTTACCTGGCAGAAGGTCAAGAGGTGTTGGTGGAATGCAAGAGAATGGTACTGAAAACTCAAGAAGAGGCGTTGGAAATTTCAGAGGATCCAGAAATAACGACTGGACAAACAATCATGTATTTTATCCTGAAACATTTAGAGATGGTATTGTAATGCGTAAAGACCGATTTATACAGCATAACACAATTAAATTTGAAAATAATTATGTTTGGTCAGTTGAAGGTAATGGACAAAGACACAATCCAAAGCCTCAAAACAACAACACCAATGATGTTCGTTTTTTAACACTTAATAACCCAACTAGAGGAACCAAAGCAAGACCAACAAATCTTTTTCCTAATGGTGGTCCTGAGGTATTGATTAACAATGCTCCACCAAATTTAACTGGCGCTGAAATCAAAGTTACTCCAAATTTATTTGGAGGAGGAAACTCAACTCCAGCTCCAGCTCCGCAGCCAGCACCAGCTCCACAACCAGCTCCTGCTCCAGCACCAGCACCTGTTGCTAATGCCATCAGAATTCCTGGAACTATTCAAGTTGAAAATTTTGCAAGAAAATCTGGTAGCGTTCGCGCCGAGAATACTCCAAACTCGAATAATCGAAATCTTGGATTTATCAGAAACGGAAATAACAGCTCATACAATGTTAATGTATCTGAATCAAACATATATACAATTAATGCTTATGTTTCTAGTAATGGAATAGGTGGAACAATTGAATTTTTAGCTAATAATACCACGGTTGGAGAAGTTACAGTGACTCCAAACAATAATTGGCATAACTATTTTAGGGTTTCTGTTGATGTAAATCTTACTGCAGGAAACCAGGTATTGCAATTAAATTATAAAGGAGCTAATGGTTTCTTATATAATATTGATCGTTTACAAGTGCAAAGATCTAGAAATGTGGTAGCTAAAACAACCACGCTTTCTCCTATCGATGATTCTTTCTTACAGGGAAATAACAACAATAACTCAACTGTTTTAAGAGTAGAAAAAGGAAGAAGAACTAGTTATTTGAGATTCGATTTAAGACAAATTTCAGGTTCGATTACTGCAGCAAATTTAGATCTTACCGTTAGTGGTGATGCTGGAAACGGAGTGATCAAAGTTTATCAAGGAAATAACGGAACTGGTTGGAATGAAAATAATTTAAATAATAGCAATAGACCTTCTAAAGGCCGACAATTGGCTAGTTTAAACAAAAACTACCCATTAAACAGTACTGAAAAGTTTACCTTATCCAACTTACAGAAGTCAAATTTTATAACCTTAATTATTGAAATGGATAATGGTAATGATGTTTCATTTGCCTCTAAAGAAAATGGAAATAGAGAACCTAAACTAGTAGTCACTTACAATGAAACTACAGGTGCTAAAAACGCTGACCTATCTGAAAGTTTATCAATTACGGCATTTCCAAATCCAACAACAGATTTTTTAACTGTTAATTCTATAGATACAACAAGTATTGATGCTATAGATGTATATGATTTAAACGGTCAGCTTCTCCAGCAAATTAACACCACTAATGTAAATGATACTATCATTGACTTTTCAAATTATAGCAACGGTATTTACTTGGTAAGCTTTAAAACCCTTAACAATACTACCAAGGTGATTAAAGTAATCAAAGAATAATTTTTAATATTCACAAATTGTAAAAAATCCACTGAACTTATAGTTCGGTGGATTTTTGCTTTTACATAGGTTACTCTACTTAAACCCATTTAAAATAATTGTTTGTTACATGATACTGCATGCCGCAACTCGTACTAAATGTATTTTCTTTTTTCTTACCTAAACAAAATTTATCCTATAACGATTCTTTCATTCCCATTAATGGCTTTTCAAAAGCTAAACTGCTAAAAAAAGCACAAATTAAAGTTAAAACGCAAAGCAAACTAAAATTTATTTTGAATTTTTAATGCCGTAAAAATATATGCTCATCAATATTTTGCTCAAATGCTGTTTTACGTAATGCTCGAATAGTACTTTTTATTTATAAACTAACTAATTAAAAAATGAACACAATTAGAAATCTAATGGGACTCATATTACTTTGCTCCCTTTTTGCAACATCCTTAAACGCTCAAGTTTTTACCTTAAATGGAGGTTACCGGTCATTTCCTGCGCAAGAAGCTGGAACACCTGGTTTACCAAATGGTAATGTAATGGTAAGAAAGGCACCCGCACCTAAGGGAAACATCAATCAGATTAGGCGTACGCTAAATGCAGCAACTATTCCTGACGTAGTTATTCAATCGAGACTTACTCAAGGTCCGTTAGCTGGATATATTGCTCAAATGCCTGCCGTAAAATCCACTGCAAACAAACTAAATGCACGTCGCGCAACGGTAAATAATATTGCCGGAGCAATTATCATTAATAGCACTGCTAGTTTAAATGCTAACAGAAGTAGAATTAGCAACAATAATAGAGAAACCTATATTTTCAGAAACAATATTAATGTAAATAATCCTATTGTTGTTGGTTCCAATAAAACCTTTTGGATTGATGGTAAAGTTACTTACACAGGACCAAACAGACCGCTAGCAAATACTGATGCATTAAGTCCAATACCTATTATTAGAGATGGTATTTTTAGAATAAAAAGAAAAAATAACATTACTATTAATGGTACTAAAAGAGGACTTATTGATTGTAAATCCAAACTTCCCTTCGCGTATACGCTAAACTCTAGAAATATTACTATTACTAATAACGAAGTAATCAACGGATTTAATACCATTTTTATACACCAAACCAGAAATGTAACGGTTGAAAATAACTTTTTTTACAACAATGTCCGCAGAGCCATGCACCTCATTGCGGTTAATGGATTTTCAGTAAAAAACAATTTATGTTACGGAAATCATTTGGACGGTATTGATGTTGATGCTTTTTGCCAAAATGGTACTGTTGATTTAAATGTTGTTTTGGGTGTAAATTTCAGATTTATGCTTTGGACTGAAATTGATGCACATAACAATGTAATGAACAACAACGTAGCTATTCATTTGCCTGGAAGAAGATCAAAAGGTGTTGGCGGAATGCAGGAAAATGGAACTGAAAACTCAAGAAGAGGCGTAGGTAGTTTCAAAGGAACTCGTAATAATGACTGGATTAATAACCACGTATTTTACCCTGAAACTTTTAGAGATGGTATTGTAATGCGCAAAGACCGTTTTATACAACATAGCACAATAAAATTTGAAAACAACTATGTTTGGAGTGTTGAAGGTAATGGTCAAAGACATAACCCAAAGCCACAAAATAACAATACAAATGATGTACGTTTTATAACACTCAATACTCCTGCAGCTGGAACCAAAGCTAGACCAACAAATCTTTACCCTAATGGTGGGCCCGAAGTGCTTATAAACAGTACTCCTCCTAATTTAACTAGCACACAAATTAAAGTAACACCTAATTTATTTGGTAGCGGAAACACACCTCCTCCACCTGTGGTTGTAACTCCTCAGCCTAATCCAACGCCTAACAATGGTAACCTTAGATTAAATGGCACTTATTTTATTAGAAATAAATCAAATAGTCAAAACATTATCGCACCAAAACGGGATAATTACAATGCCAGAATGTATGACGCACGCACCTCAAATGATCAAAAATGGCAGTTCAAGCATATTGGAAATGGTGTTCATACAATTAAAAACATCGGTTCCCAACGTTACCTAGAGGTTCCCTTTGCGGCATGTGCCAACGGTAGTAATATTTCTACATGGACAAGTGCTAATTCAAATCATCAAAAATGGATAGTAACTAGCAACAATGGCAACGTGTTTTTACGACCTAACCATTGTAAAAACAGAACTTTAGACAAAGGCGTAGGTATCAACAAAAATGTACAGGTATGGGAATACAATACATCAAATAGCAATCAACGTTTTGAATTAGTTCCTGTGAATGGCGCAAAAATTTTAGATAATACAGCTACTACAACTATCCGATTATTTCCAAATCCTACGGCAGAATCACTTCACTTAAACCTTGAACAGTTTATGAATCAAGCCGTATCGTACACTATAACATCAGTACAAGGACAAAAGTTATCTGAAGGAAATTTTAACAGCAATCACAGTTTTGTTGAAAATATTTCTTTAAACACCTTAGGAAATGGCATGTATTTTATTTCAATTAAAACAGCAAATGGTAGCGTTATCAATGAAAAATTTATGATTTCAAAAAAGTAAATCTAGCACTAATAGTTTAATTTTTGTTGAACTAAATTAATTTTCAATCAAAAAAGGCTACCTGAAAAGGCGGTCTTTTTTTGGTTAACTAAACTTCTTTCCAAAAAATAAAAATATAGAACTAAGCATTTACTTACAGAAACTTTGTATTTTGTATCAAACATTTAATATAATAATGATGCGCAAAGCGATTTTTCCAGGTTCATTCGATCCACTTACTTTGGGTCATTACGATATTATATCTCGGGGCGCTGAATTGTTTGACGAATTAGTGGTTGCCATTGGAGTAAATGCTTCAAAAAAATACATGTTTTCATTACATGAACGTGTTGAATTTATTCAAAAAGCTTTTGCTGATAAAAAAAACATCAGCGTTGTTACTTACAGTGGTTTAACCGTAGATTTTTGTAAAGAAATTAATGCCAAATTTATTTTGAGAGGATTGCGAAATCCTGCCGATTTCGAATTTGAAAAAGCCATTGCGCATACTAATAAAGTACTTACTGATATTGATACGGTATTTTTACTTACCTCAGCCAAAACATCATTTATTAGTAGTAGTATTGTTCGGGATGTCCTTAGAAATAATGGCGATTACACGGTACTAGTGCCCGATACTGTAAGGAAGAAGTAATTTGACCTGAGCTTTCATTAAATATTAGCTTACGACATATTGTAATGAGTGATTTTCCATTAAAAATGGTTTAGAATAACAACGCTATACGTTTCTAATTTCAAATTACTAAAATAAAGTTTAGTGGTTTTTGATTGAAGGAGAAAGAAAAAATCAGCAAGCCCTAATTAAGGCATGATGTAATATGCAAAAAACAATCATTTAAAATGAAAAATTTGAAGTCTGAAATAAAGTTACGAAATTTGAAAAATGGAGTAATTATAAATTTATGATTACTCCTTTTTGTTTTAAAATGATAAGGTCACCCTACACAAATGTTATTCTAATGCTTTTGCCATTACGTGATATCGTGGATCCTGTACACTATCTTCAATAACACCTTCAAATTTAGGTGACGCTTTTCGCATTAAATCTTTACACTCAGTGCTTAAGTGTTTTAAAGTAAGCTTTTTGCCTGCTTTTTCATATTTCTCCACCAAAACAAAAATAGCTTCCAATGCAGAATGATCGGCAACTTTAGCTTCCATAAAGTCAATTTCAACATTTTCAGGATCACCGTTTACATCAAACTTGGAATTGAAACTTTGGATACTTCCGAAAAAAACAGAGCCCCATATTTCATATAATTTTGTACCATCATCCTTAATTGAGCGATTTACACGTACACGCTTAGCACTTTCCCAAGCAAATACCAAAGCTGAAATAATAACACCAGCTAATACCGCAATAGCCAAATCAACAAATACCGTAATGGTAGATACTGCTATCAATACGAATGCATCTGATTTTGGAATACGCTTTAAAATTCGGAAACTACTCCAAGCAAAGGTTTCAATAACCATCATAAACATTACTCCTACTAAGGCAGCAATTGGTACCATTTCAATATACGTATCGGCAAATAAAATAAAAATCAGTAAGGTAACCGCCATTACAATACCCGAAGCACGCCCACGTCCACCGGAGTTAATATTAATCATCGTTTGACCAATCATACCACAACCAGCAGTACCACCGAACAAACCACTCACTACATTAGCTGCTCCTTGCGCTACACATTCGCGGTTTCCGTTCCCTCTGGTCTCTGTAATTTCGTCCACTAAATTTAACGTCATTAAAGATTCAATTAATCCTACTGCAGCTGCTAAAGCAGCATATGGCAAAATAAAAGTAAACGTATCAAAAGCCAATGGCAAGTGTTCCCATAGCTCTAAATTAGGCGTCGGAAATTTCCCTTTCAACCCAGCACCACCACCTTCTCTAATGTAAGATCCCACGGTAGTTACGTTGATGTTTCCAAAAATTTTAATTAGTGATACAATTAAAATAGCCGTTAATGCTGCAGGGAGTTTTTTGGTGTATTTAAATTTAGGTAAAAAATATACCAACCCCATGGTTGAAGCTACTAAACCAATCATACTGTACAGCTCTGCACCTTCCATAATAGTAGCTACACCTGCCGGAGTTTTATGAAAAAACATTTTCAATTGTGCCAAAAAGATCACGATAGCCAAACCATTAACAAACCCCATCATTACTGGATGCGGTATTAAACGTACAAAGCGCCCTAATTTAAATAAGCCGGCAATTATTTGAATGATTCCCATTAAAATAACTGTAGCTAACAAATAGAAATAGCCCATATTTTCCACAGGAATATCAAAGGCTAAACCGCGTTTATTTCCATCAATTAACAAATGAATCAATACTACGGCAACAGCACCTGCTGCACCAGAAATTAAGCCTGGTCTTCCACCAAAAATTGCAGCGATTAAGCCTACCATAAATGCCCCTGATAGCGCTACTAAGGGATCAATTCCTAATACAAAAGCAAAAGCTACCACCTCAGGAATCATGGCTAATGAAGTAGTTATACCTGCTGTAATATCATTTTTAATTCCTGAAGAATTTGTTTTAAAATACTGTTTCAAAATATGTATTTATTGAATTAATTAAAAATGAAGCTACTAAACTTTATTAGCACGCCATTTTTTAATGCCGTTTTTAAAAATGCAAAAGTACAGCTTTAAAACGAATTAAATAAGCCTTAGTCTTATCAATGAAATGGGCGAAGCAGGCTGTATCAAACTCAATCAACCTACTATAAATTTTTATCTTTTTCAATTTCCTGCATTATAGCATCAATTTTTTTCTGAAATTTTTTACTTTTAATTTATCCTGTAATGGAAAAACCAACGTACCAATTATCAAAAGGGTAAAATATAAAGCTGCACAAAACAAAACCGCTTGCAAATACCCTCCACCTAACTTTTCCGCAACAGTTTCGGAATTCCCTAGGTTCGTACTATCCTGCCCATAAAAAGGAGCAATAATTGAAAAGCCAATTCCAAACAAAACAAACGAGAACATATTTTTTTTAAAATAATTAGCGTCGTTTTTTAGCATTTCTATTTTTGCTTTGTAAACAATTAATCTGTTTTCTTGATAAGCTGTCATATTAATCAAAATATTCCATTGGAAACAACTCTTTAATTGCTCCGTAGGTGTTTTCTAATGCTTTTTTGCTCTTTTTAAATGATTTCCACCTTACTTTGGTAATTCCTTCATCTTCCTGCGGTAGTAGTTCTCCTTTAAAATCCGAATACATTTCAAACCAGTACGTCAACTTCAACTTAAACACATTATTACGGCGGTATACATGGTAGGTTTTTCTTATAAAATCCCCTAAAATTAAATTTTCAATTCCTGTTTCTTCCTCAACTTCGCGCAGCGCCGTTTGAGATATTGATTCATTTTTTTCTGCTTTTCCTTTAGGTAAATCCCACTTGCCATTTCGATGAATAAATAATATCTCTTTTTGAGCATTATACACCTTCCCTCCTCCTGCAGCAACTACGGGTAATTTTTTATGCAAAATTTTAAAAAGTTTATCCTCCTTTTTGTGATACAAATGATACTTAATACTAGGATACATTAAAAGCTCATTTATAATTTTAGTCATATTCGCTTTTTTTATATTCACTTTAATATGCTCATCGGAAATCCAAGACTCGGTAGACAGGATAATTACTGAATTATTGACAAAAACTTTATACATTTGCGTCTATGATTTTTGATATAAAAACTGCTAAAGAAACAGCATCTCAATTACTGCAAATTAACGCAATTAAATTACAACCGCAAGACCCATTTACATGGGCTTCAGGATGGAAATCGCCTATATATTGTGACAATAGAATTTGTTTGTCTTTTCCTGAAGTGAGAAACGACATCAAAAACAAATTTGCTGCCGCTATACGCAAACAATATCCAAATGCCGAGGTTATTGCTGGCGTAGCTACTGGTGCTATTGGTATTGGTATGCTTGTTGCCGATGCACTTGGTTTGCCATTTATATACATTCGTCCCGAGGCAAAAAAACACGGAAGGCAAAATCAGATAGAAGGTATTATTCCCACCAATAAAAATGTAGTAGTAATTGAGGACTTGATTAGTACGGGGAAAAGCAGTCTTTTAGCAGTTGAAGCGTTAAAAAAATGCAATGCTAACATGTTGGGTATGGTAGCCATATTTAGTTACGGATTTCAAGTAGCTGCTGATAATTTTACTGCCGCAGAAGTAACGTTACACACCCTTAGCAATTACGAAAATTTAATAGTATTGGCTCAGGAAGCTAATTATGTTACTGCAAAACAAGCTGAAACATTACAAAATTGGAGAACCAACCCCGCTGAATGGGGCAAATAATAATTGTTTTAAACAATACCACGAAAAATGAATTTAGAAAGTCCTAAAGTAAGCATTGGAAAAAGCAGTCAGGAAGTGTTTGATTTTTTAACTAAAGTTGAAAATTTTGAGCAAATTATGCCTGATAGTAAACAAAAATTTGAAAAACTAAGCGATGATAAATTTTTGTTTCAGTTAAAAGGAATGCCCGAAATTGTTTTGAAACAAAAAGAAAATAATGCCCCAAGCACTGTGGTACTTGGTGCTGCAAGTGACAAGCTTCCATTTACTTTAACTGCAAATATGAAAGCAACAAATGACAATGAAACGGAGACCCAACTTATTTTTGATGGTGAATTTAACGCCATGATGGCAATGATGATAAAAAAACCGATTCAAAATTTTATTACTGCATTGGCTGAAAATCTTAAAAATATTTAATTCGCTGTGCATTACTGCGTAACTAGAGTATAAAAGCTTCCTTTAGAATTTAAGGGAAGCTTTTTATTTAATCACCTTTTAATAGCTAGCGTATGTGAGGCTACGGTTACATATTAAAAAATAACCT
>NZ_AFPB01000153.1 GCF_000218485.1 Aquimarina agarivorans | reverse complement strand
GAACCTCGTACCCCAAAGTAAGCGATGATTTGCAAAGTGCCTTTTTTACATTTTGGGCAAATACGGTGGTTGTCCTTGATCTTTTGCGCTTTAACATTTAGTGGACTTTTAGCCAATGTCGCTTGCAGCTTCTTTAGGTACTTCCGCTTGGTAGTACTACTGAGCAATCCATAATGGCGGATCCTTGTAAAACCCTTGGGTAAAATGTGTAACTGAAAACGATTAACAAAGTCCGCCAAATATAAAATTTGGCATTTTCAACAAAAAATAAATATAAAATATTATATTTGGCTAAGTGTTAAACTCAAAGTGTAGTGCTTATCCTCTGCCCTACGTGTTTTATACTGAACGTTATGCGTCATTAAAAGCTAAAGCAATATGAAATATCACAATACAATATTTATTACAAGAAAGTCAATTTCATTACTATTTTTTTTAATAAGTCAAACAATAGTACTAGGACAAACTGTGACTTATCAACCATCAACCGATATTATAGCAAATCCCGAAAGAGGTCTTCAAAAATACTCTATAACATCTAGTGATTACGCTACAGTCTCAGGGACTAACAATCTTTCCGTTGCTACCTTAAACAGTTGGAAAACGAGTACTGATAAAGTTACCGTAGTTTACCGCTATTTCCTTTTAGATTCATTTCTAAATTCAGATATAAATTCAACTTATTTAAGTAATATTCAAACTGATTTTGATAATATAAGGACAGCTGGTCTTAAAATCATTGTACGGTTTTCGTATTCCAATGCTCAAGGAACAGCCCCTCAACAACCTATAAAATCCCAAATACTTACCCATATTTCTCAATTAACATCTATACTGAATACTAATAAGGATATTATTATGTCTCATCAAGCTGGTTTTATAGGTACTTGGGGAGAATGGTACTATACAAATTCTACAGAATTTGGTACTGATGGAAATATTTCTCCTTCACAATGGCTTAACCGTCAAGAAATAGTAGATGCAATGTTGGCAGCCACGCCTCCAGAAATTCCTATTCAAGTAAGATATGCCAGTATCAAAACCTCAATGTATGGTAATACCCTACTTACTGAACAAACTGCCTATCTAAATACGGCAAATGCTAGAATTGGTTTCTATAATGATGCTTTCTTAAATAATTTTGGTGACCAAGGTACTTATGCTGTTTCCTCCGAATGTGCCAATCCGGTCGGTACAACTGAATATAATTATATTTCAAACGAAACTAAGTATTTACCCATGACTGGGGAAACCAATGGCTTTAATCCGTGTGATAATGGTTTGAGAACAACAGGTGCAAATGCAAAAAATGAAATGAATCTAACAAATTGGTCTACAATCAATCGTGACTTCTATACACCTTTTTGGGATGGAGTGATTAGCTCAAATCATTATGAAGATATATTAAAAAATTTAGGTTATAGGTTTGTTTTAAATTCATCTGAAGTGTCATCAAATGGTACTACTTTTAATATAGCCTTGAATATCTCTAATATTGGATTTGCTAGACCATTTAAGAAAAGGAATGTATATTTAGTCATAAAAAATACTACAACAAATGAAATTACTACCGAATTAATTAATACTGATATTAGAACTTGGGAAAACTCAGTTTCAATAACTCACAGTTTTAATTTAAGAGTAGAAGACACATTTCAATTATACCTTTGGGTTCCAGATAATGAGACTTCACTAGAAAACAATTCTAGTTATAGTATTCAATTTGCAAACAAAAATACTTGGGAACCAACTACTGGGTACAACAATTTACTCCAAACTATATCATCAGTAACACTTGGTCTGGAAGACTATTCAATAAATAAAAAAATATTGATTCATCCAAACCCTACATCAGATTTCATTACAATTGAATTAAAAAATAATAATGAAGAAAAAATTAAAATCTACAATATATATGGGCAATTAATTAGGGTAACTTCCATATCAAATAATCAAAAATTAGACATTAGTGAATTACCTAATGGAACCTATTTTATAAGTTTACAGAATAACAAATCATCAACTTCAACTCTTAAATTCATAAAAAATAAACAAAGTCGAGTAGGTAAAGGGGATTCTCACCCCTAAACCTCTCACAGAACCGTACGTGATAGTCTCCCATCATACGGCTCTTATTATGCAGCCAATTTCAACTAAGTTAAATGATAACCTAGTGACCAATGGTAAAATAGATTTGGAAAACACTTTCTACATTGCCTCAACCATTTTACTGATCGCACACGGCTATTCTTGTGGCGTTTGAACTTTTTCATAACCATTTAGTAGGCGATGATGTAGATAGTAAAAAATTGGTTTTAGAGAATTGCAATTTACTTTACCATAATAATTGATCCAACCCCTGATTTAGGGTTAAGCATTTGAGCTAGATCTTGTAAAGTAGATCGTGTACGTTTATGAAGCTTCAGAGATCGAAGACTAGCTAGTATACGTTTCTTTGATTTACGGCTCATCTTACAATCATACTATAAGAAGCTTCCAGCTTTCTTCAAGTGAAACCTAAGAGGCTGGGAACTAAAACCTAAAAAATCAAATTGAACTGGCTTATGCTCAAGAGAACGTCCATCTTTTTCACAGTACACAATTTTTGTCTTTGATGGATGTACTTCTAATCGACATGTAGTCAGACGTTCTTTTAGTGAGTTTAATAGACATTTTGCTTCTTGATGGGTTTGGCAATGAATAACAATATCATCTGCATAACTTACCATATCCACAGATGGATAATTGATCTCCATCCATTTATCTATACTGTAGTGCAAGAACAGATTAGATAATAATGGGCTAATAATAACTCCTCCTTGAGGAATTCCTTTTCCATCTGGAAATAAATAATCGCCATTTACCAGCTGTACTGGTGCTTCTAACCATCTTTTGATATACATCTTAACCCATTTTTCTGAAACATGCTTATCCAAAGCTTTCATGAGCAACTCATGAGCAACATTCTCAAAGAATCCCTTAATATCTAAATCGATCACCCAAGGATATTTACGAACGTAATTCCTTACTTGTGAAATAGCCTGATGACTACTCTTCTTAGGGCGGTAACCATAAGAAGATGATGAAAATACAGCTTCTAATCGTGGCTCTAAATAGGTCTTTACTACTTGTTGAGCTATACAATCACTTACCGTAAGAATCCCTAAAGGACGGGACTCCCCGTTTCCCTTGTCAATGGATACACGTTTTACTGCTGAGGCTAGATAACTCCCTGAGGACATTATTGCTTTAAATTATGGTCAAATAATTAATAAATAAACGTATGTTGCTCTACAAGCACTGACTTAAAACACCCTCACATTATTATGATGAATACTCGTAGAGTATAATTTTAAAAAATTAATTTTACTTACCTAAGCTGTGTAAAACGAATGCCCAATTCTTTTTCTAAACCTCTAAGGAATTTGACTTCTTTATGATCAACAAAAGCTATGGATACTCCTGTTTTTCCACCACGGGCTGTACGACCACTTCGGTGTACATAATATTCGGATTGATCTGGTAATTGATAATGCAACACAAATGCCAAATTAGCCACATCAATACCACGAGCCGCTACATCCGTAGCTACCAATAAATTCAATTTTTTATTTTTGAAAGCGCGCATTACTTTATCGCGCTCCTTTTGCTGCATATCACCCTCCAATACACCAACTTCAAAACCTCGCTTTATCAATTGCTCAGTTAAACTACGTGCTGCTATTTTTGTTCTTGAAAAAATAATTCCACGCTCATTTTTAGCACCTTTAAGAAAAAATGTCATCGTGTCTATTTTATTCGCTTCCTCACCTACAACAAACTGATGCTCAATTTTGGTGTTAACTGAATCATTTTTGTCTACAGTAATTTGCAATGCGTTTGGTGACAGGTACTTTTTAACAATTCCCTGTAATGCTTGTGGCATGGTTGCCGAAAACAACCACACATTACGGTTGGTACTAATTGTATTTAAAATAAAATCTAGATCCTTTTTAAAACCCATGCTAAGCATTTCATCGGCTTCATCCAAAACAATGGTGTTTATATAACGGATATCAACAGCTTTGCGCTTAATTAAATCAACTAACCTGCCTGGAGTAGCAACAATAATATGTGTTGTCCGCTGCAATCGTTGTATTTGGCGATCTATTTTTTCACCTCCATAAACGGCTTCAGTAAAAAATTTATCCGTGTATTTTGTAAACTTGAATAACTGTTTTTGTATTTGTTGGGCAAGTTCACGCGTAGGTGCTAAAATTAAGGACTGGATTTGATGTTTTTTTGCATCTGTTTGCATTAATAAAGGCAACCCAAAAGCGGCTGTTTTTCCTGTGCCTGTTTGGGCTTTTCCTATAAAATCATTGCCTTGTTCCAACAATAAAGGAATAGCTTGTTCCTGAATTTTTGAAGGCGTTGTAATGCCCAATTCTTTTAACCCCTTATTTAAATCATCGGAAATCCCCAGTTGCGTAAATGACATACTTTTATTTTTTGCAAAGGTAGCCTTTTATTAAGCCTTAAACTACATTTCGTAATGGCGATCGCTTCCATTAATAACTTCGGTTTTACCATGTGGTGTTGGAATTCCGTTTTCATCCAAATTTACCATAGTGATGTTTTCAACAGTAATAATAGGCTGGCGTGTCATTTTGTTTCTTGCTTCGCACTTTAAAACTAATGAGGAATTTCCAAATTTAACAACCTCTAATCCAATTTCGACAATATCACCTGGCATTGCCGAACTCACAAAATTAATTTCGGACATGTATTTGGTGACCACCCTACTACTTTGTAATTGAATTACTGAATACAACCCCGCTTCTTCATCAATCCATTCAAGTAAGCGACCTCCAAAAAGTGTTCCGTAAGGGTTTAAATCTCCCGGTTTTACAATATTTCTACTGTGATATCTCATATGCTGATTATTCAATTAATTTAGTTACAAAAATAAGGTTTTCTGTTCAGCCAATGACTACCGTTTTCACATTAACAAAAGCTTTTAAACCTTCTTCTGATAATTCTCTGCCCACTCCCGAAGTTTTACTTCCGCCGAAAGGTAATGCTGGAAAGCTTTTTACCAAAGCATTAATAAAAACTGCACCATCCTGAAATTTAGAGACTAGTGATTTCATATAAGTGATATCTTGTGAAAACAATGAAACACCCAAACCATAATCCGTACTATTTGCCAATTCAATAGCTTGCTCAACTGTTTTAAATGTGGTTACCGCCAATACCGGCCCAAAAGTTTCTTGCTTAAACAATGGCATTTCAGGAGTTACATTACTCACCACAGTTGGTTCAAAATGATATTCATTACTTTTTCCTCCTAACAATAAAAGAGCTCCCATTGAAATGGACTGTGTTAATTGTTGATCCAAATCCATTACAAATTCCCTTTTTGCCAACACACTAATTTGACTAGTAACATCTAAAGGATCGCCAGATTTTAATGTTTTAATTTTTTCAATCAATAATTTCATAAAAGGTGTACGGATGTCTTCTGCGATAAGCAACCGTTTACCAGCTATACAGCTTTGCCCATTGTTTAAAAAACGAGATTTTACACATATGTCTACCGTTTTTTCAATATCAGCATCTTTAAAAACTACTAAAGCATTACTCCCTCCAAGTTCAAGTATGACAGGCTTTATTTCTTTTCCCGCTGCAGCGGCAACAGCTCTACCTGCGTTAGTGCTCCCCGTGAGGCTGACACCTTTAATATGATCGTTGGCAATTAAATTTTCAGTATTTTTATTAGTTAAAAACAAATTTTTATACGGTTTAAATTCAGGGATAGCTTCTGTAAAAATTTCCTCTATTAACTGAGCGCACTCGGGTATATTTAAAGCGTGTTTTACTACTACCATGTTTCCTGCTAAAATAGTAGGTACCGCAAAACGAAATACTTGCCAAAAGGGAAAATTCCAAGGCATTATTCCTAAAATAATACCTAATGGCTCATAAATTACCCAGCTATTTTTAGCTGAATTTATAGTTTTATCTGCTAAAAAATCTACGGATACTTTAGCATAGTATTCACATAAATTGACGCATTTATCAATTTCAGCATATGATTCCGATATCGGTTTGCCCATTTCAGTACTTATAAGTTTGGCAGCCTTGTCCTTATGTTTCAATAAACTTGTTTTTACAGCCTCAATATCCCCTACCCTTTGAACGGTAGAGCGCTTTTTCCAACCTTCATGCGCATGTACCAATGAAGTAAGCGCATCTTTAACTTGTTGCGTACTGTGATATTCAAACTCTAAAATACGTTTGCCCGTATACGGATTTGTGCTAAAAAACATAAATTTAATAGGTATATAAAATGTAATTTAAAAGTACAAAATAGGACTATACGAAAGTTCTATTTTCAGAAATGTTTATAACGCTGTTAATATGTTTCGAATTAATTTTTTTATGGCTACGCTTTTATTGTATCTTTAATAAACATCTTTATTATGAAAGCAAGAGATTTAAAACTCACCGAGCTTCGTCCTCAGATTCTTTCAGCAAGAATACTGCCTGGAATGCGCGCCGAAGAATTCTTCCAAAATAAAACGTTGAGGCCAATTATTAAATTACAAAATGATTTACTGATTGCGGTGTTTAAAAACTACATTCAAAAAAATAAAAATCGTTTTTATGACATTAACCTTGAAAAGCGCCTGGCGTACATTGAACACGCTATTCATAAAGACATTAAATTCCGAAATAGCTTAAAAGGAATCATTTTAGGACAATTTACCCTTGAAGAATATGAGCTATACATCCAAAATTCATCAGCTTTAAATAAACGTATGATGAATTTAGTTATTCAACGCATACAAGATCAGGTACAACTATTAGAACCTAATTGTGTGTTGAATTGAGTAATTTCATGATTTAGCAAATGCATTTAAGTATCGTTAAAAATCTTTTAGAAAATTAAATTTCTAAAAGATTTTTTTTGAATTTTTAAACAAGCTTAATTAATGCTTAATTTTTCCATAAACCCATCCAAAAACATTATCCTTTCAGATAACCAATTTTTAAGGTAATTTAAGTCATTATCACTTGTTTCTATAGCATCCCAAACAGTAAATTCTCGGTTGTAAATATTGTGGTCTTTCAGCTTGTTGTAGCTTTTATTAATGGATTGAAATAATGAATCATTACTGAAATTATTTTTCCTTAAAAACTGCCAACGATTTTTTAATCTGGACTTAAAGTTTGCAGGATTTTCACTAATTAATCGGTCAAACAATCCGTTACTTAATATGTCCGTAGTTGATGCTATTCGTTGTCCATCGATTAACGTGCCTAATACACCATCTAAATCCCAAGGCACTATAAAGTACGGCGATTTTTCATTGTATTTAGCTATATAATAATTTTTGCCCATATTATCTGCTGCTCCCAAAAGGTTAATAAATAAAAAATAATCAATAGCATTATCCAAATGAAAACGTGATTCAATTTGTTGAGCAAATACTTGACGATCACTTTCCACAACAAAATTTACGAATCTATGTAAATGATCCCACTGGTAATTGTAATCAATTACAGGGTATTTCATTTCAAAACCAGCCCAATGCGGGAAAATATTTTTTGCTTCAGAAGCTTTTTGAAACGCCGTACCGCTGTTATAACTAGCGGCTTTAAATAATGTTCCTTTATTAGTGTCGCCCTCATTCTTTTTCAATTTTAAAAGCTTACGGTCAATTTTTTCAGTTAACGTGTATATCCCTTTGTATGCTTCATTTAAAAAAAGCTCAACATATTGCAAATCAATAGTACTTTTAGCTTTTGGCTCTTGATTTATATAATGAAGCTGATGTATTTTATGCCAAAGATTTAATGCTGTATACGAACGTAATCGCAAAGGCTCATCATACACCCCATCTAAAATCCAATCATCATCCTTACGCAACTTTTTGGGTTTTAGTTTTGCTTTTTCTTTACCTATAGTATCTTTCCAAAAATCCAAATCATAAGATTTTTTTGGAAATGAAAGTGACGTGTTTCCCCTTAATTCAATTCCGATTGGTGTACTAAAAAATTGATCATTATTTGTGTAAGTGAGATGAGCTGGTTTTTTAGGATTGTTACTAATAGTTTCGGTAGTAGTAATTTTTACCACGGGATATTTTGTAATGTATACTTTATATCCTTTATTACTCAATGCTATTTTTTTATAGGACAAACTATCACTACTTAGCTCGCACCAATGATTAGCTTCAAAATTTACTCTAATTTTAGCTTTTGAAGCTTTTAAAGAATCAGTAATATTAAAATTCCATACCACAAGATTGTGTTTGCTATCAATACCATAGCTTGTAGCCTTAGGCTCTATAATATTTTCCTGAGCATGACTTATCCATAGATTGTTTAAGATAAGTAGTAACGCCATTTTATTTTTTATTGCTAGCATCAAATTGTTTTTTAGCTATTAAAATTATTACAAAGATTTATTTTTCGTATTGCTAAGTCCGCATCAAACATCTTGCCCCATTTGTTAAGTTAAATTTTTTATTGAACGTAATTTTTTTGCGCATGATTTTCAAACCTAAGTCAGGACTGAGCTTATTTTTTCTTTTTCAAACAGAGAAAAATTTCTATGTCTATTTTAAGCAACTTAAAATTAGGACTAGCAAGCACCGTTTGAAAAAGGACTACTTTATACTATTTAATGCTAAAAATAGGACATTTATCTTTTTGTAATCTTGTTATTAAATTAAACTTTATTTACAATTATTGATTACTAATCACTAGTTTTTTTGCTTTGCTAACAACCAATGGGGAAAACTTTGTGCTTTACCTTTTATCAACATAGTTGAAACATAGAAAGAATCCTTAAATTTGCATCGTAAAATAGGAATACAATTCGTACAGGTATGATTCACTTTTTTGGTAACTCCAATTCAAAAGTATTTGCTGTTCAAACCAGCGCTGAAATTTCTTCAGAAAACACACAAAAATTATCTTGGTTATTTGGTGATCAACCAAAAATAAATGCGACTGAAATTAATGCATTTTTTGTTGGACCACGTGCAGCAATGATTACTCCCTGGAGTACAAATGCCGTGGAAATAACTCAAAATATGGCTATTGAAGGTATAATTCGTATTGAAGAATTTATTGCTTCAACAGAAGAATTTTTGGACTTTGATCCGATGCTTTCTGAAAAATTTGCTAGTTTGAATCAGGAAACATTTACCATTGATATAAAACCCGAAGCTGTATTGTCTATTGATGATATTGCGGCTTACAACTTACAAGAAGGATTATCGTTAAGCGATGAAGAAGTGGCCTATTTAAATGGAGTGGCTAAAAAAATTGGTAGAAAATTGACCGATTCAGAAGTATTTGGATTTTCGCAAGTAAATTCAGAACATTGTCGACATAAAATATTCAATGGTACTTTTGTTATTGATGGTAAAGAAAAGCCAACTTCACTGTTTAAACTAATCAAAAAAACATCACAGGAAAACCCAAACACTATTGTTTCTGCTTATAAAGATAACGTCGCTTTTGTTAAAGGTCCAAAAGCGACGCAATTTGCACCAAAAACGCCCAACAAACCTGATTTTTATACCGAAAGTGAATTTGAAAGTGTAATTTCGCTTAAAGCAGAAACCCATAATTTTCCAACTACGGTAGAACCTTTTAATGGTGCTGCCACAGGAGCTGGTGGCGAAATAAGAGATCGATTGGCGGGCGGAAAAGGCTCATTACCGTTGGCAGGAACGGCAGTTTATATGACTTCCTATTCGCGCTTGGCGGAAAACAGACCTTGGGAGCAAAAAGTAGCTGAAAGAAAATGGTTGTACCAAACTCCAATGGATATTTTAATTAAAGCTTCCAATGGTGCTTCGGATTTTGGAAATAAATTTGGACAGCCTTTGATTACTGGATCAGTACTAACATTTGAACATGAAGAAGATTCCCGACTAATTGGGTTTGATAAAGTAATTATGCAAGCTGGTGGTATTGGTTACGGAAAAAAAGCCGAAGCCTTAAAAGATAAACCTGCCACCAATGATGAAATAGTGATTCTTGGTGGTGAAAATTACCGTATTGGTATGGGTGGTGCAGCAGTATCATCAGCAGATACTGGCGGCAATAACTCGGGTGTAGAATTAAATGCCATTCAACGTTCCAATCCTGAAATGCAAAAAAGAGCTGCCAATGCCATTCGAGGTATGGTTGAAAGTGACCAAAACACTATAGTTTCTATCCATGATCACGGAGCTGGTGGACATTTAAATTGCTTATCTGAATTGGTGGAGGAAACGGGTGGAAAAATTGATTTGGATAAACTACCTGTAGGCGATCCTACCCTTTCCGCTAAAGAAATCATAGGCAATGAGTCTCAAGAGCGTATGGGATTGGTCATTGACTCCGATAGCTTGACTACATTAACTGAAATAGCTGAACGCGAACGCGCGCCTATTTATAATGTTGGTAAAGTAACTGGTGATGATCGTTTTACCTTCGAATCAGCCACAACTGGTGAAAAACCCATGGATTTAGCATTGGAAGACATGTTTGGGAGTTCGCCAAAAACGATTATGACCGATCAAACAATCACTAGAAATTACGATCAGTTAACTTATTATTCCTCAAAAATAGAACTATACCTAAAGCAAGTGCTACAATTAGAAGCTGTGGCTTGTAAAGACTGGCTGACTAATAAAGTTGACCGCTGTGTAGGTGGTAAAGTAGCCAAACAGCAATGTGCTGGTCCGTTGCAATTACCTTTAAATAATGTAGGGGTTATGGCTTTGGATTACAATAGCACTAATGGAATTGCGACATCTATTGGGCACTCCCCATTGACAGGATTAATTGATCCTGCCGCAGGCAGTAAAAATGCAATTGCAGAATCCTTAACTAATCTAGTATGGGCTCCGTTAGCGGAAGGCTTAAAATCAGTATCCTTGTCCGCTAACTGGATGTGGCCTTGTAACAATAAAGGAGAAGATGCACGTTTGTATACTGCCGTGGAAGCAGTTTCGGAATTTGCCATTAACTTGGGGATCAATGTACCTACAGGGAAAGATTCTTTATCCATGAAACAAAAATATCCGGATAAGGATGTGATTGCTCCAGGAACGGTTATTATTTCTGCCGCAGGGTACTGTAACGAAATTAATCAAGTTATTGAACCTGTATTGCAAAAAGATGGTGGGGCTATTTACTACATCAATATATCAAATGACGATTTTAAGTTAGGAGGTTCATCTTTTGCGCAAATTTTGAATAAAATTGGTAATGAAGCGCCAACCATAAAAGATGATACCAACTTTGCAAATACATTTAATACTATCCAAAAATTAGTAGTTGAAGGGCAAATTTTAGCTGGTCATGACATTGGCTCTGGTGGATTAATTACCACTTTACTTGAGTTGTGTTTTGCTGATGTTGATTTAGGAGCTAATATTGACCTTACTAACTTAAAAGAAACAGATACTACTAAAGTATTATTTGCCGAAAATATTGGTTTAGTTTTTCAAGCTAATGATAACACTGCTGTGGAAGAAATACTTGCAACCGCTAATATTGATTTTGCTAAAATTGGTACAACTACTGAAAGTGATCGATTGAATATTAAAAATGGAAATGACGCTTTAAGTTTATCAATTTCTGAACTACGTGATGTTTGGTTTACAACCTCATACCTGCTAGACGCAAAGCAAAGTGGGGCGGACAAAGCAAAAGAGCGTTATGATAATTATAAAAATCAAGCCTTAAAATACACCTTCCCCGCAGATTTTACTGGTAAAAAACCGACAAATACAAACCCTGAAGGAAAACGACCAAAGGCAGCCATTATACGGGAAAAAGGAAGTAATTCCGAACGCGAAATGGCTAATGCTTTATACTTAGCAGGTTTTGATGTTAAAGATGTTCACATGACTGATTTAATTTCAGGTCGCGAAACTTTAGAAGATATTCAATTTATAGGTGCTGTAGGTGGATTTTCAAATTCGGATGTTTTAGGCTCTGCAAAGGGTTGGGCTGGTGCTTTCAAGTACAACGAAAAAGCCCGTACTGCTTTAGAAAACTTTTTTAAACGTGAAGATACCCTTTCTGTTGGAATTTGTAACGGATGTCAACTTTGGGTGGAACTTGGATTAATGGATCAGGAAATGACGCAGAAAGCAAAAATGCTTCACAATGATTCTAACAAGCACGAAAGTAATTTTACTTCTGTAAAAATTCAAAAGAATAATTCAGTAATGCTTTCTAACCTTGAAGGAACCACCTTAGGTGTTTGGATTTCTCACGGAGAAGGTAAATTTAGCCTACCCGAAGCTGAAGCACAATATAATATTGTTGCCAAGTACGGCTACGAAGGGTATCCTGCTAATCCCAACGGATCAAGCTACAATACTGCAATGATGACAACAAAAGATGGTCGTCATTTAGTAACGATGCCACATATTGAACGATCTATTTTTCAGTGGAATTGGGCAAATTACCCAACAAACAGAAATGACGAAGTTACTCCATGGCTACAGGCTTTTGTGAATGCCAGAATTTGGATTGAAAATAAACAGTAATTTGATATCTGTATATAAACAAACTCCGAATCTCTATTCGGAGTTTGTTGTTTCTATCAACTTGATTACAAACTGGCTTTTTCTTTTTTCCAGTTACTTGACAAGTATTTTTCACCTACAGAAACCTCTCTTATTTCCTTTGCAGGTACACCGTAAGCTAGTTTAAAATTTTCAATATCTTTATTGACTAAAGCGCCAGAGCCCACAATACTGTGCATTCCAATTGTAACAGAATGAATGATATTGGCTCCCAAGCAAATAGCCGAAAACATATCAATTTTAACATTACCCCCTACTGTAACACCTGGAGCAAGGCTTGAAAAATCATTCATTATACCCTCATGACCAAAATTAGCACCTGTATTTAAAATACAAAACTCGCCAATTTTAGCTTCTATATTAACAGTAACTGATGCCAATACCACACTTCCTTTACCTATTTTTACTTTTTTACTTATTACTGCTGAAGGGTGAATAATGGTTACAAATTCAAAATTTGGAACAGCTTTTTTATTTTTTCATACAATAAAAAACGAGTCCAGTTATCCCCAATAGCAATAACGCCCTGGGTAATTCCCTGCGCATATAATGTTGAAATATAATCTTCGGTACCTAGAATTTCATAATCTAATACTCTTTTCCCAACTGGTTCAAATGAATCAATATAACCGTGTATTGAGTATTTACAACCAAGTTCAATGGCTTCGGCAATTACTTTTCCATGACCTGAAGCTCCTATAATTAGAATCTTTTTCATGTTATTTGTGTTGTAAATGCAAGCTAACTATTAAAATTTTAAAATTATTGATCAACGCAATTTTTTTTTATTATTTACTTGTTTATCAATATTAACACATTTCATTGATCATTACCCTTCTTTTTCCTGATGCCAATAAAGGTATTTCATTTACATACTCCGAACTTATAATTGCATCATCCCCCAAATATATTTTAAGTATATTTTTTAACTGATCTAGTTTTTCGAAACTAGTATCGCAATTAACTTTTAAATGATAAGTTTTTACACTTTTTTGAATAAGCTGACCTTGTTTTAATTCCGGGTATTTATTGATCAGTAGCATTATATTGATATCTAGTGCTTCACCTTTAGTATTATAAATCACATCGATTTTACGTCCATGAATTTCTTTTAATACATTTTTTCCCTCTACCGACTGAAG
Organism: Aquimarina agarivorans; assembly: GCF_000218485.1. Taxonomy (GTDB): domain Bacteria; phylum Bacteroidota; class Bacteroidia; order Flavobacteriales; family Flavobacteriaceae; genus Aquimarina; species Aquimarina agarivorans. The sequence goes on along the minus strand of NZ_AFPB01000153.1, from coordinate 23,653 downwards.
GACTCCAACATCCCCTGTATCATATCGTATCATTGGCATTGCGTAATTATACAAATCTGTTATTACAATTCTTCCTAATTTTCCATTTTCTGCAGGTTTGTTTGATTCAAGAGCTAACAATTCCACATAGTAGCTTGCCTGATTAATTTCAAAATAGTCTTGATTAGCTGGCTGCTGCGCTATTATCCCATTTTCAACATTGGAATACCTTGAAACAACATCAACATCAAAATATGTTTTCATTTTTTGTTTGGTATATGCGGTCAAACTTTCGGAAATAGCAATCGCTGATTTTAATTTTTTTGTTTTTTCTGCGTAAGCATCATTTTTATCTAAAAATTTACAAATTGCTTCAAATGCGGAAGCATAACCCAACCAGCTATTGGATGATTTACTAATTGCTAAATTGTCAATTAGTGAAGTTTTAACTGCAAAATTCTGTAAATCAAAAACATCAATTGGATTTAAATTTTGTATAAGTTTTACCAAGTATGATTTTTTTTCAAAGGCTTTCCACATTCTCAAATAAGTAAGTAAGTAACCTGGTTTAAAACCAGCCTGTTCAGAAAAGTAAATATTATCAGCAGTATTTCTTATTTTTTTCAATTTATCCTGAAAAACTTCAAAAGGAACACCTGTTGAACCACTTGTGGATACTTTAAAAAGTGTTTTAGGTACAAATGCATTTGAGAGAAATGCTTTTTTATTTGTGTTTATAATATTCTTATTTACCACGGGGAAATCTTCTATTTTTTTATACCCTAAACATTTTTTGTAATAGGGAGTAGTGGTAATCGAATGAGTAAGAATATTAGATACTGCCTTTGCTTGAGAATTTAATGATTGCCTTGAATTTGAATACTTATTTACGGATTTTATTTCGTTGTAAAACTTTTTAATTGGACTACCTTTTAGAAAATCCAGACTCCAAAAAAAATAATATCTAAGAATTTCGGAAACTCTCATATCTCTTAGTAATTGCAATTAAGCTTCAGATAAAATTTCATTAAATAGTGGGTGCTTGAGGTAACCACCGTAGGCGATATCAGGGGTAATAAAGGAATTATTATCATTTCCTTCAATAATACATGGACCGTTAGGAGTAATAGCGATATCCCAACCTATAATACGATCAGGTATAAGTTGTACAGCTTTTCTAACTAACAAACAGGCCTCATCAAAAAAAGGAATTTTATAGTTATTGAATACCACTTTTGTATCAGGGTGCGCTTTTAATTGTGTTCCGCCGTATTTCATTAACTGATAACTTTTTCCACCTAATGCTCCTCGATCTAAATTTACCGACACGTAAAAACCTCCTGAACTCCCATTATCAATCACGCTACCTCCACTGCCAAAACGCATAAACGCTGAAAGTATGTGCGTTTGTAAATTTTTATCGATGTAGGTATCAAATCGAATGGTATTTATGCTATGTGGGTATATTTTATTTATTGTTGCATGCTGTAACAATACTTCTTGATGTATACAATCATGTTTTAATACATAAGCACCGTGGTTGGCAATTTGCTTATTTAAATTTTCTTTAGTAAATAAAAAACAGCCATTGCCTCCCATTTCTACAATGGATTTAACAAAAATTTTGTCCAAACCTTTGTTTTGGAACATTTTTTTAAAATAGTCTTCTAATTCATTAACTGATTCAATTTTATAAAATTTTGAATTAGAAAAAAAAGTATTCCCAAAATTATAGCTTAACAATTTGGGAGTGGTTACATTATGCTTTTCCATAAAAAAAGCAAACGCCAACTTATTACGAAGTAAAGATGCGAATTGAAATTGGTGCAACGTTTTGGAAAGTGTGATTTTATCAACCTGAGCGCTACTTAAATAATCCAGATAATTAGTTATTTCTTTTCTATAAAGAAATTTTCCAAAATAGAAATAGGGGAACTCTTTTTTTGTAAAACCAAAAATTATGGCTTCTTTAAAAATTTTAAATAAACTTTTCCTATTATTATCATTAATTAATACCGAGAGCCTCTTTTTTAATACCCTTAATTTTTGCTTCATGAATGAAATGAATTAGTTAATGACTTGTATTCATTTAACAATTGTTCCCACACATATTTTCTTTCGTACCTGTTAACAATAATTTCTCGTGATTTATTGCTTAGTTTAGTTTTAAATTCAGGATCTATAACTGATTTTTTCATGGAGTCATACAATTGTTCCGCATTTTTAACTGGAATAATCATTCCGTTGACACCCTCGCTAATAATTTCATTACATCCATTGATATTTGTAACGATACTAGGCAACCCCATTGCTCCTGCCTGCATTACTACATTAGGAAACCCTTCCCGATAACTAGGGAAAGTAAGTATGTCCGATATCGAAAAAAAATGGTCTTACATCGTTCTGCCAACCTACTGAAATAATATCAGGGTTTGAATTAATTTCAATTTCAGTCTCAGGCAATAAAGGGTCTAAATCTTTTTCATAAGTTCCTACTAAAAGGAGTTTTGTTTGATGATATTCATTATTTAATTTTTTAAAGGCTTGGATTAATTCATTGATTCCTTTATCTTTTACTAATCGACCCACAAAAAGAAAAACAAAGTCCTTTTGAGTTATGGCTAATTCATTTTTTAAATTAGTACGTTCAATTTCGCTATATAGTTGTGGATCAAAATAAGAGGTATCTATTCCATTGGAACTTCCTTTTGCAATTACTTTTAATTTATTTTCCGTGGTATATTTGTTTTTTATGATAATATCCTTTAACCCAAATGAGTTAGGATAAATTTTTGTGGCACACGAATATGTAGCCTTTTCAACAGTATCTAAAAGTTTCCTTTTTGCTCCTGTAACCACTAAAAGAGGTAAACCTGCAATGGTATGTAACCTATTTGGCACTCCTGCTAATTTTGCTGCCAACATAGACAATGTTCCTGCTTTAGGTGTATGACTATGAACTATTAAGGGTTTTTCTTTTTTAAAAATTTTATACAATTGATATACAGCTTTCAAGTCTTGTATCGGAGTAATTTTTCGAGTCATTTCAATGGGTATTACTCGTATACCTTCAGTTTTTCCTACATCATGAATTGTATTTTTAATACTAGCACTCCCTTCACTTGATACCCCAACAACCTCGTAATAATTAGACATAAATTTAAGTTGTCCATTTAAAAGTCCTCCTAACGAAACAGGAACTGTTGTTACTCTAATTATTTTAATCATTATACTATAATTAATAAAATTTTAAAGTAAATATAAGTATTCCTAAAATCTAAAACTTCATTACTTTTTTTATTTATTATTAAATTTAAGTGCATCTTTATTTAATTATTGTAACATTAATTCTCTTATTAATAAATTTTTGATGTTTTTTTCAAAAAATGCACAATTAATCATATTAAATTATACTAATATCTAATTTCACTCGTTAGTGTAAGAAAATTCATTTACATTTTTTATTTGTAAGAAAAACATGTTAAAATTATTGTAAATACTGTTAAATTTCTTACTAAAAGAATGCATTTAATCGATCAATTGCTTTTTTTTTAGATTAAATGCATTAATTTCAACACAAATTAATAATACTCAACAAAAAACTTAAAATGAAACACACATTTTATTACCTGCTTTTAATTTTATCAATCAATTATTTTACCTCATGTAGTACTGATAGTATTGACGATTTAAAGCCCCCGAAAAAAGATCCTATATCAGTTGTTGATCCAAGCGATGATCCTGAAGAAAAGGAAGAAGAAAAGGAAGAAGAAGACGAAAAAGAGGAAGATGAAGAGAAACCTGAAGAAGAAACTCCTGAAGTAGCACCTGCTGAACCTGAAAAAGACCCAACAGCTTCCTGCAATGATTTTGATTGGAACAATATTGTAGACGGAAAAATTACAATAGACTGTGTCGTAAATATGAATGGCACTATTGTAAACATCCCAAGTAATGTCACTGTTGAATTTGCTGGAGGAGACGTTAAAGATGGAACACTAAATTTTGCCAATTACGGTCAAATTGACGGAGAAATACTAAACTCATCCTTAGAACTTACTGGTGATGTTAGACTTACTAAAGATGAATTTGAATTTATTCCGAGTCGATGGGATATTACTGAAGGTAAAGTTAGTGATGAAGTGGCTAGAGATAATAGAGATTTATTAGAAGATGCCATGATAAATATTAAGGAGCTAGGCGCTAATAAATTTGTTATAAATGAAATGGATGCTTTTTTTAATGTTGATGAACCCCAAGTAAATATATTACCATCTGATGCTGCCATAAATGTACCTGGAGATTTCACTTTAAAAATGACAAATGATACACATTTAAGAATGCAACCCAACGGATCCAAAAGACCTACACTACTTGCAACTTTTAGAGTTAGTAATGTTACTATAGACGGTGGAATTTTACACGGTGATAGAGATGCACACGACTATTCTGACGGAGGTACTCATGAATGGGGACACAATTTAAGAATTTCAGCATCAAAGAATATTACTGTGCAAAACATGACATTTATGGATGCCACTGGTGATGGTGTTGATGTTCATGCTTACGGACATACATGGGATCCACATTATACCCGTTCAAAAGATGTTTTTATTCAATTTAATAAATTTATCAGAAGCCGAAGAAATCATATTTCAATTACTGATGGTCATGATATTTATGTTGAGAGTAATGAATTTATTGATGCAAGTATTCACACAAGTAATTCTAGAGGTGTTGCTCCTGGATTTGGAATAGATGTTGAAGCTGTTCGTGGGACAGACCCAAGAGGCCCTTCGGAAGTAGCTGAAGATATTTACATAAGAAACAATACCGAACGTGGAGGTCGCTTAGGTGCCGTTACTGTTCATACAGGTGATAAAGTGACTATAGAAAATAATAAGTTTGAAAATAATATATCTTATTCCACCTCTATTGGAACTATTATTAGAAATAATGAAATTACCGGAATCATTGAAAAACAAACGGATCGAGGAATAGCTATTGTTGCTGGTAGGAGTGATAGATATGACAGAAATGTTGACAATAAAGTATATGGAAATACTGTAAATGGCTATGCTATAGGTATTGTAATGAATAATAAAGATTTAGAAGTTTATGGCAATAATTTATTAAATTGTAAAACGGGAATTTCTGTTGGAACTTTAAGGGATTCAAAAGCTTACGATAATGTGATCAAAAGTGATAGAGAAAATAGTGATGGTATTGTTTCTCATGCTACTGTTGAATATATGGATAATGTAACTATTGGAGGTAATTCAAGAAATAATCAAAATTTGATTGAAGTAACACGTACCCCTTTAAAATTCACTAACGTAAATAATAAACCAGGCCAAGAAGCTTACAAACTTGTTATTCAAAATTATGCAATTCGTTCAAGAAATACCTCTACAATAAATAAATCCCATGGTTTTAAACTATCTGGTAATCTTATTACTGAAGGTGGAATTAGACTAGTTGATGCTCAAAATGGTATTTTAAAAGATAATAAAATTACATCAACAAGTTCACATGGTATCAGGTTGGATAAGGGTTGTAGAAATCTCGAAATAAGTAATCATGATATATCCGTAGCAAGTCGTTTTAAATGTATCACTGAAACAGCTACTGATGGTGTTAATATTAATGTTACTAGTCTAAAATGCAATAACTAATAAAGCATTTGGCATTTTACCTTGTTTAGTTTCTGTTTAAACTAAACTTATTGTAAATTTTTAAAAAGCTCAATGTATGATGAAACCATTAGGTTTATATCATAATATTGAGCTTTTTTTATACATTGATTAACGATTTGCTCTCCGTATAATTTGTTATTCAATAATTTAGAAATAGCGTTTGCTAATGCATTATGATCATTGTCTTCAAAAATTATTCCTGAATCTTTGACAATTTCACCTAATCCTGGTGTATTTGATGCTATAAAAGGTTTTCCCGAAGCTAAACCTTCAATACTTGAAAGAGACAACCCTTCGTAATGAGAAGATAACACCACAATATCAACAGATTTTAATAAGCGAGGAACATCTTTTCTAACCCCATAAAAGTAAACTTTAGCTTCTAATTTTTTATCATTTACCAAAGTTTTGTACTGATCTATTAATGGCCCTGTACCTACTAAAATTAGCTTAATATTTTCAGGTAAAACCGCTATTGCTTTTATTAATGTTTTTTGGTCTTTTTGGGCGGTAAAGCTAGCTACTTGAATAACTAGCTGATCTGTCTTTTTAAAATTTAACTCCTCTTTTGAGTAAGGAATTGCATTTTGAATTTGATTTAAATGAATTCCATTATGTATTTTCTGAACGCGATTGGTTTTCTTTTTTAACCCTAAATGTAATTTTAAATTTTTGTCAACTGCATCAGATATAGTAACCACTTTTTCGAATTGTTTGTATATAACACGATCAATCATTTTAAAAATAAATATTGACCTCCTCCTATTTGTTGTATTATGCTCAGTAAAAATTATAGGCTTTTTTTTAAAACTTAACATATTTGCAAATGCCACCCAATAAGAAACTGGAAAAAGATGCGCATGAATTATATCATAATTTTTAAATATAGTACGAATGCTAAAAATTTTTAAAGGACTATAAATATTACCTTTTAAACTTAAAACTTTTATTGATCCATGAGCTTTTATTTGTTGGCAAAGCGGAGTATTTTCTCCGTTTAATAGTAAAATATCTACATCAATTCCCTTTTCTGAATACAATAATGCTGTGTCAACTACTAATTTTTCGGCTCCACCAGCTCCTAAAGAATTTATTACCTGTAATAGTTTCATTTTTTAATTTTATTGATATATAAAACGTAAACATGCAGTAAAATTCCAAACGGAATGGCTGATAACGTTAAAAAAGGCTTTGGAGAATTTCTCAAAAATTTTAAATCACGCAACTGGATACTATGCGAAATATAATGCACCGCATTTTTGAAACGGACTTTTAAGTAATTTGAATGTTTTAAGGTGGTTAGTCTGGCATACTGAAACCCCTTTGGATGCCTGTAATACTGCTTGATGATATTTCTGGAAGACCCATCTTCCATATATTCAACAATACAAAGTACCTTGTTTAAAGGAAGAAATTTATAATCCTTACCTATTAATAAATACAGAATACCCAGAGGTACAAATCGTTCATCAGAAAAAATAGGGTAAGGATCATATTTTTTAACAATTTTAGAGATCAATACCATTTTTTTATCCCCATGAATTTTATGGTCATAATATATTTCCTCTAATGTTGTTTTACCTAAATTTTCAGGAAATTTGGAACCAATTATTTCACCGTTTTTATAAGCATCCAAACCTATAAAACCTGCTATATTATTTTCATCTTTTATAGAATTCCAAAATGATACAATATCTTCAACAGCATGATCTGGCATAAAATCATCCGAATCAATACACGTATTTAATGCTGTATCAATTAATCGATAGGCTGTATTGTGACCTCCGTGCATCCCTTGATTTTCTTGGTAATGATATTTAATAGCTATTTTACCCTCTGCAATCCATGACTTTACCAGTGATTCAGTATTATCTGTAGAGCCATCATCAATAATCAACCAAATAAAATCTTGGTTGGTTTGTCGTATCAAACTTTCATAACACTGCCCTAAACAATAAGCTCGGTTAAAAGTTGGGGTAAAAACAGTAAGTGTTTTCATTTTTAGATTTTTAGCATTAACCATAATATACTAACCACATTAAATATGTAAATGAAAAATAGGCAACAACTACTTTAGCAATTACTACTTCTTGTGCTTCAAAAAATTGTTTTTTCAAAAAAGGATAAATAATAATAATTGCCATTAGAAACCATGATAAATATGCGAATCGATTAGAAAAATTGGCACGAATTACTAAAATCCAAAAGCTGTTACAAATAAGATATACTCCATAAATTTGATGATAAAAAACATCTTCAAACTTCTTTTTTATTATAAAATACCAGCCCGTAAATACGGCAAATGAACTATAAAAAATAAAATCCCAGCGGAAACCCGTTTTTCCTACATTTTCTACAGAAGTGTTATCACTTAAATAAGCTGCTAACCTGTCATCTCCAAAACCCAAAATAGTAAACAAACTAATTAACGCCCCCCCAATAACAAATGATAAAGGAATACACAATAACCAAGTTTTTATATATACTTTAGGGTTATTGTAAAATAAGGTAACTACATAAGCCATTACTGGTAATAATAGTGTTTTGTGAAATAATGCTGCTAGTACAAAAAATAGTATCATGAGCCATTTTTTATTTTGATAACATAATCCCCATAAAAACATTGAAGTTGCTACTCCATTCCTTATTCCATTTACACCGTATGTATAAAATGAAAATGATACTAAAAACATAAAAAAAGAATAAAACCAGTATTCTTTAAAATGTATTTTTGAAATCAAATACATGGGAATAATGTATAAAAACTCAGTTAAAAAAAAGAAACCATGAACGGTTGTGAAATTAGATACAAATTTCATGTAATAATGAAACGCAAAATCTTTATCAACATTTACAGGTTCTCCATAAGCATATCCATTAAAATATCTTGAATAGGTTCCCATATCTCCGAAATACATACCACTTATTGGTCTGAGTCCCAAATAAAAAATTGATAGAAACAATAATATATAACCTACCGATCTCAAAAAAGAAATATTCTTAGGATCATCAATATCCAAGGTATAAGCATGAATCAAATTAGCCAAAACTAAAAATAAGCATACATGTACATATACTGAATAATAATGCGCTAATGGAATAAACGTGATCATTTTACTTCATTTTTTAATTTAAATGCGATTTTTTCTGATCTATTTTTTATTCCAATTTTATTTAAGTGATAAGAAGTATCAAAAAACAAACTATCATTAAATACGTAATCTTCCGGAGTATCTAATATTTTGAAATTACAATTTTTTATAAGTGTTTCTTCAATTTTAAGAATAGTATTTTTATTTGTCTCATATGTTGTTTCGCAAATACTTGGAAAGGATAAAATTAATTGAGCCCCCTTTTTTTCAATTTCTTCGTTTATATTATTCAAAAACTCAATTACTTTCATATTTACCTCCCCATTAAAATTATAAAGTGTTAAATTTTTATTTTTATCATCCCAATGTGTGTAATGATCTCCAAATTCGTTAATTGAAAATTCGGTATAATTACCGATTTCATTTTTATTTGGTTTTGAAGGTTTCAGTTTGTTATAAACAAAAGATTTAATTCGATCAAACGAAAATTTAGGAATGAACTCAGCCACATTGAGTAACTGACCTAATGAGATCAATCTTATATTGTTAGGCTTAACCTTCAAACTAAATAATAAAGGTTCTTTACCCAAGTAATTATTATCGATAAAATGAGAATACTCAGGAGATAATAAAATTATATCCCCCTTTTTTACATATTGAAAAACATCCTCTACAATATATTTAAGCCCATAACCCGCATGAATAGCATGGTTTACTACTGGCTTATTCAGCTTGGTTTGTAATATTTTACTATTGAATCCAAAAATTACATTTGAACCTCCTGTAAGTATTAATTTTGAACCATTATTTTCATGTAACAATTCGTGTTTTTTTAACAAACTATAATCAACCGAACGTACTGGATTATTATTAGGTAGTAGTAAACCCATAAAAACAAGCAAAAAAACACCCATTGCAAATACTACACTATGTTTAATAAATTGCTTCATTTGTTTAAAATTGAAAATAAATAAAATCTTGTTTTTCTGCTCCGAACCAAAAAATAATAATAATTAATAAATAGTAAATAAACCACCTGATGTATTTATTTAACTTAACATTGTTTAATTCTAAACCATGTTTTTGATTCCTTTGTATCCATTCTATAATTAACAACAGTATTATAAAAATCATAGGCTTCAAACTTACTTGAGGCACTGAAAGCAAAGATTTATTGAACATTCGGAGTAAGTAACTGAACGCTGTATGCACGTTGGGCGCTCTAAAAAACACCCAAGCTATAATAGTTAATAAAAATGTTAAAATAATTTGAAAAAACGCTTTAGGGCTTACAAAAAAATGATTGGCTGCTAAGGCATTAGTATTTACTCTATTTTTATTTAGCAATAACAGTGGCATAAAATACAAGGCATTAAGTACCCCCCAAACGATAAATGTCCAATTTGCACCATGCCAAAATCCACTAACAATAAAAATTATAAATGTGTTCCTCACCTTCATGGATGTTCCTCCCCTGCTCCCTCCTAATGGGATGTATACATAATCTCTAAACCAGGTAGTTAAAGAGATATGCCAGCGGCGCCAAAATTCAGCAATATCCCTAGAAAAATAAGGAAAAGCAAAGTTTTGCATTAAATTAAAACCAAACAAACGTGCTGTTCCAATGGCAATATCTGAATAGCCTGAAAAATCTCCATAAATTTGAAATGCGAAAAACACAGCTCCGATAAATAATGAACTTCCGCTGTAATCAGTATAATTATCAAACACTTGATTAACAATTATAGCACAATTATCAGCAATAACTATTTTTTTGAACAATCCCCACAATATCTGTCTTAATCCATCCTTTGCTTCAATAATATCAAATTTTCGTTCATTATAAAATTGAGGTAATAAATTAGTTGCTCTTTCTATTGGTCCGGCTACCAATTGGGGAAAAAAGCTTACAAATGAGAAAAATGCCACTGGATCTTTTGTGGGCTTTAATTGTCCTCTGTAAACATCAATTGTATAACTCATTGTTTGAAAAGTATAAAAACTAATCCCAACGGGCAAAACGATGTCTAAGGTAAGTGTATCCAATTCATAACCTAATGAAAAAAAAGCTTCGGCTAAGGAGTTTGAAAAAAAATTAAAGTATTTGAACAACCCTAAAAAACCCAAATTAATGAGCATACTTAAAGTAAGCCACCTTTTTTTTGACTTCTTAGTATTTTCTTTTTCAATATAAATTCCACAATAAAAATCAATAATGGAACTAAATATAATTAGAGACAAAAATCGCCAATCCCACCAACCATAAAAAATATAACTTACAACCAGGAGTAAAAAATTTTGTATTCGGATAGACTTATTAAAAACAAACCAATACAATAAAAAAACTGTAGGCAAAAAAATTAAGTATTCAATTGAATTGAAAATCATCTCCTTTTATTTTCTAATTTATCACTTTTACTAAAGTTCATTTTTTTCTTTACAGAATCGCAAATTGCCTTTGTAAAATCTACTCCATCAAATTTATTTATATGATGACCATCATAAGTTTTATATTTTTTAAATTACTTTGCGTGAAATTGAAATAATGAATGTTATTTGATTCAGAAATTTCATACATAAACTTATCAAAGTCTTTAAAAAAAGTTTTTTCTAAATTGAGCATTTCCTCATCAATTGGAGTCCTTACAATAGCAATCTCTCCATATTTCTTTAGATTTTTCACCAATGTATCTAAACTTTTCATTCTATATTTTGAAACTTTATAATTTTTTATGAAACCATTAAAAATTTTCAATTGATTATTTTTCCAATCATTAAACACATTTTGATCGCTAGGCAAGTTTGTTTCCTCTAACCAACCATTTTTGTGTAATTTTGAACTTTTCCTAAAAACACCTTTGAAATGGAAAAAATTTAAATTTTTAATTAAATACTCAAAATTAGGGTTCATTGAAACATAATTCATATTATGAGGTGGCTGACCCAATTCTTTAAATTCTCCTTTATAATTATTATTTGTTTTTTTTGATCCAAACATCCATGGATTTAATGCTAAAATGAATAAACCATTGGTTGTTTTTTTATCTATCTTTTTTAATATACTTTTTCTGTAAAGTGGTCCTATATGGCTTTGTGCTATAGTAAAACTATAATTAAACATAGGCAAACTTATATTTTGATTAACTAAGTTTTGATTAATTACCTGCGGTTGTATCCCTTGTAAAGCCCTACTATCACCTATAATCATGGAAGAAGCCTTAGGAGATGTAAATTTCTCATAAAAATAATCGACATAACTTCCATAAAATAGCAGAATCATTGAAAATATTCCAACTACTACAGAAAAGAAAAGTAACGCTTTTAGTATAAATCTCTTCATTTCAAATTTTATTCAAATAAGTACTACACACATTTTCTAAATCAAACTTTTGCAACAATACTTTTCTGTTTTTTTGCAATGCTAATTTAAAAGAATCATCTGTTATCATTTTCTTCAACGCCTGGCTAAGCTGTTCTTCTTCTTTAAATACTTTTGATGATCGAGGGATACCTAATTCACCTTTAAATAAGTTAGGAGTTACAATTCCTGCCTCAACTTCTATATTATTTGTAGTTTCATTATAATCTTTTGTTGCCATTAATTCTATAATACCCTTAGTGCAATATGAAGAAACAACAGGTGTACCTATGGCTATAGACTCAACTATAACATTGGGTGTACCTTCATAGTGTGAACTCAATACTAAAACATTTGCAGCTTTCAAATATTTGTAAGGGTTTGATTTTCTACCTAAAAAGAAAACATTTTTTTCTAATTTCAGCTCCTTTACTTGCTTATGAATATAACTTATAACTGTTGCATCTCCATCACCTATAACTACTAAATTAGTTTCTGGCTGGTGTTTTACTAACAAACTAAAAGCTTTTATAAAGTGCCACGGCGACTTTTGAATTGATAATCTTCCTAAAAAAATGATCGTTTTTTTTGAAAAGAGTTTTTTTTCATTTGCATTTGTTATTGGCTCATTACTTAAATGAATTAGCTGATTAATATCATGAGGATTGTAAATTATTTGAATGTTTGAAAATTTATATCCACAATTTTCAATAATATCCATTTTGATTGCTTTACTGATACAAACAAGCTTATCTAAATTTTTATAGGTTGATTTATATCCCCATTTTGTGATTTTATGAAATGAAGTGGGGTGTTTAAACTCAATACTCTTTAAAGCATGTATGCTTCCTATTTTATATTCACTACTAAATGATACAGAACTAAACAAATTAGCCATATCTCCAAAAGCAATTGAATGCGTAACTTTATACTGTTTTATCAATTTCCTAATTAAAACAGGAGCTTTAAAATAAAATGAAAATCGTTCAAATCTTGACATAGCGGAAAAATCATAACCTTTAAAAAAAAGTTCATCCTCTCCAAAATTAATAATATCATTATCTAATTTTATAAATTTCAATGCTTTAATAGCATAACCTTTTGATTTATAAAAGTCATAAAAACTCAAAGCCAAACGCTCCATACCTCCAACACTACCATAAGGCATTATTAATAGTATTGATGTTTGATTTGTTGTGTTCATGTAAATTTTATTTTAATAGTATTTTAATTTAAAATTGAAAATAAATGAAAGATTCAGATTGCGCTCCAAAAAATAAAATCAAACAAAAAACAAAAATGTAAATCGACCAACGAACTGGCATAATCTTCAATTCACTAAGTTCTAATCCATGTTGTTTGCTTCGTTGAAACCACTCAATACATACCAAAACACCTATATATAAAAATGGTTTTACATCTACCATTGGTAAACTAACTAATGATGTAGTAAATATTCTTTTAATATAATTAATTGCTTCTGTAATGGTTGAGGCTCTAAAAAAAATCCATGCAAATATGGTTAACAAAAAAGTAGTACTTAATTGTAAAAATTCTTTAATATTAAAAATCAATTTCCCCTCAGCTACTACGTTAGTATTAATTCTATTTTTATTCGTTAGTAATAATGGTAAGAAATAAAGAGCATTTAAAAATCCCCAAATAACGAACGTCCAATTTGCTCCATGCCAAAAACCGCTAACTACAAAAATTATAAATGTATTCCGAATTTTCATTGCTGTGCCTCCTCTACTTCCTCCTAATGGAATATATACATAATCTCTAAACCAAGTTGATAAAGAGATATGCCAACGACGCCAAAATTCAGCTATATCTCTTGAAAAATAAGGAAAAGAAAAATTTTGCATTAAATTAAATCCAAATAACCTTGATGTCCCAATGGCGATATCTGAATATCCTGAAAAATCTCCATAAATTTGAAATGCAAAAAAAACAGCGCCAACTAATAGCGTACTAGAATTCATTTCATTGTAATTTTCAAAAATCTGATTAACTACTTTTGCACAATTATCAGCAACTACAATTTTTTTAAATAATCCCCATAAAATCTGCCTCAATCCATCCGAAGCTTTTTTATAACTGAACTCCCTTTTCTTATAAAATTGAGGAAGCAAATTAGTTGCGCGCTCAATAGGACCAGCAACCAGTTGTGGAAAAAAACTTACAAAAGCAAAAAAAGCAATGATATCTTTACATGGCTTCAACTGCTCTTTATATATATCAATTGTATAACTCATTGTTTGGAAGGTATAAAAGCTAATTCCAACTGGTAGTATTATATTTAATGTTAATGTATCTACTTCATAACCTAAAGAATTCAATCCATAAGATAAAGATGCTGAAAAAAAGTTAAAATATTTAAAAGCTCCTAAAAAGCCTAAATTAACCAACATACTTACAACCAACCATCTTTTTTTATTCCTTTTTGATGAAGATTTTTCAATAGCCAAACCGCAGTAATAATCTATAAAAGAACTAAAAATAATAAGTCCCAAAAATCTGTAATCCCACCAGCCGTAAAAAAGATAACTAGCAGCAAGTAATAGTGTATTTTGAGCAACTAACTTTTGATTTAAAACAAACCAATAAAGAAAAAAAACTGTTGGTAAAAAAATTAAGTATTCGAATGAGTTAAATAGCATACTACTTTTTCAGTTTTTTTAATCCTAAAATTTTAATTAAACCATTTATAGTATTTACGCCAAAAATTGACATCAATTTTCGTTTAACGTTAGGTAGGAATGTTCTCTTTTTAGGCATCCACGACATTGCAAAATGATGTACTGAATAGGTGTTTTCTGTTTTTTCAATGACACCTGTACCATGATTTTTTGCACAAAAATAATCCTCAGGAAACATATAAATTTTACTTATATTTTCATGTTGCTGCGCAGGCTGTATTTTTTCGGGAATAGTTTGCTCAAAAGTTCTCACCTTAGCTATTTGAGACATCATTATCCTTGGTAAAGTTAACGTGTCAAAACTACCATCCTGCTTTATAAATTCCCTCCCCTTGTAATAATTCAAACATTCTTTCAACCAATCAGCATTTTTTTCTGCACCAAAAACACCAGCTTCTATAACTCCTTCGCCTTCAGCTCCTATAAAATAAGGCCTATCTAACAAATTGTCGAAATTTTTTACAACTTCAATATCAGTATCTAAATATATTCCTCCATAATGATATACAGCATACAAACGTATAAAATCAGCTGCAAAAGCATATTTCTTACTTTCAAATGCTTGTTTTACCCAAATATTATCTTCTAATTTAAATCTATTAGTGTCCCAATGAATAAATTCATAATCAGGTAATTTCTCCTTCCAAGTATCCATGCATTTTTTAATTAAAGGTGGATATTCATCGGTACTAAGCCAACAAAAATGGATAATTTTTGGTATCATAACTAATGCTTATTTTTAATTTTAAAAATAAAATTTGGAATAAATGTTTTTAGAGTAAGCTTCACTATATTAAAATCACCTGTATAGTATTTTAGTGATTTCAGTATATTAACGAAACCTTTTACTTTTTGAATAACAGTTCCTTGACTAAGCGTATAAGCTTTTTTAAAATAAAATCGATGTAAAATAAATTTCCATTCTTTTTTTGAAAATAACTGTTTATGCTGAACTTCAAAATGATGCAAAACCTCTAATGCATATATTATTTTATTGCTAGTTGATAATGAAATACGAAAATCATTATGCTCAACCAAAGTTAGTAATTGCTTATTTAGAACACCTATTTTAAAGCCATTTTCCAAAAATTTGTAATGAAAAAATTTATCTTGAAATCTAGGAATTTCAGAAAATCCTTTTAGCTTTTCAAAAACATTCTTTTTAATTAATAACATTGAAGTGAATAAATTTCCATCTAAAATTGCTTCTTTCAAACTGATTCCTCGGGCTTCATTTTCTCTTGAAACTATTTCGTTTTTATTTTCATCAATGCGAAACATGGAACAGATACAAGCATCCAGAGTTTTGTTATTATTTAAAAAATTTACTTGTTCTTGAATTTTAATAGGCTCATAAAAATCATCATCATCCAAAAAAGCGATAAAATCTCCTTTTGCCGCATAAGCGCCTGTATTTCTTGCTGCGCAACCTCCTCTATTTTTTGTATGTGCTATATAAGTAATCAGTTTATTGCTCAAATAAGGCTCTAGAATTTTTTTTGTTGCAATTCTAAATTCGTCATTATTATTGTCATCAACAACAATGATTTCAATAGACTTATAAGTCTGATTAATTACACTATCAATAGCTATTGGCAAACGCAAACTTCGCTTGTATGTAGGGATTATTACTGATACCATAAAATCATAAGTTTGGATGTTGTTTAGCGAAATATGCATCTGTTGACATTGCTTTTTTCAGCAATTCAACATCTCTTTCTCCTAAAGTTCGTTGACCTTTACCTACAACAATTTCACCAACGCCAACATTTTTGGATACTGTTGTTCCCATACCAATTATAGCCCCATCTGATATGGAAACTCCAGGCAAAATATTTACATTTTGACCAATCCAAACGGCTTTACCTATACGTGTTTTTCTAGTATCATACGTATCATCGTAAGGCACTAATTCTTTTGATTTATAGCTATGGTTACCTGAATGGATACACACATTTCTACTAATTATAGTTCCATCATCGATTTCAACCCCTCCAATAGCCATAATAAAGCAATTGTCGCCTACGCGTACATGATTACCTACCTCTAAGTTCTCTGGATGGTAAATTGTGCCCCCTGCCTTAAAAACTACGTTTTCCCCTAATTTTTTAAATTGTTTTTTTTGTGAATTTATTACAAAATCATCAATTTCTTTTTTTAGGTAACCCCAATATAATGCTGCTATTTTTTTTGATATATATTTAAGTAGTTTTCTTTTCATAATTACCTCCTAAATTTCAAAAAAAGATTTTTTTCATATTCGTTTAACACGAAGAAATAAGTTAGGCTTAAATAAATAACTGCATATAACGAAGCTTTAATTAGAAAATACCCCCAATTGGCTTCAAACAATTGATTTATAAAATATCCTGAAACTAATGATATGATTAATACTATGGAAAGTTTTCCAAATGTTTCCTTGAAAAAGAATTTCATATCCAAATTCAATTCCTTATCAAAAAACCAATTCATTATAATTTGGGATATTACCCAAAAAATGGAATAACTCCACGTAATAGCCCAATACCCATAATATGGGGATAATAACGCTCCAATAATAATACCTAATGAAATGGTAATGAAATATACTTTTGCTTTAAATTTAAATTTACCTGAGGCTTCAATCAAGGAATTTGCAAAATTTTGTACCAATGGTAAAATATATGCCGTCATTATAACTGCTGTTATCATATAAGAGTCTTTATATGCAGCGCCTACCCACAATTCAATAAAATCTCTTCCAAAAAGTATGAATTCAGCCCAAATAAATAATAGTAAAAAGGTCAATATCCTACCAACTTTAACAAACATTGCTGTCAAATCCTTTCTCGTACTATTTGCCTCCACCATAAACGTAGCTTTAGGTAAAAAAACACTATTAATTGCGCCAGCAAACGCACCAAAATAACCACTTAATACAATTCCTATTGCAAATATAGCTACAGCTTCAGTGCTAATAGTAACTCCTAAAATCATTTGACCTGATTTCCAGAATAACTGCCCTATCATTGCAAAAACAAAAATCCAAACTGAATAACTGAAAATTGTACGGATCAATTCCTTATCAAAAGCCATTAATTTAATTTTGACTTTCATTACTTTTAACACATAAAACATATTTGCTAAAATAATAGCTATGTTTAAAAAAGTGTCAATGGCTACAATTGCTATTGACTTACCGCCGTAAAGCAAAATAGTTACTACTAATAATGACCGAACAATATATCTAACAATATTAATGATTCTAGGAAAAACAAATTTTTCATACCCACTACAAATACCTGTAAAAGCCTGACCTGGTAATGTAATTGTCATATTCAATACTAGTAATAGCATTAAAATTTTTGCTTTTTCAAGCTCAGTAGAAGTTAAAGAACTTCCAAAAATAAGTTCAATATTAAAATAAGCTATTGCTCCAATTAATAATACAACAAATGACATTATAGTATAAATAATAAATACTGTGGCCAAAAAATTCTTTTCCCCATCATGGTCATTATTAGCACGGTATTTGGCGACAAATCTTACAATAGTATTACTTAACCCAAAATCCAATAATGAAATATAGCCTACAAATGATCCCAAAAGGATGTACAAGCCATATTCAGATTGACCTAAACTTTTTATAATAAAAGGAGTTAAGAGTAATCCAACAATATTTGTCAAAAATATTGTTACGTAGGATAAAATAGCTCCTTTTTTTAATTGACTCAAATTTGATTGTTTTAATTAATATCTAATTCAATTATAAATTATAATCGTCCTTCAACTTCACCTTCCAAAATTCCTTTTACATCGTATAAAATTCCATTTGGCACGAGCAATGATTTTAAATCTAAATCAAGGTATTCTTTATGTGCTACTGTTAATACAATAGCATCAAATTTACGGTTTGGTAAAATGTTTGTAGTATCCAAATCATATTCTTGCTTCACCTCAGTAGTACTAGCCCAAGGATCATAAATAGTAACATTTGTACCAAAATCCATTAAGCTACTTATTACATCTACAGCTCTTGTATTTCGTACATCAGGACAATTCTCTTTAAAAGTTATTCCTAGCACTAAAACATTAGCTCCTTTTATTCGGATGTCGTGCTTTACCATTAGTTTTATAATCTCTGAAGACACATATTGTCCCATACTATCATTCAATCGACGTCCTGCTAAAATAATTTCTGGGTGATACCCAAATTCTTGAGCGCGTTGGGCTAAATAATAAGGGTCAACTCCTATGCAATGCCCCCCTACAAGTCCAGGCTTAAATGGCAAAAAATTCCACTTAGTACCAGCCGCTTCTAATACTGCGTGGGTATCAATATCCATTAAGTTAAAAATCTTAGCTAATTCATTTACAAAGGCAATGTTGATATCTCGTTGCGAATTTTCAATCACTTTAGCTGCTTCAGCCACCTTAATAGTTGGTGCTAGGTGAGTTCCCGCAGTAATTACCGATTTATACAAATCGTTCACTTTTTCACCAATTTCTGGTGTGGAGCCTGCGGTAACTTTTAAAATTTTGTCAACTGTATGTAATTTATCACCAGGATTTATCCTTTCGGGAGAATACCCTGCAAAAAAATCTTGATTAAATTTTAATCCGCTAACACGTTCTAAAACCGGAATACACTCTTCTTCAGTCACACCAGGATATACCGTAGATTCATAAATTACAATATCTCCTTTTTTGAGTACTTTACCCACAGTTTCACTTGACTTATATAAAGGAGTCAAATCGGGCCTGTTATTTTTATCCACCGGAGTGGGAACAGTGACAATATAATAAGTACAATCACTAATATCCTCTAATTTATTAGAACAGTACAACCCATTGGTATCATCTGCTGATGTTTTTAGCACAGCTTTTAAAACAGCAGCGTCTACCTCCAATGTGGTGTCATTTCCGGATTGCAATTCTTTGATTCTAGTTTCGTTTATATCGAAACCCACTACTGCATATTTGGTGGCAAATAATCTTGCCAAAGGTAATCCTACGTATCCTAAACCAATTATTGCTATTTTATTTGAAGTCATTACCGTAATTTACTTTAAATTTTCCCAATACCAATCCACCGCTTCTTTTAACCCTGCCTTTATATCAAATTTAGGGTTATATTTTAATAGCGTTTTAGCTTTATCCACTGAGGCCAATGAATGTGGAACATCACCTTTGCGCTCAGGTCCGTATTTAATTTCTACGTTAGCAATTTTAGCATCGTAAACAGCTAAATTTTCTTTTAATAAAGTAGTTAATTCATTTAAAGTGGTACGTTCTCCAAAGGCGGTATTATAAACATTATTTAATGCTGCTGAATTTTCAGAAACCATCGCCAACATATTCATTTGTATCACATTATCTATATAAGTGAAGTCTCTTGAATAAGATCCATCTCCATTGATTACTGGTGATTCGTGTTTCATTAGCTGCATCACAAATTTAGGAATTACAGCTGCATACGCACCATTAGGATCTTGTTTACGACCAAATACATTAAAATAGCGCAAACCGATGGTATCTAAATCATAGGTTTTTTTGAAATTATTGGCATATAATTCATTTACATATTTAGTGATAGCGTAAGGCGATAGCGGATTTCCTATTTTATCTTCTACCTTAGGCATACTTACCGAATCCCCGTAGGTAGAAGAACTTGCCGCGTAAATAAATCGTTTTATGTTGTTGTCCCTAGCCGCTACTAACATATTTAAAAATCCTCCAACATTAACATCATTTGAAGTAATCGGGTCATTAATTGATCTAGGGACAGATCCTAATGCGGCTTGATGTAAAATAAAATCAACTCCTTGACATGCTTTTTGACAATCATCCAAATTTCTAATATCTCCTTCGATAAATGTAAAATTTGGACTTTTCGTTAAAGGGGAAATATTTTTTTTATGTCCCGTGGCAAAATTATCAAACGCCACGACTTCACTACCTACATTTAGCAATGCTTCGCATAAATTTGACCCGATAAAACCTGCAGCTCCAGTGACCAGAATTTTTGATGATTTTAACAAGGCTAATTGTTCATTAGTCATAAATAGAGAGTATTATATATTATTAAACGCCATTTTTTTATGGCAGCGCTAAAGTATGCTTTAAATTGTAAGAAAACAACCCTTAAAAATTAATAAAACTTTAACTTATTTGTTTTTAAGATATTAGAAACTATTTTTTTGTAGGAAAACGATTTGCAATAAAAAAAATCAAAACTAAATGAACCACTATGGACTTGAAGTCCATAGTTTCCTTTACGACTGAAAGTCATTCTAATATAAAATTTGAACCATCATCATTAGGCTTTCGATGGTGCTCTAAATATTCATTAACCATCTCATCTGTAATATTTCCAGTACTCCAACAACCATTACCTATACCTCAGAAATGACGACCCCAATAACGCTTATTTAACTCTGGAAACTCTTGTTGTAATTTCCTAGAACTTCTTCCTTTTAATTTCTTAACCAAATCACTTATCGATAATGAAGGTCGGTATTCAACATGCATATGGACATGGTTCGTTGAGACAACTCCCTTTAGAATATTGACATCCTCTGATTAACAAATCTGTATCAAAATTGTACGACAACGCTGCTTTATATCTCCTTGCAATACTGAATATCTGTATTTTGTACTCCAAACTAAGTGAACTGTTAACCGACTTACGCTATGACCATTACTTCGTTGATAAGACATTATACGAAGATAAATTTTTAGAAGCTAAAAGCGAAATGCACTAAAGTACATAGTTTTAACTATTTTTAAGACCAATAAAAACCTTGTAATCAAATAATTATAATTAATTTTACTCAAAATAACCAATAAAAAACCACCTAAAAATAGGTGGTTTAAATATTTTGAAATTTTTATATTCCTCGGAAATTATTCAATCACAATTTGTTCAAAAGACTGTTTCTTTCCATCTTTATCTGTTATACTTAAAATGTAAACAGCTGGTTCTAAATTTTGAACATCGAAAGTTACACTTCCCGATTGGGAAATTGCAACAGTTTCAAGAACCTCTTGACCTGTTAAACTGTAGATTTTGATATCAAGATCTCCAGAAGCATTAGTTGTACTAATAGTTAAACTATCGCTCGCTGGTATAGGAAAAATTGTTACAGGTAATTCTGTATCAAATTCGTTTATTGATAATGTTGCACAATCTCCTCCAACAACTCTATTCACTGTTATAGGGTTTGATAGGTCAAAATTTCCTGTTAAATCTGTTCCAGCATTTGCATTAATAGCTGCTCCACCCAATGAACCATCATGGCGTAAGTACCATACTAAACATGTTCCAGCTCCTGCTCCATCAAAATCTACTGCCGTAAATGTTGGTGGTAAACCTAATATATTTAAGTCCTCATCAGTTACTACCCATGCAGATTCTGATCCTACACCTCCTTCGATAGTGATACCATCGGCTGGAATATTGTCCGCTACCCCATCCTCGACACAAAAATTAAATGGACCTCCACTCAAAACACCTGCATCCACTGTATTTCTTACCACTTCAATTGGATTTGAAAGATCAAAATTTCCTCCTAAATCAGTACCAGCATTTGCTCCCATAGCTGCACCAGTTAATGAGCCATCGTGACGTAAATACCATACTAAGCACGTTCCTAAACCAGCAGTATCAAAATTAACAGCCGAAAACGTTGGGGGCAATCCTAGTATATTTAGGTCTTCATCGGTCACTACCCATGCAGATTCTGCGCCTACACCACCTTCGATAGTGATACCATCTGCAGGAATATTATCCGCTACTCCATCACCAACTAAAAATTTAAAAGGACCGCCACTTAAAACACCGGCATCAACAGTCTTCCTTACTACCTCTATCGGGTTTGAAAGATCAAAATTCCCACCTAAATCAGTACCTGCATTTGCATTAATAGCTGCTCCTGTTAACGAACCATCGTGACGTAAGTACCATACTAAGCATGTTCCTAAACCTGCAGTATCAAAATTAACTGCCGAAAATGTTGATGGCAATCCTAATATATTTAAATCCTCATCGGTTACTACCCATGCTGATTCTGAACCTACACCCCCTGCTATCGTTATACCATCTGCAGGAATGTTATCTGCTACTCCATCACCAACAAAAAATTCAAATGGACCGCCCGTTAATATCCCGGCATCTACTAATGAAGCTTCCCACTGGGCTAATCCATTTTCAGTACCATCACCAATATAACTATAAACACCTGTATCGTCTATAAAATCGCCAGCTGTCCATACCCCTTTACTTTCAGCCAAACCCTCTCTTGCATTGCCATCTACTCGCCATTGTGCAAAATCTTCAATAGCATCTACTGATGAAAAGTTTGGAGCACTTTAAAAAGATAGACCACTACCAGCTTCCGGCATTTGGTAAGGCAATGTTACAGTTTTGATTTGCAGTTAAGTTTATACTTCCCGAAACTGGTGTTAAAGCACCTAATCTTTGGTAAGTTCCTGGACCAAGACAAAACCAATAGTCAATAAGATTTACAGGTTGGTCGCCAAAGTTGGTCACCGTTACCAAATTATTTTCGGGATCCACTTTAGTTAAACGAGGAATGGCTTGTGCAAAGGATAAGCTCATTCCACTTAAAAAGGTAGCAAAAAATAAAATTTTGAACCTCTTAGTGTGTAAAAAACGTTTCATAATTATACTATTTTACTAAACAAAACTTTTATTTGTTCAAAAATATAACCTATGACTTCAACACAATGTTAGCTAGCTAACATTAAAAATATAAATTTGTTAAATTATTTGTAATTTAACACTATAGTAAAAAAGTTATTTCTTTTTATACTTTGGTATTGGAC
>NZ_AFPB01000154.1 GCF_000218485.1 Aquimarina agarivorans | reverse complement strand
TTACCATGCACGGCACACAACAATAAAACCGCTATTAGCGGTTTTTTATGTTCTATTTATTATTGACACATTTACTCTGGAGCTAAAGTTACTTCCAAACCATCCAATTCAGGAGTTATTGGAATTTGACATCCTAAACGCGAATTATCTTCTACATGAAAAGCTTCTGCTAGCATCATATCCTCATCATAACCCATTTCTGGTAACGGTGTATCCGAAGTTATATAACATTGGCAAGATGCACACATAGCCATTCCTCCACACGTACCCTCAACTGGTAATTCATAAGCTTTACAAACCTCCATTAAGTTCATTGCCATATCGGTTGGCGCTTGTACTTCGTGTACTTCACCTTCCCTATCAGTGATTTTTATTGTAACGTCTGACATACTAGTTGTTAGTTGTTAGTTGTTATACACCTAAAATGAAAACAACTAAATATTCATATTTTAATTTAAGTCAAGTTTGTGAAGTTATCCAATTATTAAACTAACAACTGATAACTAGAAACTGACAACAAAAATTATCCAATAGCTTTTACTACTTCTTTTTTCGCTTCTTTCTTACTTCCATCAAAACCTGTAACGCCACCAACAGTGGTATACTTCATTACATATTTTTTATCTGGAAATATTCTTTGATAAGCACTCTGACACATAATGGCAGCTTCATGAAAACCAGAAAGAATTAATTTCAATTTCCCTTTATACGTATTTACATCTCCAATTGCATAAATTCCAGGAATATTAGTTTGGTAATCGTATGAATTATCCACTTTAATAGCATTCTTCTCAATCTCTAATCCCCAATTACCAATTGGTCCTAACTTTGGAGACAATCCAAATAGTGGTATAAAATTATCGACATCTAATTTAATATCCCCTTTTTCTTTGTGCTTTATCCCTACACCAGATAATTCTCCTTCTCCAAAAAGCTCTTTTACCTCAGCATCAGTAATTAAATTTATCTTTCCTGCTTTTGAAAGTTCTTCTACTTTTTCAACCGAATCTAAAGCTCCACGAAATTCCTTTCTACGGTGTACTAAAGTAACCTCGTCGGCAACATCAGCTAAAAATATAGACCAGTCTAAGGCTGAATCCCCACCTCCAGCAATAACCATTTTTTTATTACGGTATACCTCTGGATCACGAATAATGTAAGAAACGCCTTTATCTTCAAATCCTTCAATTCCAGGAATAGGCGGCTTACGTGGCTCAAAAGAACCTAATCCACCTGCAATAGCAACTACAGGAGCATTGTGTTTTACACCTCGTTTTGTAGTAACTACAAATGTACCATCATCTAAAGTTTCAATAGTTTCGGCACGATCTCCTAAAGTAAATCCAGGCTCAAAAGGTTTGATCTGCTCCATTAGGTTATCTACCAAATCCCCTGCCAATACTTCTGGAAAACCAGGAATATCATAAATGGGCTTTTTCGGATATATCTCTGAACATTGTCCACCTGGCTGTGGTAATGCATCAATAAGGTGCGTTTTTAATTTTAATAAACCTGCTTCAAAAACACAAAACAATCCTGTTGGTCCTGCTCCGATAATAAGAATATCAGTTTTTATCATTACTTCTCTTTTTTTGCTATTAATCCTTTAGTAAATTCATTCAGAGTTTCTACCTTCTCCTCAAAATCACCTTTAATGGTTTTTCTGTACTCGTTCAAATTTTTTACCAAATCGTCTACATTTTCTGGAATAACTTCCTCAAAAAATTGACGTAAACGCTTGGCTGTTGTTGGTGACTTTCCGTTTGTCGAAATAGCCACTTTTACATTTCCTTTTGTAACAATGCCTCCCATGTAAAAATCACAATATGGAGGGTTATCTGCTACATTAACTAATTTTGCTTGTGCCCTGCAATCCTTCCAAACCTGCACATTTACTTCTGGTTTTTCTGTAGTTGCAATAACCATATGTCTACCTTCTAAATACTTTTCATGATACACATCGGTTACCATGGTAGCACAAAACTTATTTGCTAAGGCAATTGTCCCTTCTCTAAACATTGGTGCTACTAACAACACCTTAGCATTAGGACTTGATTTGGTCAAGAAATGTAGTTTTTCTTCCGCAACATTTCCCCCTCCTACTATTAGGACATTTAGGTTTTTTGTTTTTAGAAAAACTGGATATAAATTATTTCTTTCCATCTTTTTGCTGTTTGCCTTTAGCTCATGGCAATTGGCTTTCTTTTTTACAAATTAAAAAGCTAAAAGCCTATTGCTAATAACCAATAGCTCACATTATACTTCATTTAACTTTTGTTGCATTCCCAAAAGCGACGTCCTATGATTTACCACCTCACCTATTACAATAATTGCTGGCGACGCTAACTCTTGCTTTTTTACTGCCTCTTCAATAGTAGCAATAGTTGCAATAGCCACTTTTTCTGTGGCACGTGTTCCATTTTGTATGATTGCTACCGGTGTTTCTAATTTTCCTTCATTTGCAAAAACTTCGGTAATCTGACCTAATTTATGCATCCCCATTAAAATCACTACCGTAGCATTACTTTTTGCGGCAGTAAGTATATCTTTTGATAGCTTATGCTCCTTGGTTGTCGCTGTGATCACCCAAAAACTTTCGGCACTTCCGCGTTTTGTTACTGGAATATTTTGCATTGCTGGTACTGAAACTGATGATGATAATCCTGGCACCATCGCTACTTCCATTCCTTGTTTTGCAGCATATTCCATTTCTTCGGCGCCACGACCAAAAATAAACGGATCACCACCTTTTAAGCGTACTACATGCCCATGGCTTTTCCCATACTGAACAATTAACTCATTGATTTGCTCTTGTTGAAAAGCATAGCACCCCTTACGTTTACCTACATATAAAAGATCTGCGCTATCGCAGTATTCCAGTAATTCAGGATTTACTAAAGCATCATACAATACCGCATCAGCCGATTTTAATGCTTTTATTGCTTTCAAGGTAATCAACTCCACATCACCAGGTCCTGCCCCAACTACGGTTAACTTTCCTTTTCCTTTATGTTCAATACTATTACTCAATATACTTATGCATTTTGCGTTGCTGCTCTAAATTTACGTACTGCTGCCAAAAATGTTTCTGCCACAGCAATATAATCCGTTGCAAAATCTTTTGTTGGCGCGTTTTTATTAATTGCATACACACTATCTGCAAATGCACCTTCTAATTTGATTATACCTGTTTCCACAAATTCTTTATCAAACCCTGCCACTATATCTGCCTGTGTATTTGTCTTTTTATTTTCAGCTAACAAAATTGCTTTTGCAGAATTAATCTGAGAACTGTAAGCATGATAAATAGCATCACTATACACTCCATTATCAAAAGAAATTTTAGCATTGGCTATTTTCTCTTCACTTTCTAAGAATAATGTTTCAATTAAATCAATTACTACACCAGCACACTCACCAACACCAATTGCCTTAACATACTCCTCATTAGTACCCCAGTCAATAAAATATTCCGCTGGTAAGCTCGTTGCTTCAGACAAATCAGTTAACAAATCATAGAAATAACGCTCTCCTTTTTCTGCATAATACGCTTCAAATTTTTTATCATTTCCATTAGCATCAAAATCATTTAAGATTCTACGTAAAGCTTCAGGTCCACGTCTACTTGGTATTTTTACTACCTTATCAGCAAAACGTGCTTCTCCATTTCCAAAGTTACCTCCTCCAAGTAATACTTGTAATGCAGGTGCTACTTTTTTATCTTTAGTACGAATGGTCATTCCTTGGAAACCAATATTTGCCATATTGTGTTGACCACAAGCATTCATACAACCACTAATCTTAATCACCACATCTTCATTATTCAAATACTGTGGAAATTCGGCCGCAATTACTTTTTCTAATTCTTCGGCAATCCCTGTACTACTAGCTATACCTAAGTTACAGGTATCTGTACCTGGACAAGCCGTAATATCTACTGCTTTATTATATCCAGCATCAACAAAACCAAGTTTTTCTAATTCTGCGTATACTACCTCAATTAATTCTTCCTTAACATGAGGGATCACTATATTCTGACGTAAAGTCAAACGAATTTCGCCTGCAGCATACTTATCCACCAAATCCGCTAATAAACGTGCTTTATCTGTATAAAAATCTCCTAACAATACTTTTATTCCAATAGCTACATAACCTGTTTGCTTTTGCGGAATTAAATTAGTTGCTTTCCATTGTGCAAATGCTTTTTGATCCTTAATTTCCACTGAAGGAATTTCAGAAACTTCAGCAATTACAGGCTCTGGATATGCATCTGCATCAATAACTACAGAAGTATAAGGAACCGCAATACGTTGTTCATCTACTAGTTCTTTAAAGGCATCCAAACCAATTTTTGCCATTAAGAATTTCATTCGGGCTTTAGCTCTACTCTTACGCTCACCAAAACGGTCAAACACACGTAAAATAGCATTCATTGCAGGAATAATCTCTTCTGCTGCTAAAAAGTCATACAAGGTTTCTGCAAGGTGCGGTTGAGAACCTAATCCTCCAGCAACCATCACTTTAAATCCACGTACTCCATTTTCTATTTTTGCTATAAAACCGATATCATGCAAATAAGACAATCCTGTATCTTCATCAGTTGAAGAAAAAGAAACTTTGAACTTACGCCCCATTTCTTGACAGATAGGATTACGTAAAAACTCTTCAAATATAGCATGCGCATAAGGCTGTACATCAAACGGCTCATTTACATCAAAACCAGCTGTTTCCGAAGCTGTAACGTTACGCACCACATTACCACAAGCTTCACGCAAAGTAACTTCATCTTTTTCAAGCTCTGCCCAAAGTTCTGGCGTACGATTTAAATCCACATAGTGAATTTGAATATCCTGACGCGTAGTTATATGTAAACGCCCACGAGAATACTCATCGGACACGGCACAAATACGACGTAATTGATTTGATCGTACTTTACCATAAGGTAATTTGATACGAATCATTTGAACGCCTTCCTGACGTTGCCCGTATACACCACGTGCTAAACGTAAACTACGAAACTTTTCTTCATCAATTTTTCCATTGTGAAACATCTGGATTTTATCAGCTAATTCGATAATGTCTTTTTCAACAATTGGATTCTCTATTTCGGTTCTAAAACTTTGCATCTTAATTTGGTTGTTAGTTGTCTGTTGTTAGTTGTCCGTTCGATGTTACAACTTTAACAAACACTTTAAAACTTAATACTTTGTACTCACTACTTAGTACTTCAGCCAAAGGCTGACGACTACTGTATAAACCCTACTCCTGCCGTGTGGTTTGTTTGTGGATCAATTAATATGAATGATCCATTGGTTTTATTTTCTGCGTACTTATCATAAAAAACAGGCTTTGCTAACTTAATGTTTACTTCACCTATTTGATTTAGCGCTAAGGCATCTGCCGAGGCATCCTCTCCTGAAAAATACGGAGCTAATACATTATCAATTCCAGTAACCATGGCTTGCACTCTATTTACTCCATGTTGTAATAAATATTTAGTACCCCCTACTAGGTTTTTACTATCCATCCAACATACTTTAGCTTTTAATGTTTTGTGAACTCCTGGCTCTTCTCCAGTTTTCACAATCATATCCCCACGAGACACATTAATATTGTCTTCTAAAGTTACATTAATTGAACTTCCGCGCCCAGCTTTGTCAAACTTTTTATCAAAGAAATAAATCTCTTTAATTTTGGATTTTGTTAATGATGGCAATACTGTTACTTGATCACCAACAGCTAAATCGCCTCCATAAAGTTTTCCTGCATATCCTCTAAAATCATGAAATTCATCTTTCTTAGGACGAATAACCGTTTGTACTGGAAAACGCGCTTGTCCTTTTTCAAATACATCTTGAGCTTCTAACTTTTCCAAGTGATCCAGAATAGACTCTCCTTTGTACCAAGGTGTATTTTCTGATGTAGAAACAACATTATCTCCTTTTAAAGCGCTAATCGGTACAAAAGTGATGTTTTGATCCTTGTAATCACTTTGAGCTATCATTTTTTCGAACTCAGCTTTAATGGCATTAAATTTTTCTTCCGAAAATTCTACCAAGTCCATTTTATTTACAGCCACTACAATATCTTTTATTCTCAATAAATTATTGATAAAAAAGTGACGGTATGTCTGCTCAATAACACCATTACGTGCATCCACTAATATGATAGACGCTTGAGATGTTGAAGCCCCTGTAACCATATTTCGTGTATACTCAATATGCCCTGGAGTATCAGCTATAATATAACTCTTTTTTGCTGTTGAAAAGTAAATATGTGCTACATCAATAGTAATCCCTTGCTCACGCTCTGCTACTAGACCATCGGTTGCCAATGAAAAATCCAAATAGTCAAAGCCATTAGCTTTACTACGTGTTTCAATAGCTTCTAATTTATCTGTAGTTAATGATTTTGTATCATAAAGGATACGACCGATTAAGGTACTTTTACCATCATCGACACTTCCTGCTGTTGCTATTTTTAATACTTCCATTTTGTTTTGGCTGTTAGCCATTAGCTTTTGGCTTTTGGCTGATTTTTTTTAATATTTACTAAAGGCTAATTGCCTATAGCTAAAAGCAAAATTTTTCTAAAAAATTTTAAAAGTACCCTTGTTGCTTACGTGTTTCCATCGCAGCTTCGGATCGTTTATCATCAATACGAGCACCACGTTCTGAAATTGTACTTTCTCTAATCTCACCTACTACTTTTTCGATACTTACAGCATCTGAAAGTACTGCTGCGGTACATGACATATCTCCTACAGTACGAAAACGCACCAAACGTTCTTCTACAATTTCATCTTCTTCACGGTACACAATATCATCTTCCGCAGACCATATCATTCCATCACGAACAAAAGTTTTGCGTTTATGCGCAAAATAAATTGATGGAATTTCAATTTCTTCTTGCTCTATATAACTCCACACATCCAATTCTGTCCAGTTACTAATTGGAAATACACGCACGTTTTGACCTAAATCAATTTTTCCGTTCAACATGTCAAACAATTCTGGACGTTGGTTTTTCTCATCCCATTGACCAAAATCATCACGTACCGAAAAAATACGCTCTTTAGCACGTGCCTTTTCTTCATCACGACGCGCTCCACCTATTGCCGCATCAAATTTAAATTCTTCTAAAGCATCTAAAAGGGTTACTGTTTGTAAGGAATTACGACTTGCGTACTTCCCCGTTTCTTCCTTCACTTTACCTGCATCAATAGCATCTTGCACATTACGCACAATAAGCTCCACACCCAACTCCTTAGCTAAACGATCTCTAAATTCGATAGTTTCAGGGAAATTATGACCTGTATCCACGTGTAACAATGGGAAAGGTATTTTTGCTGGCCAGAAGGCTTTTTGCGCCAAACGCACCAATGTAATAGAATCTTTTCCTCCCGAAAATAACAATACTGGCTTTTCGAACTGAGAAACTACCTCACGAAAAATATGTATCGCTTCAGCTTCTAATGGATTTATTGAAAGTTCTTTACTCATTTTATTTTGTCTTTCAGCTTTAAGCTTTTGGCTTTCAGCTATCAGTAATATATTTATTTATCGCCTTTTTCAGTTTGCAAAGATAGCACTCACTAAAAAGGTTTACTATTTTATTTTTTGTTTTCAATTATCATTTTTCTAAAAAATTGACTATCAAAAAAACTATAAATCGACTACTTATTAATTACTTGTATGCAATCCACACTCTCTATTACCTAAAACTTTGGTAGGATCAAAATACTTATGTTCATTTGGTAATCCTTTTTCCTCTAAATACACATCTAACTCAGCATCAGAATAATTATAAAAAGGACTTACTTTTAATACTCCATTAGCTCCCAAACTCAATATATCCAACGAATCACGTAATGCAGTTTGCCCTTTACGTAAGTTAGTAAACCAAACATCTGGTTTGTGTGCTTCCATTGCTCTACCAAAAGGCTCTAATTTCACTTGCTTTGTAAACTCAGCATGCTTAGGATCATCAACCCCAGGCACTCCCATAACCACATCCCTGTGCGCTACCGTTTGTTGAGGCACATACAAATCTATATTTAGATTCAATTGCGCAATTACAGCTTCAGCATGGCGATATGTATTTGGTGTATTATAACCCGAATCACACCAAATCACAGGCATATCCGCTTTTGCAGCCACACACACTTCTAATATCGAAGCTTCATAAGGTCTAAAATTTGTTGTTACTACTGGTTTTTCAGCCTTACTTACCGCCCACTGCACAATTTCCAAAGGCGACTTATCTTTAAGCGCTTCGTTATATTTTGTTATTTCTTCCTGTGTAAAACTCATATTTTCAATTTTTAGTTGTCCGCCTTTAGCTTTCAACAAAATTTATTTTCACAACTATTTTATAAATGCAGCATCAAGCTACTTTCCCCATTTTACTTTATTCCAAACACGCTCATGCGCGAAATAAAGAATCATTTTGGTTACAAAATCCACTCCTGCTATTGCTGAAGCTTCTCCCAACCTACCTTCACCCAAAACTAAGTAAGAAACCACCAAAGTATCAAGCGTACCTACTACCCGCCAGCTAATGGCTTTTACAACGCTACGAATCGGTTTTTCCGAACTCACGTCTTGCTCATATGTAGTATTAGCTCCTGCTACTTTTTCTGTTATCATACCTGTTTTGTCGTAAAATATTTAATTCCTATCGGATTAGTAGGAATTAATTTTATGAATGCAAATATAAATTTATTATAAATAAACTACAACTATTTAATACAAAAAAAAGGCTGTCTTTTCAAACAGCCTTTTAAATTAAAATTATTGGTAATATATCTATTTACTAATTTATTATAAACCTTTCAAATCTATTGAACCCATTCAATATAAATCTTACTATGTAAACTCCCGGATCTAATTCTGATTTCAAGTAACTCAAATCTACATTCACTGCATTTGAATTTTCAAAAATATGATCTTCAGAAATAACGTTAATTAAAACACCATTTACTCCATAAATTTGTAAGCTTTCTACAAAAGCTAACTGATCATCACCTTTACTTACCCTTAGCGTTAAATCTTTCGAATTTTGAATAATACTCGATGTAACATAATTCGATGTATCTAAGGTTGTTCTAAATGAAAACCTAGGTTCATCGATTGGATCAATTGGAATTATAGGAGAAATTGGTTTTGATGGCTCCACAACGACAGGCTCACATTCTCTCACAAATACATCCATCATATCCGTAACTGTGCAACCTCCAATAGTAGCCGTTACTTTGTACCAAGTATTATTTATAGTTGGACTAACGGTAATGCTTTGAGTTGTTTCGCCTGTAGACCATAAATACGAATCGGCTTCTGTTGCTGTAATTGTAACTGAATCACCTAAACAAATAGTAACATCATCACCCACACTAACTTTTGGATCTATTACTGTTACTACTGCTTCCGTAGTAGCACTACAACCAACATTTGTTACAGTTACACTATATGTAGTAGTTTCTAACGGCGAAACCTCGATTGATTTTGTAGTTTCTCCTGTTGACCACAACACACTTCCCGATCCTACTGCCGTTAATATAGCTGTTGCTCCTTCACAAATTTGCTGATCTACAACAACTACCTCACAAGTTTCTTGAACTGTACATGAGTCAAAAATATGCTGATGCAACTCACCTCCTTTATGACGATACTCTAACGCAACAACTTGTCCATTGATATTACCCGAAGATTCTTTAAATAAAATTGATTTCGGCGCTAAAACACTCCCAACTAAAGTTCCCCCTCCTCTTAAAATTATTTTAGAGCTATTGTAAAAATTCCAAATAATAAAAGCTCCATGATGATCACCTACCGCATTCATATTAAATACATTCCAATCAAAAACACCTGAAGCATTTACATTAATTACTAATGGTGTGTTTTGATTTGGTTGATTTTCAAAAGTTAAATATGGTAATGATTTTAGCTCTGAACCCGTTACATTTAAAACATTAACCGCGTTTAAATCTAAACTAATTTTTTGGTATTTACTTATTGTTACATTAGCTTGTAATTGACTTAATCTATTTGATTGCTCCTCTAATTCAAAAAAAGCATAATCAAAATCAATTAAGTCGTTCTTATTCACAGACACTAAAGGTTGCATTCTTTGCACTTGCACTCTTGGTATTGACTCATAGTCACCAGAGGTAATACGAGTGTTTGACTGTGCATTATTTCTGTCTATATCAAAAACTTTAGAGCCTAACAAGCTACCAACCTTTACATATCCATGATTAACATAAAAACTTTCTCCAGACTTATAAACAACCTTATCATTAACCAATAAGGCAGTAGCATGTTGATCTTCATTAAAAAAATTATTTCCTGCCGTATGAGAAGAAACAGTAAAATTACCATCTAACACCAAATCACCTCCTGTAGCCATAGGCCCTTCCGCATCTCCTCCATTCACTGTAGTTGCATTACGCACAAAGGCATTGTAACCATAAGCATACTCTAATGGGTTTTTACAATAATTTGGCAGTGTTGATTGATTGGTAGCTTTGCTAAAGCTACTAGCAAAACCTAAAACCAATATCATTGACAAACAAAAAGTCATATTTTTAAATACTGACTTTTTTTTGTGCATAAATAATCTTGTAGTTTTCAACATTCTTTGTAGTTGTTTTTTAATTAATATTTAGCCTTTAACCGATGATTTTTTTTGTTTGATCTAAAATCTTACAAATCATAAAAACAATCGCAAATTTATTAAAATCAACATCAAAAAAATCGATAAAAAAACAAAAAAAATCTATAAAAATAAGCTAACAAAAACCAAACACGTAAATTACTTACAAAAATTACGAGACAAGAACTAACATTTTATACTTTAAATTTAAAGTATACACGAACTATAAACTCATATTAAAAACAAATCAAAACAATGATATTTAAATAATTAAAAACAAATAACACTAACAATATCGCACCAAATATGTTCTTTTAAGTTAGATAAAATCAAATTTTATCGAAAAAAATACATTGTCATAAAAACCTACAAATAAATTGAATAAAATTACTAATGAAATTAAAATTAAAATCCAAAATCACCAGCTTAATTAAGTGTTAATTACTCGTACCTATTATTCCGAATAACACACAAACTGATCCTTAAGTTTTGACAAAAAAAATCTCGATGAATCAGCTTCATCGAGATTTAAATGATAATTTTAATGCTTTTTTAACTTACACTCTACCTGTTATTTAGAACACGATATATAAGCTGCTATGTTTTTTTAATAGTCTCCTAGCATTCCTTTTTTCAAACTTTCGCTAGCAGGATTTTCCCCTAACCATACTTTAAATAGTGCAAATTTAAAATCCTGACCTTCGATTACACCAAGCTCTTTTGAA
Organism: Aquimarina agarivorans; assembly: GCF_000218485.1. Taxonomy (GTDB): domain Bacteria; phylum Bacteroidota; class Bacteroidia; order Flavobacteriales; family Flavobacteriaceae; genus Aquimarina; species Aquimarina agarivorans. The sequence goes on along the minus strand of NZ_AFPB01000154.1, from coordinate 14,759 downwards.
TTCATATAACATACGATTCCTTTGCCTTTAATATAAACCAATTCTAAAAGATCTCCTTTTTTTATTGGTTTTGCGTAGTAATCTCTAATTTTAGCTATCCTATCCTTTAAAGGTCCTATTTTTCCATCAGTAGCTTTCACAAAACCTTCTTCAATAGCACTTAACATGGTTTCTCTTTTAATCAGTTTCGAAGTTATTTTGATTCGAATAGCCATTGTTTCATCATCATAGGCAATAGCAATTGGATCGTTACTTTTTTCTTGCAAATAAAGTCCTCCCGAATACAACTCAATAAAAAGTAAAGATCTTGTACCGGCTCCATTCATTTTCAACGTAGTATCTCCGTATTCAACTTCATATTCCATTACAGTTCTTCCCACAGGAATTTGAGAATAACCCGTAGTCACTATAACGGTTGTAAAAAATAATGTCAAATAAAATAATAATTGTTTCATGTTTGTATTTTAATTTTGAGTATGAAATTTTAATTTCCTAATAAATTATCTTTCAAATCATCATCAACAGGATTTTTTGATAACCAAATGTTGAATAACGCTTTTTTAAATTCAAGCCCTTCAATAGCTCCTAACAATTTTCCATTTTTATACAATTCATTCCCTTTCTCTTTGGTATAAATGATATCATAACTATCACTTACTTCTATTTCTTCCGAAAGAAAAGATATAAAATTGTCTATTTGGGGTTTTAATTTTTTAACAGTTGCAGCGTCATTAGTATTTTCAAAACCATCTCTAAATGCTCCAATCATCTTCTTTTTTGATAATAGTCCCGATAATATTACTAAATGAATTGCCATTGGTTGATCATTGGCTACGATTTCAGAAGCATTACTATTCTTTTCATTTAAAAATAATCCTGCTGCATACAAATCAAACCACAATTTTTCTCGCAAACCTGCTCCATTTAAAACCAATTCGTGAGATTGATAAGTTTTAGTATTTGGTAAAGTAGCATCACCAACAACAGTTTGCCCAATAGCTGTATTTGCTATCATTAAAGTAATAAAAATAAAAAATATTTTCTTCATAATTTCTTAATTATTATTTATTAATTGTTTGCATTTTAAGGTTGCGCAAACTTGCGTTAAGTTCATATCCTAAAAGTACCAAATTGGCATTAATCCAAATATAGAACATCAATATCAATAAGGCGCCAATTGAACCATACAACTCGTTGTAACGAGAGAAATTATCGACATAAAAAGCAAACAAATATGTTGTTATTATTATCAAAACCGTAGTTAAAATAGCTCCTGGCGAAAAAAATCGAGTACTTTTACCTTCTGTAGTACCAAAATAAAATAATGTTGCCATAGTTGTAAAAATCATTAGAATGAAAATTCCTACCCTTCCTAGTTTTAACCAAAATATCGTATCTCCTATAAAAAACTGCTCGTAGGCCGTGACTAAATATGTGAAATATAATATAATGTACACTGTTGTAATCAAGAACAATGCCACAATTATAGCAACCCAAAAAGCCACCCCATATTGTTTCAAAAAATTACGACTAATTTTAGTGTGAAAAGAATTTTGAAATCCTGAAAAAACAGCATTAATTCCATTAGTCATAAACACCATTGAAAGCACAAATGTTGATGATAATAAACCTGGTCTGGGTTTGTTGGCAATATCATAAATAATACTATCAAAAAAATCTGACGTCCTTGGAGGCAACAAACTATTTATAAAAACAATAAACTCTTCCTGAAAACCCTCAATGGGTATTACTGAAATTAAATTTAATAAAAACAGCAAAAAAGGAAAAATCGCCGTAAATAAACTAAAAGAAATTGCCGATGCTCTTGTACTAAAAGCACCTTCAATAATACCATTGATGTACATTTTCCCCAAATCGAAAATTGAAAGCCCCTCAAAACCAGGGATCACAATTTTTTTTAGCACTTTTGTTAATAAAAGTACTCTAGGTATTTTCAATAGTTTTTTTATTAAACTGAATGACAATTTATATTGCTTTTAAACTTAAATCTAAATTGTATACCGAATGCGTTAAAGCGCCACTACTAATGTAATTTACACCGCAATCTGCATATTTACGAATTGTATGCTCATCAATACCTCCACTAGATTCGGTTAAACATTTGTCTCCAATTAATCGAACAGCCTCACGTGTATCTTTGTAATTAAAGTTATCAATTAAAATACGATAAATTCCATCAGATTTTAAAATTTCTTTAATTTCGTTTAAATCCCGTGCTTCAACAATAATTTTTAAATCTCTTCCAGTTTCCTTCAAATAAGCTTTCGTTTGATTAATTGCTTGCGTGATTCCGCCAGCAAAATCTATGTGATTATCCTTTAGCATAATCATATCATAAAGTGCAAAACGATGATTTTCCCCTCCACCAATTGTTACCGCCCATTTTTCCAATGCACGTATCCCCGGCGTAGTTTTTCGGGTATCTAAAATTTTTGTAGTTGTACCTTCCAATAGATCTACAAAAAATTTGGTTTTAGTTGCAATGGCACTCATGCGTTGCATGGCGTTTAAAATTAAGCGTTCAGCTTTTAAAATAGATAATGAACTCCCACTTACATAAAACGCAATATCACCATATTTTACTGGACTACCATCAGCAATTAATTCTTCAATTTCAAGGTTTGGATCTACATAAGTGCACACTTGCTTTGCAAACGCTACTCCTGCCAAAATACCCTTATCTTTAACTAATAGTTTAGCTTTTCCTATTGCTGAAGCCGGAATACATGCCAACGAACTATGGTCTCCATCACCAACATCCTCGCGTATGGCATTTGCTATAATTAATTCGATTTCGTTGTTAAATTGCGCTTTACTTATCATTTGGTATCATTATTTTTGCTAATGTACAAAGTAATCTGAATTTGTTTCATGACAATTACATTATTAGCTATTGGAAAAACCGATAATCTTCATTTAATTCAATTAATTGAAGACTATAAAAAGCGCCTTAGTTTTTATATCAAGTTTAACTTTGAAATCATACCTGATTTAAAAAAGGTTAAAAATTTGAGCGAAGCTCAACAAAAAGATAAAGAAGGTGAATTAATTTTAAAAAAAATTACTACAGCTGATACTCTGATTCTTTTAGATGAAAATGGCAAACAATATAATTCTATCGATTTTTCCAAACACCTCCAAAAACACATGAATAGTGGCATAAAAAACTTATTTTTTGTTATTGGAGGTCCGTATGGATTTAACGAAAAGGTATACTATAGAGCTAATGGTAAAATTTCGCTCTCTAAAATGACATTTTCACACCAAATGGTACGTTTGTTTTTTATTGAACAGCTTTACCGCGGGTTTACTATTTTAAAAAATGAACCTTACCACCACCGATAATCTTAAAAAATGCTTACAAAATGCTTCAGGAAACACTAAAAAATCACAACATCATACTCGCTTCGGGATCCCCAAGGAGACAGCAATTTTTAAAAGACTTAGAAATTAATTTTCAAATTCAAATACAACCCGTAGAGGAAGTATATCCCGATCATTTAAAAGCTGAAGAAATTACCAATTACTTATCCGAATTAAAAGCTAATGCGTTTAAACCCTTACTACAGCCCAATGACATTTTAATTACCAGCGACACCATCGTATGGCACAATCATAACGCCCTAGGAAAACCACAGTCTGCGGAACATGCCAAATTGATGATTGCCAGCTTAAGTAATGATTGGCATGAGGTAATTTCATCAGTTAGTTTTACAACTAAAAACGAACAAATTACCAAACACTATACAACTAGGGTTCATTTTAAAGAATTAACTTTTGATGAAATCGATTATTACGTAAACACCTTTAATCCCCTAGATAAAGCAGGTGCCTACGGCATTCAAGAATGGATTGGACTTATTGGTATTGACAAAATTGAAGGGAGTTATTTTAACGTTGTTGGACTACCTACTCACATTGTTTATGAAACGTTAATTGCATTGACTAAACGTTAAACTAATTGTAAATTGAAATGTAAAAGTTTCTAGCTGTAACTATTACTTACTTGTCAACTTTAAAACATTAATAATGAAAAATGCAAGCAAAAATATTTTATTGGGCTTATTAGCAAGCTGCAATTTAATGAGTTGTCAGGAAAATAATGCAACGCATCCTAAGTCAATTGAACTCACTGAAAATTTTAAAACCTATTGGTATCAGGGTAAAGCCGAAATATCAACCTATAAATTATCCCAAAATAGATACAATGAGCTTAGGGATGGTACCGCAACTTTAATTTATGTAACGGAGGACTTTTTACCTAATATCCAAGTAAAAGCTGACAATGCTTCTCCTAGTAATATTCCTGTTTTAAAATTAAATAGTGTTAAAAAATTCAACACAGGTGTATACCCTTATAGCATTATGCAAAGTACCTTTTTTCCCTTAAAGGGAGAAAGTATACACGCACTTAAAATTACAGCAAGTATTCAAGAATGGTGCGGTCAAACTTTTATGCAGCTAAATAACAAAAATGAATTCGAAATAAAAACACATTCGTACTTTGCTTCTGAGGGTGATCAAAATCTTAAACTAGAAAAAAACACTCTTGAGAACGAGCTGTGGAATTTAATTCGCTTGCAAGGTGCTAAACTTCTCCCGCAAGGGGAAATAAATTGCATCCCTTCTTTTGAATTTTTAAGACTTTTGCACAAAAAAACAAAAAGCTACAAAGCAACAGCAAGTATTAAAAATGAAAATGATTTAACCACATATAGTTTAGTATACCCCGAATTAAAACGAACCCTAAAAATTACATTTCAAAATAGCCCTCCATTTATTATTGAAAACTGGAGCGAGGAAATTACTCCTTACCCACCCACCACAGCAAAGCGAATTACTACAAAGTTACTCCCTTACTGGAATCAAAATTCAAATACATTCACCACTTTAAGAACTGAACTTGGATTACAATAGCCTCCCCAAAAACACTAAAATCATTTTATTTGATGGAATATGCAACTTGTGTAGTAGTGCTATCCAATTTATGATTAAACACGATAAGAAACGTAAGTTTCGCTACGCCTCGTTACAAAGTGAGATTGGTCAACAGTTGTTGAATGAGCGAAATATTGACCCCAAGGTGATAGATTCTATCATTCTCATTGAACCTAATAAAGCATACTATTTCAAATCGACAGCCGCATTAGAAATTGCCAAACACCTTTCGGGTATATATCCTTTATTGAGTGTCTTTTTATTTTTTCCAGCAAAAATGAGGGATCCCATTTATGATTTTATTGCAAAAAACAGGTACAAATGGTTTGGAAAAAAAGAAAGCTGTATGATTCCTGATAAAGAAATAAAAAGCCTGTTTCTAGACTTTTAACGATTTTTTTGAGATTTTTAACTGATTTTTGTCCAAAATTAAAACAGAACTTCTGAAAATGAGATAGTTTTTATCAAATTTAAAGTACTTAAATTTTAACTAAAACTATTATTATGCAAGAAAGCATTACAGAGAATGTTACAGAAACTAGTAATGAGGTCGTGAATTCGTTAACTGGATTATTCAACTCTTTACAAGAGGGTGTGGCACAATACGGACTTAAAATTGTAGGAGGTATTGTTGCCCTTATCATAGGATTATGGATCATTAAAGTGGTATTAAAAGCTGTTCGGAAAGCTTTTGACCGTAGCAAAGTAGATAGTACATTAAAACCTTTTTTACTAACACTTGTTGGTTTTTTACTTAAAGTAATGCTATTTATATCCATTGCTGGAATTGTCGGCATTCCAACCGCTACATTTGCTGCATTATTAGCTGCTGTTGGTTTAGCTATTGGTGGCGCCTTTAACGGATCATTAGGTCATATGGCTGCTGGCGTTATGCTTCTTATTTTTAGACCTTTTAAAGTAGGTGACTTAATTGAAACTAACGGCAAACTAGGTTTTGTAAAGGAAATTTCTGTTTTTGTTACCATATTAGAAACTTTTCAAAATAAAACCGAAATTATACCCAATGGATCTATAACCGCTGCTGCAATAACCAACTTAACCACAATTGGACATTTAAGAGTTGATATGCCTTTTGCCATTCAATACGGTACAGACATAAAAAAAGCCAAAGAAGTGGTAATGAACGTTCTTAAAACAGACGAAAAAGTAATGAATGATCCCGCTCCAAGAGTAGCTGTAAATAATTTAGGGCCAAATGGTGTTGAATTACTTGCTTTACCTTACTCCACATCTGAGGATTACTGGGATGTATATTGGGATACACGACAAAAAATTGTTGAAGCATTAGGCGAAGCTAATTACGAGGCTCCACTTCCGCAACGTATTGTAACTATGAAAAGTTAAACACTTTTCCAATACAAATCAACAACAAAAAGCCTCTGTTTTACTACGGTAAAACAGAGGCTTTTTGTTGTTATAATAGTTACGAGACACGCAATCTAATCTACACACAATAACTTTAGGAATCCTTTTTTTTATCCAATAATTTTGCAAAATAACTATATAAATCACCTTTAGTAATATTAGCTCCTTGCTCAATAATTTTAAACTTATCTATATTTTTATCTTCCGTATACTCCTTTGTAGCATTAAAAAACGCTACACTATCATCCATCAAATTTTGTTGCAACCACTTGTAACCTTCGTCAGTTAACAAATCAATGCTCTTATTATTCACCTTAATAGCTATTAAATGCATTTTTTCCTCCGTAAGGAAAAATAAATGGATTTGATCTTTTGAAAAATGTTCTAAAAACTCAACTTTATTTAAAACACCTTCCCAGATCATATCACTAAAAACATCAATTTCTTCTTCAGCTACCCCTGGTTTATTATTTTTAATTTCGGACCACTCATCAGCTGTAATGGATTGTGTGGCTAAAAAATTAATAAACTCTTGATGTAAATCTTCTAATTGTTCTTTTGATAAACGAGCATATTTCATTTTATGATTTTTATGCGAATTGATTAATACTATTTTTTATTATAAAACACGCGAAAAATAGTTTTTTTTAATGTTTTGTTTTAAAATAGCGTTATAAAAAAAGGCTATCTTAATATAAGATAGCCTTTTACAAATTATTTCAAATACTTATGCTTTGTCAGCAACAACTTCAAAAGCAGCATTTGCAATTACGTTACGGTGGAAACGAACAGGAGCTTCGTAAGATCCTAAACGTTTAATTGCTCCTCCAGGAACGTTAATAAATTTCTTTTCAATTGAAATCCCTTCTTTCCCTAAAGCTTCAGCTACATCGGCATTTGTGATAGATCCAAATAATTTACCACCAGTTCCTGACTTTGCAGAAATTTTAATTTCAAGTCCAGCAAGTTTGTTGGCTAATGCTTGTGCATCATCAACTAATTTTTGCTCTTTAAAAGCACGTTGCTTTAAATTTTCAGCCAATACTTTCTTAGCTGAAACTGTGGCAAGTATGCCATATCCTTGAGGAATTAAAAAGTTACGACCGTAACCATTTTTAACCTCCACTATATCGTCTGCAAATCCTAGATTCTCAACGTCTTTCTTTAATATAAGTTCCATTGTTTGGGTCGATTATTTCATTAAATCAGCTACGTATGGTAATAAAGCTAAATGTCTAGCTCTTTTTACCGCAACACTCACTTTACGTTGGTACTTTAAAGATGTTCCTGTTAAACGTCTTGGTAAAATTTTACCTTGCTCGTTCAAAAAACCTAGTAACCAGTCTGGATCTTTGTAATCAACATACTTAATTCCTGACTTTTGGAAACGACAATATTTCTTTTCCTTATTTGTATCAATGTTTAATGGAGTAAGATACCTGATCTCTCCATCTTTTTTTCCTTTAGCTTGTTGTTCAATTGATGCCATAACTAAGCTTTTTGTTTAAGTTTAACTCTTCTTCTTTCCGCCCAAGAAATTGCATGCTTGTCTAAGCTTACAGTTAGGTAACGCATAATACGCTCGTCTCTTCTAAATTGAATTTCAAGCTTATTAATTGCTTCACCTGGCACAGTGTACTCAAATAAATGGTAAAAACCACTCTTTTTGTGTTGAATTGGATACGCTAATTTTTTAAGACCCCAGTCTTCTTTAGCTACCATCTTTGCTCCACTTTCAGTAAGAAGATCCTCATACTTCTTAACTGTCTCCTTTATCTGTTCTTCAGATAAAACGGGATTCAAGATGAAAACAGTTTCATAATGATTCATAAAAATAAATTTATTTGTTAAAATTTAAGATTGCAAAAGTAAGCTTTTTACACTAATATACAAGTGCTTTTTATCGATTAATATACATCGACAAAACTCAAATTTTTCCGACAAAACACGTTTTTTCTTGCTATATTGAAATTAATTATTTAGTATTGTATACCAAATTAAATAGATATGCAAGATAATTCCATTCTAAAGTGTGCCATTGTAGATGATTCAAAGCTACAACGCCTTGCTATAGTTAAGCTTATAGAAGAGCATTCGTCACTAGAACTAGTGGCAGAGTGGAACAATGCCATTGAAACAAAAAATGGATTATTGGACATTCCAGTTGATTTACTCTTTTTAGATATTGAAATGCCCATTTTAACAGGTTTTGATTTATTGGACGATTTAGAAAACAAACCCAAGACCATTTTTGTAACAGGCAAAACAAAATATGCTTTTAAAGCTTTTGACTATGACGCTATAGATTATTTGCGCAAGCCTTTAAAAAGAGATCGATTTAATGCTGCCGTTGAAAAAGCGCTAAGTCAAACAAAAATGGCAGCCACAAGTAAGTCCGCTGAAAACGAAGATTATATTTTTGTAAAAAGCAATTTAAAAAAGCGTAAGATATTTTTAAATAATTTGAAATATGTGGAAGCTTTAGGTGATTACGTAAAATTAATCATGGACAATAGTGATCCCGTAGTAGTTTTAGCTACCATGAAATCATTTGAATCACAATTACCAAGTGAACGCTTTCTCAGGGTACATAAATCTTATATTGTGAATTTAAAGAAAGTGGAACGCTACAATAGCCGTAATATAGAAATAGATCAGGAACAAATTCCTGTAAGCAGACACAAAAAAGCTGCGCTTAGTGAAGCTTTAAGCTCCTAATTTTTTAGAACTAAAACATATAAACAAACCCCCAACAGATAACAAAAAAGCTTGTAATTTAATTACGAGCTTTTTTGTATTAAAATATTTTAAACTAATCGACTCCAATGAATCTTTATAGCATGTATTCTTTGTTTTACAAAAGCTTTAAACTTCTTGACCTATAAAACCAAATAGCTTATCAGTGCAGCTATATGTATTAACTGTTAAATTTGGCTAGCTCTGTTTTGGAGCATATAATCAGCAATTACCAAGGCAGCCATAGCTTCTACAATTGGCACAGCACGAGGAACCACACATGGATCATGCCTTCCTTTACCTTGCATTTTTACAATATTTCCTTCTTTGTCAATAGTGTCCTGATCTTGCATTATTGTGGCCACAGGTTTAAAAGCTACATCAAAATAAATATCCATTCCATTGGATATACCTCCTTGGATACCTCCGGACATATTGGTTTTGGTGGTTCCATCAGCATTGAATAAGTCATTATGTTGACTTCCTTTTAACGCAGCTCCTTCAAAACCACTACCGTACTGAAAACCTTTTACGGCATTAATAGATAGCATTGCTTTTCCTAGCTCAGCATGTAAGCGATCAAACACAGGTTCTCCTAAACCTACAGGCACCCCTTTAATAACACAACTTACTACACCTCCAACGGTATCTCCTTCTTTACGAATTTGCTTGATATAAGTTTCCATATCCCGAGCCATATCTTGATCAGGACACCGCACGATATTAGCTTCCGTTTTAGAAAGATCTAATTCCTGATAAGGTGTTGTCAATTTGATATGCCCCACACCAGTAACGTAAGCATTAAATGTACACCCTTTGAGTACTTGTTTAGCTACTGCTCCTGCAACCACTCGAGTTGCCGTTTCCCTAGCTGAGGATCGACCTCCTCCACGGTAATCCCTAACATCACCATATTTTTTATAATAAGTATAATCCGCGTGCGAAGGACGAAATGAATCTTTTATATGAGAATAATCTTTAGATTTTTGATTTGCATTTCTAATAACAAATCCAATTGAAGTTCCTGTCGTTACTCCTTCAAAAATTCCAGACAAAAACTCCACAGAATCAGGTTCTTTTCGCTGAGTCACAATTGCAGATTGCCCAGGTTTTCTTCTATCTAACTCTGCCTGAATTGCATCAAAATCAATGATCACACCTGCTGGACATCCATCTATTACACCTCCAATTGCCACTCCGTGAGATTCTCCAAAAGTGGCTAACTTAAAAATTTTTCCAAAACTGTTTCCTGCCATGTATTGCAATTTTTTACAAAAATAGGATATAAAACTATTTTCAGCATCAAATTATAGTATAATAATTCTTTTAACTTTCAAATGAGTGTTTATAAAAAACAAAAAGCCTTCTATTCAGAAGACTTTTTATATCAAAATATAATGACTAACTATAAATTAATTTCTTTTATGAAATAATAATCATCTTCTTTAATAGTAATCGTATAAGCAACGCCTTTTGGCAGGGCTGAAAAATCTAGTTTTTTATAAATATTTGAATCAGTCAGCACCTTAGACCTCAATAACTCTGTATCATCTGCATCTTTAACAGTAATAACCACCTCTGAATTTGTAGCATTATCTAAAATAACCTTAGCAATAGATCCTTCAACAGCTATTCTGGGTTCATTGTAAGTTTTGGATCCTCCACTAATTAAAGAAACTTTATTATTAGCAATTAATATTGGCGAAACATTAATTTTTTTATCCTCGTTTGATTCCAAAAAATAAACCCCTTCAGGTAAATATGTCAAATCAAAAGTCTTTTCAAAAACATCCGTTTGACTTAATTTCTCGGTAAACAATGTGATACCGCTTTTGTCAATAATAGAAAGAGACTCCCCTTCTGCTACTCCCGATAATGAAACATTAAGTGCTTTTGAACCTAATACTTTTACGTTCATTTTTTCCGCTGCATTTGCCACTGTTGCTACTGCAAATGCTACTCCTAATAATCCTAATTTTACCATTTTTTTCATAAGAATGTCTTTTAAATATTAACAATAACCTATACTACAAATATATACCTGACAGTGAATGCATTAGGTTATCAGAATTTACCTATATTTGTGCTATATTAACCTCAAAGTATTTTTTTTAACCAAATTCTATTAATTTAACATTCACAACTCACAAACTAAATCTATGAAACAACAGATCAGTTATAACAAGCCTAGTTTTGAGCACTTAGCTCCCGATATAGGCAACTCATTGATATACAAAAGATTCAATATTGAAAATAAAAACAAGCAACCAATTTGGCATTATCATCCAGAAATTGAACTCGTTTATGTAAACGAAGGTTCTGGTAAACGGCAAATAGGCAGTCATGTTTCCTACTACCAAAACGGAGATTTAATTTGTATTGGTGCGAATTTACCTCATTGCGGTTTTACTGACGGATTTTCAAAAACCCGTAATGAAACTGTAATTCAAATGTTACCTGAATATTTAGGGGAAAAATTTTTTGATGTTTCAGAAATGCTACCCATTAAATCATTATTAAATCGAGCTAAGCAGGGTTTAGTCTTTTTTGGCGCCACCAAAATTGAAGTTGGTGCTATTATCGAAAATATGTATACTAAATCACCATTTGAACGTATATTAGATTCACTACTAATATTACACAAACTTGAAGCTTCTAAGGAATATGAAATATTAAACGCCGAAGGTTTTACCCTTAAAGCCCAAGCCCAAGACAACAGCCGAATCAACAATACCTTTAATTATGTTCAGAAAAACTTTAAAAATCAAATCAGTATTGAGGAGATTTCAGATTTTGTTAATATGACACCTCCTGCTTTTTGCCGAAATTTTAAAAAAGTAACCGGTAAAACATTCACTCAATTTGTTAATGAATATAGACTAGTACACGCTACCAAACTACTCACTGAAAAACAAGAAAGTATTCAGGGAATTTGTTTTGAGTGCGGCTTTAATAATTTTTCGCATTTTAATAAAGTATTTAAAAAGTACACTGGCAAAACACCTACTGAATACCGGAAAGACATGAATTTTACTATCTCATAAATTTACTTGCACATTGACCCCACAAATTTGTCAGCCCCGTATATACATTTAAAATGTTATTTATCTTACAAAACTATCGTTGTTTAAACTTTAACACATTACACCGCTACTACCCTAATATAAAGTTAATTAAACTACACAAAATGCATTTTGAAAAAAAAATATCTATCTTTTTGAAAATTTAGAAAAACTAAGTTCAAATGCGAAATTAATCGACAAAAAAAACCTATAAATTCGATCAAACTATTGAAAAAGTTAAACAAATGAAGAAAAAAACATTTTTTTGTGGTTTTTATCGAATTAAATAGCATTTAATAGATCACATAGTAGATATAATTTGAATTATGTTTATTTTAACAACCTGAAAAACAACTATTTATAACTAAATAATAATTTTCAAATGTAAGTTTAAATTGTTAAAATCTAAAAATAAAGTTAAAACAACCTACTTTTTATCGATTAAATGTAAGAAAAATAGGTCTAAAAGCAAATTAATTTGGTTTTGACCTATTTAATTTCTTACTTTTGAAATATCTAATTTAAATGACCCTAATCTCAACTAAAAATGAAAACTTTTTTTAACACAGCATTTATTAGTCTCTTATTTATAACCAGTATTTTTTCTCAAAGTAAAGACTTTGGGAATATGAGCTATAAGGAGGCTATAGCACTTTCGGAAAAGCAAATAGTGCTTTCGCAACAAATTGCAAAGGCAAAAATGCTCCAATTAGCAAAAATGTCGGATAATAAATACCAGAAAGAGCTTGAAAATTCAATAAAGCTTTTTGATAAAAACTTTAGAAAGCTACAATTCAATTCCAAAAATCTAGAATTAAAAGTTAAATCTGTTTTGGGAGAACAAAGTTTGTCTTGGTTTCGGTATAAAATGTTGATCGATCAACCTAATATTAATGTTCAATTATTCTTAAAAAAATCTGAATCCTTACTGGAAATAAGTGATAAAGTATTATCCGTATTAACTTCAGAAGCAAAAAGAAAGCATCAACTTACTTACTTTAGAAAAAAAGACAAAGTAAAAGCAAAAGCTAATAGTTTTATAGAATATCAAAAAATGCGATCACAAAAAATGTGCTTATACTATGCTGCAAGTAAAATAGTGGGCAAAAAGGATGATGATGGTGTTATTAAACAAACTTATTTGGATTTATATGACGAATTAATTAGTGTGACTTCTGGTTTAGCAGGAAGCGAATTAAATACTTCTGAAGTATACAATACCTTAGCAGATATTCAAAATTTAATTGACAATCTTTACAAAAAAAGAAAGAATTTTATTGGTGCAAAAGTGCCATTAGAAAAAGTAATTACTACCACTGAAAATTTGGAAACATTATTAAGTGAAGTTACCGAGCATTACAGCTTGTTATAGATTATCTTATTCCCAAACAAAAAAATTAATAATGTACTTACTATAAATTGCTTTTCAAATGAATACATAATAGTAATTTTACAAAACGACAACACTTTTTTCCCCCAATTTTACTAAAAAAGCCTCGCAATTTTAAAGCGAGGTTTTTTTACTTTACCGTTAAAAATTGTTCTTTATCATAAAATATTGTATGAAATACATTATCTTTTGGTGTAATGGCAAGGCAACTTACATACACCATTGCCGATGTAAGCTCAAAAGTAATTTACGGAGTGTTATTGGGTAAAGTTTCTATAATTTTGAGTAAATCAGAAGGTTACGATTATGAAAAATTATCAAGTACTAACTAAAAGTGTTTACTAAAGTAGGTGTTACTAGACTTTTTTAATCATACTTTACATAATATAAAGTACCATACTATTCAAAATTTATACAAATGAATTTGATTACAGCAGTCTTTTAGATCACGTTAATTAAGTAAAATTTAATAACATGAGAAATTTACAACGCATAAGGAAAGAGTAATTTTTTCTTACTCTATTAACAATTTTAGTGTCCATTGTAAATTTCTTATGTTATTATTTTAGTATAAGGTTTGATTTTACATATTTACAAGTAGGTCTATTATTTACTATAGGATTATTCCATGGAGTAAATGATTTGTATTTAAATATAAAAGAGCAATCAATATTTGTAGACTCCATAAAACTTAGATTAGCAAGATATTTAGTATTGGCAGGTTTTGGTTTTGTGCTATTTTATATGTTCCCGCTATTAGGGCTCAGTTTATTCATAATTTTCAGTGGCTATCATTTTGGAGAGCAGCATTTTTACTGCGATACTAAAGGTTTTTACCAAACTGCGTATGCATTTAGGTTCACTTACGGCTTGGCAATTATTGGAGCAATGTTATTTTTTCATCAGCAAGAGGTTTTAGCTATCATACATCGCTTCTTGCAAGTTTCAACAGCCAATAATATTTTAACTTTAAAATTACTTTTTATTGTGCTAACAATTTTGCAATCTATTTATTTGTTTCGTTTAGTTATATTAAATCGATTAAAATTAAGAGATTGGCTATTATTTCAAGTCGATTTGCTGACTTTAATTGTTTTTTTCAATACTACAAGTTTACTAAGTAGCTTTTGTTTTTATTTCATTTTTTGGCATAGTATATCTTCGTTGCGATTACAGGTGCTTAATGATTTTGAAACTTTGAACAAAACAAACAGTTTGTTATTTAT
>NZ_AFPB01000155.1 GCF_000218485.1 Aquimarina agarivorans | reverse complement strand
TTAATATAAAACCTAATCTAACAAAGGAATGAAATATATACTTATAATAGCTTCTTTTTTATTTTGCTCGTGTAATGCACAAAACAAAAAAGAAAAGATTGAAAAAAATAAAATAATAAAGGTTAATACACATACAGAAATGACCACAGAAAAATTCGATATACCTGCATACAATGAGAGAAAGAAAAATGCTAAAACTGCAATCTTTTTAGAAAACGAAATTGAAATACAACAATTTGATGTAGGGGATGATGAGGACATAATTTATGTTGAATATGAAATACCTCCTAAACCTGAATACTTCTTTGTGTATAAAGAATATCATAGTAATGGTATTTTAAAATTAAAAGGGTTACGTTTTAAGAGAGGTAAATTTCAAAAAGTTATTTGGAAAAATTACAATTTTAATGGAGAATTGATAGAAGAAATAAATTATGATAATCCCTATAAATTTACCTTTGAACAATTGTTAGAGTTGATTGAAAAAGAAAAAGACACCATTGATTTATATGATGAAAATACTTCAATTAAAAGAGGCATACTAGCAGAAGGAGCTTTATGGCAGATAAAGTATAAAAAAACACCCATGAGGAGAGAAAAATTAAAGATAGATGGTATTACTGGTGAGATCTTAGTACGCGGATTTCATCCTCATGAGGATAATTAGAATTTGCAGATAACTAAATATAACGTTTTGTAGTCGAGTAGGTAAAGGGGACTCTCACCCCTAAACCTCTCACAGAACCGTACGTGATAGTCCAAAATACGCCTATAGAGATTTTAGGTCAACATAAAAAAGAATCGTAACCACATGATATGCTTATTTTTCTGATTGGTAAAATTCCTAAACCCATCATTTTTCTATAAGTAAATTCAAACAGGAAATGGTATAATTTCAATTTCAATGATATTTTTTTATTCAAAATGGTTTTAAGCTTCATCTTTAAAACAACACAACACCCTAGCTAGAGCTAAGGTGTTGTGTTGTTTCTGTGCAAACAAAAAAAACTTAATTCTTATTTCAGTAATTTAAAATCAGAACTGGTAGTAGTAAAAAACATTTTTAATTTCAATACAGAAAATCGACTAATAAAAAAGATGAAACACCTACCAATTTCCCACTAAATACAATTAAAAATAATTAAGCCAATAATCCTTTGATATTTGCTGTAAACAATTTTACTGCAATTGCAAGTAATATAACTCCAAAAATTTTTCGAACTACATCAATCCCTTGATTTCCTAGTACTTTTTCTATTCTAACTGAGGATTTTAATACGATATAAACCACCCCGCAATTTATCAAAATAGCAACTATAATGTTAATAGTTTGGTATTCTGACCTGAGCGATAAAATAGAAGTAAGTGTCCCCGCTCCTGCTATTAATGGAAACGCTAGTGGAACTATTGCAGCAGTTTGTAAACTATCAGCTTTATACAGCTGAACCCCTAAAATCATTTCCAATGCAATAAAAAATATAATAAATGATCCCGCTACAGCAAATGAATTTACATCAATACCAATAAGCTCTAACATTTGTTTTCCTAAAAATAAAAAAGCAATCATTAAAATTATGGAAACTATTGTTGCCTTACCACTTTGGATATGCCCTACTTTTTTTCTTAAATCAATAATTATTGGAATACTACCAACAATATCAATTACTGCAAACAATATCATGGTTGCAGTAATTATTTCTTTTATATTAAAACCCATGAATCAAATTTAAAAAATTCGAAATAATAAATTAGCTTTCTAAAAAAGGATATTTGTAATTTGTAGGTGGTACAAAATTTTCCTTTATGGTTCGTGGCGAAACCCAACGCAACAAATTATAAATAGATCCTGCCTTGTCATTTGTCCCTGACCCTCTAGCACCTCCAAAAGGTTGTTGTCCGACTACTGCACCAGTAGGTTTATCGTTGATATAAAAATTACCAGCCGAATTACTCAGTAGTTTGGTAACTTTATTTATAACCGAACGCTCTTTAGCAAAAATTGCACCTGTTAATGCGTATTCGGAGGTTTGATCAACTTGAGCTAATGTAGCTTCCCACGCCGCATCTTCATACACGTAAATAGTTAAAATAGGACCAAAGAGTTCCTCTTTCATTGTTTTAAAATCAGGCTTTTTTGCTAAAATAATAGTAGGATCCACAAAGTATCCTTTTGCATTGTCATAGCCTCCTCCAAACTCAATAGTGGCATCATCAGCATTTTTTACAAACTCAATACTATCTACTAATTTATTAAATGAAACTTTATGGATAACGGCATTAACAAAATTTGAAGCTTCGCGAGGAGTACCCACCTTAATTGTTGCCAATTGATCACCCAAATAGGTTTTTAAAGCGTGCCACATGGATTGCGGAATGTAGGCGCGTGACGCCGCGGAACATTTTTGCCCCTGATATTCAAAAGCCCCACGGATTAAAGCAGTACCTACAGTAGCCACATCAGCAGATGGATGCACCCAAACAAAATCCTTACCTCCGGTTTCACCAACAATTTTTGGATAACTTTTGTAATGATCTAAATTTAAAGCAATTTGCTTCCATAAGTGTTTAAACACTTGTGTAGAACCTGTAAAATGTAACCCACTAAATTCTTTGTGTTTTAGTACCTCTTCCGAAATCATTGCTGGGTTCCCAGAAACCATATTAATTACCCCCTTAGGCAAACCCGCTTCAATAAGCACCTCCATAATAACTTGGGCAGAATACATTTGGCTTTCCGAAGGTTTCCAAACACAAACGTTCCCCATTAATACCGGTGCTGCAGGTAAATTTCCAGCGATTGCGGTAAAATTAAAAGGTGTTACTGCATATACAAACCCTTCCAAAGGGCGGTATTCCGTTCGGTTCCATATACCTTCGGATGAAATGGGTTGTGAGGCATATATTTCTTCTAAAAATTTAGCGTTAAAATTGAAAAAATCAATCAATTCACAAGCGCTATCGATTTCCGCCTGATACATATTTTTAGATTGCCCAATCATAGTAGCCGCATTAATTTTATAGCGGTAGGGTCCGGAAATTAGTGCTGCCGCTTTTAAAAAAATAGCCGCTCTGTCCTGCCATGGCATATGCTCCCAAGCTAATTTTGCTTCCAAGCATGAAGTGATCGCATTTTTAATATGATCCGTTGTTGCCAACGTATACGTACCCACTACATGATTATGATCATGAGGTGGCTTAATTTCCTTTACTTGATCAGTAAAAATAGCTTCGCCATTAATATATATGGGTACAGCTACTTGTTTTTCATACATTTCATCATAGGCTTCAAATAAAAGCTTGCGTTCCAATGATCCCTTTGCGTATGATTTTACAGGTTCATTTACTGGAGTAGGAACAGTATAAAAAGCATTACTCATTTTAATTTAAGATTTACGGTTAATAATTTGGGTAGTACAATGCGCGGCTCCCCAGCCTTGTTTTAGATTCTCAAAATTTACCCAATCCACAGTTACATTATGTGCGGTCATTTTAGCAATATAATCTTCAGATTGTCCTTTTACGGCCACAATACTCCTTGGACCAATACATAAAAAGTTTAATCCATAATTTTTTTGATCTTCGTCAGAAAGTACGATGACCTCCACCTTTAAATGAAGTTGTAAATAATCCTTAAAAGGGATCGAAGTTTCCGTTAATTGATAAGTATCAAGCTCTTTAGTATAAACATCAACTAACAATTCTTGTTTAGTACCTGAAGTGGCATAGTAACGATTGTGAGAAATAGCCACTAAATCATTATCAATAATATTAAAGTAAGTATCCAAATGCATTTGGGGTTGGTAATGATACCTATCCTTTACTACCGCCACTGTTTTGGTTCCAATAACATCTGCCTTCATTAAAGTTTCAATTGCCAATCTATTCGTTCGCATACCTTCGCCAATAAGGGCAACATCATTCATCATAAAAAAATCGCCTCCTTCAATAAAGGCATTTTTATTTTCCTCAGAAAGGTCCAGTAAAGGAGTTACACCAATCTTTTTTAAACACATAGATAAAATACGTGTTTCAATTTCACGCTGTGGCGAATTCATATTGGTCAAAATCACCCCTTTTGCCGTAGTAATAATTTGATCGCGAGAAAAATATAAATTCATTACCGGATTGGCATTGTAATCTGCTGTAACAAACGTATTGGTAGGTGTTTTTTTAAGAATTAAGTTAGGTTGTAACAAAATGGTACGTACCAAGTCCACAGGGTGCATGGCCTGAAATACCTGATCCAGATAAATATGCTGTTCCAAAAGTTCATTTTTATTCAATCCTTTTTCTGCAAGCGTATTTAAACGCACACAGGAACGCGCAAATTTTCTAAACGCTTCCAAGTCTTTGCCCGCTATAGGTTCCCCTTCGGAATCGACTACATTTTTTAGCAAAGCTTCTTTAACGGTAAATACCTCTAATCCTTTATTTTTTAATAATTGTTGAAATTGTTTGTGCTCCTCAGCCGCTTTTACCGCATTAAAATACGAATCAAACAACGCTGCATGCGGATGCAATACCCCGTAGTACAACTCGCTTGAAGGCTCGTGCATAATTACTGCCTGAGCTTGATCAAATTCAGCCCTTGCGTTATACTTTGGTTGTTGACTTATTAATGTATCAGTATTTTCCATTAAATTTATTGGTGTATCGAAAAGTTTTTTATTGTTAGACTTATGCTTTTAAGCATTGATCGGTCTCGAAAAAATTTCAGCAATCATACATCTGGCACTACCCCCTCCGTAAATTTCAATGACACTCAAATCCACGTGTAAAATTTTTGTGTGATGCTCAATTTCGTCAATTTGTGATTGACTTAATGAATTGAATGCCCTAGATGACATGACCAAAATCCGCTCTTCGTTTTTATTTTTTATTTGCAGCATATTCCCAGCAAACTGCTCCATTTGCTGCAAGGAAATTGGAATAATTTTTTTACCAGTAGCGCCAAATGATTCTTTTAGTTTTTCCTGATCAAAAATATTAGGAATGCTTTCCATACAAATAATCACAAAATCTACACCCATTGCCATCATTACATTAGTATGATATATGGGCTGTCCTTTTTTATCTACAGCATCAAAAAGTAAGGGGGTAAAATCCAAATCACTGCAAAACTTTTTAAATAAATACTCATTAGTACGCATTGATCTGCAAGCGTAAGCTATTTTATGATTTCGATCAAAAACAATGCTACCTGTACCTTCCAGGTACATTTGCTGTCCTTCAAAGTGTTCAAATTCAAATTGGACTTTGATATCGTATTTCAGTTTCAACTTATCAATAATTTCTTTCCGGCGCTCGTTTCTGCGTTTAAGCGCAAACATTGGATACGTCACAATAAAATCGGAATTATGAAAACTGATCCAATTGTTTGGAAACACTGCATCAGGATTTACTGGAAAATCAAGATCATCAATAACCTCAACATTCACCTTATTCTTTTTAAGTTCAGCAACAAAATGATCAAATTCTTTTTTTGCTTTTGCAGAAACGGTATCTGCTGACACCCCAGAAACATTGGTTTGAAAGGCATTATTTTCAGCCGTTTCTTCATTATAGCCAAAATTAGCGGGACGCACCATCATTATATTCGAAGTCAACGCATCACCCTTGAGAAACACTTTTTGCTCCTTAATATTAATTTTGTTATGCACTACATCAATTTTATTCATATAAGGAAAACTTTAGTAATGATTTTTTTATAATAGCTATACAGTCATCAATTTCTTTAGTTGTAATAGTCAACGGAGGAGCAAATCGAATTTTATTACCATGTGTAGGTTTTGCCAGTAATCCATTATCTCTGAATTCCAAACAAATATCCCATGCCAATTTTGAAGTTTCGGATGAATTGATTTCAATTGCATTAAGCAACCCTTTTCCGCGTACTGCTACAATTAATGGAAAGGCCACTTGCAAATCCTTTAGCTTAGTACGCAAATAGGTTCCCTTTTCTTGGGCTTTAGCCGCTAATTTTTCATCAATAATTACCTCCAAGGCAGCCTGAGAAACTGCACATGCCAAAGGATTTCCTCCGTAAGTTGATCCATGCTCCCCTGGTCTAATACAAAGCATTACCGCATCATCAGCAAGCACTGCGGATACGGGATATACGCCGCCAGACAATGCTTTTCCTAAAATTAAAATATCTGGCTTGCTTGATTTTTCTAAACTACATGCATTGATACAATTGCAATTTCCGCATGAGGCTAACAAACTTCCCGTACGTGCAATTCCAGTTTGAATTTCATCAGCAACATAAAGTACATTGTACTGCGTACAAAGCTCCCTCACTCTACTTAAGTAAGAAGCATCGGGCATAATTACACCAGCTTCACCCTGAATGGGTTCCACTATGTATGCTACTATATTTTTATTGGTTTCAAAACACTGTTTTAAAGCTTCAGTATCATTGTATTCCACTAAAGAAATACCTCCCATATAAGGACCGAAGCCACGCGTACTTTGGGGGTCTTGCGATGCAGAAATTATGGATAAGGTTCGACCGTGAAAATTACCTGTAGCAAATACTATGTTTGCTTCATTTTCAGGTACCCCTTTTTTTTGATACCCCCATTTTCTTGCTAATTTCATAGCCGTTTCCACCGCTTCAGCTCCTGAATTCATTAACAAAGCCTTGTTATAACCAAACATTTTTGAAACAAACTCTTCAAAAGGACCTAATTGGTCATTGTAAAATGCCCGAGAAGTCAATGTGAGTTGCTGCGCCTGCTCCGTTAAGGCTTTTATAATTTTTGGATGACAATGTCCTTGATTGACTGCAGAATATGCTGACAAAAAATCAAAATACTTTTTACCATTCACATCATATACAAACACTCCTTTGCCTTTATTTAACACCACTGGTAATGGATGGTAATTATGGGCACCATATTTTTCTTCTTTTTCTATAAACGTGTCTTCTGTAAGCATTTATTCATGGTATTTTAAATGAATTTGACAGCTCTAATTTACGAAATAGAACTGCCAAAAGTTTATTATAAGGTTACTTTCACATTAAATTAGTACCCTAAAAACTGTAACTAATACGAGTGTAATAATGCGATCCTGCAAAACCTTGCTGCACCGAATCATAGATACCTCCATTTTCAGGTAAATTAGGATCTTGCTCATCAGGGTATTGATTAAATAAATTATTTACCCCTGCCACAAGTTTTATATTGTCAGTTAACTGATAATTTAAATTTAGATCTGTTGTGGACGTAGCGCCATAAGTATACTCCTCTTCACCATTGCTAAATGGTCCTGTTTTCCCGAAAAAAGTAGTGTTGATAGTTGCTCCGAATTTTTCATACGCGTAATCCGCACCTAAGCTGATTTTATAAACTGGCGAAGCAAATTTTAAAAACCCTCTTTCCTTAGCATTAAAAAATACATCTGGCTCGTCACTTTTAATGTCCAGAAGGTTTATTTTATTTAGATTTCCTAAAAAATTTAATCCGATTTTATGAGCATCAAGGTTGAATTTGTAGGTTGCAACAAAGTCCAGTCCTAAATTTTCAGTATTTACACCATTTGCAAAAAACTGGATGGAGTTGGCCTGAGCAACTTCCTGCTGAGCTGGTGTTGGTTCAAAAGTTCCTGTAAGCACAATTCTATCAGTAACCTTGGTATAATAGCCATCAATAGAACCTGTAAATCCTCCAGACTTGAAACTAAATCCAATACTGGCACTTTGTGATTGTTCTTGACTTAATTCATTAATACCAAATTCTCTAGCAATTCTGCTAGTATTTGAAGCTAGTAAAGTATCCACCAAACCTGAGGATGTTATTGATATAAATCGCAGATTGTAATGAATTTGCGCCAGCGATGGTGCTCTAAAACCAGTACTTAAGGAGCCTCTTAAATTCAAATCAGGTGTCAATTTTAATCGTGAAGATAATTTTCCTGTAAAAGCAGATCCAAAATCACTGTAATGCTCAAACCTTCCTGCCAAAGCCACCAAAAAAGTATTTGTTACATCTAATTCTCCATCAATATATGCGGATAAATTTGTTCTATTTCTGTCCACTTCGTTTCCAGGACTATACCCAGGAAAACCTTGAGATCCACCTGGCCTTAACTCGTCTCCAAGTCTAGGTCTATTTTCATCAGGAGTATTTCTATCGGCAGGAACTCCGTTAACATCATAAAACGCATACGAACCTTCTTCTCCTGCAAAAATGGTAAAGTTTTCAGTTCTATATTCACCACCAAAAGCAACATTTAAACCTTCCAACACGTCAAAATTTTGGGTAAAATTAATACTCGTAGTATTTTGAGTAATAGTATGCCCTCCTGCGTCAAAATCTGTTGGACTCGCTATTCCCAAAGTAGCATTTAGCGTTCCTTTAATAAAATAATGAAATTCATTTGTACCAAAAGTATTATTAAAATCCACATCCCAATTGCGAAATTTAGATCGAATTCCTGCCGATATAGATCGATCGCGAATAATAGAAGTAATTCTTGGTACAAAACCATTAGGATATATACCTAAAACGTTACGAGCACTATTTGCATCCCGTGTAAATGCAAAAGCATCAGTATCTTTTAAACTAGCCCCACCAAAAGCATAAAATGTAGTTTCATCATTAATTGGAATTTCCGAGTTGACAAAGGCATGATACGTATCCACACTGGCTTCACCAAAACGAGTTCTAAAATCAGCACCAGGTCTAAAGGTTTTTCTTTTTTTAAGTACTCCCCAGTCATGTTGATAAAACCACCTTTTTCGCCTAAAGCAACACCATAATTAGTGGTCGCCTTGTAGGTATTCCCATCTAAACCCTCTTTTGCAGGTATTCCAAAACCACCATCATTGTTGGCATCATTAGCACCATAAAAGACTTCACCCGTCAATTTATCAGTGGATGTTTTTAAAACAATATTTATTACTCCGGCTATGGCATCGGAACCGTACTGAGCAGATGCTCCATCGCGCAATACTTCAATTCGTTTAATGGCCGATGCCGGAATGGCATTTAAATCAGTTCCCGTATTTCCCCTTCCTCTTGTACCAAATAAGTTAATTAACGATGACTGATGCCTGCGTTTTCCATTGATGAGTACCAACGTTTGATCGGGCCCTAACCCCCTTAAAGCAGCAGGTGTAATATGATCCGCGCCATCAGCTCCTGATTGCTTCTGTGCATTAAATGAAGGTGCTGCAAATTGCAATAACTCAGTAATATCAACTTTTCCAGTTTTGGTAACTACATCAGAAACATCGATAATATCAATAGCAACAGGTGTATCTGTTACCGTTCTTTTTGGGCTTCGAGTTCCTACTAAAACTACTTCCTGCAGCGAATTATCCGGATTTAAAACAATTTTTACATTTGAGGTTGATTCCACTACAATTTCCTGAGCTTCAAAACCTATGTAATTGACACTAATGGTTGCTCCTTTTGAAACTTCCAACTTAAAAAAACCATCAAAATTAGTGGTTGTTCCATTTGTGGTTCCTTTCTCAAAAACATCGGCTTCAGGAAGTAAATTTCCAAGATTATCTGTTACTGTACCAGTAATTTCAACTTGTCCCAGCATTCCAAATGCTGAACAAATTAGCGCTATTAGCAAAAAGTTAATTTTTTTCATAAATTTACAAAAGTCAATTTTAGTTTATTTTGCTAATTTATATTTAAATTTACTCCGTATTATGTGTTAAAAAAGTTAAATTTAATTTTAAAGGTGCATTTTTATTAATTCTGTAAAAATTTCAATACCAATTTTAAAATTCTTAGTTTGAGCCATGGAAAATTTTGAACTTGACAATTACGACCGAAGTATTATTAAAGAATTAGAAATAGATGGTAGAAAAGCATTTTCTTCTATTGCACAAAAACTTGATATTTCTAATACAATGGTAAATCAGCGCATCAATAAAATGATTGAAAGTGGCGTTTTAACCGGTATAAAACCAATTATTAATGAGAAAAAAGTAGGCTATGATTGGTGTGCTTTTACTGGATTGACGCTTCAAAAAGATCACGACAGCGATAAAATAACGAAAAAACTAAAGGAAATTCCCGAAGTTACTGAGTGTTACTATGTTACTGGATCCTATACGTTATTTGTGCGTATTATTGCAAAATCGCATGAACATATGCGCGAAATTTTATATCACAAACTAGACAGTATCGAAGGCATTTTAAAAACAGACTCCATTGTAGATTTAGGGTGTGCTTTTAAACGCAATATTACCTTATAAAATCATAGACTACGTGTGGATTAAAGCTTTTCTATAAATACTAGTTAACAAATTGAAACTCCCTCAATTTGTTTCAACAAGTACACTTTCCGTCCCCCTTAAACTAAAAAAAGCAGCAACATTATTTAGTACTAATCCTTCATAAAATTACTGACTTCAAAAGTCAATTAATTCACCAATTCCATCACCTTATTGAGTTGCAGTGGCAAACCTGTTTTAGTTTTGTTATCGCAATCATTTGCTCAATTGTTTGTTCCGCGCTTACTTCAGACCGATGTAGTGACCAACTCATTTGCCCCTGATATGGACATTGCAAATTATTAACTCCCATCCACCTGCAATTTGAGCAATCTTCCTATACATGGCTTAAAAAATTAATCTTTTTTATATGTAACCGGGTATAATTTACATCAGGAATTTTATTTTGCGTAATTAGGTTTAATACACTTTTTTCCAATGCCTTATCCACACTATTTACAAATTCAAACTTAATTAATTGAATATTGTGATCTTTATTTTTGATAATATAGTAAGTTTCTATTGCTAAAAAACCTTACTGAATAACAGTTTGCTCGCGGGTATATATAGCCTCAAAATCCAAACTATCTACAACTAGCTTAGGCAAGCTTTTTATGCGATAATTTTAGTATACCCTAGTATCCGCATCAAAAAAAGTTAAATAATCGGCAAGCCTTGTAAAATAACGATCACAAAGCTTTGCCGATTAAAATATTTTCACCTATTTAGGTGAAAACATCGTTGCGGATGAAAATTACGTATTCTAGTGAAACTATTAATTCATTTGGCGGAATAAATTTTGCTGATCATATTGTTAGTAAAAGTTCTATCTATCAGCTAATTGACCAAAAACTTGGTTCGAGGAGTTCAAAATCGACTTATTGTTATTCTGATTTAATACGTTCTTATTTTCTATTGACCCTCTGTGGAGGAGAATGTGCCGAAGATATTACAGAACATTTTCGCAGAGAATTAGAACAAGTAAAAGATTTTTCGGTTTGTTCAGCAGATACGCTATTGCGAATGCAAAAAGAATTAGCGACCACCAAACAAACCTATATTTCCTCGACAGCAGTTCAACACGATTTCAATATCAATATGAAGTTAAATGAACTGATGATTGAACTTTTAATTCACTGCAAACAACTTTCCCCTAATAATCAAGACTATATTTTTGATTACGACAATCAATTTATACCCACAGCTAAATACGATTCAAAACGCAGTTACAAAAAAGCCGATGGATACTTTCCAGGAATTGCCACCATTGGGAATCACCCTGTTTATATTGAAAACAGAAATGGAAATAGTAATGTCAAATACAAGCAAGACCAAACCCTTCAACGCGCCTACAATACTCTTAAAAAATTTGGAATAAAACCCAAATATAGCCGTATGGATTGTGGCTCATTTGTTAAAACCGTTATTCCTGTAGTTGAAGCTAATAGTGAGTATTTCTTTATTCGAGTGCAGCGTTGCACCAGTCTTTACGGCACTATAAAAGAAATAACCCAATGGCAGGATGTTGAAATTGGCTTCAAGAACTATCAAATTGCATCAATACAATACGCCCCTTTCGGAGAAAAAAAGACCTACAGATATG
>NZ_AFPB01000156.1 GCF_000218485.1 Aquimarina agarivorans | reverse complement strand
TTAATAAGAAAATTTTCATTCAATAAGAAACTTATACGGACTTGGAGTTTATGCAAAAGTCTATAAAGGAATAACACGTAAGTTAGTCACTTCGTTAAAATTAAGTGGCAATTACAACACAATACATATAAATGGTACATCAAATACAAATAATCGTTTTATAATACAACTCCAACCAGGACTTTCATATTTTATTTCTGAAAAATTAGCTTTAGAAGCCTCCATTAGTAATTTAAGATATGCTAAAACTTACGATGATATAAATGCTTTTGAGACTAAAAATGATCGATTCTCATTTTCAATTGACACTTCTGATATTAACTTAGGTGTAGCTTATTACTTTTGATATTAAAGCAAAAAGACCATCCTAAAACTGGACGGTCTTTTGTATATAAATTCTATCTATAGCTATTAGTTTCCTTTAGCGTAATCTTCTAAAAATTTAGCTAAACCGATATCTGTTAATGGGTGCTTTAATAAACCTTTAATAGCACTTAATGGACCTGTCATTACATCAGATCCTAACTTAGCACAGTTTACAATATGCATTGTATTACGTACCGAAGCCGCCAAAATTTCAGTTCCAAAACCGTAATTATCATACACTAATCTGATTTCATCAATTAAATTCATCCCATCAGTTGAAATATCATCTAAACGACCTAAAAATGGAGATACGTAAGTGGCACCAGCTTTAGCTGCTAAAATAGCTTGACCAACAGAAAATACTAATGTTACATTAGTCTTAATTCCTTTGTCTGAAAAATATTTACAAGCTTTAATTCCATCTTCAATTAATGGCAATTTAACTACAATTTGAGGATTCAAAGCAGCAAGCTCTTCTCCTTGTTTAACCATACCTTCGTAATCTGTAGCAATTACTTCAGCAGAAACATCTCCATCAACAATCTCACAGATTTTTTTATAGTGATTCAAAATATTAGCCTCTCCAGTAATGCCTTCTTTAGCCATTAATGATGGGTTTGTTGTTACACCATCTAAAACTCCTAAATCTTGAGCTTCTTTAATTTGATCAAGATTTGCTGTATCAATAAAAAATTTCATTATTATCTATTTTGAATGTTATTAATAAAGTAATTGTTTCGCTTTCGCGAAGTTTAACAAAATTACAACTTATAATGGTTTAGTAGTAATTTTTCATAGGTTTTATCTGGTAAAATTCGCTTTAAAAAAACCGAAAACTTTTGCATAAAAGCACCTACTTTATAATGAATTCGAGGATTGGGGGTTTGTATAATTTTTTCAATTATAATTCCAACTTCTTTAGGGTCACCGCCATCATCCACATGGGCATCCATCAAATCCAGGGACATTTGGTAATTTTTTTGATAGTCCGAGCCTTCAATTACTGGTGCATGATATCTCCCTCCAGCAATATTGGTAGCAAAATCACCTGGCGCTAAATTCGCTACCTTAATTCCAAAAGACATAACTTCCATTCGAATGGCTTCCGTGGTTACCTCCAAAGCAGCTTTTGACGCACTGTAAACACCCCTAAAAGGCAATCCCATGTACCCCGCAATTGATGTTACATTTATTATTAACCCTGTTTTTTGTTTTCGCATTTGTGGCAATACCCCCTTCATAACTTTTATTGCTCCAAAATAATTCGTTTCAAAATGGTTGCAAATTTCATTATCGGGGATTTCCTCCACTGGTCCCGTTATACCTACACCTGCATTATTAACCAATACATCAATACGGCCTTCCTTTGCAATTAAATCATTTACTGCTTTTTTAATAGTATCCGTTTTGGTTACATCTAAAGTTAGTAAAGGAAAGTGAATAAAATTTGAATAATTAGCCACATTACGTGTGGTTCCGTAAACTATATATCCTTTTTGACTTAAATAAATTCCTACGGCTTTACCAATACCCGAAGATCCGCCTGTAATTAAAATTACTTTTTTAGTGACTGACATAAAGTTATAAATGAAAAATTTATCTGAAAGATAAATTGAATTCTGCAACCGACAAATAGCAAAGTGTATTTTAAAAAAGTGCGATTAATTGTATAGAAAATCTAAAAATAAGGCACAAAAAAAGGCAAGCTACCTACATCACACTGCTACGACCGTCTACCCTTGCTGCGTTCCCACCCTGGGGGATTCAACAGGAGCTAGTTGTGTAGGACTTGCCGGGTGCAAATATACAACGCTTTTTATATTTTAAAACTATTATTATAAAAAGATTTTTAGAATAAATTAACCCGCTATTAAACAGTGAATAACTAAAAAAATAAGCTGCAATGAGTATAATTTGAGGTTAATTTAAACCAGATTATGTTTTCGTAGTGTTGGCAAAAACATTTTATAAACTAAAAACTCTAAAATTTTTAGCTTCAATTATAGGCTACAATTACATAAAAAACCACAATTAGAATTTTGAAGCAAGCTGATTTTTGAACTAAACAAAAATGATTAGTATTTTAATGGTCAAGCCAGAAAAGATAGGTGCCGTTGACAACCAGAATTTACCGTAATTAAAATGACACTAGTTTCAACTTTAAATTACTCAGGTAGAATTTAGAAATTTTTTATTTGAACGGGAAAGAAAATATAAGTTTAACCTTAGCTTAGGCGAAGTTTTAGTTTTCAAGCAAAACAACCCTCCTTTTAAATAAATAATTTTACGATAAATACAGCATTAGTAAGAGTATTAACAAGTATTCTTTTGATGGAAACAGTATTTATCCTGTAATGTAAATTAAAATAAATATATTCGTTTGGTAGAAAATAGAAATTCATGAATTTACTCAATATATTTAAAATAAGTCTGGTAGCGATTTGTATTACTTCTTGCGGAAGCGACAAAAAAGCCAATACTCATAAATTTTCGCTTGATGCTACACAAAAAGGTACCTTTAAACTTGGCCAGACCCTTAAAGTAGTTCCGAAAAGTAAAGCTGAAGCCACCATAGATTCTATAAAATACCAATTCCAAAATCAAACTATTGCCGTTAAAGGAAACGCGCCTTTGGAAATCAAATTAAATACACATTTACTTGGTAATCACGTTGTGGATGCCCGTATTTTTTCTAACGGAAGTGAAGAACAACATACACAAAAAGTGATTGTTTTAAACGACAAGGCTCCTAAAATTTACAATTACAAGCTCATTAACACTTATCCACATAACACGGAGCACTATGTACAGGGCTTGGAATTTAAAGGTGACAACTTATACGAAAGTGCTGGTCATTATAAAAAATCAAAATTGTTACAAAAGGACTTAATTACAGGTAAAACCTTAAAAGAACACGCTTTAAAAGACAATTATTTCGCCGAGGGTTTGACAATTATAGGCAACAAAATTCATCAACTTACCTGGCAGGAAGATTTAGGTTTCACCTATGATATTGATACGTTTAAAGAGATAGGCACTTTTGCTTACAATAAAAGTAAACAAGGTTGGGGATTATGCCACAGCGATACATACATTTATAAAAGTGATGGTACTACTAAAATATGGAAACTAAATCCTGAAACGCTTGCTGAAGAAGGATATATTGAAGTGGCAACAAATACTGCTATTAAATCGCGTTTTAATGAATTGGAATGGGTAAATGGAAAAATTTATGCTAACACCTATCAAAAACCGAGTATTGCTATTATTAATCCAAAAAATGGAGCCATTGAAGGTTTAATTAATTTAAAAGGATTAGTAAAAAAAGTAGGAGTTAACCCCAACGATGCTGATTATGTACTTAACGGAATTGCATACAAACCCGAAACCAATCAATTATACGTAACTGGAAAATATTGGAAAAGTTTGTTTGAAATTGAGGTTGTGGACTAATACCGTTACTTTTTTTTCTAACTTAGTTTCAACTTAAAATATAAGTTGGAACTAAGTAACGAAAACGATACACTTGTATAAAAACCTACAAATCAGTATAAATTAAAATTTTAAAATACTGTTTTTCAGTAATTTAAACTTAAAAAAAGCTTTCCTACATTAAGCCAAATATAAATCGTACTTTTGCAGCTTATTTAAAATAATATATGAGTACATTTAAAACATTAGGGTTAGGAGAAGCATTGCTACAGGCTATAGATGCCATGGGCTTCGTAGAACCCAGTGAAGTTCAAGCAAAAGCAATCCCAATTCTTTTAGAGCAGGATACCGATATTGTGGCTTTAGCACAAACGGGAACCGGAAAAACCGCTGCTTTTGGTTTTCCTCTAATTGAAAAAATTGACCCTAGTAGTAAAAAAACTCAAGGTTTAATTCTGTCGCCAACACGTGAACTGTGTTTGCAAATTGCGCAGGAAATTAAAAACTACAGTAAGTTTATTCCTAAATTAAATTCCGTTGCCGTTTATGGTGGGGCTAGTATTCACGATCAGGCACGCGACATCAAGCGTGGAGCGCAAATTATTGTGGCTACGCCTGGTCGTATGCAAGATATGATTAATCGTGGTTTAGTGGATATATCGCAAATTGGATACTGTGTATTGGATGAAGCGGATGAAATGCTAAACATGGGGTTTTATGAGGACATTACTAAAATCCTTTCGCACACACCGGACGAAAAATCAACTTGGTTATTTTCTGCAACTATGCCTAGAGAAGTTGCTACTATAGCCAAAAAATTTATGAGTAATCCTGTTGAAATTACTGTAGGCTCTAAAAATTCATCAAATAAAAATGTAAAACATGAATATTACGTAGTTAGCGCTCGTGATCGTTATCCTACGTTAAAACGTTTGGCTGATGCCAATCCTTCAATTTTTGCCGTTATATTTTGTAGAACAAAAAGAGATACCCAATCTATTGCCGAAAAATTAATTGAAGATGGTTATAGCGCCGCTGCATTGCACGGGGATTTAAGTCAAAACCAACGTGACTTGGTTATGAAAAGTTTCCGTAACCGACAAATACAAATGTTAGTAGCTACCGATGTGGCTGCCCGTGGTATTGATGTAAACGATATTACTCACGTAATTAATTATCAATTACCTGATGAAAATGAAACTTACAATCACCGTAGTGGTCGTACTGGTAGGGCTGGTAAAGATGGAGTTTCAATAGTAATTACTACCAAAAGTGATGTGCGTAAAATAAAAAGTTTAGAACGTACCTTACAAACTACTTTTGAAGCAAAAACTGTTCCTACTGGTAAAGAAATTTGTAAAATTCAATTATTCAACCTTGCGGAGAAGATTGAAACCACTGAGGTGAATGACGAAGTTGATGAGTACTTACCTGAAATTAATTCACATTTAGAACACCTTTCTAAAGAAGAATTAATTAAAAAATTGGTTACTGTAGAGTTTACGCGTTTTCACAATTATTATAAAAAATCAAGAGACATTCAAGCTGTTGATCCTAGTAGTAAAGGTGGTGATTATGGCGATGGCAAAAGCACGCGTTTCTTCATTAATATTGGGGAAAAGGACGGTTACAATTGGATGAACCTTAAAGATTTCTTGAAAGAAACATTAAATTTAGGGAGAGACTCAGTAAGCCGTGTTGATGTAAAAGAAAAATTCTCTTTCTTTAACACTGATAACGATCAAAAAGAGGCTGTTTTAGCTGCTTTTGAAAATATTGTAGTCGATGGAAGAAAAGTAAATATTGAAATTTCTGAAAATCGTGGAGGCGGCAGAGGTCGCGGTGATCGACGTGGTGGTGGTCGCAAGAACGGCGGAGGACGTGGAGGTTTCCGTGGGGATCGCAGAAATGGTGGCGAACGCAAAGATAATTACAAAGGAAACCGAGACGGAGACCGTAAAGATCGAAACGAAAATAGTGGCGGTAGAGATCGCAGAAAGCGTAGAGATAGGTATTAATTATTAGTAGTGTTACTACTAACCATAAATTTAAAAAACGGTACCCTTATAAATTTGGTACCGTTTTTGGTTTATAAAGTTGTAACAAATGGCATGCAACAACGTTTATTGTAGGAAAAATAATCATTAAGCCCATCAGCGAATAATAACCATGCTTTTTTTTACACTAATTACAGATAGTTTTTTACATTTGATCGACTTATTTGTTTTATGAAATACCTTTTAATTTTTCTTTTTACACTAATTTCCGGTTCTAGTCTGCTTTATGGACAAGAAAAACCAGTTTCCATAAAAGGACGTGTGTTAAATGCAGCTGATGACAAAATTCTTGAAAACGTACACATTATCAATTTAAACAGTATTAAAGGAACAATTACTGATAAAAATGGTGAATTTACTATTGATGCCACTGTAAATGATACCCTATATTTTTCTTATATCGGATTTCAACCACTAAAAGCGCGAGTAACAAATGATTGGATCAAATACGGTAACGTAAAAGTTAAATTGACTGAGGTTGGATTGGCATTACAGGAAGTTGTGGTATCTGCTCATAATTTGACAGGATTTGTTGAAGTGGATTTTAAAAATATTCCCATTTACAACAATGCAAATCGCTATCAAATTCCTGGTATCAGTTCAGGTTATGAGGGAGGCTCCAAAAGAAGTGCTACTGCCAGAATAGTAAATTCTATACTAAATCCCGTAAATTCTTTGTATAATATCTTCTCCCGTAAGGGAAAACAACTCCGTAATTTACGTAAGGTAAAAAAGGACGACGAAATTAGAAATTTACTCCAAAATAAATTTGATAGAGAAACCTTAACCACGTTACTTCAAGTAGACAAAGTAGATATTGATGAGATTTTGCTGCAATGTAAATACTCCAAACAATTCATTAAAACTGCTAATGATTTACAAATTTTAGATGCTATTAGCGAGTGCTATGAGGAATATAAAGTATTAAATAGAGACAAGTAAATAGTTAAAATTGCTTAATTGAATATCTTCGTAATACCTCAAGATCTTTTGTTGAAATTTTTTGTTTGGGAAGGTACACTTTTAAGCCTTTTTGGATAGCCAAAGAAAAATAATTTTCGCGTTCTTTAATTTCCTTAAATTTTTCAAAATTAGTTGTAGATCGATTGCCGCTAGTTATAAGTGTAATGTCATTATCAGTGGTTTCAACAGACATTTCAATTGTTTTAAAATACTCCCTTTTGGTTAGCATGAAAATCCAAGGTTTACATATATAGTAAATGGCAAAAAAGATCATAAAATATAATTGACTAAAATCTCTGTACCCATCAACATACATATTAATTGCCATAAGTAATAAAAGTGGTCCGACTGCAAACCTTAAAACTGAAATGAGTATCCCATTGCCAAAATAATACTCATTAATATACGTTTTTATTCTTTCAGATCTTTCAATCACCATTTTGCTTCAATTTATCGCTTTAACAGTTTTATAGTATATTCTTTCCGCGATTTGTTGTTCAAATGACGCTCTCGTAGCCATGGGTTTTCCTGCTTAAGCTCTTTATAAGTCATGTTAAACTTTATTGCAAAATCAGCAAAATTAGTTACTGGAGTATCCACGGAAACTTCATAAGTTTCAGGTAATTTGTATAAGTGTTTATCTGAAAAATTGAATCCGTATTTGTCCGTATTACATAAAATTTCTTTTAAAGCAATAATTCGAAATACGTACCTACCTGTTTCCTGCCCTAAAAGCAAATCATAATAATCAGTAACTTTTTGCTCTTTCATACGCCGTTGAATGCCATTGTTACCTCCATTATAACCAGCTGCTGCCAGTGTCCATGAACCCAATCTTTCTTTTGATTTTAGCAAATACTTGCAAGCAGCTTCCGTAGCTTTTTCAATATGGTAGCGTTCGTCCACATTTTTATTTACTTCTAATCCAAGTTCGCGACCCGTACCCGCTAAAATTTGCCAGAATCCTTTTGCCCCTGCAGGAGAAACCGCCTGGGTCAAACCACTTTCAATAACTGCTAAATACTTAAAATCATTAGGAACTCCGTAATGCTTCAAAATAGGTTCAATAATAGGAAAGTATTTTTTAGAGCGCTTAATTAAAAGCAATCCATTTGATTGCCAATAAGTATTTACCAATAATTCTCTATCCATTCGCTCAAAAACATCGGGTTGTTCGAGCGGAACAGGTTCATTTGCAAAATTTAAGTTACGAGGCATATCCAAAGCATATACGTTGTAATCGTTCAAATTTCGGTTCTTATCAGTATCGTTTTTAGGGTATTGTGAAGCAAAAACAAGTATACCACTTATAGCAACTACACCCGTAAGAGACAAAACTCTTTGTATTAAATTCATTCAGTAACTATTTAAATACAAGATACGAAGAAGTAAATTCCTTAGAAAACTAGGCCTCTATTAATTTCGGTAAATTTTCATTAAACCAACGCACCCTGCTCATGATCATTACGTGCGATCCTTCGGGGATTGTAATACAATCTTTTACATTTTTTATTGGAAATACAATATCTTTTTCACCATGAATATGGATACTACCTTTTATAGGCACCTCTTGATCCCAACACAATACTTGTTCTATAGACCAATCCATGTAATGTTTATCTGTTATTGTAAGATACTTCCTGTAAATAGTTGCTATTTTTTTAGATCCCTTAGTCATAAATAGCTTTTGCCAATCAAAATCAAGCAAAGAAGTAGGTAATATTTTATATAATTTACTTTTTTGTAACATTTTGAAACATTTTGGTAATTCGTGTTTGGTTTTTACACTTGATACTACAAGAAGTTTCCTTAAGGTTAAAAAACGACTCATTTCTTGCACCACTATTCCTCCAAAAGAGACCCCCAGCAATACAGCATTAGGCTCGGTAACTTCCTTAGCCATACGCTTGGCATATTGTGGTAAGGTTTCATTTTTTTTGGGTATTTTCCACGAAATGACATGTACCACATAATTTGCAGGAAGTTTAATTCCTTCAAAAATAGTTTCGTTGGCAGACATTCCTGGTACAAAATAAATATGAATAGGGTCTTTTGTCATTGTAGCTTTTACTAACACCGCAAAATAAAAGATTTCAATAACAACAATCAATCTTTTACAAATCTTTATAAAAAAGTAATTTTTGTGATTAAATTAAGTCCTGCTTAAAAATTTATATTTCATATAATACGTTACATCCAGCTATAAAAATGATGTTAATGCTTTTCATGTTTAGCCTCCTTTGTACAAAAAAAACACTAACAAAATTGTTAAATATTTGAATACGCACACTAAAACTACCAAAACAACGTTAAATAACTAATTATTAAAATAGTACAGTACTTTTAGTAGTATATTGAAGACACCCAACTTCACACAACATTATCACGAATTCCTCCTACTTTTTGCTATGAGCCTAAGCATAGCCACAAATAACCTTAAATAATATTTTTAAATGGATACAATAGTACTTGAAGTAAATGATAATGAATTTTTAAGACAGTTTGAAACTACTATTGAAAATCAGAAAGCCGTTATTGAGTATGCCACGCAACCACGAAGCGTTTTTTTAACTAAACTAATCATGGATGAATCACTAATCGATAAAGGCTATGACGAACTATTTATAAAAACTGTATTTGAAATCATTGATCAACGCAACACTAGGATGGTACCTACTTGTCCAAAAATTGCTAGTTACTTCAAAAAAAACCGAAGAAAATACAAAGCATTACTCCCTGTGGGAATGAGTCTGTAGTATTTTAAGTTTACAAATACACATAGCTAGAATGTCTTTGTTTTATTCCTTTTTTGCCTTTAATAAAAAGACTGAATTGCTTCCTAAAAGCCCAAAGCTTTTTTAATGGAAGCAGTTTCTTTTTGAATAGGTTTAATAAATACTACAGCTACCAAACCATCTGTATCAATATTGAGTAGTTTTACCTGTTCTATAGTATTCACCAATGCTGGATTCCATGGCGCTTTCACTTTAATATAATTTTCAGTAAACCCTATAATATATCCTTCTTTATTTTCGGCTTCAAATAACACACTCCGCTGACTACCAAGTTGCGATTCGTAAAAAGCACGTCGTTTTTTTACTGATAAACCGCGTAACATTTTACTGCGCTTTGCTCTTACTTTTGCAGGCACTACCCCTTTCATAACTGCAGCCTCCGTGTTTTCGCGCTCGGAATATGTAAACACATGCAAGTAAGATATAGGCAATTCATTTAAAAAATTATATGTTTCTAAAAACAACTCATCTGTTTCTCCTGGGAAACCCACAATTACATCCACCCCAATGCAGGCGTGTGGCATTACAGCTTTAATTTGAGTAACACGATCAACATACACATTACTTAAATAGCGACGCTTCATTAACTTAAGTAGTTCATCCGAACCTGATTGTAATGGAATGTGAAAATGCGGCACAAAACAATTTGAACTTGCCACAAAATCAATAGTTTCGTTTTTTAATAAATTTGGCTCAATGGATGATATGCGCAAACGTTCAATACCATTAACCGCATCCAACGCTTTCACTAATTCAAAAAAAGTATGTTCATGCTTTTTATTACCAAATTCTCCTTTACCATAATCTCCAATATTCACTCCCGTTAATACAATCTCTTTAATGCCTTTGGCGCTAATTTCAGCAGCATTTTTCAATACATTTTTTAACGTATCACTGCGCGAAATTCCACGTGCTAACGGAATAGTACAATAGGTACATTTATAGTCACATCCATCTTGCACCTTTAAAAACGCTCGCGTCCGATCGCCAATGGAATAGGAACCTACATAAAAATCAGCCGCTTCAATTTCACATGAATGTACTGTTCCCTCATCATTTTTTGTCAAATCATCAATATAATTTACAATATTGAATTTTTCCGTAGCACCAAGCACCAAATCCACTCCATCAACTGCTGCCAATTCTTCTGGTTTTAATTGAGCATAGCACCCAACCGCAGCCACAAAAGCATTTTCATTAGCTTTTAATGCCTGTTTTACAATTGTTTTAAAACGCTTATCCGCATTTTCAGTTACCGAGCATGTATTGATCACATACAAATCAGCTGCATCCGAAAAATCCACGCGTTCAAATCCTTCGTTTGAAATATTACGCGCAATAGTTGACGTTTCTGAAAAATTCAACTTACATCCTAAGGTATAAAATGCTACTTTTTTAGGCTGAGCCATAAATATTTATTCCTATCTGTTATCTTTACTATTTACTAGCTTCCCGATTGTCTTTTTTCGGGATTGCAAAGATACCAACAATAATCCTTTTAAAAAATTGAAAACTACGCTGTTCCGCTCACTTCCTATATTACTAATAACACTTTTATGCATTAGTTGCGCAAATACAACTACTGGCAATCGTGATCACTTAGTTTTCAGGTATAATGAAAGCGCAAATATTACCACGTTGGATCCCGCTTTCGCTAGAAATAAAGAAAATATCTGGGGAACAAATCAACTTTACAACAGTTTAGTGCAATTGGATGATGACTTAAAAATTATTCCTGACATCGCTAAGCATTGGGAAATTTCGGAAGACCTAAAAACGTATACTTTTACCTTACGTAACGATGTCTATTTTCATAAACACGTGCAATTTAACACCCAAGATAGTACCCGTACAGTTGTTGCCGATGATTTTACATTTAGTTTTGACCGATTAAAAGATCCCAAAGTAGCCTCTCCTGGCAATTGGGTATTGGATAAAGTTGAAAGCTACCAAGCAATCAATGATACTGTTTTCCAAATAAAGTTAACGCAAGCGTTTCCTGCCTATTTGGGTTTGTTAAGCATGCGTTATTGTTCGGTAATACCGAAAGAAATTGTAACCCATTACGGAAATGAATTCCGCAGAAATCCTATTGGCACAGGACCTTTTCAATTTAAAGCCTGGGAAGAAAACACAAAACTAGTGTTTAGACGCAATCCTCTTTATTTTGAAAAAGACAAAAATGGGCAACAACTCCCGTATTTAGAAGCAGTTGCTATTACCTTTTTACCAGATAAGCAGAGCGAATTTTTACAGTTTATACAAGGTAATTTAGATTTAATGAATGATATTGACAGCTCTTTTAAAGATGATTTATTGACACAAACCGGAAAACTGCAACCTCGGTATACTAACAAAATAATATTAGAAAAAAGCCCTTTCTTAAATTCAGTATATATTGGTTTTTACTTAGGCGAAAGTGACATGCCTGTAAACAATATCAATTTACGTAAAGCGATTAATTATAGCTTTGACCGCAAAGCTATGATTACATACCTGAGAAACGGAATAGGAACACCTGCTCTCGGAGGGTTTATACCCATGGGAATTGAAGGTTACAGTGGTAAAAAAGGCTTCGATTTTAATCAAAAATTAGCAAAAAAACACCTAAAAAAATACATAGAAGAAACTAAAGACACACAGCCAAGTATCAGAATAGCCACTGTTTCGGATTATGTGAGTTTGTGCGAATTCATACAACGGGAATTACAAAAAATTGGTATTGAAGTGATGGTAGACGTGATGCCCGCACCAACACTACGAAAACAAAAACATGCCGGTAAATTGGAACTTTTTAGAGCTAGCTGGATAGCTGATTACCCAGATGCAGAAAATTTTATGCTCCCCTACTACAGCCAAAATTTTACGCCTAATGGTCCTAATTATACTCATTTTAAAAACAAAACTTTTGATAAACTTTATGAAAAAAGTTTTATGATTCCTGATTTAGAAATCCGCAAGGTGTTGTATCAACAAATGGACTCTATAATTATTGCCGAAGCTCCTATAATACCTTTGTACTACGATGAATTTGTAAGATTCACCCAAAAAAATGTGTCTGGAATTCCCAAAAATCCTCAAAATTTTCTATTCCTTAAAACAGCAAAAAAATGTTTGAAATAATTAGTTGTTATTATGAAAATTTACCTCAGCTTTAAAACTGATACTTTGCCCCTACTAGAAGCTGAATTCCTTGTACTGGATAATCCAACCAGCGCTCATAGTTTTGTCCAGTCAAATTATTTGCCATAACAAATGCTGCCAAACGCTTAGTAACTTTATAATCTGCACGTAAATTAACATCAAAATAGCCATCAATATCTACAAAATCAAATCCTCCGAGTCGATTAATATCTTGCCTTGCTCCAATATAATAAACGTTGGCTCCTGCTTTCCACTTCTCATTAATTAAATAATTTGCTTTAATAGCTGTAGTAAACGTAGGCGTATTTAATGGCTCACTAGGTGTTTCATTAAATACAGCAAACATAGTTTGTAAGTGCATATTAAAATTTTCTTGCACATCATAGTCAATATCAGCAGTAACCCTACCTACTTTATAGTCTTGATAAAAATATCCAAATGAATTATTAAACTCATAACCTAAGGGCTCATTTGTTAGGTTTGATGTTGGGTTTTTTATGTAAGCCGCATAATCATCAACAAACTCTACGTCTCCTTTTAATTTATAAGTAAAACTTTCGCTCAAGTGTCCTTGAATTCCTAAAAAGAAATTAAATAATTGATTGGTTGGTGTAAGTAAAATCCCTGGTGATACAAATGGATTCCCTTCGGCTGCACTATGATACGTATTTTGCTTAATCCCCCCGGTTACACCTCCAAATGCATTTAAATTATAGGCTTCAAATGTGTAATTAGCTGTAACATTTGGATACAGTGCTAATTTCACTTCACTATCTTCAAAATTATTGTTTAAGTATCCTGAAAATCCAACCTTAAAATCAATATCTCTAAAATTTAACGCCACTGTCGGATGGATTCCTAATACTAAAAAACTATACGTTGAGTTTTCAATAGTATTATTTTCAGCAAACTCACCGCTTAGGTAATCTAAATTTACAGGTATTGAAATTGGATAATCATCCAGCGGAACTGTAAATTTTGGATTTAAAATTAGATTATTTTCAGAACTATCAAAATCATCTCGAAAATGTCTAAAACGGAACGAGGCTGCGTTAAAAATAGCATTGTTTGATTGTAAATTGCCTCCAAAATTAACATCAATAAAACTATGCGATGGATCAATTGCATTAAATTGATCTTCAGTAATAGCTAAGTTATCCGCCAAACCGTACCAATTATATAACTGATGCTGTGCTTCTAAATCGATGTTCCACTGACTGCGCTTTTGTTGTTTTCCAAAAGCTAGTTGTAAGCCGGTATCATAAAAAAAATCATCAAGCCGCACGTCTTTGATGCCGCCCTGAGAGGATTGATGTTCTAGCAAGGCTGTAAATTGACTTTCGCTATTAATATCAATACTACTAAAAACCTCAGCCAACACGTTCCCAAAATTTCCTGCACCCAACAAGGCATAGTTTTTAAATGTTGCTTCGGGCGCTTCTTTTTTAACCGCTATTGATTTTGTTTTTTCGGGTTCAAATGTACTTGCTACTGGCACCGAATTAATGGTAAATTTCAAAGGTTCCTTTGGCGACTTTTCAGGCGCATCAAAATTTGGTTCGGGATGAATTTTAAACGCATCATTTATGGTTGGGTTGAATGTTTTAACAATTACTACCTTTTCGGTACTTAAGGTATCACTTTCATTTTTTTTTGTTTGCGAATAACCTAACATTCCCATAAAAAAAACAAAAAGTAACGTACTTTTATTTTTAAAAAGTAAACTCATAAAAAATTGATTCTTATTCTTTAATTGATGAATTCGTTTTAGCTTCCTCTGCCCTAATTGTTTGCAACAAACTTTTGGCTTCAGCAACCACTTCCGGATATTCAGTAAATTCCTTTGATATAGATTCTAATAAATAGGTTGCTTGGTAAGCATCCCCCAAACCATTAAAGTTT
Organism: Aquimarina agarivorans; assembly: GCF_000218485.1. Taxonomy (GTDB): domain Bacteria; phylum Bacteroidota; class Bacteroidia; order Flavobacteriales; family Flavobacteriaceae; genus Aquimarina; species Aquimarina agarivorans. The sequence goes on along the minus strand of NZ_AFPB01000156.1, from coordinate 59,341 downwards.
TTAGCCATTAGCACTAAACCTTTAGCTCCATACTCCTTGTATGCTGAATAGTCTTTCGCTAATTGCTGTACATAGTTGTTGGAAATTTCAAAATCTTTATTATTCGTGCTAAAATTAGCCAAATTGTATATAGCTTCTGCGCCAAGCTTACCCGTAGCTATTTTTGCAACTTCTGCGTAAGCTTGCTTTGCCTCATCGTATTTACCTAATGCTAATGCCGCCCTGGCTTTGTAAATTTTAGCATCTGCTTTTATAGATGTTTCAATATTAGTATTGGCTAAAACTTTTTCTGCATAAGCCAACGTTTCATCAAATTGTTTTTGTTCATAAAATGATTTCATCAAATTAGATTGAGCAAAAATGGTGTTTTGATCAAAATCAGCAATTTTTTCCAGTCTTTTTAAATAAGGTATGGCCTTGCTGTAAGCTTTGTTTTCCAAATAAGTTTGAGAAATTTTGTACAATGCTGTTTCTGAATATTCATTTTTTTCAAGTGCTGAAACCGCCAAATAATGGGTTAATGCTTTTTCTTTGTTTCCTTTTTTGGAATACAATTGTGCCAAATAAAAATGACTATTTAATTGGTGTAAGCCTTTAGGGAATTCATTTAAATACTTTTCAAAACCTACAATTGCTTTAGCTGTATTATTTTCTTGATAAGGTTTTTCGGCAGCTTCATAAGTAGTATTATCCAACTCCTCATTTGAAATATCAACAAAATCTAAGGATTTTACCCAACTTGCATAAGCATCCGTTTGCCCTAAATCAATGTATACCAAGCGGGCTGTTTTTACTGCTTGTAAAGCTTCAGGGGTATTGGGATGCTCCGCTACTAAAGTTTTGAATTTTCCTAATGCTTTTTGTGATTTATTGTCATTATAAAATATCAACCCTTCTTTTAGTAAGGCTTTTGACACCAATGCGCTATTTGGTAGCTCATTCCTCAATTTAGCGTAATTCGCTAATCCTTTATTGATTTCATCCTTGGCAACATAAGCATTTGCTAAAGCGTAATAAGCATCATCCCTAAAATTTGAGTCCGGAAAATTGACTAAAAACGCTTTCAGGTCTTCAATTTTTCGATTTTGTTTATTTACGAAACCATAACTGATCGCCTTTTGAAAGTGAGCATAGTCGGCACGTTTGTGCTTTTGTGCTATGGCCTTATTATACGTTTCCATTGCTGGCCAATAATTAGCGGTTACAAAATAACTATCCGCCAATCGTAAAGTGGCATCCTGCATGTAAAATTTTTCGGGATTTTTTGCTAAAAACTGATTAAAATGTTTGATGGCTTTAGCATAGGCTTTTATTTTAAAATTACTGTACCCTAACTGATACTCTTTTAGTTTTAATTCGCTCCAATTAGTAGTATTTACATCGGTAATTGCCTCATAATTTGAAATTGCAATAACATAATCTTCCTGCTCATAATAACTTTCGCCTTTCCAGAACAAAGCGCGCTGCGTAAAATCAGTTAAGGCGTTTATGGTAATGGCTCGGTCAAAAAGTAAAATAGCTTCTTTAAAATCTTTTTCTTTAAAAACCTCAAGCCCTCTATAAAACAACACTTTTTGAAATACTTCTTTATTATCAGTTCCCTTTCCAGAATCTAATACCCCAAGTGCTTCCTTATAATTTTTTGTTGACAAGTAAGAATCTACAAGTAGACGGGCAATTTCCTGTTTTTGTGGAGAATCTGGATATTTTAACAAAAATGATTTTAATACCGAAGGTACACTTTCAAATGAATTCCCGATTTCGTAACTCAGTTTTGCATAATTGTAGGTAGCATCTTCTTTTATAATGGCTTCAAAATTCATTTCTGAAGCATTTTTAAATGCATTTAATGCTTGCTGTTTTTGTGCTGATTTTAAATACGCATCCGCAAGATGGTAGTAAGCATTTTGTGATACCGCATTTTTACCATCTATTATTTTATTAAATTGAGATACTGCTTTGCTATAATCTCCATTTTTATAGTATGAATACCCTAACAAATAATAATCAGTATTGCTCCATTTCCCTTTGTTTCCTTTGTAAGCTTCCAGGTATGGTATCGCTTTTTGATATAATTTTAGATTAAAATAACTCTCACCAATAATTTTATTTAGTTGCGATTTATCGTTAGGTTTTGCGGTGGCTAAACGAGGCTCGGCACTATCAATAGCCTTCTGGAAATCTCCTTTCTTAAAATTTCGGTCTGCTTTATAGTAGGAAAGTGTTTTATTGTAATCCTTGGAGTCACTAACTTCATCAAAATAAGTATCCGCCTGTTCGTAATTATTTGCATTATAGGCTATATATCCTAAATAATATTTGGCTTGCTCACCGTATTTTTCAGAACTAGTAACTTTTTGTAATGATTTTTGTGCATCATCATATCTTTTTGAATGATATAAAGAATACCCTTTATTGAAGTAAAACGTTTCTAAAGCCGAGGTGTTTAAACGATTTTTATCAACATCCTGATACCATTTACGAGCACGAGCATATTTACCTACACTAAAATAATAATTACCAACACCTAAAAAAGCACTATTTCTTTTAGGATGCGTTGGATAATCAGTTACAAAATTTGTCATTAAAACATCAGCTCCTTTTTGTTGCATACGAACAGCAGACTGAGCAATGTAGTAAGCGGCATTCGCCCTTATATTTTGATCTTCCGTAGTAGACTGTACTTTTCTGAAAAAACTTTGTGCTGCAGCATACTCCTTATTGTTATATAAATCTAAAGCTTTTTGATAGACGCTATTATTGGTGGTTCTAAAAATTTCAGTTTGTTGCGCCGTAATTAATGTAGAAACCAACACAAAAAACCAGGTAATAATTAAACTTTTCTTCATAAAATAAAAAAATAAACCTTGTTTCAAATATATTAATATACTCCCATTATGAAGGAAATAATGTACAGTTATTCTTACGCTAAAATAAACTTAATATTTTAACACATTTAACTGTAATAAAAATTTTAATATTAAAAGATCAGTCAAAAATTAATCTTTTTTTTCACACAACCCTTTATATCATGTTTGGGGCTGTTGACACCCTAATTAAAACACTAAAACTGTCTCTTTATTTTGCAAACTGATTTAGTTTTATAATTTTACAGCTATAAATACTATTTTATGAGTGAATCCGTGCTAAAATTAAAAAATGTTACAATTTTTCAGCGAGAAACAGCAGTCCTTTCTGATGTTTCCTTGGAAATATTAAAAGGTGATTTTGTGTATCTTATCGGAAAAACAGGTTCAGGAAAAAGTAGTTTTCTTAAAACGCTTTACGGGGATTTAGCTTTAGTACAAGGCGAAGGAGAAATAGTGAATTTTAAGCTTAATGGTTTACAGGAAAAGGAAATACCTTTTTTAAGAAGAAAACTTGGTGTAGTATTTCAAGATTTTAAATTACTTAACGATCGTACTGTAAATAATAATTTAACATTTGTTTTAAAAGCCACTGGCTGGAAAGAAAAGGATAAAATTGAAAATCGGATTAAAGAAGTGCTTACCAAAGTAGGTATGGAATCGAAAGGTACTATTTATCCTTATCAACTTTCAGGAGGAGAACAGCAGCGCGTGGCTATTGCCCGTGCCTTACTAAATGATCCTGAACTTATTTTAGCCGATGAACCCACAGGAAATTTGGATCCACAAACTTCACTGGAAGTGATGGCGTTATTAAAAGAAATTAATGCAAATGGAAATACTATTTTAATGGCCACTCACGATTATGCTTTATTACTAAAATACCCGTCTAAAACTTTAAAATGCGAAAACCATAAAATTTTTGAAGTAGTGCAACGGAAGAGTTAATTATCCAATTAAGCATACAAAAAATCTTTTTTTTCGAATTAAAAAAGGAGATAAAATTAAAAGTGGCAATAAACTAATTAAAGCATTACTAAAAAAAACATCCATAATTAATGCTATAGAAATATGTAGTGATAATAACAATACTCCCCAAACCACATGAAGTTTTGCTTTAAAGAAAATAATTACAGAGGTAAATTCAATTAAAATACCTAACCACAAAAGTAAGCACCCTAAAAATTCATTTTCAATAAGAAAATTACCAAAAAAAGTAGGAGTATCATATCTGTATTGATATTGCAAAAGCCTTGTCATAGCATTGGTTGAAAAAATTCCATTCTCCCCTTGAATTATATGTAAAAACCCTCTTAATATTTTCCAAAAGCCTGCAAAACTGTAAGTTGTTAACAGCGCAAAAACCGATGAAGCAAAGATGATCTTATTAACATATATCTTGGATTCCTCTTTAAAATTTAGAAAACTAAAGAAAAACAATGGTATTAAAATTGTATGTAAAGAATGATTAATTTTTCCTGCCGAATTGAAAAGCGCAAACAACATGAAACAACTTAAAAAAAGTAATATTCTTACTAATCTTGATTTAAAATTAAAAACAGCTAATAAATTGATTAAGAAACTTACAATAATTAAAACCGATATCCACGGTACTTTAGGTAAATAATCTACAAAAAATACAGGCCAAAGCGCATCTGAAATGTTTTTATCTAAATAATTATTTAAATAAAAAATAAATTCAACATTTAACGATAAGAGTAAACAATAAAAAACCTTTACACTTAAATTTATATTGTTATTAATTTTTTGAACGTCTCCTTTAAACAAACCATCTTTTACAAATGCATACTTCCAGAACCAATGTTCTTTTAATAACTCTTCTTTCATAAATAATTATTTACTAATAAAAATTCTATTTTTTATGTAGCCTAACGTGTCTTTTTTAGAATTTTCATCTATTAAATAAAATATGCTGACTCGGTTTTCAGGAATATACTTTAATATGTATTTAAAAGTGGGATCAAAACAAGGTTTATTCATACAATTTTTTAACTTTTTAAGCAAAAATCGTGATTCGCTGATATAAATTTCATCTTTGGTTAAATCATAAAAAGAAATAGGTTTCGAAAAAGTGGTATCCTCTTTTTTATAAATATCAATAAAATCTCTTTCAATTTTTTGAGGAACTGTAACGTAAAGCCCCCAATGAAAAAAAGGAAAAAACTCTCCTTTTGGAGCATATAATTTTCCTAATGCAGCCAAAGTATAGTACAATAAACAAACTATAAAAATAAAATTTATATAAAAAAAGTTTTTCATTTTTTATATACGTGCGGATTCTCTACAATCCCTTTTTTAAAAATTTTTCTAATTTGCATTCTGGCAAAAGAATCTACCATTAGTAATTTGTCCCTAAATTTTTGTTCTGGCCGCCCCCTAAAGGTAGTTACATGAAATTTAGCATTTTTAGTAATTGGTGTTGCAGAAAAATAATAATTGGAAACACAACAACGAACACCAGGACGAGTAACTTTTTCAACTGAATGCCAAGAATTAGCATGAGTTGCCATAACAACTAATCTATTAAATTTGGCATGAATTTTAGTAGGTTTATTTTTTACCCCTTCAGGCCATAACTCCAAATTACCGCCATAAGATTCCTTCCAATCAGGAGTAACGTAATACAACAAATTAAGTACCCTCCAAAAATTTCGATCTTTGTCATGTGAGTTATCCAGATGTGGATTTAAAAAATTACCTTCTCTCATCATTGATATACCTCCTGCGTATAAATTTTCATCGGGCTGCAAATTACTAAGACCGCAAATTTTTTCAATTTTAGTTACTATTTGGGGTTGCTGAAAAGCGTAAATAACCTCTTCCAATAAGTTGTCATAACGATCCATTTGTGCTGCAACATACTTATGCTCCTTTAAACTTTTTTTTAAAGTTGTCTGGGTTTCTTTTGGGAAAACATCAAAAATGTTTGTTGCTAAATCCAAAGGAAAAAGATCATCTACGTAAAAAAAAGGAATTCTATTTACATTAGCCTTATATTGTAATTTTAAAAAATTTGAATGTTCATCTAATTTATTTAATAAAATTTGCTCTATTTCTTTTCTGTCGTACATTTGATAGAAAGTAAAAGTTTTTAATAAGACAATTTACATTTTTTTTTGATGGTATCCATTCTTATTCCTGTTTTCAACTATTCGCTTAAGGACTTGTTATTTTTTTTAACTTCAGAAATGAAGCTCTCAAATAAAAAATACGAAATAATTATTCTTGATGATTGTTCAACTAACCAAAAAATTGAGCGCCATAATAAAAAAACTATGTGTAGAAAATAATTGCAAATACTACACAAATAGTACGAACAAAGGTAGAACTGAAACTAGACAACTACTTGCAAATTATGCCAAATATGACTGGATTTTATTTTTAGATGCTGATGTCATTCCAACAGAAACGAATTTTCTAGAAAACTACATGAATTTTATACTCAATGATAATTTTGACATTTATCTGGGAGGTATAGCCTATAAAGACAAAGCTCCTGAATTTTCTAAAATTTTGAGATGGAAATACGGAAGGTATAAAGAAACTAAGTCATCAAAATCAAGAAATAAAAAACCATACCGAACAATTGTTTCTGCCAATTTACTTATAAGAAAGGCAATTTTCAAAAACGTTAATAAAAACTTAGTTGGAAATCATTACGGATATGACAATGTTTTCTCTTTAAAGGTTAAAGAAAAAAAATATAAAATTTTACATATTGATAATCTCGTTTTTCATTTAGGTTTAGAAACAAATGCTGTTTATTTACGAAAAAAAGAACAGTCTGCAGAAACAATTTATATGCTTTACAGCAAAAATCTGATTAACTCAGGAGACAATGGTTTGCTCAAAGCATATGAAACAATTAGAAGATTTAAACTTGAAAAAATTATTGTGATAATTTTTTCAAAATCAAAAAAACTCTTGAAACAAAACATACTAGGCAACCGACCTAGTTTACTATTTCTGGACTTTTACAGATTAGGTTATTTTTGTAAAATTAAATATGGTGATAAGTGAATCCAAACACCCCTTTTTTTTCAATAATTATTCCGCTATTTAACAAAGAGCTTTATATAAAAAAAACATTAGATTCTGTTTTTAAGCAAACCGTACAAGATTACGAAATAATTATTGTAAATGATGGTTCAACAGATGATAGCTTAAAATTATGTAAAGAATACAATGTTGATAATATGCTTATTATTGACCAAAAAAATCAAGGAGCTCCAATTGCAAGAAATAATGGTATTACTAAGGCAGCAGGAAAATATATTGCTTTTTTAGACGCTGATGACTTTTGGCATCAAAATCACTTACAAGAATTTAAAAATTCAATCGATTTGTATGAAAACGAAAGTATTTTTTGCAATAATTATGAAATTAACTTTTCTGCCAAAAAAAATAAGAAAACATCCTTTAGTAATTTTAATGAAAATAAGAATCAAATAGTATTCATTGAAGATTATTTTAAAAATAGTTTATACAATGATATTGCTTGGACTTCCGCTGTTTGTGTAAAAAAATCAACTTTGCTCTCAGGCTATTATTTTGACTCCGAAATAATCTCTGGTCATGATACCGATTTATGGATTAGACTTGCGCTGCGTTATAATTTTGTTTTTAATAAAACTGTTACTGCAATTCACAATAAATATATCCTGAATAGTCTTTCCAAAACTAATCATTCAGACTCCAGGTTCAAAGTGACTCAAAAGTATTTAATTGAAGAAAGCAAACACTTTTTCTTAAAAAAATACATGGATCAAAACAGATTTGCAATTGCACTACAGTATAAGCTAAATGGCAATTCAAAAAAACTAACTATACTTAAAAATCAAATCTTATCAAATAACCTAAATTGGAAACAAACAATAGCTTTACAATTACCTACAAGTCTGTTAAAGTATGTTTTAAAAGCAAAATCTATACTAATGAGAATGAATATTTATTTGTCAATTTTTAAATAAACAGGAAGCTTGCTGTTATTTACACTTCTTAAAAGCCATGAAATCCCTAATATAATCTGACTCATCATACACTTCGGAAGCTAACACTAAACAAACTGCTCCGGATGAAAAATTTTCCAACTCTCGCCAAATTCCAGGACAAATTAACAAGCCTTTATTAGGCTTATTTAGGGTGAAAGTTTTTTTGGAATATCCATCATTTAAAACAACATCAAAACTACCACATAATGGAATTAAAAATTGGTACAACTCTTTGTGCGCGTGCCCTCCTCTTTTGGCATCACTTGGTACATCGTAAAGGTAATACACTCTTTTTGATTCAAAAGGAATTACATTTTTTTCAATTACAGACAAACTACCGCGTGCATCTTGGCCTTCTATTTTTTTTAACTCTATAATATAGCAATCAGTAACTTTAGTATCTCTCATAGTTCTTTTAACAATTCGTTCCATTTTTGAGCAATATACTTTGTATCAAAAAACCTTACGCTGTCTTTTGTACCTTCAACGCATTTATTATAAAAATCTTTGTCTGTAATCATTTTGTTTAACGCTTTACTAAAGTCATCAGTTTTCTTTTTTGTGACCAAAATTCCGTTTTTCCCAGTTTCAATAATTTCTGATGGACCAGACACATAATCTAAAGTAACTACAGGAACTCCTAATGTTAACGACTCTATCAATGTCATAGGAAAACCTTCATAATTACTTGTCATAACCGTAAACAGTGAATGCTTTACATATGGCATTGGATTGGGAATAAAACCTTTAAAAATAACTTTGTCTGCAATATTGAGTTCAATGGCTTTTTCTTTTAACTCATTTTCATCTGGCCCTTGCCCTACAAGCATTAAATTGATATTTAATTTAGGTAAACTTGACTTTGAAAATGCTTTCAACAAAAAAAGCAAATTTTTACTCTTATTTTCAAACCTACCATAAAATAAAATGTATATACTCTCATGTACTTCTAATGCCTTATTACTTAACTCTGTTATTCTGGCTTTAGAGACTGGATAATAAATTGTTCTAATTTTATTAAAATTAAAAGTCTCTCTAACAATTACCTCCGCTTTTTTAGAAACTGTTATTAAATTATCATTTTTGTACAAATAGTTTGATTTCCATTTAGAAGAAGGGAAACTTTTTTCCAAATTAGAATTATGAATCATTCTAATCAAAGGCTTTTTTTTAAAAATTAACAAATTGAAGATCAATTCTTTTAAAAAAGTGGGACGTGTCCTTCCATCCAAAATAACATCAAAATTTTCTTTTTTGAACAATTGATAGGCATCAAAAAACTTTGCCGATTTCCTACCTAAAACAGTCTTAAAATCTTTTCCTTTTGCTAATGCATGATATTTCCCTCCATAATCAAACTCCGGCTCATCAATTACAGAAATTAAAGTTACCTCGTGTCCTAAATCTTCACAAATTTTTGAAATTGTTCCTGTTGATCTTTCTGCACCTCCTCTAGAAAGAGAAATTACTATTACTGCTATTTTTAGTTTAGTCGGTTTTATTTCAACCATCAATTTATTATTATTATTTTGCACTAATATATCGAAATATTAGATTAAATATTTCATTTACTCTTATGCTAATTTGCTTTTAAACTTTGAATTTGAATACTGAAACTCATACTTGTTCACTTTTAATTGATAATGAACTCTTTTCATTTGATGTTGTGGGAGCTTTTTTTATTGGAGAATCCGAAACTCTTTATAAATCAAAAGGAAATATTCTTGAAAAAACTGACTGGGAAAAAGAAGGTTATAAGATAGTTTCTATTTTTGATGATAACGAAATGACCTCCCTTATAACTTCTGTAAAAGAAAACATTTTTAAAGGCTTACAATTAGCTGGTGCTGAAGTTTCTAAAAAGCAGTTTAAAATTGAAGATTATCATAAATATATAACTAATGATGATCAGCATTTAAAAGTAATTCATCATACGCGTAGTTTAACAAACAAAGATTTTAAGGTAGATTTTGAAAATTTAGCACTCAAATTCAGCGAACACACCAACACAAAATTAACATCATACATAAAAGAACTTAAAAGTTCACATATCCAAATTAGAATCAGCAGACCGAATAGTCTGGATATTAACCCTCCTCACCGAGACGGTTACTTAAGTTATTGGAAAAATATTTTAAATGTATGGATACCCATTGCTGGTTGTAATAAGAATTCTTCTTTACCACTTATACCTGAAAGTCATTTAATTCCTGAAAATAAAATCATTAGAACTAATTCCAAAGGTGCTTATATTAATGGAAATCAATATTACGTTCCATGTATTATAAAAACTACTGATGGTGATTTCAAAATGATTAGACCCAATCCTAAAGAGAAAGAAGCATTAATTTTTTCTCCTTTTTTAATTCACGGCGCTGCCGTTAATAAAAATAAAAATATTACCAGAGTGGCTCTGGAACTAAGATTTGACAAAAAAGAAGCTTGATGAACATACTTTTAGTGGGGGAATATAGTGGGTTTCATAATTCATTGAAAAAAGGATTAATGAATCTTGGACATGATGTAACCATTTTTGCACATGGCGATGGCTTCAAAAAATACCCGGTAGACATAGCTTTAGATATTCAAAAATTTAAAAATAATAGACCTCTTAATTTTATAAAGAATGTAATTTTTAGATTTACAGGTTTAGATATTTCAATGTTTGAACTTAGGATGAAATTCAAAAAAAAAATAAAATTAATTGAGCAATACGACGCAGTTCAATTCATCAATAGCATCCCGTTTTTAGCAACTCCAAAAACTGAAAAATTTATATTTAAAAATATTACTAAACATAACAAAAACTGTTATTTGCACGGTGGTAGTATGGAGGTACCTTGGGTAGATTACATGCTGCATCAACATAAAGGTTTTTCAAGTTTTACTCCTTATCTAAAAAATAAAAACCTAAAAAAAGAATTTCAATACGCTTTAAAGTATACAAAGCCCGACTTTATAAAATATTACCAATTTTTTTCAAAAAATATAAAAGGAATTATACCCAGCGATATCGACTATGAAATTGTTTATCGCAATACTTCAAAAGCTTTAAACATGATTCCTACGCCTATTGACTTGTCTAAACTTCAATTTAGCCCTTTAAACATCAAAAATAAAATTAATATTTTTTGTGGCATCAATACCAACAACCAGCATGCTAAAGGTATTTCTTATTTTTTAAAAGCACTAAAAACTATACAGCAAAAATACCCTGATAAGGTCGTCGTTAAAATAACGAGAAACCTTCCTTATGATGCTTACATGAAAGTTTACAATGAATCTCACATTCTATTGGATCAATGTTTGAGCTACGACCAAGGATATAACGGACGCGAAGCTATGGGCCGAGGCAAAGTTGTTTTTAGTGGCGCCAACGATGATTTTAAAAGTTATTACAAACTTACTGAAGCAACTATGCCTTTGGTTGAAGCAAAACCTGATGTTGATTATTTGGTTCACAAACTATCCGAACTTATTGAAAATCCTGAATTAATGCTTCAAATTTCCTACAGAGCTCGAAAATTTATTGAAAAACATCATGAATGCACAGCTGTTGCCAAACAATATTTAAAAGCATGGGGCTTATAATTCTGGTAAAACCTTTTTGTATAAGTTTTTTTATAACTTGTTAATCACTTGTCTAATAGACACTAGGTTCGTCAATAAACTTTTCAAGTAATCTAAATGCAGCATATTAGCGCCGTCACTTTTAGCATTTGAAGGATCAAAATGAGTTTCAATAAATAATCCATCTACACCTGTAGCAATCCCAGCTCTGGCAATGGTTTCAATCATATCGGGTCTGCCACCTGTAACTCCGCTCGTTTGATTAGGCTGCTGTAAAGAATGTGTTACATCAAGTACCGTAGTTCCAAATTGTTTCATGGTTGGAATGCCCCTAAAATCAACTACCATATCTTGATAGCCAAACATAGTACCCCGATCAGTAATCATAGCATTTTCATTGCCACTATCATATACTTTTTTCACGGCGTGCTGCATAGCTTCGGGACTCATAAACTGTCCTTTTTTTAAGTTTACTGTTTTTCCAGTTTTGGCTGCTGCGACTACTAAATCTGTTTGACGCACTAAAAACGCTGGAATTTGTAAAACATCCACATATTCTGCCGCTTTAGCGGCATCTTCATTAGTATGGATATCAGTCACCGTTGGTACATTAAAAGTTTCACTAACTTTTCGTAAAATTTTAAGTGCTTTTTTATCTCCGATACCCGTAAAACTATCCACCCTACTCCTATTGGCTTTTTTAAAAGATCCCTTAAAAACGTAAGGAATTTTCAAATCAGAAGTAATTTTAACTACTTTTTCAGCAATTCTCAATGCCATTTCCTCTCCTTCTATAGCGCATGGTCCTGCTAATAAGAAAAAATTATTACTAGTTAAATTTTTAATTTTAGGAATATTGTTCAGCTGCATTATTATAAGATTTTCACAAAAGTAATTGAATAAAAATTATAAATACCCATTTATTAATTTATTTAAAATAGAGACAACAACCCGCTGTTTATGCCCCTAAAAAATAAAATTTAACATTATTACACATCTCTAAACACTCTTATTTTTACAACTACTATCAAGTCATTTTATAAAATTTATTAATATTCACTTACAAGCTAATAACAAAAACGCTTCACTTTCCAGTAATTAATCAAATAAACGTACCTTTGCGCCAAATTTTAGCATCAATAAATTAGCTTTTATGAGTAATACGATTAAAAACATAGCCATTATTGCACACGTTGACCACGGTAAGACTACTTTGGTTGATAAAATTATGTATCACTGTCAATTATTTCGTGAAAATGAAAATACAGGAGATTTAATTCTTGATAATAATGACTTAGAACGTGAGCGAGGTATTACAATTACTTCAAAAAATGTTTCTGTAACTTATAAAGGAACTAAAATTAATATTATTGATACTCCTGGTCACGCCGATTTTGGTGGAGAGGTTGAACGTGTACTTAATATGGCCGATGGTGTGCTTTTATTAGTGGATGCTTTTGAGGGGCCTATGCCTCAAACTCGATTTGTACTTCAAAAAGCCATTGATCTTGGATTGAAACCCTGCGTTGTAGTTAATAAAGTAGATAAAGAAAACTGTACGCCTGATGAGGTACATGAAAAAGTTTTCGACTTAATGTTTGAACTTGGTGCCGAAGAATGGCAACTTGATTTTCCTACTGTTTATGGTTCAGCCAAAAACAATTGGATGAGTACCGACTGGAAAAATCAAACTGAAAACATTGAACCATTGTTAGATATGGTTTTAGAACATATTCCTGCTCCTAAATTTGATGAAGGGACTACACAATTACTGATAACTTCATTAGACTTTTCATCCTTTACGGGAAGAATTGCTATCGGTCGTTTACAAAGAGGTAACCTAAAAGAAGGACAACAAGTATCACTTGTAAAACGGGATGGATCTATTATTAAATCAAAAATAAAAGAATTACATAGCTTCGAAGGCTTAGGTCGTAAAAAAGTTTCTGAAGTGCAAGTAGGTGACATTTGTGCATTAGTAGGTCTTGAAGGATTTGATATTGGCGATACTGTTGCTGATGTTGAAAACCCTGAGGCACTACAAACGATTGCCATTGATGAACCTACAATGAGTATGTTGTTTACCATTAACGATTCTCCGTTTTTTGGAAAGGATGGTAAATTTGTAACGTCTCGACACATTAAAGACCGTTTAACAAAAGAATTAGAAAAAAACTTAGCACTTAGAGTAAACGAAACTGATAGTGCCGATAAATTTTTAGTTTTTGGTCGTGGTGTATTGCACCTTTCGGTACTTATCGAAACCATGCGTAGAGAAGGTTATGAATTACAAATTGGGCAACCTCAGGTAATCATTAAAGAAATTGATGGCGTAAAATGTGAACCTGTTGAAGAGTTGACTATTGATTTACCTGAAAACGTTTCGGGTAAGGCTGTGGAAATGGTAACATTAAGAAAAGGGGAATTACTGAGTATGGAAACCAAAGGCGATCGTATGATTTGCGAATTTGTAATCCCATCACGAGGAATTATCGGTTTACGTAATCAATTATTAACTGCTACTGCTGGGGAAGCAATTATGTCACACCGATTTACTGAATACCAACCAATGCGAGGAGGAATTCCAGAACGTCAGAATGGTTCTTTAGTATCTATGGAACTTGGTAAAGCGATCCCTTATTCTATCGACAAATTACAAGATAGAGGGCGTTTCTTTGTAGATCCAGGTGAGGATATTTATGAAGGTCAAGTCATTGGTGAAAACTCACGTGGCGATGACATGACAGTCAATATTACTAAAACTAAGAAATTATCAAACGTACGTTCTTCTGGAGCCGATGACAAAGCTAAAATTGTACCTGCAATTAAGTTTTCATTGGAAGAAGCTTTGGAATTTATACAAAAAGACGAATATGTTGAAGTAACTCCTAATTTTTTAAGATTAAGAAAAATATATTTGACAGAAAATGAACGTAAGCGTAATAAAATCGCATAAATTTTATTGCCAATACTAAAAATTAAAAAAAGGTGTTATACATACAAAGTATAGCACCTTTTTTTTGTGCGAACTAAACAAACCTAAACTATATTATGAATAAATTATTTTCAACTCTATTATCATTTTTACTACTATTAACAATCTCATCTTGTTCAAGCGATGATGCAGGAACCCCAATTACACCTGAAATTGACCTAGTCGATGAAAATTTGGTAGGTGATTGGAATTTAGTCGATTTTGAGGTAACTAATGGAACCGCTGAAATAGCGGGATTCACCGTTAATTTTACAGTAGAGGGATCTGAATTTGATACTACTGCCTTATTTGCAACAAATCCAAACACAGTAAACTTTGAGGGAACTTTTAAAGCAACAACAAATTTTACAGCACCTGCTGGAATTCCACTTCCTGATTCCATCCAAACACAAAGAGAAGACACTTTTGAGTCTGAAAAAATATTAGGTGAAACTTCGGAAATAAACAATTGGTCAATAAATGATGGAAATACAGTTATTGCCGGTTCTCAAGCAAAAATTATCAAATTTACTGCCGATGAAGTTCAATACGAATTGGATATAGATCAAACTGATTTTGTTACTATTATTGAAGAAGGATTTGATCTGAACGGTTTTACAGCAACTAATCCAAAAGGGCAGATTGTTGTTACTTTGGAAAGAAAGTAACTATACACTAGTATTTACCCAATGTTAAGACAGAAATTAATAAATATATTTAGTCATAACATATTTAGATCATAAAGATTTTGACATTGGGTAAAGCTTGATGAATAAAAAATTTATTTAGTTGATTTTTTTACGATACAAAAACAACTAATACCAATTGGGTAAGAGATTACTTTCAGTAATTTATTTTCAGTAAAAAGAATAAAATAAAAGAGCTTATTGAAAATCGAAAGCTTATTATTTAAAGATACAATTGAATTTTCTTTATTAGAAAATTTACTAAATAATCTTACTACTGCTATTGGGAAAAATAAAATAAAATTCCAGTATCCTGACTTAACAATATCAAAACCGTTAGCAGCAAGTTTTCCCGACAACTCATTCTTGGTATACCTCCGATAATGCATATTCAATTCATCATGATGACTCCATAAAAACTGAAATGCAGGAACAAAAACATAAAGTATTCCGTGATCTTTCAACAAGCCTCTCCAGCACTTTAAAGCCTTTTCTTCATCGGCTAAATGTTCCAAACAATCCGAAGAAATGATAATATCGAATTTTTTTTCTAAAGCTATATGTTGTGCATCCATTATAAAAACGTTTTGCAAACCGTCAGCTTGAGCTTTATGAATTGCCTCTTCACTAATATCAATACCGTAAATTCTGTTTTTATCGAACCCAGCCTTTATTAGATCCTTAATAAAAATTCCAGAAGAACAACCTATATCTAAAATAGTACTATCTATGGGCAAAGAATTTAAAAGCTGTAGAATAAATTTTCTCCTGGCAATAAACCAAAAGTGTTTTTTTTCATATTCATGATACTTTTTTTCAAAAATTTTATCCATAAAAATTATTCACTAAAATTACCTAGTACAGCTCATGATCAATAACGTATAAGGAATATTCAATAGTTGATTCCACCTTATTAAAATACTCCTTAACTAGTTTTTCGTATTCAAATTAATAACAAAAATATTCCCCCACGATCTTTATATAAAAAAACTTATCAATTTTATTTTGGTTTTCAACATAGCAGCCGTCAAGAGTTACAAACTACCATCAACTTTTAATGCTTTTACTGCTGTTCGCAACAAATTTTTCAGTTCATCATCATTAAGATGATGCAGCACACCCGATGCAATTACTAAATCATAAGTACCTAATTTATTCAAAGAAAACTCATCAACTTCAGAACAAATAAAAGTACTCCTGTTTTTATATTTTATCTTGCCTTATTAATATGTCCCTGACTCATTTCGTACCCAAAATAATCAACTTCAAGGAAAAAATCTAAGATATAGCCTAAACCACAACCTATATCAAGTATTTTAGTTCCTTTTTTTTCATTTAAATAATTATTTGCAAATAATTCCCTAGCGCTATAGCTTTCAACTAAACGTTGATAATTATTATAAAAATGGAAAGCCCAAAATGGATCTTAAGTCGAAACTTAATTTACGCATCCTTTTATTTGTATTGTTAAATTTACTATTGTTGCAAATTTTCTGAATGCTAAAAATAATTCAATTTTATAATTAATATTAGTTAATTTAGTCTTTTGTTTATATCAAAATTTAATGATTGCAAGTAAGAAAGAAGCGTCCAAAAAAAAATTTTAGTTACTATTCTAGTTATTATTTTAGGACAAATATTATTAGCCTTTCAAGGTTTTGATGTTAGTGATGATGGCTTTGTTTTAACTTTTTATCAGCAGATTTTTAATGATCCTGCAAGTGTTGAATATAATTTCAATTATTATTTGGGTGGATTTGTGGGTGGTTTATGGAATAGCTTCTTCTCCTCTTGGGGCGTTCTTGGTTTTCGCTTTCTTGCAATCATAGTCAATACGTTAACTTTTATTGTTTCTTACAAAATTTTAAAAAATTACCTCAGTCAAACTTTTTTACTAATTAGTTTGTCAATGATTCTATTTATAAATGATTTCGGTTTTTTAACATTTTATCACAATCAACTGACTGCATTATTGGTTGTCACAGCTGTGTATTTTTTACATAAAGGATTAATTGAAAATAAACTAATCTACTATTTAATTTCAGGTTGTATTTTAGCCATTAATGTATTTGCCCGTATACCCAATATTACCTTATTTATTTTAGTTGCA
The DNA here is from genome assembly GCF_000218485.1 of Aquimarina agarivorans. Lineage (GTDB taxonomy): Bacteria > Bacteroidota > Bacteroidia > Flavobacteriales > Flavobacteriaceae > Aquimarina > Aquimarina agarivorans. Next base: position 42,122 of record NZ_AFPB01000156.1, on the reverse strand, counting down.
GTAATTCCTTATAAATATTACCTGGAGCAACAAAAGCTTATAAAATCTTTTAAACCCATTCTATTTTTTTCAATTGGAATAATATCAGGTTTTATTTTAATAGTGCTATTATTATGGAAGAATGATCATTTGAGCATTATGATAGATTCATTGCTATCTCTTGTATCTGTAGGTATAGAAAAAGACAGCAGTCATAATGCAGGTAGACTTGTAAGAGTATTTAAAATTAACCAAAATCAAATTATTTCAATTACAGCTAGACTAGCTTGCTTTTTAATATTTTGTTTTTTATTCCGAAAAAGATTTTACAATCTTAAACCCATTGTAAAAAAAATACTTTGGGTCTTTCCTTTTTTGTTTTTATCCCTAATTTTCGTTAGTAAAAATTTACTTATTTTATATGGTTTAAGCTATTTAGCTACATTGAGTATTCTTTTTACGAAAAATTTGAAAGCAGCATTGAAGCTAATAACTTTTGCTGCTCTTTTAGTATTATTTATTCTACCTTTAGGCAGTGCTGGTGGAGTTAACAACAGTGGTTATATATCTATTTGGCTAGCTTTTCCTTTCTTTTTTGAATTTATATTTATCTATAAGCCTCGCATAACAAACTATATTTCTATTGCTACTTTAAAAAATTGGCTGTTGCTATTTATTTGTTCATATTTTATGGTAAGAATGTACAAATTATCAAAAGAAGCTTATTTTGATGAAGGCAATAGGCTACACAAAACTTATGTTATTAATAGTAAATTCACTAAAGGTATTTACACCACAAAAAAAAGAGCTAAAATTATTAACGACATCGTAGCAGAAACCAAAAAATATACTAAACCTAACGACCACCTGCTAATTTTTGATAATTTTGCTATGCTACATTACTTGACTGAAACCAAACCTTATGTGTACAATCCATGGGTTCAAATATATGACGGATATACTTTTACGCAAAAATTAAACCAAGCAAGTAAAGAAATTGAAAAATTACCAATTATTGTGCAACAAAAATTTGATGCTACTTTCCGATTTGGAACTCCAGATCCTGATTTTTTAAAAGAATCTCATAATAAAGAAAAAGTAAATAAGTATTATAACCTACAAAGAACCAAAGCATTTAATCAATTTATAAAAAAAAATGAATATAAAATTGTTTGGTACAATGATTATTTTAACATTTATAAATCCTTAAAATAATATTGGTAAAGAAATTGATGCACGAGACAAATATAAAACATATTGACATCTCTATAATTGTTCCCATATTGAACGAAGAAAACAATTTATTTCAGCTCCACAGCAGACTTAAAAGTGTTTTAAATAAAATTAATAAAGTTTACGAAATAATATTTGTTAATGATGGCAGCACTGATAATTCATTTAATATTTTAAAAGAACAATCATTTGATTGTTCTAAAACATATTACATTAATCTTAGTAGAAATTTTGGACATCAAATAGCTGTTTCTGCTGGTTTGGAATATTGCAACGGCAACTGCGCTGTAATTATCGATGGAGATTTACAAGATCCTCCCGAAGTGATTGAACAACTTTACAACGAATATTCTAAAGGCTTTCATGTTGTATATGCAAAAAGAATTAAAAGAGAAGGCGAAACTTTTTTAAAAAAAATTACAGCTAAATGGTTTTATAGAATTCTTGACAAAATGGTTCCTTTCCAAATTCCTTTAGATACAGGCGACTTTAGAATACTTGACAGAAAGCTTATAAATGCACTAAACAAAATGCCTGAGCAAAACAAATTTATAAGGGGGCAAGTAGCCTGGCTCGGCTTTAAAAGTAGCGAAATTTTATACGAAAGAAATAAAAGAGAACATGGAAAATCAGGTTATTCCTATTCTAAGATGATGATTTTAGCTGTAGATGCCATCACTGGTTTTTCCGACAAACCATTAAGGTTAGTTAGTCGAATAGGTTTTTTAATCTCTTTATTGTCTTTTTTTGTTATTCTATTCGCAATTTTTTCTCATTTTATATTAAAGCAAACCATTACTGGATGGACTTCATTAATAATCAGCTCAATGTTCTTAGGAGGCATACAGCTATTTTCAATAGGAATCATTTGTGAATACTTAGCTCGAATTAACCGAGACGTAAAAAATAGGCCTTTATATATTATAGATGAAACTAATATTAACTAAAACATAAAAGGCCGGTGAATTATATCATAAAAAAATACCAATCAACAGATTACAACATCTGGAATTCATTCATTTCAAAGGCAAAAAACAGCACATTTTTATTTCATAGAGATTTTATGGATTATCACAGTGACCGTTTTTATGATCACTCGCTAATGGTGTATTCTAAAAATAATTTAGTAGCTGTTTTACCTGCTAACGAAAAAAATCGGGTTTTATATTCACATCAAGGTCTTACCTACGGAGGGCTGCTGCTTTTAAAAAGTATGGGTGTTATCAAAATAGAAGCTATTTTTTTAGCTATAGTACACTATTTAAAAAACAAAAAATTTAAAGCTTTTGAATTAAAATCCCTACCATTATTTTATCACAAAATACCCTCATTTGAATTAGAACCACTATTACACAAACTAGGTGCTCAACTTACGCGCAGAGAACAAAATCTAGCAATAGATTACTCCACATCAGTAAAAATTCATAAAACCAAATTAAAACACTACAAAAAAAACTTAAACTTAGGTTTTAAAATTCAAGAAACTACTTCTTTCCATTTATTTTGGGGACAAATTTTGGAACCTCGTTTGGCAGAAAAACATAAAACTAAACCGGTGCATTCCATCCATGAAATCACATTATTGAAAAAAAAATTTCCTGAAAACATAGTCCAGTATAATATTTATTTATACGACGAAATCTTAGCAGGTATCACTATCTTTAAAACAAATAATGTTGTCAAATCCCAATATGGAGCAACATCAAAAAATGGGGAAAAGTACAGAGCTTTAGATTTTTTGTTTATTCATTTGATTGAAAAATTTAAAGAAGAAGGTTATCGCTACTTTGATATGGGCACAGTAGTAGGTAATATGAGTTTATTAAAGCAGAAAGAAGAATTGGGTTGTAATCAGTACCTTCAAGATTATTATTGCTTAGAATTACATTAATATGAAAGTAGTTTTTTTAAACATACAAAAACTCAATAAACGATTTGAAACTAGCTTGAAATCTCAATTTAAAACCTTTCTTACCAACGGACATTACATTCTAGGAAACAAACTTATTGAATTTGAAAATGCATTTGCTAATTATTGTGGTGCTAAACATTGTATAGGAACAGGAAACGGGCTAGATGCTCTTACCTTAATTTTAAAAGGATATATTGAGCTCGGAAAACTTAGCGCTGGCGATGAAGTTTTAGTTCCTGCCAACACCTTTATAGCCACTATAATTTCAATTCAACAAGCAGGATTAGTTCCTGTTTTGGTTGACCCTAACGAAAGCTCTTTCTGTATTTCCGAAGTAGAAGTAAAACAAAAAATAACTCCAAAAATAAAAGCAGTAATAGTCACTTATTTGTACGGACAAATTTCAGGAATTAATCAATTAAAACACTGGTGCCACCAAAACAATTTACTATTAATTGCTGACGCAGCCCAAGCACACGGAGCAATTTCTGAAAATAATAAAAAAGCGGGCAGCATTGCTGATGCAGCTGCTTTTAGTTTTTACCCTTCAAAAAATCTTGGCGCACTAGGTGATGGTGGAGCCGTAACAACCTCAAACACCTTATTGGCCACCTGCATCCAAAAACTAAGGAATTACGGTACCTCCAAAAAATACGTCAATGAACTCATTGGAATCAATTCACGATTAGATGAAATTCAAGCTGCTTTTTTGATTGAGAAACTAAAATTTTTAGATATTGATAATACTAAACGAAGGGAAATTGCAAACCGTTACTCTAATGAAATAACCAATAAACACATACAACTTCCGCAGTGGAATGGTGGCAACAATCATGTTTTTTATGTGTATGTGGTGCGAGTTAAAAACAGATCCCATTTTTGTGATTACCTTACAGCTAATAGCATAGGCTATCTAATTCATTATCCAATCCCCCCTCACAAACAAAAAGCGTTGGTCGATGAGTTCAAAAATCAAATATTTCCAATTACCGAAAAAATCAGTCAAGAAGTGGTTAGCATACCATTGAACCCTACATTAGTTAAAAGTGAAATTAACTACATAATAAAAAAACTAAACGAGTACACATGCTAAGCATAAATAAATTTAATCCTAACAAACAGCTTTTAAAAGTTATGTCTATTAATTCAATAGCCGTTTTTGTACGTTTGGTAACTGGATTTATTTTATCAAAAGCAGTGGCTATTTTTATCGGTCCACAAGGTTTGGGAATTGTTGGAAATCTCCGGAGTTTTATGACCAGTATTCAAACGATAGCTTCGTTTGGGTTTTACAACGGAGTAGTCAAATACGTTGCAGAACACAAAAATGATCAAAACGAATTAAGCAAGGTATTAGCAACAAGCTACTACATTGGATTTATATCCATGCTTGGCACCTCCATGATTTTGTATTTTTTTGCCCCATTTTGGAGTAACTACATCCTCAATTCACCTGAGTATACTCATATTATAAAAACACTAGCCGCAGGAATTTCACTCATGATTGTGGACTATTTTTGTCTAGCTATCATCAATGGATTTTCGCGATACAAAGTATACACAATTTTAAATGTAACTACTACCATTTTCAGTTTATTAGTCACACTTTTTTTACTGTGGCAGTACCAGTTACAAGGTATGCTTTACGCCGTTGTAATCACACCAGCCTTAGCATTATTCATAACATTAACCATTATATTTAAACAAAAAAGTTTTGTTGGACTTTTAAAAGCGTCAAATATTGATTGGGGATATACTAAAAAATTAATTGAATACAGCTTAATGGCATTACTAACAGCTGTAATCATACCACCTACTATAATTGCCATAAGAAATCACATAATTGATGTGCAAGGACTGACCGAAATGGGATATTGGGAAGCCATGAATCGAATTTCAAATTACTATTTAGTATTCGTCACCTCGCTTCTCAGCTTGTATTTGTTTCCAAAACTTGCCGCCGTTGAAACAACTAAACAATTTCGCAAAGAAATTTTTGCCTTTTACAAAACCTTAATGCCGTTGGTAATTGCAGGCCTACTGGGGCTTTATTTTTTTAGACATTTTTTTATTAAATTATTGTTGTCATCAGAATTTTCGCCCATGGAAAGTTTATTTATTTGGCAACTAAGTGGTGATTTTTTTCGAATCCTATCAGCCGTGCTCGCTTACCAATTTATGGCTAAAAAAATGACCAAAGGCTATGTATTAACCGAAATTTTATCCGCAATAATTTGGTATTCATCAAGCGTATTTTTTATCAACAAATACGGTTATCAAGGTGCTGCCATTGGTTATTTTATATGTTACAGCACTTATTTTTTAATACTAATTATTTGGTTTCGTAAATACCTGTTTAAATAAAATTAGACTTGTTCCTAAAATAATCGGGGCGTGCCCACAAGGGTCAGGCTTTACGTTTCAATTCCTCGCACCTCCTACGTCGGGCTGTGGGATTTCCACTACAATCCTTCACGCAAATTATCATTAGTTATCGGTTAGCTTCACTAAACAGTAATTTCAGCAACTCTATAAACTCAGAGATGGTTTAAATTGGAACGTTTTGATTGATTTAAAACGTAAGATTTGTAACAAAAACCGAAATCCTAATTCAACCTTTTACCTCAAACCCAAAACCAACAAACGACAACCGAGAATCCGCAGCTGACAACTCACAACTCACAACTCACTACCGACAACTAAAAAACTATCGATTCAAATACAAATATCCGGTCTTTACCTTTTGAGCACCGCTAGCTAATGTATAGTTTACTTCATAAAAATAAGTACCGCGCGGAAGCTCTTCATTATCCTGAAAAACCAATGAACCTTTTGCCTGACCGTAAAAGCTTTTACTTATGTCAGTTGTTAAACCAAATGGGATGCCGCCCTTATAATCAGTTTCTTTATACACAATTTCGCCATTACTATTAAAAATCATTACATCACTGTAAGGAAAATCTTCTAAACTGGTGATTCCTTCAATAATGAAATAATCATTTTTACCATCATTATTGGGTGAAATAGCGTTGTAAATCTTTAAATCTTTCTCTTCTTCAATAGTAATTTCAATAGTAGCCGTAGTACATACTTTTAAATCTTCAACACTATGGCATACTTCGTAAATTACAGTAACAACACCTAATTCATCTGCTTTTGGTACATAATTAAACTTCCCCACTGATGAAATTAATGAAATTTCTCCTTGTGCAGTTCCATTTCCAGTATTCGCAATATGCGTATTCGGACCTATTAAAAAGTCGTCGTTCTCTAAAATAAAAAAACCATCAATCGTTTGTCCTTCTTTTATTAAAATAAAATCATCTTCAGCAACCGGCTTAGTTGGATTAGGATCCAAACCGTTACTATTTCCGTCGCCGTCTTGATCGCAACTAGGTGCTTGTTTTAAAGGATCACAAATATTGTTTGGATCACTTTTTACATTTGCTACAAACATCGTTTCTAAGTTATCAACACCTGTAATTTCCTCTCCATCACTTAAACCATCTTGGTCGGTATCAAAAATATAAGGATCTGTTTGATATTCTAGCTCCAACATTGTAGCTATTGCATCATTATCATCATCTAAATCTCTGTAATCAGGTTCATCAGAAGCATCGGTATTTTTTAAATCATCAATTGGATTTATTAAAACCTGAGCGCCGTTGGGAAATTTAAAACTTCCAACTTCAGCATCAAAAAAATCATCCAAACCATCTTTATCAGTATCTCCAATGAATATTGAATTTTGTTGATTTTCATTGATATAAAAAGCCTCAAAAACATCATTAAATCCGTCATTATCAGAGTCTATATTGACAAAATCAGGAAATGTACTAGCTACAGTATTTGCAACAGAAAGTCCTTCGCCATAGCTATCATCAATCCCATTATCATCAACATCAGAATTACTAGGTAACATATAGATAGCACTTAGCTGCGCTTCTACATTGTCAGGAATTCCATCATTATCTGAATCCAAATCAATATGATTGGGTTGGCCATCATTATCAAAATCATAAATGTCAGGAACTCCGTCTGCATTGATATCTGAATAATCAGTTATTGAATCATCTCCTGAATTTCCATTATCAGTAACATCCTGAAAATTTTGAATAGCATCACCATCCTCATCACCAAAGGGATTTGCATCAATAATGGGATACTCATCAACATCCAAAATCCCATCATTATCATCATCAGGATCAATGCAATCAGGCAAGTTATCACTATCTTTATTAGCGTTAGAAGGGATAACAATAGCTATATTTACACTACCAGAAGCTTGAAAAACATCATTATTTCTGGATTCGAAACTAACGGTTATTGTATCTGTATTGAAATCAGATAATATACCAGCCGTATAATCTAATTGAAATTTGTTTACGCCTAATGGCACAAGCTCAACAGCACTACCTTCTTTATCGGTAGTAACAGCTGTAATAAATCCTTCGCCGCAGGAAACTTCTAACTCCAAAGGAATACTTATTTTTTCGTTTCTTAAATTACATGAAGCTTCAATTATAAATTCAGTGGTTGGTAATTTTTCTATAGGATCCAGTGCTCTAATATTTTTTTCAAACCCTGATAACATTCCATATGTACCAGAACCTGGAGATGCTACTAACAAACCCAAATGAAAAAAAGAATCTGCTACTGCTATATTGGAGTCATTAATTTCAGTATCAGGAATAGATACCACTGACCAACCATCTTTACCTGGTATTTTTTTTATGACTAGCCCTAAATCATCAATACTTTTTCCATTAAAGTTGAAATTTGAAATTCCTTCATCCTCAATTATTACAGTGGCTATATTGATTCCAGATTTAAATTTTAAAAAGTTAATTGTTTTACTTCCTGTACAGCCTACCGTTGGAATTAGCGCCATACCAACCTCATCCGACATTAAACCTGACACATGAAACACATAAATTGGTTTATCGGAGTGAATGTAATGAGGTGTTCCCAAAGCATCAAGTCCTTTTCTTCTAGTATTTTTGGAATAGTCTACTTCAATAAAATCACCTGCATTTGATAGGGATTTTACTTCGCTTGAATCATCCAAATAAATTTTAGTGTTTGGTTCTGAAGCAATAACAATAGCGTAATCCAACGCGGTTCCTCCTCTGGATAGTATATATTCAGTCCCTAAAATTTTTGTTGGCACTAACTGATCAACTCCACCTTCAGCCGCCCCACCAATACCTTTATTTTGACGTACATGCTGCGCTCCCGAAATTACAGCAATATCTTTATTTGATGTTATATGAGTCCCTGTGATATTATTAATACTATTAGTACCGTCAATATTTTTTACCAAATAAGTTTCATAAGCATTTAATCGAATTGTTATTGAATTACCGATGCCGTCTAGCACTTTATTTGCTGGCATTTCAATAGTAATATCAGTCTCATTTTCAGTTGCCATGACTGAAATAAAATGAGTTTCACCATTTTTATACTGTTCGTTTAGCACTTTAGTTTGCGAAGCTGCGTAAAAATTTTTTCCAAGGGCACTTGATCCTTTCAAAACAGTATATGTCTTATTATGTGGAGAATCATTTATGTGAACAGCCTGAATAGGATTTGTAGCAGTAATCAATAATCCCTTACTTTTTTCAATGACATTAAATAAGGTGGTATTACCTAAAGAAATTGACAGGTCAATAAGTATAGGCTCCTCTTTAGTAACTTGTATAGTTTTATAATAAACTGATGGATCAGCCGTGGTTATTGTAACCTCACTCTCAGGATACGTCGTGCTAAGCATTAACTTAGTCGGTGTATTTGTATGTGGGTTAGTAGTAGCCCATAGTGGAGGCAAGTGATAAGTAGTATCAAATTGAGCACAAACCTGAACACATGTAAGAAACGTAAAAAATAAAAAACATGAAGCTTTTTTCTTACTTAAAAAAACGAAAAATAGTTTTGTATCATAATATTGGGGCTCAATTATTTGCGCAAAAACGTTTTAAAAATACACTTGATACTTTTCATTTAAATATTTAAAGTTCATTTTGAAAATTGATTTTTCAAAGAATAAATAATAAACATTAATGCAATTTACTCATTTTAAGTAAATTAATTAAATTTGTATGCATTTTAACGCTAAATTAAAACTTTTAATCGATATAAATAGTGATTTTATCTAGTAAATTATACGCTTTATGAGGGTTCAATTGTTAAAAAAAATACCCCAGTATACTATTTCTTAATATTTCACTTAATAAATTATGAAATTCATAAAAATAAAATCTTTACAAATTTTATTCTTTTTGAATAGGAAATTCGCATCAAACAAGATTATTTAACGTACACTTAATCTTATTTTAATGAATATAATCCAATAAAAACTAAAAAAGAGCTCCCTATATGGGAAACCCTTTGCATAACTTAATGTCTATTCAACCTTTAAGGAAAATATTATGAATTGATATCCTTAAATTATTTAAAAGAATAAATAGTAACTCAATAGCTATACTGGTTCTGAATTTAGAGTTACTCAAATAAAAATTAGATTTTTTTTGTTTGAACAAGAAGAAAAGCATAAAAAACAGTCCTAGCTATGGTAATATTATAATTCGAAGTTTAAATTATCCACATTTAAAAGCAAAATCTAATAACATCAATCATGTTACATTACATTAAAACGCACTCCTAAGGATACATTATTTTGAGTAGTATTTTGGTTTTCAAATATTGGGGATAAATCATATTTAACGTAAAGTGCTGTAGCCCCTATAGCAACATAACCACTTAGCCCATAAATAATATTAGATGTACTGAAATCTTTTTTTTGCTTTTCTTTTACTTTTTGACCCTCTTTTATATATTTCAATTTTTGTCGCGCCCCAATATTAGCCCCCAGATAACCACCTAACCCCAATTTAAACTGCTTTTTGGTGTCATAACTTATTTTATTATCTGCTACAACTTTATTAGAAGGTCCAAATTCAAAATGTACGGGTATCACTAAATTGGTAATCGTTAGTTTTGATTTATCCAAATCATTTTCGAAATCTTCTAATACAATTTGATTATTTCTATTCACAAAAAACCGATTATTATCAGGTTTAAGCCCATTCATTTGCAATGCTATTCCGTGATTGAAACGCATAAAATTAGTATTCTTGAACACCCTGGATTTCCATTCCCAGCCAATTTCAAAAAAACGAGATCCCCCAAATTTATAAGGCGAATCTTCAAAACTAGCACCTTCAACTAATGCATTATTAAACCCTACAGCAAATAATAATCCGCTTCTGATACGCTTGTCTTTTTTACTACTATTTTCGTTTTGATCATTTTCATCTATATGTGTTAAAAATTTTTCAATCGACTCTTCTAAATACGCTGTTTCAAAATCTTCTTCATTCTCATTTCTTTGCAGCAGTAACAATTTATTATCTATAATTGCAATACGGTTATTAATGTTTGAAGCTCGTTTTTTTGCAGCTTCTTTTTTTAATTGAATGGCTTGCTCCTTGGTAATTAGTTTATTATTGAATGAGCTATCAATAGCCTTCACTTCCTTTTTTAGTAATTCACGTTCTATTTTTTTTACTTCATCCTTTAAAGCGTTCAGTTTTTTTAATTTAATTTCCGTTTTAGTTTTAGGAATACTGTCCTGAGCATTCATTAATTGCGACATAAAGCCAAAGCATACCACTAATTGTACAAGTCTTATTGTTAATTTCATAATACTATATTTTTATATTTTAAACTTTTCATTTTAGGCAATAACTTACCTGCTCAAATAAATTAAGTGAGTTTAATTGGTTTCTTTTTATACTATACTAGTGTGAGATTTTAGGTAATAAAAATAAATTGTACACTATTCATTTTTCCGCATCACCATAGCTGTTTTTAGCTTTTCAAAATTGCTTCGTAACGCATCCAAAACTTTATTCCTAAAAGAAATATCTAAGTCTTTTTCAACACTATTTAATAATTGATCCGCATTAATTGGTGATCCATTTGCCGCATAAGCCTTTTCTAAGGCTAATTCCAATTGCGCTTCCATTAATAAGTTATCAACTTCAACATCTGAGTTACTTATTTGAGCATCGGCAATAACCTCATCAATAACATCATCAAGTTTTTGAATGGTGGGTATTATTTTCTCTACTTCTCTTTTAACTTCCTTTTTTTCATCAACTTGACTAACAGTTACCACTGTTGTTATTGTATTAGGCACTTCATCCTTGGAAACCTTTTTTATCACCACATTTTTTACTTCCTGATAATCTGTTGCTACTAAAACACCTCTTTTGTGTACTGATGATTTACTGGTATTTATTGAATCTTTTGTTTTTGGATAATTGTTTGTAAATAATGAATCTTTACCCTTTATTTCATGATTTTTTTCATTTGCTACAACTGTCACTGGTTCAGAAATAAGTGTATTGCTATGATTTGAAGAACTTAAATAATTAAAAATAATTAAAATACCAACTATACTTGCTGCAATACTACCCCAAATAAATTTGTAGGAATATTTATTTTTTTGCTCATTATCTAAACGATCAGCTAACGTTTTCCATGCGGATGAAGATGGTTGCAATTCACGTTCCTCCAAATTTTTTTGTATCCCCTTTTCAAAATTATCTTGTTGCATATTTTTTAAAATTTTGAAACATTAATCATTTGATATAATGCTAATTTTACACCTTAATGTATTATAAATAACCTAAATGTGTATTTACATTCAATTTACTGACCATTTTTTGAAGCAATTTTCGTGCTTTATACAATTGAGATTTTGATGTCCCCTCATTGATATTTAGCGTTTGAGCAATTTCGGCATGCTTATACCCTTCAATTGCATACATTACAAATACCAATTTATACCCATCAGGAAGCGCATCAATTAGGCTTTGAATTTGAGCTACCTCAATATTAGATTGTATATTATTTTCGGACTCTTTTTCCAATACTAGCTCTTCAGCGGCAAATTCGAAGGTCTTTTTGCTTCTCAAATATGAAATAGCTTCTCTAACCATAATTTTACGAATCCACCCCTCCAAACTACCTGCGCCTTCAAAAGTGTCCATTTTTTTAAAAACTTTTAAGAACCCCGTAAGCATTACCTCTTCCGACTGTTGTAAATCTTTAATATAGTATCTGCAAACACTCAGCATTTTAGGTGCATGTATTTCAAATAATCGATGTTGTGCATCTCGATTATTTTTTAACACCCCTTTTATGAGTGTAGCTTCATTTTTATAGAGTCGAATTACTTTCAAAAACGGTTTCATTTTACCTTTCTATTTATAAAGACGCATATTTTTTAATAATGGTTGTCTGGTATATTAAAAAAAACAAAAAAAGCTTCTACCGTAATAGTAAAAGCTTTAAAGATATCTAATTAGTTTCCAAATTTTTAGAATAAAAACCGTTTAATTCAGGGAATATAGCCAATAGACTTTGTCAATTAAATCAAGGTGATTTTCAATTTATTTATGAAGACAACTGTTCTAATAATATGATTTTAGCATTATTTGCGCTCCAATAAAGTATTTCAATTTGATATTTGTTGCTGTTCTTATTTGAAACTTTTTAATAACTGCTGGTAACATCAGTCCTTTCGATACGTTTTGGTTTCTTCATAAACATGTTCCAAAATAGATTGATCTTGATCTGTAAAATCAATATTACGACGTTGCATTACCTTTTCGGCCACTTCAAGTGCCTTATTTGTTTTATAAGTTACAAAACCTGCGCTTCCGCCCCAGCTAAAACTTGGAATAAAATTACGAGGAAAACCGCCCCCAAAAATATTAGCACTAACGCCTATCACTGTTCCTGTATTAAACATGGTATTGATCCCGCTCTTTGAATGATCCCCCATCATTAAACCACAAAATTGCAATCCAGTTTTGGCAAAACCATTGGTTTCATAACTCCATAATCGCACCTCAGCATAATTATTTTTTAGGTTAGAAGTGTTGGTATCCGCTCCTAAATTACACCACTCTCCTAACACCGAATTCCCTAAATAACCATCATGCCCTTTATTAGAATACCCAAAGAGTACTGAATTTCCTACTTCGCCGCCTACTTTACTATGCGGTCCTATAGTAGTACCTTCATAAATTTTAGCTCCCATTTTTACCGTAGCATGATCACAAAGTGCAAAAGGCCCTCGTACAATTGCACCTTCCATTACCGTTGCCTGTTTACCTATATATACCGAACCCTTGCTTGTATTAAAAATAGCACATTCAACCGATGCTCCTGATTCAACAAATAATTTTCCGTTACCAACAACCGTATTTGTTTCTGATAAAGGCTGACTTGTTTTTCCTTCGGTTAGCATTTCAAAATCAGCTTCAATAGCTTGTTCGTTTAAACTAAAAATATCCCAAGTATGCTTTACTTCTGCATAAACGATATTATAAGCTACTTTTTGGTATGCATTTAAATCAGGATCTTCCCATTCAGGCACACAAAAAGCAATCAACTCACCAGTTTTGGAATGTAAAACCTGATGTGCTTTTAATGCTTTAATTTGAGTTACCAAATCCTGATCGGGTAAAATACTCCCACAAACAAATGTATTTGATTCCATTTCCACCATAGGCCATTTTTCAGTCATATAATCTTCAGTTATTGTAGAGGTAGTATTCCCCAAATAATGCTCCCATTTTTCACGAATAGTCATAATTCCTACCCTAATATCTGCGACAGGTCGGGTAAAAGTAAAGGGTAATAATGCTTTACGGCGCGGACCATCAAATAAAATATAATTCATGTGGATTGTTTTATAATTACGAAAATACTAATGTATATACCTACAAACAACTAAAGACTAATTCAAATAAGAAATAATTACTAATCGACTAACTACAGCGGCAGTATACAATTTTACTGCTATATTTATGTTTATAAAAAAATGATTTTATAAATTTGAGTGTAATTAATTTAATTAGTTACTTAGTTTATAATTAAAAAAACTTAATAATGATGACGAAAAGATTTTTTCCAACCTGTGCCATAGCATTCAGTCTTTTAGGTGCTGTAGCATGTTCTAGTGATGATGGTGACTCTCAACCAGCAGCTCCAAGAGCTGATTTAACGCTTAAAATTTTCGACCTTGGTGAGCTCACAAACAATGCTATGTATGAAGGTTGGATTATGGTAGATGGTGAACCTATTTCTACTGGTAAATTTGATAAATTAGATGTTGGTGGTCAAAAGGAATTTTCAGTAGTTGAAGAAGATTTAGAGAAAGCTACTGAATTTATACTTACAATTGAAGCTCCTGGTGATAATGATGCAATACCATCAGATACTAAAATACTACAAGGAAAATTTAATGGAGATGTTGCTGATGTTGATACTGGAATTATTGCTGATTTTAGTGATTCTTCCGGAGAATTTATTATTGCTACTCCCACTGATGAAGATCCAGACAACGAAGAAAAAGGCATTTGGTTTTTAAATCCCAATGGAGGGAATCCAGTAGCTGGATTAAAATTACCTACTTTAAGTAAAGGTTGGAAATATGAAGGATGGGTTGTACTTGCTGAAGATGCGCCTGTGACTACAGGTGTGTTTACCAAAGTTGACACTAGAGATGAAGACTCCCCTTTTAGCAAGGATGTTGTAGCTCCACCAAACTTTCCTGGAGAGGATTTTTTAACAGGTAATTCCAAAGGATTGAACTTCCCTGCTGATGCTGATGTTAGAGGCAAAAAAGTGGTAATTTCAATCGAACCGTTTGTAGATTATGATTCTGAAAACCCATTTTTTATAAAACCGCTTGTTGGTACTGCTGGTACTGAAACTGCACCAACTGTAAACACAATGGAATTAAGCATTACTGATTTACCATCAGGTAAAGTAACTAGATAATCTTTATCGCTTCTATTTTATAAAGAATATAGCTTAAAAAAAGCTCAATAAAATCAATCGATTTTATTGAGCTTTTTTTAAAATTATATGCAATTGTCTCTGTTTAGATTAATACAATTCTTACTTACAACCAATTTCACTTCATTAAATGATTTAATGAAGTGAAAATAAGTTGCCACTAGAAGGCTTCAGATAAATTTAAATAAACATTATTGGTGTCTTTACCAAATCCCCAGTCAAACCTTACATTTAAATTCTCCTCTCGATCCAGTAAAAAACGTAGTCCTACACCAAAGTTTGGTCTCAAATTGCCAATTTTAAACCCCTCAATACTGTTGGTGACATCGCCTGTTCCTAAAAAAGCAACAGCACCCCATCTCGAATTTTTGAAAGATTTCCTGTATTCTACTTGCCCTGCCAATAAATGGCGATCTAAATACCTACCTTCTCTATACCCCCTTAAAATTTCGCCACTACCAAATTGCGCAAGTTCCAAAAGTGGTACATCACCCGATGAAAAGTGACCCAATACCTGAAAAGCTAAAACATCACGTGTTTTTTTCGAAACCGACAAAAAATGTCGGATGTCGAATCTAGTCAATTCAAACTCATGAGTTCCGCCTAGTGCCTTTCCATAAAAACCATGTGTAAATTCTAAATACCAACCATTATCTGCATTTAGAATATTATTTCGGCTATCATACAAAACTGCAACTTCAGCTCCTGCTGATGTAGACCCATTGTATCCCGAAGGTCGGGTGCTATCTAAAAGTTTACCTCGTTCAAAACCAGCATCAAAAATATGATTATACCTAAACCCCGCACCAACAAATAAATATTTTACTGTTTGCTTTAAAAAAATTGGCTCAATTAAGGCTTGTACAAAATCAAATTGTTCTTCATTTGATTCAGGCGTATCTCTACCAATTCCGTAAAACAGTTGCGGAAAGTTTTTTACCAACGCATTTCCTTCAATCACCCACTTTTCTTGATTGGTAAACATTTCAAATCCCGAGAAAAGAATAAATTGATTATTAAGTGTGTATCTAAGCGAAACTGGCATGTTAGAAGTCCTAGTTTCTTTTCCACTCCCCTGGAATTTAAATAAATATTTTGCTCCTGCGCCAAAGGCTAAACTAGTTTCAGGAGAAAAACTTACAATAGGCGCAACAATAAACTTTGATTTATACAATGTTGAATCTTGTTCTGCCTTTTTTTTATTTGGATAAAAAGTGAAGAACTCTTTTATACGTTCAAAATCCTGACTAAAAACCTGAGTAGAAGTTTGAACTAAAAAAAATAATAAAAAAAAACCTTTTTTAATATGTAGTCGCGTTTTCAATTTTATCATATGACTTATCTAATAATATCTAATAATTGCCAAATATATGATGATCATACGTAACCACGCACATTAAATAGCGTTAAAATCCATTATAATTCGATTAAAGTCAACAATTTTAAATTAATAATAATTTATAATGATTACAACTGAATACGAAAAATTAACGTGACAAAAATCAATATAATTCATCTTTTGACAGAATGAGTGATTACGACTTCATTAAATTCTTCCCATATAAATTAATTTTAACACTATTTGGCTCTTATCACCATCAAGTTTTCCTTAAAAAAAGACTTATAATAGTTAATTCTCAAGATTACTAAAAACAAAAAGCCTTAAGTGCAATGTTATGCAAATAAAGCTTTCGTATTTTACTAAATAAATGAATTACTATTCCTCTTCAGGCGAAGCTGGAGTTGTATCAACATCATTTTCATTTGTTTGATCTTCTTTTGCTGTTGCTTTCGCATCAACATCTTCCGCAGTTTCTTCATTTTCTAAATCTTCTTCGTCATGCATTACTTTTGCAACGGCAGCAATGGAATCTTTTCCTTTTAAGTTTATTAAACGTACCCCTTGAGTAGCACGCCCCATAACTCTCAATTCTTCAACAGACAAACGAATAGCGATACCTGATTTGTTAATAATCATTAAATCATCGGCATCAGTAACATTTTTTATAGCAACCAGTTCCCCTGTTTTATCAGTAACCGATATCGTTTTCACTCCTTTTCCACCACGATTAGTAATACGATAATCTTCAAGACTTGAGCGTTTTCCATATCCGTTTTCAGACACTACTAAAATATTACTTTCAGGATCATTAACAGCTACCATTCCTATCACTTCATCTTTATCATGTCCCAGAGTAATTCCTCTAACTCCAGAAGCTCCTCTTCCCATAGGTCGTGTTTTAGCTTCTTCAAAACGAATTGACTTTCCTGACTTTAATGCCAACATGATTTGATTTTCGCCATTAGTTAGTTTAGCCTCTAAAAGCTCATCCCCATCTTTTATAGTAATGGCATTAATCCCATTAACACGTGGACGCGAGTATTGCTCTAAAGATGTCTTTTTCACCTGGCCCTTTTTTGTGGCCATGATTACATAATGGTTATTAATATATTCTTCATCTTTTAAGTCTTGCGTACATATAAAAGCTTTAACCTTATCATCCTGCTCAATATTAATCAAATTCTGTATAGCCCTACCCTTTGATGTTTTAGCACCCTCGGGGATTTCAAATACACGCATCCAGAAACATTTTCCTTTTTGAGTAAAAAACAACATATACTGGTGGTTGGTTCCAACAAATAGATGCTCTAAAAAGTCCTCGTTACGCGTAGTGCTCCCTTTTTGTCCAACGCCTCCTCTGTTCTGGGTTTTATATTCAGTTAAGGATGTACGCTTAATGTATCCTGCATGGGAAATAGTAATGACTACCTTTTCATTAGGAATCATATCTTCTATACTAAAATCACCTCCTGCATATTCTATTTGCGAACGACGTCCATCATCATACTTATCCTTAATAACAAGCAACTCGTCCTTAATAATATTCATTCGGCGTTCCTTCCTTGCCAAAATATCTTTCAAGTCCTCAATCGTCTTCATGATATCCTCATACTCGGCACGTAGCTTATCTTGCTCCAGTCCTGTAAGCTGGCGCAATCGCATTTCAACAATAGCCTTGGCCTGTATTTCGGTCAATTTAAAGCGTTCAATCAGCTTAGCCCTTGCTTCTTCTGCATTATTAGAAGCTCTAATTAAAGCGATAACCTCATCAATATTATCTGACGCAATAATCAGTCCTTCTAATATATGAGCACGTTCTTCTGCCTTTCTTAATTCATACGTAGTTCTGCGCACTACTACCTCGTGGCGGTGTTCCACAAAGTAATGAATCATATCCTTAACGTTAAGTAACTGTGGACGACCGTTAACTAAAGCAATATTGTTAACGCTAAATGAAGTTTGTAATAATGTATGCTTGTAAAGCATATTCAGTACAATATTTGGGATGGCATCACGCTTTAATACGTAAACAATACGCATTCCCTTTCTGTCCGATTCATCTCGGATTGATGAAATTCCGTCTATTTTTTTATCATTAATGAGCTCGGCCGTTTTTTTAATCATTTCGGCTTTATTCACTTGATAAGGAATCTCACTAACGATAATACATTCTCGTCCTTTAACTTCTTCAATAGTAGCTTTTGCACGCATTACAATCCGGCCTCGACCAGTTTTAAATGCCTGTCGCACGCCATCGTATCCATAAATAATTCCGCCAGTTGGAAAGTCAGGGGCTTTAATGAATTGCATCAGCTCCTCCACTTCTATATCGTTATTGTCAATATACGCAACTGTGCCATCAATTACTTCACCTAAATTATGCGGAGGCATATTTGTAGCCATACCAACAGCAATACCCGATGCTCCGTTGATTAACAAACCAGGCACTCGAGTTGGTAATACGGTAGGCTCCTTTAAAGTATCATCAAAATTTAATGTATGATCAACAGTTTCTTTATCAATATCAGCCAACATATCCTCAGATATTTTCCGCATCCTTGCCTCAGTATATCGCATTGCTGCAGGACTATCACCATCAACGGAACCAAAGTTTCCCTGCCCATCAACCAACATATAGCGCATACTCCATTCCTGAGCCATACGTACCATGGCATCATATACTGAAGTATCACCGTGTGGATGATACTTACCTAATACCTCTCCAACAATTCTTGCCGATTTCTTATGCGCACTGGAAGCCCTAACACCAAGCTCATGCATTCCAAACAACACCCTACGATGCACTGGTTTTAAACCATCGCGCACATCAGGTAGTGCTCTGGAAACAATTACAGACATTGAATAATCAATGTATGCTGATTTCATTTCCTCTTCTATATTAATAGGAATCAGCTTTTCTCCGTCAGCCATATATACAAAATTTTATACTTTATTTAATTCTAATACTAACAAGCAAAATAGCGAATTCTATCAAGTTTTTTGATTAATTTTTAGCTTATTATTTACAATTTATCAACAAAAGACAACCAGCATATAGTTAATAAAAAGAAATCCCTTTAAATCACACTTAAAGCTGCTGTAATTTAAATTCAATCTTAACTCATATTAAAGTATATTTAATTTAAAATAAAAAATAGAACTATGAGCAATAACAAAACCCCTATTAAAGTAACCCTGGAAGCTGAAACAAAATATGCATGGTGCACCTGCAGCCATAGTGAAAATCAACCCTTTTGCGACGGATCACACCGCAAACATAATGCTACACCATCACTTGCATTTGAAGTTGAAGAAACAAAAGAAGCATCATTATGTACTTGTAAACTCACAAACAACCCTCCTTACTGCGATGGTTCGCATCGAAAATAAATATTCTTAATATTACATTCTTTACCTATAGACTAATAAGCCTTAATACTAAGTTTACTAGTCAATTAAAGAACAATACCCGTTGGGGGCATTTAGATAATATTCTCTTTGATATTATTGTATTGGTATTTATCTGAAATTTAAATTGATATACTGAATCAAAAACATCGCTGTTATTTTAAAAGGATTCTATTTTTTAATCCTTCGGAAGATTTAGCCTAGTTTCTACGAATCACGAATTGATTGCAAAGCTGAGAGAATATCGTACTACATAATGCATTAAAAATATTAAAGCTATTTTTCCCTTGGACTAAATAACATTTTTAACCTTGAAGGTTTTTCTTTTATTTATAAACTTTCAAACAGAGAATTCCAAGAAACAGACATATAGATATTTCCCAGATCACTTTCTAAAAAACGGGTAAAAAAGGAAGGTAAATTTTTTTATGCAGATAAAAGCGAAAATTCATATTGAAAGTCACTAATTCTTATAATTTCATAATAAACGATAAATAAAACCTCGTTTTTAGCTTCTGATAGCTGTTTTCGGGGTTTTTATTAACCTTAATTCACAAAAAAACTAGTATTTACAATAGTTTTAGGTATGCTGAATATACCTAAACAGTTTTACATGATTTTAATTGTATACCTCCATATACACTTTTATTAAATACAAAGTGACATGGAGGCATTATACTAATCTCAAAATTGGTTTTTTTCGGAACAAATAGATCTATAAATCTATACGTAGAATCTTTTACTGATCATTTTATTAACTCTATTTTATTCCTTTTCGGAAAAAGGCCCAATAAATGGACTCTTTATTACTCTATCTACACCCTCTGCTTTAAATTCTACCCCTAAATACTTTCCTAAAAGTGTGGCTGAGCTAATGTATGTTTCCTTGTCAGCTCCTTCAATAAGTTTTGCATTTGTTCCATCACTATCATCTGCTATAAACCACTTAAAATCAGCCTCACCTTCAAAAAGTAAAAAAAGGAACGTGGTAAACTTATCACCTACTCTTAATATTGGAAGTGTAGGTACAAATTCATCATTAGAATCTATTTCTATAATAGCTAAAAAGGGGTCTACTTCTTTATCATTTGCAGTAAACTTTCCATTTTTTACTGTTATTTTCGGGCGTGTTGATTTTAATGAGCTTACTGTAAAAGGTTTAAACTCTGTGTTATCATCCGAATCACAAGAAATTCCACAAAAAAGTGTACTAAACACCATTAATTTTACTATTAGCTTTTTCATCTTATATTTTTTTATGATTTATTATAAGACACCTAATTGATTAAATACCCTATATTAAATTTAAAAAATAAAAAACTATCTCAGCTTACGAATAATATACTCCAATCTATTTAATTTTAACTCGTAAGCACTTTCCATTAGCAAGCCTGATTTTCCTTTTAGGAAAACCTTTATTTTACACCATACTACACAATATTCAGGCAAATCAATTAAAAAATGATCTTTATATTTCCCAAAGGACATTTTCGACTTGTCTAAGTCTAAAGGAAATTGTTTTATTTATTCAGCGCAAATCTCAATAGTATTGATTTGCAATAAGTGCCTATGCAGGTATAAAAAGTTGTACGAAACCGTAATTCGAAAGCGCTTCAGTTTATTCATAAATAACTAGTAAAAAGATCGTAATACACACATATTAAAACACGAAAAAGGAAAAATCCGAATATTAATTATTAGAAAATAATAGGGTCACGAACGAAACGCTTGCTCTTACATAAGGAATCGGAAGTTGATTTTAATAATGAAATAATTTATAGTTCAAACTTTTTAAATGCTTCTTGTTTTTCGTCATATTAATAATTTGCTTTGTACTCTTTTAGATTCAACCTCACGATTGTCACTCTTGCGATCGGCTAACGATTCCTGTCAATTAGGCTCGCTTACGACTTCCAACCCTATCAGTAAATGCATACACGGCACAAATAAAAAAGCCAGCATTGGCAGATGCTGGCTTTTTTCGCACAAAATACTAGTTAAGTGTTTATCGTAATCTGTCCACAGATTTTACAAGTTGTTCATCCTTTTTGATAGCCTTATTAGCTAACACAATTAAAACGATAGATAATACAGGTATAAACCTCCCAATACCCTTCTCTGAGGCAAAAGCCTCTCCAGATACATTTAGTGTCAAATACACAAAAACGCCTAGTAAAATAACATTCAATAGTATATTTAATCGCCCCAATACAAACTGAAGCCTTCTATTTTTATAAACGAAAATAATAATGAACGATAGCAAAGCGGAAACTAAAAAAGACTCATAATAATAAGGAGCATCTATGGTACCAACTTTATCGAAACCGGTAGGAAAAAAATAAGATAAAATTCCAGATACTAATGCGGCTAAAAACAAATAAACGCTTTGAATACGTTGAATCATATTTTTTCTTCTTCTTAAAGCAAAAGTAAAAGTTTCTTTTGAAAATTCAACAAATAAACAAAAAAAGAATTCAGTTTTTTACAAATTGCTAATTATGAATACAGTCAGAATTATTACTACAAGCTTAAACACAAAACAATAACTTAAATTATTGTAGAGTTTTTTTTTAATAAAAAATATTGTTGTATACTTGCATTAACAAACGGAAACAAAACCGTTTATCAATCTTCAGACTCAATACATACTTTCTAGTATTTATTTCTATAAAACAAAAGATAATTAACAAACTACATGTTAGAAATTTCTGATTTAAAATCAAAAAAATTACCTGAATTACAGGAAATTGCTAAAGCCTTAAAAGTCCCTAAATTTCGTTCACTAAAAAAATTAGATTTAGTTTACCAAATTTTAGATCATCAAGCCGACGACCCAACTAAAGTAGCATCAGTACTTAAAGATGAACCTACGGAAGAAAAACCGGAAGCTCAGACCAAAACAGATGCCACTACAGCTCC
Organism: Aquimarina agarivorans; assembly: GCF_000218485.1. Lineage (GTDB taxonomy): Bacteria > Bacteroidota > Bacteroidia > Flavobacteriales > Flavobacteriaceae > Aquimarina > Aquimarina agarivorans. The sequence continues at coordinate 19,452 of NZ_AFPB01000156.1, read as the reverse complement.
CCCTGCAAGTAAGCCAAAGAGAGAACGCAAACAACGAGTAACTACTAAAAAGAATACCACTCCTGTTGTTGAAAAATCAACACCAGATGCCAAAACTCAGGAAAAAGCAGCCCCTACCGCGAAAGAAGTTACAAAAATTGAAAAGAGAGAGCCTAATAAACCTCGCTTTGAAAAAAATGACCGTAACAACAATTCTAATAACGGAAATCACAAAAATAAAAATCACAAAAACGGGAATTCCAGGGACAATAAGGGAAACCGAGACCAAAGAAACCGCTACAAAGAACCTGATTTTGAATTTGATGCCATTATCGAAAGTGAAGGTGTGTTAGACATCATGCAGGATGGCTATGGTTTTTTACGTTCTAGCGATTACAATTACTTATCATCACCTGATGATATTTACGTGTCGCAATCACAAATAAGGTTATTCGGATTAAAAACTGGAGATACTGTTCTTGGACAAGTACGCCCACCCAAAGAAGGTGAAAAATATTTCCCTTTAATCAAAGTAAACAAAATTAATGGATTAAGCCCTCAAGTGGTGCGCGATCGCGTTTCTTTTGAACATTTGACACCACTTTTCCCGCAAGAAAAGTTTAATATTGCAGAAAGACAAAGTACCATTTCCACTCGAATTATGGATTTGTTTTCGCCTATTGGAAAAGGACAACGTGGTATGATAGTAGCCCAACCTAAAACAGGTAAAACCATGCTACTGAAAGATGTTGCTAATGCTATTGCTGCCAACCATCCTGAGGTTTATCAAATGATTTTATTAATTGATGAACGCCCTGAAGAGGTCACTGACATGCAACGTAATGTACAGGGTGAAGTTATTGCTTCTACTTTTGACAAGGAAGCTCATGAACACGTAAAAGTAGCTAACATTGTTTTAGAAAAAGCAAAACGATTAGTGGAATGTGGTCATGACGTAGTGATTTTGTTAGACTCAATTACTCGTTTAGCACGTGCATACAATACGGTGCAACCAGCAAGTGGAAAAATTTTGAGTGGTGGTGTGGATGCCAATGCATTACACAAACCTAAGCGCTTTTTTGGAGCAGCACGTAATATTGAAGGCGGAGGATCACTTACCATTATTGCTACAGCATTAACCGAAACTGGTTCAAAAATGGACGAAGTAATCTTTGAAGAATTTAAAGGTACCGGCAATATGGAATTACAATTGGATCGTAAAATTTCCAACCGACGTATTTTCCCTGCCATTGATTTAGTTTCAAGTAGCACTCGTAGAGATGATATTTTACTTGATGACACCACCATGCAACGCATGTGGGTGCTTCGTAAATTTTTAGCAGACATGAACCCTGTAGAAGCTATGGAATCTATAAATCAGCGTGTAAAACAAACAAAAAATAACGAAGAATTTTTGATTTCCATGAATGGATAAATCTACTGTTCGACAACCTAATGCCCTCATTATTTTTATAGTAGAGGGCTTTTTTGTACTTTTAACCGAAAGGTCTGCGCCCCAATGTAGACTAATAATTTAAAACCTACAACCATGAAATCTTTAATTGTATTGACACTTTTTGTGTTGGGCATTAATGCGTGCATTAATAATCCAAAAAGTCCCATTGCCAAAATTAATAACGAACCCATTCAAACTTCCCGTACCGACGGCTTGAAAAATGCGTATTTTGCTAGCGGCTGTTTTTGGTGTGTTGAAGCCATTTTTGAAAGCGTCAAAGGTGTTAAAGAGGTAGTTTCTGGTTATTCAGGTGGAATTACCGATAATCCAACATACAAACAAGTAGGCTCAGGTAACACAGGACATGCAGAAACTGTTGAAGTACAATACGACCCCGCTATTATTGATTTTGAAACCCTGGTAAAAGTATATTACGGCTCGCAGAATCCTACCACATACGGACAAGCACCTGATTTTGGTTCGGCTTATCGGTCTATCATTTTTTTTCAAAATGATGCCGAAATGCAAATTGCTGTTGATTACAGAAAAAAAATTCAAGAAAGTTTATCCGATAAAGTGAGAACTGAAATTCTACCTTTTGAAAAATTTTATGAAGCTGAAGCGTATCATCAAAATTATGAAAAATTGAACCCCAACTACCCTTATATTGTTAGAGTTTCAAAACCAAGATTGAACCGATTTAAAGCTAAATTTCCTGAATTGGTTAAAAATGGGGAATAATGAGGGTGTTTACTTATTTGTATACGGTACATTATTACAACATAATGACAATGTTTATGCTGATTTACTTATAAAGAACGCCATTAAATTAACTGACGGCTTTATTTATGCTAAAAAATACGATTTAGGTAATTTTCCAAGAATTAAAATTGATCCTGAAAAAAGATTTAAAACATACGGAGAATTGCTTGAAATAACACTAATACAAATCAAATATTCAATAAACTAGACTCCTACGAAGGTTTTAAGCCAAAGGATATAACAAACAGTCTCTTTGTTAGGAAAATTTGCGAAGTCCACACAAACAAAGGGATTTATAATGCTTTTGTTTATGAATATGCGAAAGACATAAGTAATTATTAATTAGCGCTTGCACTTTTAAATTGACAATTTTAAGTAGTCCAGATTCACTTAATATAATCAAAATAAGATTGTAACTTATTTTAATTCTAAACACATTTTTTGATGCAAAGCTCCAGTTTTTTTAGATGCAAATACCTCTCCAAAGGGAACAAAATTTAATTTTTTGTAAAATTTAAGTGCTGTTATACTTGCACTTAATTCGACTTTTTCCACTGCAAACTCGTGACACTTCTTTAATAGCGTTTTTACAATAAGTTTTCCAACACCATTTCTTTGAAATTCTGAGGCAACAGCCATTTGCGAAATGATTCCAACATTACTATTTGATATTGTGAGTCTTCCCGTACCAAGAACTTTCCCTTTACTTTCGATAATTAAATGGTAACTATCTTTTTCAAAATCATCATTTAGTAACGCATCGGCATTTTTTAAATCTTTAAAAAAAATTCCTTTCGTATTAAAAACGCTTGCTGATAAAAATCAGAATCAATTTTTACATAGATGCAATTCATAATAACCATTTTATGAAACTGAAGCCAAAGATTTCTCCTTTATAAAATCCATAACTGCTGGGGCATCCCATTTTTGATCAATATCTTTAATTTGCATTACTTGATCCATTATTTTTGCTTGAACTTCACCATAACTTAGCGCCTCAGCATAGGGCTTATTAGAAAATGTTACTCGTGAATACAACGGTTCCCACAACTCTGGATATTGACTTGAAAACTTTTTTTCAATTTTTTTTCTTAATATAAAATCTGGATCAGCTGTTTTATCGCTCATTTCAATAAAATTACGATAGGACAATTCCGCAATAGCATCTGCATTAGGCTTGCGTTGCTGCTGATATTTTTCAAAAACAGCTTGCCAATTGTCATCACCCAATTGTTCAATAATTTGATCTAGCTCAAAAACATCTTCAAATCCTGCATTCATTCCCTGTCCGTAAAATGGTACAACAGCATGAGCTGAATCCCCTACCAAAGCAACTTTATTCCAGTACGTCCAAGGATAACACTTCATGGTAACTAGCGCACTTGTTGGATTCCTTTTATAATCCTCCAGTAGTGTGGGCATTATAGATAAAGTATCAGGAAAATATTCTTCCCAAAAGGACTGTACTTCTTGTTCCGTTTTTAAGCTTTCGAAAGAATTTACTCCTTCATGTGGCATAAACAAAGTGCAGGTAAAACTACCATCTAAATTAGGAAGTGCAATAAGCATAAACTTCCCTCTGGGCCAAATGTGTAATGCATTTTTATCAATTATATGCTTTCCATTAGCTGCTGCTGGTATGGTTAATTCTTTATAACCTGTATTTAAAAAATCTTGGGAATAATTGAATCGACTACGTCGTTGCATTTTATGTCGAATTCTGGAAAAGGCTCCGTCGCAACCAAAAATTAAATCAAATTGATGCGTTTCCCAAGCTCCCTTTTCAGTTTCACCTGTATACAATTTTGCCTCAGGTAGGTTTACATCCCAAACTTTTTCTTCAAATTTAAAAACTACACCTTTTGCCTCAGCCAAGTCAATCATTTTACGATTTAAAACCCCTCTAGAAATAGAATATATTGCCTCGCCATCCTTACCATATTTTTGCGTATAATCATCCTTATTATTTACATGAATATGCCTATGATACATTGGCGTACCTAATGACTCTACATCTTTTTTTATTCCTACCGCTTCCAGCGCATTCCAACCTCTTACAGACATTGCCAAATTAATTGAGCGCCCACTAAATTTTATTTTTCGAATATCAGGCCGACGATCAAAAACAGTGATTTCGTAATTTCTCTTCCGCAAATAGATAGCTAATAACGAACCTACTAACCCGCTTCCTACAATGGCAATTTTTTGTTGTTTCATGTATTTTTATTCTTGGAAAAGAAATTTTTATTACTTCTGGCGAAAGCCAATTAAGTACGCAATTTAATGATAAAAAATTAGTTTCATTAACACTATCGTAACATATAACTATTGATATGACTTTAAATTAATACTACAAAAGATGATTAGGTAATTTTAAAATAATTTACTTTGCTAGTTTTGAAAATATCGCGTTATTAAATAGCATTAGGTTAAACTCTATTTTGAATTTAGATCCTCCGTTCAAATTAGTTCTTTTTTGCTTAAACTTAAAAATAAAAAAATTCCATAACTGGATTATGTATATGTATTTGTTAGCATTATTTCCATACAAAAATTTGTAACACTTATTTGAATACTAAAGTCAGTATATTTCATTTGTGTTTTGGAGACAAACAAACCATATTTTGAACCTAATATTAATTATAAAAGAACAACTTCTGTTTCTATTTCAAACAAAAGTTGTACTAAAAAATTAAATTTAAATATCAAACCACTTCTTAAACACCTCTCTTGACTCGTTTTTTAAAAAAAGGTGATTGGTGTAATTAATTTAAAGCAAGAAAAGAATTAGTACCTTCGTACTAAGAAAAAAAATAAGCATTATATTTTATTTTTATGAAAATTTTAGTTTCAGGAGCTGCTGGTTTTATTGGGTTTCATACGGTTATAAAACTTATAAAAGAAGACCATCAAGTTGTAGGTTTTGATAATTTAAACGATTATTATGATGTATCTTTAAAACTTGACCGATTAAAAGAAATAGGCATAGCTACAGAAAGGCTATCCTACAATAACTTTTTAACTTCTGAGAAACACCAATCGTACAAGTTTATTAAATTAGATTTAACAGATAAAAAAGCTTTAAATCAACTTTTTAAAAATGAAAAATTTGATGTAGTAATTAATCTGGCTGCTCAAGCCGGTGTTAGGTATAGTTTGATTAATCCTGATGCATATATACAAAGTAATATAAACGGATTTTTAAATTTATTAGAAGCCTGTAGACACAACCCTGTAAAGCATCTTATATATGCATCTAGTTCATCAGTTTACGGAAGTAATAAAAAAACTCCATTTTCTGTTGATGACAATGTAGATCACCCTGTTAGCTTGTACGCTGCCACTAAAAAAAGTAACGAATTAATGGCACACACATACAGCCATTTGTACAAAATTCCAGTTACTGGGCTGCGTTTTTTTACAGTTTATGGTCCATGGGGAAGACCAGATATGGCTCCTTCATTATTTGCCGATGCTATATTAAATGATAAGCCTATCAATGTATTCAACAATGGAGACATGGAGCGTGATTTTACGTATGTTGATGACATTGTTGAAGGCATTTCCAGACTTAGCGCTAAACCACCAATAGCTAACGAAAATGGCGTTACTTACGCTTTACATAATATTGGAAATAGCGCCCCTGTTAGATTAATGGATTTTATAAGCTGTATTGAAAAGGAATTGAATACTACTGCGAAAAAGAATTTTATGCCAATGCAACCTGGCGATGTAAAACAAACCTATGCCAATGTTTCTAGTTTGAGTGATCTTATCAATTATAAACCTAGCACAACACTTAAAGAGGGTGTAGGTAAATTTATTGAGTGGTTTAAAGGATATCATAAAAGTTAATGCCAGAACGTTTTAACCATTAAATACTCATTAAATAGGGTTCTTTTTTACATGATAATTCAATATTAACAACACTGTAGTTGGTTAAACACCTGTGTTTTACTTTTCCCTGCTATACAAAACTTCAGATTTTTTTCAGTAATTTAAGTTCAGAACTCGTATCATCTACAAATTTTTAGAGGCAAAAAAGTATCAAATGTTAAAAACCAGTTATAGACTTACAAAAAGATGTTTCTTACTTATTGACTGCTGTATTTATTCTTAAAATAAAATCCGCACCAAAAACTCACTTCAACTGTTATCATTATATTTGCATCTTACATAAAATACAAATGGAACACACAAAAAAATCAACCTTACATTTCTTATTGCCTTATGCGCTTGGATTATTAGTCATTCGTTTACTTATGGATACATTAATTAAGCAGCTTGAATTGGGATATCAAGGAGAGAGTTACGGGAGTTTTGTTGCTTTATTTATTGAATTGAGCGTGGTGTTTGTAGCTATAAGAAATTACAAAACATTTCAAAACAATAACCAGCTATTATTTTCGGAAGGTGTAAAAATTGGCGTGGGGCTCGTTCTTATCATGGGGACTTTATTTTCGGTGTATATTTTTTTAATTCACGCAAATTTTATTGATCCTGATTACCAACAAAAAATAGTAGATGAGGCAGTTAGTGTAATGTCAAAAAATAACCCGCAAGCAGATACTACTAGTTTGACTAAAGAAGCACCTAGTTCATTTACGGGATTAGCTTTTTGGATTTTAAAATACGCATTCATAGGCGCATTAGGAGGTATTGTAAGTGCTGCTATTTTAAAAACGGAGTAAGTTTTTGCTTTATGAAAGAGATATCCATAGTTATTCCATTATTAAATGAGCAAGAATCATTAACCGAACTCCACGAGTGGATTAAAAAGGTTATGGACCAACATAGCTACAGCTATGAGCTTATTTTTATTGATGATGGCAGTACGGATCACTCTTGGAAAACGATTACAAAGCTTCAAGAAAAAGATTCTAATATTAAAGGTATTCGTTTTTTAAAAAATTATGGAAAGTCGCAAGCATTACATGCCGGTTTTAGTGCATGTATTGGTCAGGTGGTTATTACCATGGATGCTGATTTACAAGATAATCCCGAAGAAATTCCTGAATTATATCAAATGATTACACAGCAAGGGTATGATTTGGTTTCTGGCTGGAAAAAGAAACGTTATGATGCTGTTTTTGCAAAAAACTTGCCTTCAAAACTATTCAATGCTGCAGCTAGAGTAACTTCTGGCGTAAAGCTGAATGACTTTAATTGTGGCTTAAAAGCATACAATGCATTAGTGGTAAAAAATATTAATGTTACTGGCGATATGCACCGCTACATCCCCGTATTGGCAAAAAACGAAGGCTTTAATAAAATCGGCGAAAAAATTGTACAACATCAAGCCCGTAAATATGGGGAAACTAAATTTGGAATGGAACGCTTTACAAATGGGTTTTTAGATCTGATTACCATTTGGTTTATTTCTAAATTTGGAAAACGCCCTATGCATTTTTTTGGTTTAGTGGGTACAGTTGTCTTTATCATAGGATTGTGTTTAACTGCTTATTTGGGTATTGATAAATTATACATTAATACTACTGGCAGATTAATTACTGATCGTCCTCAATTTTATTTAGCTTTAGTGTGTATGATATTGGGAACTCAGTTTTTTTTAGCTGGTTTCCTGGGTGAAATCATTCTAAAAAATAAATCAAAAAAAAGCAAACAGTATAAAATTTCCGAAACTATATAACAACTAATTCATTCAACTAATCGTTAATCGCACAAAGAGTATATACTAATAAAAAGGATGCAAAAAAGTTATTGATTAAGGAATTACTATTTTTGCAAAATAATTTATATAAATGAATACACTTACATCTACTATTCAAGAACGCGTAAACGAATGGTTAAGCCCTACGTTTGATACCGCCACTCAAAATGAAATTAATGAACTTTTAAAAACGAATCCTGCCGAAATTGAAGATAGTTTTTACAAAGATTTGGAGTTTGGTACAGGAGGTATGCGTGGAGTTATGGGAGCTGGTACTAATCGTATTAATAAATACACCCTTGGCAAAAGCACCCAAGGTTTAAGTAATTACTTAAAAAAACAATTCGCTGGTCAGGAAATTAAAACCGTTATTGCTTACGATTGCCGTAACAATAGCGACACCCTTGCCAGAACTGTTGCAGAGGTTTTTGCTGCAAATGGCATTAAAGTACATTTATTTTCCAGCTTAAGAACTACTCCTGAATTATCTTTTGCAGTTAAATACCTAAACTGCCATTGTGGAATTGTGCTTACAGCAAGCCACAACCCACCAGAATATAATGGGTACAAAGTATATTGGCAAGATGGTGGTCAAATAGTACCTCCCGAAGATGCTGAAATTGTAAGTACTATTAATTCCTTAAGTTATAATGACATTAAATTTGACGCCGATAAAAACCTTATAGAAATTATTGATGAGGAAGTAGATCAACCTTTTATTGATGCCTGTGTTGCTAATGGTAGTATAATTGCCTCACAAGCGGCTAAGGATGATTTAACCATAGTTTTTACCTCATTGCACGGCACATCAATTAAATCGATACCCCAAACATTAGCACAAGCCGGCTTTAAAAATGTTCATATTGTTGAAGAACAAGCGGAACCTAATGGAAACTTTCCTACTGTAAAATCTCCTAATCCTGAAGAAACAGAAGCTCTTGAAATGGCAACTCAGCTTGCAAATAAAGTTGGTGCTGACATTTTAATTGGTACTGACCCTGATTGCGACCGTTTAGGCATTGCTGTCCGAGACTCCAATAATAAAATGAAATTATTGAATGGAAATCAAACCATGGTAGTCATGATTGGATTTTTACTAGATCAATATAAAAATGAAAAAGGACTTAAAGGCAATGAATTTATAGCATCCACCATTGTATCCACTCCGATGCTTCGCACTATTGCCAACGCATATAATGTTGAGTATAAAGAAGTACTTACTGGTTTTAAATGGATTGCTAAACTAGTTAAGGATTTCCCTGAACTTAATTTTATTGGAGGCGGCGAGGAAAGTTATGGCTTTATGGTTGGCGATTTTGTTCGCGATAAGGATGCGGTGACTAGCACACTTTTAGCTTGTGAAATTGCTGCTTACGCAAAAGCCAACGGAAATTCATTTCTTAATTTATTGGAGGATCTTTATAAAAAACACGGCTTTTTCAAGGAGCATTTGGTTTCTTTAGTTAAAAAAGGCATTAGTGGCGCAGAGGAAATTAAACAAAAAATGATTGATTTACGTCAAAATCCTTTAAAAGAGATCAACGGGTCACAAGTAGTATTTATTGAGGATTACCTTAGCGGAGAAGCTATAAATCTACAGGACAACTCCACATTAAAAATTGATTTACCAAAAGCTAACGTGTTAATTTATTATACTGAAGATGGTAGTAAAATAGCAGCAAGACCAAGTGGTACTGAACCCAAAATTAAGTTTTACATAAGTGTTCAAAGCGCGGTAAACGATAATGACTCATTATCAGAAATTGAAACTAATTTGGATGCAAAAATTCAGCAAACACTTGAAGAATTAGGTTTAAAATAAACCATTACCACAGCAATAACTTATTTTTTAAGCTTAATTGAACCCTTTTTGATCCGTAAGTTCGAAATAAAAACAGTTTAAATTACTTAAATTGTTTTATTTTTTATTTCGAACTTTAATTTGAATTAATATGTGCTACTATAAAGCACTTTATCAAGTCCATGGAATACATTAAAAAAATTTTTAGATTCATTGTTCCGTATAAAGGCTATGCCATATTGAATATCATTTTCAATATTCTTTACGCTTTGTTTGGCACCTTGGGAATGCTTTCCATACTTCCTATGTTGGATGTGCTATTTAAAATTAAAGAACCCTTACGTGTTAAACCAAAATGGACAACTATTGGCGAAGCTAAAGATTTTATGTTGAACAGCTTCAATTTTTACCTTACTAAAGAAGCGGATACTGATCAAATGAATGCGCTGTACTTAATAGTTGGAGTTATTGTCAGTTTATTTTTATTAAAAAATTTGTTTCGTTACCTGGCAATGTATTCAGTCACTTTTCTCCGAAATGGTGTTTTAAAGGACATGCGGAATGAACTTTACGACAAAACGCTTTACCTACCAGTGCAATATTTTAGCGAAAAAAGAAAAGGTGATACCATTGCGCGTATATCTTCGGATGTAAATGAAATTCAAAACTCTTTGCTTTCAGTTTTAGAACTGGTGGTTAGGGAGCCTATGACTATTCTGTTTGCAATAATTGCCATGCTTTCAATAAGCGTAAAGCTTACATTTTTTGTCTTTATATTTATTCCAGTTTCAGGGTTTATAATTTCTAAAATAGGAAAACGGTTAAAAAAGCATTCAGCTAAAGTACAAAAGGAACAGGGGGTTTTTTTATCCGTGCTTGATGAAACACTCCACGGACTCCGAATTATTAAAGGATATACGGCTGAAGTTTTTTTTGGAAATCGATTTAAAGCATCCACGGAACGTTACTATAATTACACTAACACGTTAAGTAACCGCCAAAATTTAGCATCGCCAATTAGTGAATTTTTAGGAATTACAGTTATTGCCGTATTACTTATTTATGGTGGACGTATGGTACTTATTGAGCAAACATTAGGTGCCTCTGATTTTATTGCCTATATAGCGTTAGCCTATCAAATTTTAACTCCAGCCAAAGCCATTTCAAAAGCTAGTTACGGGGTGAAACGTGGTAATGCTGCCGCAGATCGTGTGCTGGAAATTCTGGAACTTGAATCGCCATTAAAAGACGCAGATAAGGCGCAGGATAAAACTACATTTGACTCAGCAATACATATTAATAATATTTCATTTAAATACGAAGATCATTTCGTATTAAAAGATTTTAGTTTAAGCATTCCTAAAGGAAAGTCAGTAGCGCTAGTTGGACAATCAGGTAGTGGTAAATCAACTGTGGCCAATCTTTTGACTCGTTTTTATGATGTTAATAAAGGAAGCATAAGCATTGATGAGGTAAACATTAAAGATTTTACTAAAAAATCATTACGTGATTTAACGGGTCTTGTTACTCAGGATTCTATTTTATTTAACGATACTATTAAAGCTAATTTATGCATTGCTAAAGAAGATGCAACGGACAATGAAGTTGTAGAAGCCCTAAAGGTGGCCAACGCATGGGAATTTGTTGAAAAATTACCAAATGGTATTTACACCAATGTTGGTGACGGTGGAGGAAAGTTGTCTGGCGGTCAAAAACAACGCTTATCCATTGCCCGTGCAGTATTAAAAAATGCTCCGATTATGATTTTGGATGAAGCAACTTCGGCGTTAGATACTGAAAGCGAACGATTAGTACAAGATGCCCTGGAAAAATTAATGAAAAATAGCACAAGTGTAGTCATTGCACACCGTTTATCCACCATTCAAAACTCCGATTTAATTGTTGTGATGAAAGAAGGTAAAATAGTGGAACAAGGAACCCACAATGAACTCATTGCCAAAAATGGCAATTATAAGTTATTGGTTGACATGCAGGCGTTAGCTTAATTTACCAATTCCAGTATTTCTTTTACAATTTCATCAATAGTTTTAGAGTCTGTTACTACTTTATGGGTTGATTTCAAGTAATACTGTGAACGTTCAAAAACGTGCTTTGCTATAAACTCAGTAAGTTCATCCACAGTTTTAGTGTGTGCTATCAACGGTCGTTTATCCTTTTCTGTAAATAATCGTTTTGACAATTCTCCAATAGAAGTTTGTAAATATACGGATGGATTCTGATCTGCAGCTATAATGGTGTCCATATTTGTTCCAAAACACGGCGTACCTCCGCCGAGCGACAGCACGGCATTATTCAAATTTACTAAAGATTCATTTAAATAGTTGCCTTCAATTTTCCTGAAATACACTTCTCCCTTGGTTGAAAAAATCTCATTAATAGTCATTCCCTCCTTTTGCTCTATATAATCATCCAAATCCATATAATTCATTTGATTCATAATAGCCAATTGTTTCCCTACAGACGATTTTCCACAGCCCATATATCCTAGTAAAATGATATTTTTATGCATGATATTTATTTTAATGCAAAGTTCATTTTTTATTCTGAAAAAAAATAAAAATATTAGTTTTTACACTTGCTAAATCGAATTAAGGTAGTATATTTGCACCCGCATTCAGATACTGAATGTTTAGACCTGGTAGCTCAGTTGGTAGAGCATCTCCCTTTTAAGGAGAGGGTCCTGGGTTCGAGCCCCAGCCCGGTCACAAAGCAATAAAATTGAGTGTTATTTATTGCTTATATTACAAGCACTCTAATGACCTGGTAGCTCAGTTGGTAGAGCATCTCCCTTTTAAGGAGAGGGTCCTGGGTTCGAGCCCCAGCCCGGTCACAAAGCATTGAAATTAATTAATTTCAGTGCTTTTTATTTTTATAGCAGCAGCAACTAAGCTATATTAATGCAAATTATTGCCCAGATGCTGGAATTGGTAGACAGGCACGGTTGAGGGCCGTGTGTCCGCAGGACGTGTGGGTTCGACTCCCATTCTGGGCACTTTTTATTTTAGGGTTTAGCTATTTATGCGTACAATTAGTTAATCTTTGGAGGAAGAATTTGACATTTCTTACTCCGTTTAAACTAGCTCCTAATTTTCTTCAAAAATTATAAAAGCGACCTCTTACACTAAAAAATGTTGCTCATTACTCTTTTACCGTTCTGATTCCTCACAATAATTTCTAATATTATGTTATAAATTTTGATTCAATACCATTATTAAAAACGGTATTGAAAAATCATGCTGTACAAATAAAAATTCATAAAAAGACTTTGCTATTGTAGCAATTATATTTTTTAACTTGATGTATTGGTAACTAAACTTAAAATCAAATTTTCATATGGCACAAAAACCCAATAAAAGATTAGCTAATCAAACCGCAATTGTTACAGGTGCCAACTCGGGTATTGGCGAAGCTGTAGCCATTGGCCTAGGGAGCGACGGCGCTAATGTAGTAATCAATTACATTTCAAATCCCGAGGCTGCCGAGGAACTAGCACATCAATTATGCACTAATGATATTTGTGGTGAAGCCATTGCGATCAAGGCCGACGTTTCAAAAGAAGATCAGGTGGAAGCTATGTTCAAACAAACTATTGAAAAATTCGGTACGGTAGACATTTGCGTTCCTAACGCAGGTATTCAACGTGATTATAAGTTACATGAAATGCCATTAAACGAATGGCAAAAAGTCATTGATGTCAACCTTACTGGCCAGTTTTTATGCTGCAAGGCTTCCATTCAGGAATTTTTGAAAAGAGGAATGCGCCTTGATGTTTCTAAATCATTAGGAAAAATTATACACATGAGTTCCGTTCATGAAATTATTCCTTGGGCGGGGCATGCCAATTATGCTGCTTCCAAAGGAGCTATTCGAATGCTTATGGAATCCATAGCACAAGGGTACGGTCAAAATAAAATTAGAGCCAACAGCATAGCGCCAGGTGCTATAAAAACTGAAATTAACAAATTGGCATGGAGTTCACAAGAGGCGCTTGACAAACTGCATGAATTGATTCCTTACAAACGCATTGGTGTACCTTCGGACATTGGATCTGTAGCTGCTTGGCTGGCTTCCGACGAATCGGAATACATCAATGGAACCACTATTTTTGTTGATGGTGGAATGACATGTTACCCTGGTTTTACTGAAAATGGTTAATTTCAAGCTATGAAAAATAAAAATTGTATTGAACAATCACGCCTAGACGCTAATTATTCAAAAAAGAAAAAATGGCTGGAATGGGGCCCCTACCCTAGCGAACGTCAGTGGGGAACTGTCAGGGAGGATTATAGTCCTAATGGAACGGCATGGGATTATTTTCCGCATGATCATGCACGCAGCCGCGTATATCGTTGGGGCGAAGATGGTATTGCCGGATTTTCCGACAGACATTGTGCTATTAATTTTTCAGTAGCACTGTGGAACGGCAATGATCCTATTTTAAAGGAACGCCTTTTTGGACTTACCGGACCCGAAGGTAATCATGCCGAAGATGTCAAAGAACTCTATTACTATTTGGATGCTTCCCCAACACATTCGTACATGAAACATTTGTACAAATATCCGCAAGCTGCATTTCCTTATAAAGATTTAGTGGAAACCAATGCGTATCGTAACAAAAATGATCTGGAATATGAACTTTTGGATACCGGAGTCTTTAACGATAACAAGTATTTTGATGTATTTACCGAATACGCCAAAGCTGACGATGAGGATATTTTAACACGCATCACCATTTACAACCGAGGTGCCGATGCTGCTGATATTTCCATAATGCCTACCACGGTAATGCGTAATTTATGGAGTTTTGGAAAAATGCGTGGCGAGCATTCCATAAAAAAATACAAAGACACGAAATCCCAAAGCGCTGTTATTGTAAAACATCCTAAATTAGGCGAATATCATTTACATTTTGACACACCTGACAAATGGCTATTCACCGAAAATGAAACCAATAATGAACGACTGTTTGGTACTAAAAATAAGTCACCATACGTAAAAGATTTATTTCACGATGCAGTGATCAATAATAATTTTGAGCTTACTGATGCCGTTGCAAAAGGAACTAAATTTGCACCTTTATATCAACGCTCTGTCCCTGCTGGAGAAGCCATAACCATTAAGCTTCGATTTTCAAAAAAGAAACAGAATACCAACTCATTAAGCAAAGAGTTTGACTTCATTTTTGCCGATAGAATTAATGAAACTGATGCATTTTATGCGCAATTTAAAAAAGGAGATGCCGAGGACATTACTAATATACAACGCCAAGCCTTTGCAGGAATGCTTTGGACCAAGCAATATTACAATATTGATGTATACACTTGGTTGCGTGGCGATGAAAATCAACCTCCCCCACCCGCTGAAAGGTTAAATGGCAGGAATAACAATTGGCAAACATTAAATAATGAAGATATTATTTCCATGCCTGACAAATGGGAATATCCTTGGTACGCTGTGTGGGATTTGGCCTTTCATTGTGTCCCTTTAGCGATGTTGGATGCTGAATTTGCAAAAAACCAGCTCATTTTAGTATTGCGTGAGTGGTATATGGCTCCTAACGGACAAATTCCTGCTTACGAGTGGGCATTTTCAGATGTAAATCCACCCGTGCACGCCTGGGCTGCATTTCAGGTATATGAAATTGATAAGAAAAAAACGGGTAAGGGAGATATTGATTTCTTAAAAAAAATATTTTCCAAACTATCACTTAACTTTACCTGGTGGGTCAACCGAAAGGATTTTAACCAAAATAATGTTTTTGAAGGCGGATTTTTAGGGTTAGATAATATTGGAATATTTGACCGTAGTAACGAAATACCTGGCGGGGGCCACTTGGAACAAGCAGATGGAACTGCCTGGATGGCAATGTTTTCGTTAAATATGCTGCAAATTAGTGTTGAAATTGCATTGCACGATCCTTCGTTTGAAGACATGTGTACCAAATTTTTTGAGCATTTTGTACATATTGCAGCTTCGTTAAATACAATAGGCGAAAACTTTAAAGGAAGTTGGGATGAAGAACAAGGCTTTTTTTACGATGTGTTAATCATGCCAAACAATGACTTTATTCCTATTAAAATACGATCATTAGTTGGACTAATGACACTTAATGCCGTATTGGTTTTAGAAAAAGAAAAACTAAACAAGCTTAAAGATTTTGTTCGCAGACTGGAGTGGTTCCGGAATTACAAAATAAAAACCAACCAATACCTTGTAATAGAAGAATATAATAATGGTGAAGACTTATTACTTTCCATGGTACCATCAAAACGAATGAAACGTCTGCTGGAAGCTTTAATTAATGAAGATGAATTTATGAGTGCTTATGGTATTCGAGCGTTATCAAAAATTCATAGCAATCCGTATAAATTAAGTATTAATGGTGCCGAGTTTGTTGTAAAGTACGATCCTGCAGAATCATCAACTTACCTATTTGGTGGTAACTCCAACTGGCGAGGTCCTATTTGGATGCCTATGAACTTTTTATTTGTACAGTCGTTGTTAGAATATTACAAATACTATGGTGACAATTTTTTAATTAACTGTCCCAACGGAACCGACAAGCGCTATACCTTAAAAGAACTGAGCACTAAAATTAACAACAACCTATTACATATTTTCAAAAAAGATGCGGAAGGAAACAGGCCTGTACATCAATTACATTCTGAAATATATAAAGATGCTCATTTTAAAGATTTAATATTGTTTTACGAATACTTCCATGGTGACAATGGTAGAGGCGTAGGTGCCAGTCATCAAACAGGTTGGACTGGCTGTATTGCCACACTTATTGATCAATCCTGCTGGTAAACTATTTTATGAAAAGCAAACAATTTTAAATGGTGTAAATCAACAACATTTGATGTGCAAATTCAATTTTGCACCTTTAAATAAGGAAAAGGCAACTCAAATTCAATTTTGGCTGCCTCTTTCTTTATTTTGCACCAATTCTAATTTTAAATTACTTAAATAAAAATTATTTTTTTTTAGATAACAGAGAAAACATAAGCGTAATCTTGGCTATAGTGGTGTTTTATTTTGAAGTGTCCAGAATGATGAATCATACTTTTGATGTAAGATTTTAGCAAGTTTTTGCCCACAATATTAAAGATTCTTTTCAAATTATAATCAGGTAAATATAAATCCAACTTCTGCACTAGCTCTATCAATACATTTTTGTTGAGATATATGAAAATACCTATTGTCGCTTTATAGTGCTATAAGGGTATCCTACAATTTGTCGTCCTTTTCGGTATAGCTCTTTATTGTTTTCAATTCGCTGTTTATTTTCCTCAATGAGATATTCGTACCCACTTCGTTGTATGCCTTTTCCATATTTAACTTTGGCACACTTGGTTTTACAGGACAGTATTTGCATTTTTTAGCGGTATATATTTTAAATTCAAATATTTAGTAAAATAATACCATGAAAATAGTTACTACGCGTGGAGCATAAAAACAAATTTTCGACAAATAAACCCCAATATTCTCCTTATATTTGCGGTAATTAAATCAATTAATAACCGCAAATGCCCAAATATATATACAAATACAACCAATGGCCTGACTTTACTTGGGATGAAAAACGAATTGGAAATATTTTAGGAAAAGTAAGATACTTCCAGGGAAAGATATTTGGGCAAATGAGTAATCTTGGATTTAATCTAAAAGAAGAAACTTATTTATCAACTTTGACTTTAGACGTCTTAAAATCATCAGAAATTGAAGGTGAATTTTTAAATTTTAACCAAGTTCGTTCTTCAATAGCTCAAAAATTAGGGATCGAATCTTCAGGATTAGTGCACGTTGGTAGAGATGTAGAAGGTGTAGTTGAAATGATGTTAGATGCAACAAGAAATTATGATAAAAATTTAACCAATGAAAGGTTATTTGGTTGGCATGCCTCATTATTCCCTACTGGTTATAGTGGAATGAGCAAAATTGATATAGGTCGTTATCGAAAAGACAAAATGCAAGTTGTTTCAGGTCTTATGGGTAAAGAAAAAGTTCGTTTTGAAGCTCCAAATCATTCTGAAATACAAAATGAGATGGATGTATTACTTGAATGGATAAATAATGAGAATGAAATAGACCTTGTCATCAAGTCTGCAATTGTACATTTTTGGTTTATAATTATTCACCCATTTGACGATGGAAATGGACGAATAGCTAGAGCTTTAACTGATTTACTATTAGCAAAATCAGAAGGAAGCGCTTTTAGATTTTATAGTCTATCTAATCAAATTTTAACTGAAAAGAAAACCTATTATACAATTTTGCAAAAAGTACAGCATAGTTCAGGAGATATTACTGAATGGTTGGAATGGTTTTTAAATTGTTTACATCGTTCACTTCAATCAACAGAATCAACACTTCAAAAAGTTTTACATAAAGCTAATTTTTGGGAATATCACAATGAAACAGATTTGAATAGTAGACAAAGAAAAATGCTAAATCAACTATTAGACGGTTTTGACGGAAAATTAAAAACTTCAAAATGGGCTAAAATCACAAAGTGCTCTACTGATACTGCACTAAGAGATATAAAAGACTTAATTTCAAAAGGTATTTTAAAACAAGAAGAATCTGGAGGAAGAAGTACAAATTATGAATGGGCTGAAAGGAATAATCTAAAAAACATTATTTAGTCGAGTAGGCAAAGGGGAATTTCGCCGTGTACTTGGCGGTTCGTTAATGATGCCTAATCTCTTAAGTGGTCTCCTTTAATCATAGGCTATAATAGTACTAGAAAATTATCCTTAACGTACCGCTATTCCTATGTTCATCAAAGACCCATTAACGTTCAGCCCTTCCTTAGTTGTGAGTCCTCATTGTTTTCCACGTTTCACAATGCTCGTTTCCCATAAGTACTATGGCTTCTGCTGACTTCTCTTTACATCCAAACTCGTGGATCGATTTAGCCTGACGCCAGCTGGCTCATTCACTAAAATGATTTATAAAATCATTTTTTAACGCTCTGCCCTCTTGGTAAGGTAAATACCCTTTGGTCAATAGCTGCTGAATCTACTGCTTCGGTTATCGCTTAAAAAAAAACGTTTGGGACGTTGCTGTTATGTGCCTACTTATCCAACCTTACAGCCTCATATCATATCTGCCAGTCACATCACCGCTTTATTTATTCAAAATGTCTACTAGACATTTGGTTTTATTTCATAAAACCTCATAAAAAAGTATTCCTCAGCACCAACCACGCAGTCTGGCTTACTTCAGTCATTGGGTCACCCCTATCAACCTTGCCACTTGCTTTACTTAGGAGCGTTACTTCCTCGTATCTGGGACTCACACCCTTTGGGACATTCATTAAATGAACTATATTTACCATTCAAGGTACGCACACAATTTGTGTAATGCATGTGCTCTCTTCAGGAAGCAAACGCACCATACAAGAATCGTTACAAAACATTACTCAACAAACTTAAAACACCAACAATTACCTCTCAATTAAATAGTTAACAATTATATTTATATCACACTACAAAACAACACAAATGGTAATAGCAATTTTACATATAGATGATAGGGCTATAAATTTATTACACTTTGAGTACGATATAAAAAAAGCAGCGGATAATGATGGCTTACCTTATGGCAAAGGACGATTATTAGGGCTTATCCTATCGGTAGAAGCCACTAGAGATAACGCTTGGTGGCAATATGCTATTTCTAACCAAATGAAGTTTGATAAAGCTACTATTGAACTTCGCCCTGCCATATTAGGACAACAAAAAACACGTTATTAAC
>NZ_AFPB01000157.1 GCF_000218485.1 Aquimarina agarivorans | reverse complement strand
TAATACTAAATGTTGAGTTGCTCCCTTTTTGTGCACTGAGTCCTTACCGTAAAGAAGATTTAGAATTTCCTATCAATTTGATTAATTCCATTCCTTGCAAAATCAGTTATGAAAGTTTAGTGATTTCTAAAACCGATAATGAAATTCTAAAAATAAAAAACCCAAGCAACAATGTGCCTGGGTTTTAAATCTAAATTTAGTAATTAGTGTGTAGTTGATTTATTTTTTAATTATTTGCGTATAAAATACACGTTGTCCATCATTAACTTCCAATATATAAAGACCTTGAGTTAAATCAGATACATTAATCTGTTCCTCTTTCAACGTTCCAATTTTTAATACTTGTCCTGCCGAGTTAATGACTTTATAGGAGCTTTCTGAATTTTCGATAGTACTAAGTCCAACATGTACCTCCAAATTAGATGGGTTAGGATAAACCTCAAGCGCTGTTGGAGCTTCGTCACCTAAAATAGTGGTCTCATCAGTTGTAGCAAAACCAACAAAGTCTTGCGTATTTGTTCCTCCTGAAGTAGTATAGATTTCTGAACTATTTAAACTTGTAGCAGCAATTGATGTATTATTAAATGTGCTATTTGCTGAGGTTCCAATGATATTAATAGTATAATCTTCAACCTCTCCAAATTCAAATGTTTCACAAGGACTAGAAGCAGCATTATATTTCATAGATACTCTCATACGCGTGCTACCTAAAGCTGCATTTGAAGGTACATCAACAGTAGTACTTAAGTTTGCCGCACTAGACGAAGATCCATTGACTACTCTTTCGCTAGCTTCAAAAGTTCCGTTTTTATTAAAATCAATCCATACTGACCAAAACTCAGTATAAGATTGCCCACTAAAAGCAGCACTAACAATCATAGTATTAGAACTTCCTCTTGACAAAGTACCTACTTGAGATGTAAAGTTTGAATACCCACTTCCTGCTCCCGAAGTATTAGAAATACCACCCAACTCAATATTATCAATCCATTCAGCTTGCGCATTATCTCCTTTTGAATCGCAATAGCTTACAGTAGTAGGAGGTACTGGGTTTGGTGTTGATGATGACCCCCTAATTCCCGTTACAATTAACGAAAATCTTTGACTGCCTCCTACTAGATTTCCTTTAGCCCTCACTGTAATTGTATAAGTTCCCGAAGCGTTATTGATATCAACACGCTCAAAAGGATCTACGTTGTTATCTCTTCGAGCACTGGTTGTAGCTCCTGTAAGTTCATAAGGTAAAGCTGAATTCTCTCCTTTAGAAACTCGGATATCCAAATCATTAACTAATACTGGCGCTGAGCTTGCTGAAGTTATTGCCCTACCCGGACGATCCGTCCAAGAAATAGATGATAACAATGGTGATGATCCGTCAGATTCAACTGTAATTGAATACGTTTGCCCTGAGCTTAAAACTAATTCATCAACTATAGTATTATCACCATCTGCCGATATTACTTCTGCTGCTTTTTTAGCATTTAATAATCCCCAGCCAAAAATAGCATCAGGTCCTGTGGGTCCTGCATCATCAGCTGTATGAAGCGCTAAACCTTTTAAAGTAGCAGCTTTCATAAATGTATTATTTAAGTTGTTATAATGCTGTTGTAGCAATAATAAAGATCCTGCTACATTGGGTGATGCCATTGAGGTTCCTGTTAACTCTCTATACGCAGTATTACTGGAATCTAAAATTGACAATACTCCGGTACCATTTCCTGTGATATCAGGTTTAATACGAAGATCATCAGTAGGCCCTTCGCTACTAGAACTATTAATACTTACTGAAATCAAATTACCATTACCACCAACTCTTGCATCTTGGGCGTTGGCCACAGCCAACGTATTTTTTGAAGTTGAAGCTCCAGTTAGTTTATCAAATCCAAAACCTCCAGTAGGATTATTATTCGCCGAGTTATCATTCCCATCATTTCCTGCTGCTACAACTGGTAAATAATCTGGCGCATTAAATGTTACAACGTCCCAGTCTCTGGAATCTTCAATATACCCACCAAAAAAATATTGTGGTAATTGAACGCGACCTTGCCTATCTCTGGCTGCAAAACCGTACGAATGGTTTGACACCAACATACCATTACCAGCTGCATTTACGGCTTCGGCAATGTCGTTATTCCAGTCGTAACCAACAGCTCGAGCGTGAGGCGCCATTCCTTCTGCATCATTTCTTATACCAGCTGCAACAATAGTACCTGTAACATGTGCAGCATGAAAATTTAATCCTAATCCTGCATCATCTCCAATAGTATATCGGTTATTCCCTCCGGAACCATCAAACTCTCGGTGACTTGCTCTGGCAACTCCTCCATCCCAAACGTGAGCTACCATACCTTGACCCATTAAATTTAAACCTAAAGAGCCATTGGTTTGTAAGTGATTTGTTCTAGTAGATAATGCTGCATCTGTATTATAAGTAGTATAATATATTGGTTTACCATCTACTACTTTTTGTAGCTCAAGTACTCTTCCATCTTTTGTTTTAATTATCGATTTCCAGCCTTTACTTTTAGCCATTTGTAAAGCCTTAGTTTTTTGTGCTTTTGCGGTTTTATTAAATTTTTGTTGGAGGCTTTCAATCTCGAGCATGTTGTACTCACTCTGGATTTTTTTGACTTGCTGGGCGTTTTGGGCTTGAACGTGTACTGCTGCGAAAATAGAGGCATAGGAAAGTACCCTTAACAATTTCTTGCTTTTCATAGTATAGTTATTGTGTTATTGTTAGACTAGATAAATTGTACTTAAAACCGGCTTAAGTCATACGCAAGTTCATCAATTATAGGTATATATACCATAACAGTGGAAAGAATTAGTAAATAAAAAATTTAGGCTTTATTATTTTACCTAATTACTAATTTAACAGCATTTAAATTATTAGTATGTAAATTCATTAACCATTCATTAAGTTAAATTTTAGCTTTTTTTAATATAAATAAAACAAAAACTAAACACTAAAATGTTTGTTAAAAACAAATTTAACTATTAGCGACTATTTAAATAACAACACTATCGCTCATACTATGCCCATATTATTTGAAAAACAGCTTCAATAAAGCTCATTTAGGTTTTAGAAAAGCTGCATTTGAAGATTTTATAGAATATTCGAATTTACTTACATCAAATAGAAGTGCATAAAATGTAGGAATTTATATTTTAGCGCATCAATCTTGTTTCCAAGATTAAAATTAGCACTGGCCTGATAATATCGTTTCGGAAGTTAGATTTTCAATTAAAGGGATTCTTTTTTGCTTGACACTTCAAAATAAAATATCACTGTAGCTAAAGCTACGTTTATGTTTTCTTTCTTGTCCAACCAAAAAAAACACAAGCCTAATCTTTACTACAATAACTTTACAAAGTACATAGCACAAGAGAACCGTTAAATGGAAATTTAATATTATCGAGCAGCATTACAACAGCACATCATGAAAACTAAGACCTCTATTGATGACCAAACCCTACTTTTTGATTAACTATCAGTAAAAATTTTTCTTCTGCTTAGCGCTAATAATCTCAGCTTTTAAGCTTTTATTAAATAGGCAACATTAAACTAAGTAAATATCAAGCAATCCAGGTGTTTCATTGAGTCGAAAAGCCATAAATAATAACATTTAAAGCTATACACTCTAAATCTTTACTCTTCAAAAACAACTTAAGCCCTTACGGAAACCTAGCTATACATTTTTTCTCGAAGAGTTTTAATCTTTGGGTCGCTCATATATTCATCAAAAGTGGTGTAACGATCTATCACTCCGTTAGGAGTTAACTCTACAACTCTATTACCAACGGTTTGCGCAAATTCATGATCATGCGTAGTTAGCAATACAGTACCTTTAAAGTTTTTCAAGGAGTTATTAAATGCAGTAATAGATTCCAAATCCAAGTGATTTGTAGGCTCATCCAACATAAGAACATTGGCTCTGGTCATCATCATTCGCGATAGCATACAACGTACTTTTTCACCTCCAGATAATACGTTCGAAGTCTTAAAGGCATCCTCGCCACTAAAAATCATCTTACCTAGGAATCCACGAATATGAACTTCCTCTCGCTCTTCTTCAGTCTTTGCCCATTGGCGCAACCAATCCACAAGTGTTAATTCATTTTCAAAATACTCACTATTATCTAATGGCAAATAAGCCTGATTGGTAGTCACACCCCATGCAAATTCACCCGCATCGGCTTTTAGTTTTCCATTTATAATTTCATAAAAAGCAGTAGCTGCTCTAGAATCTTTCGAATAAATAACCACTTTATCCCCCTTAGCTAAATTTAGGTCAATATTTTTAAACAACACATCTCCGTCTTGACTTGCCGCCAAACCTTCAATATTCAAAATTTGATCCCCAGCTTCACGCTCACGTTCAAAAATAATAGCTGGATATCTTCTGCTCGAAGGTTTTATATCTGCTACATTTAATTTTTCAATCATTTTTTTACGCGAAGTCGCTTGCTTAGACTTTGCCACATTAGCACTAAAACGTGCAATAAATTCTTGCAACTCCTTCTTTTTTTCTTCAGCTTTTTTATTCTGCTGTGCGCGTTGCTTAGCTGCTAATTGTGAAGATTCATACCAAAAAGTATAATTCCCACTGTAGTGGTTTATTTTTCCAAAATCAATATCAGAAATATGAGTACAAACAGCATCTAAAAAATGTCGATCGTGAGATACTACAATCACAGTATTTTCAAAATTTGCTAAAAAGTTTTCCAACCAAGTAATTGTTTCATAATCCAAATCATTGGTAGGCTCATCCATAATTAATACATCTGGATTTCCAAACAAACACTGAGCTATTAAAACACGTACACGCTGCTTACCATCTAAATCCGCCATCATAGTGTAGTGCAAATCATCCTTTATCCCTAGATTTGATAACATTTGAGCTGCATCACTATCAGCATTCCACCCATTCATTTCTTCAAATTGAACCTGTAGCTCACCTATTCTGTCAGCATTTTTATCATCATAATCTGCATAAAGTGCATCCATTTCAGATTTTACTTTATACAAATCTTTATTCCCCATAACCACAGTTTCCAAAACGTTGTATTCATCATATGCATAATGATTCTGTTCTAAAACAGACATACGCTTACCTGGCTCTAAATGAACATGACCAGATGTTGCCTCTAATTTACCCGTTAATATTTTTAAAAACGTAGATTTTCCGGCTCCGTTCGCGCCAATAATTCCGTAACAATTCCCTTGCGAAAATTGTGTATTTACTTCATCAAACAATACGCGCTTGCCGAACTGTACAGATAAATTTGAAACTGATAACATAGGGTACTTTTTTAATTTGCTGCAAAAATAAACAAACCTGAATGATAATAACACATATCATCATATCTCTTTTAAATCTTTTGCATTAAAAAATATAATTTCACCTTACTTTCTTTATGAATAAAAAATCTATATTTAAATTTAAAAAATTGTAACAATTAGCCCCTATGAAAAGATCAACAACAACACTTATTATTTTTTTCTTTACAGTGAATTCTTTTTGTCAAGAAGCTTCTTCAAAAAAAAGATTTGGACTGGGGTCATCTTTTTTTAATCTTAATGAAAGTTTTGATGATCTCTTTCTATTCAACAACTCCAGCCCGATTAGTATGAATTATCAAATTAGCAATAAACTAAGAATTGAAAACAACACCAACATAACCTTTATTAATCAAAAAGAAAATTCTACTAGGGTAAGAGGATCATTAAGATTAAGTTTAGATTATTTAAAAAAAATTTCTGAAAATTTTATAATATATAGTGGACCACAAATAGGTATTAATACAAGCAAAACCAAATTGATCAACATACATATAGGGGGCGAATATTTTTTACACAAAAATTGGTCTATTAGTAATCAAGTCGGATTAAATTTTCTGTTTGACTCCAATAGTAATAATTCAATACAAACAAACAGTAGTATTATTTTAAGA
The DNA here is from genome assembly GCF_000218485.1 of Aquimarina agarivorans. Classification (GTDB taxonomy): domain Bacteria; phylum Bacteroidota; class Bacteroidia; order Flavobacteriales; family Flavobacteriaceae; genus Aquimarina; species Aquimarina agarivorans. The sequence continues at coordinate 4,171 of NZ_AFPB01000157.1, read as the reverse complement.
TTCTATTTTTTATTAAAAAATCATAATTAATAATGTTTAAAAGCTATTTACAAAAATTTTTATTAATTAGTCTAATATCTTGCGAATTTAAAACTTTTGACGATACTGGTTTTGATATATTTATTATTGCTGGACAATCCAACACACTAGCAGGTTCAGGATTAGACACCAAAATAGACACCCCTGACAAAGATATTTTTCAATTAGGTCGGTTTTCAATATTTGACTTTATGATTAGCCAAGCTAATGAACCATTACAACATCATACAGCTAGAAAAAATAAGATTGGATTTGGTCTTACATTCGCAAAACTCTATAAAAATCATAAAAAAAAAGCTAAACCTATTTTACTCATACCATGTGGATTTGGTGGGGCATCATTAAAAAAAGAATGGAAAATATCTGAGTTTTTATATGAAGATTTGATTGAACGTGTAAATTTTGTTAAACAAAAACACCCAAAAAGTATAGTTAAAGCGATATTATGGCATCAAGGAGAATCAGATACTGGACTTACTAATTATGATATTCTATTAGACAAGTTTATTAATTCAATAAGAAAAGACTTAAACTCTGAAAGACTCCCTTTTATTGTAGGCGGCATGGTTCCTTTTTGGGTAGGCCAAAATGAATTACGAAAAATACAACAAGAATTTATAAAAAACACTCCGTTAAGACAAAAATATACTGCTTATGCTGACCCTGATTTTCCCTTTGTAATAAAAAAAGAAAACGACCTTATTGATGAAATCCATTATAACGCCAAAGGTCAACGTGAATTAGGAAAAAGGTATTTTTCTGCCTATTTATCAATTACAGAATAGAATTAATGAAAATTGATCCTATAGACTCTACCCCCATAAAATGTGTAAGTTTAAAATATAGAGGGTTTGACTTTTTTAAAGTTGAATCCTTTCTTTATAAGTAAATAAAATCTAAAAAAATATCGGGGGTCATGACCCCCGATATTTTTTTAGATTTTACACACTTGGCAGGATATCACCTTTAAAATTAAATCCATCTATTTCAACAACTTACTTAATTTATTTTTTTGCTTTTTTATAGCAACTTTAAGTTCTTCAACTTTCAATTCTTTCTTTTTAATCTTAAGATCCGAAAGTTTATGTTTTTGAGTTTTTAATTGATTCTTTGTTTTATCTAGTTTTTGCTCCAACTTTTTAATAGTAGCTTTTTTAGCAGCAATATTTTCTGCTAATTTTTCTTTTTTCTTCTTTATCTTTTCTGCCTTAGCTTTTTCTTTAGCTTTTTTCTTTTCAGCCTGTTCCTGCTTCTTTTTTAAATTCTCTTCTTTCTTAAGCCTTTTTGCTTCTAGTTTTTCTTCAGCTAATCTCTCCTTTTCCTTTTCAACTTCTTTCTTCTTTTTTTCAAGTTCATCAATTCCTCCTTCTAACTCATCTTTAGTTTCTTCTGAAATTTTTTCATCTACTTTTAATTTACTTTGATCCAAAGCTTCAACAGGATTAAGCGTATCTGCAGCTTTTACCCCTATATTTTGTTCTTGCGCAAATGATAAACTAATTGTAAAAATTGCCACTAAACTTATTACTGTTTTTTTCATGATATTTAAAATTATTTTGTTTTTTCACCTGATTAGTCAGGTGAATGTTTATTTCCAAAAATTAGACCAAACTTTCCATTTTATCTCAAAAATGAAAAACCAAATATAATGTTAAAAAAAATTATGATAATTTAATTACATACACAAATATCTATAAAAAACTAACAATCAGCCACTAAACTATTGTTCATCTATTTTTCTATTCTACACATATTTTCACTTTAAGTATTTACAACTATCACAACAAAAATGTTAAAAAAAATAAAAATACAGTACTTTGTTTTGCATAGTACCTGTTTTTAGATATATATTTGCATAAGAAAATAATAGGTGATACTTATTTCCTGTTATTTAAAACAAGTATTGAACCTAAACCCTTCTTATGAAGATTGAAAACACAAAAGCGCAAATGCGCAAAGGAGTTTTAGAATACTGTATTTTATCCATATTAAATAATGAGGATGCTTATGTTGCAGAAATTCTTAAAACACTAAAAGATGCTAAAATGTTAGTTGTAGAAGGTACTATATACCCATTACTTACCCGGCTAAAAAATGCCGGACTACTCAACTATCGTTGGGAGGAATCAACCTCAGGTCCTCCCCGTAAATACTACGAACTTACTGAAACTGGCAAATTATTTTTAAATGAATTAAACACCACCTGGAACGAACTACAACAAGCTGTAAACTTAGTAACCAACACTACAAAAAACGACTAAAATGAACAAGACTATAAACATCAATCTTGCTGGCATTTTCTTTCATGTTGATGAGGATGCTTACCTAAAGCTTCAAAATTACTTAGAAGCCGTAAAGCGTTCTTTTGCCAGCGAACAAGGGCACGAAGAAATTCTTTCAGATATTGAAGCGCGCATTGCCGAGCTGTTTAATGAGCGCATACAAAATGAAAGACAAGTAATAGGTAACAAGGAGGTAGACGAAATTATTAACATAATGGGACAACCCGAAGATTACAATGTAGGTGAAGAATCCTACGAAGAAAGTCAAGACGCTACCACCCGCAAAAAAATTACAAGAAAATTATTTAGAGATCCTACAAACGCTTACGCAGGTGGGGTGTCATCCGGACTGGGGTATTACTTTGGAATAGACCCCATTTGGATCAGAATCTTTTGGGTTGTGTTCACTTTGGGGTCAAGCGGAACATTCTTCCTTATTTATATTTCTCTATGGATTTTTGTTCCAAAAGCTGTTAGTACTGCAGATCAATTAGCTATGCGCGGCGAGGCCATAAATATAAGTAACATTGAAAAAAAAATTAAAGAAGGTTTTGAAAATGTATCCGATCACGTTAAAAATGCAGATTATGCCAAATACGGTGATAAAGTAAAATCTACTTCCTCCAATTTTTTTGAAGGCCTTTCCGAAGTGTTACGGTTTTGTCTCAAACTTATTGGCAAAGCGGTAGGACTGCTCCTATTATTTGTTTCTGGAATCAGTATTATAAGTTTGCTTTTAGCACTGTTTGATCTTACAACTTTTAATATTTTTGACGCTCCGTGGATTGACTATGTTGATGTGGTAAATGTAGGCGCCCCATTATGGCTGATTTCGTTATTGGTACTTTTGGTAGTTGGCATTCCTTTCTTTTTCATATTTATACTTGGACTAAAAATTTTAATTGAAAACTTAAAATCTATAGGTAAAACAGCTAAAATAGTACTGGTTTCACTATGGTTTATAGCCCTTGCTGGACTGACATTTTTAGGAGTAAAACAAGCCAGTGAACGCGCATTTGATGCACGAGTTACAGCTACTGAAAATTTGTACTTCAACCATACAGACACACTGAATGTGAAAATGTTAATTGATGATCGTTATGTGAATGAGTTTGACCATTCGGACGGATTTAATATTAGAACTAATGAAAATAATGAACAAGTCATCGTTCTTCAAGATATCAGGATTAACGTAAAGTCGACACAAGCAACTACCGCTAGCATACAAATAGCTAAAAATGCACAAGGAAATAGTTATGAAAATGCAAAAAACAGAGCTGAAACACTGAAATACAATTACCAACTTACAGGAAACACATTACTTTTAGATGCCTTTGCATTGTCCGAAATAAAAAGTCAATTCCGAGATCAAAAAATCACGGTAACCTTGCACTTGCCCGTAGGAATGACTTTATATGCCGATGGAAACACTTATGATTTTAATACTTGGAGTAGTCATAATAATAACATTCCTATTAAAAGTAAAGAAAACCAATACCTAAAAATAGATACCAATAGCGTGCACTGTTTAAATTGCAATGAGCATCACTGGGATGCTGAATATGAGGATAATGATGATAGTATTGATATTAATTTTAACAGCGACGATGATGAATTTAACTTACATATTGACGAAAACGGAATTAGGATGAAGAGTAAAAATTAGACAAGTTACTTACCTGGTTACGTAAAAAGCCAACATGTATTTGTTGGCTTTTTTTATATCAATAATCATTATTAAAAAACCTTGATTTTACTAACAAACATTTAACACTATAAAATTTTATTCCTGCAACATTTCAATAGTTGCGTATCTAATATTATATAATCTTTTTATTTAAGTTATCAAT
>NZ_AFPB01000158.1 GCF_000218485.1 Aquimarina agarivorans | reverse complement strand
AGGTTTTATATAAAATTTAGTCAACAAAAAGCACTTTCCTAATGTCAGAAAAATGCATCTGGTTGATTATTTTGTTCTGCTACAAAATATTTTGGAAAATATTGTATGTAGCGAAAAAGTTCTTAAATAATACGGAATGATAAAAAGTAGTTTTATGCCAATATTTCGTTTCTGTAATAATCAATTATACCATCAATGGGTCTGCGAACAATATTACCCATCGTTAAATGGTAAGGTAATAAAGCATCTCTAATGATGTCCTGACTAAAGTGGGCAATAGAGCCAATAAAATGAATGGGTACGTTTTGTGCTTCAGGAAAGCACATTACTCTATTTTCAATAAACTTTTTAATGCCTTCAGTAATTAAGAGATAAAAGTATCCATTACGCTCTTCGCTTGTAAAAATAAATTCTGCAAAGTTAGCTAAATAGGTATTTGGATTTTCATTCCTGTACACGTTTTCCTTTATGGCATCAGGCGAAAGATCGTAACGCTTTTCAAATTCTTCAGCAATCGCTTTTGGCATTCTTTTATAGTAGTAATCACGTAGCAAACGTTTTCCAAAATAGTTTCCGCTAGCTTCATCCATAAGTACATAGCCTAAAGATTCTACTTCCATATGAATGTTATCCCCATCAAAATAACAGCTATTTGAGCCTGTTCCTAAAATACATACAATTCCAGGTTCGGTAGTAGCTGCAAATACGGCAGCAACCATATCTTCTTTAACCATTACTTCGGAATCACCAAAATAGTCTACTAATATATCTTCTAAAATTTTAGTTGGCTCAGGAGTACCACAACCAGCTCCGTAAAAGTGTACACTTTTAACTTGATCTTTGTATGATTTTAAATCTTCATTAGCGTAAAGCCTAGTTTTAAGAACCTCTGATTTAAAAACAGCTGGATTTAAACCTTTAGTTCTAGTTTTAAGTACTTGTTTACCATTGTGATCTAAAAGTATCCAATCGCATTTAGTTGATCCTCCATCGGCAAGTAATATCATAGAGTATATTTTAGGTGGTTTGTAATTTGTAATGTTAAAATACAAAAAGCCCCATAATTTTCATACAGGGCTTTTAAAATATATTATAGGTTCCCAATTTTGGTAGCCAAGTCAACTAATTTAGTAGAATAACCATATTCATTATCATACCAAGATATTAGCTTAAAAAAGTTATCGTTCAATGCGATACTAGCACCAGAATCAAAAGTAGATGTATGTGTTTCACCAACAAAATCCTGAGATACAACGGCTTCATCAGTATATTTTAACACTCCCTTCATTGGTCCATCAGCAGCTTTTTTAATTGCAGCTTGAATATCAGCCATTGAAGCATTTTTTTTAGTTTTTACCGTTAAATCAACAACTGAAACATCAGCAGTTGGTACACGGAAAGCCATACCTGTTAATAATCCATTTAATTCTGGAATTACTTTTCCAACAGCTTTAGCTGCACCAGTAGAGGCTGGTATAATATTATTTAATGAAGAACGACCACTTCTGTAATCTTTCTTAGAAGGGGCATCAACAACCGCTTGAGTTGCTGTAGCAGCATGTACAGTAGTCATTAATCCTTCTTGAATACCAAATTCATCCTCAATAACTTTAGCCAACGGAGCTAAACAGTTAGTAGTACAAGATGCATTAGATACAATTGTATGATCGTTCGTTAATTTATCATCATTTACACCCATTACAAACATTGGTGCATCAGCAGATGGTGCTGAAATAGCCACTTTTTTAGCACCTGCTTTTATGTGAGCTTGAGCTTTATCTAATGTTGTAAAAATCCCTGTACAATCAAGTACAACGTCAACACCTACAGCATCCCATTTTAAATCTTCAGGATTTCTTTCGGCTGTAATACGGATTGTTTTACCGTTTACTACTAAACTTCCATCTTTCACCTCAACTGTACCGTCAAATTTACCGTGTACTGAATCGTATTCCAGTAAATATGCTAAATGTTCAACATCCAACAAATCGTTGATAGCAACAATCTCTACGTTATCTCTTTTTGCAGCTACACGGAATGCAATTCTACCGATACGTCCAAAACCGTTAATTCCTAGTTTTAAAGTACTCATATTTCAAATTTTAGTTTACTATTTAATTTATTATAAAGAAACTATGTCTGCAACACGCAGTAAGTCTCTGTCTAATTTTCTATTTTTATCAAGAGCCACATTTAAATCAACAGTGACTGCTTTACGGTGACTAACACCAATCATTACGTTAGTAAGTCCTTTCATAAGTGCATCAACAGCGCCTACACCCAATTTACTTGCTAATACCCTATCAGTACAACTAGGTGCTCCTCCCCTTTGCAAATGCCCAAGCACGGACACCCTAACATCGTATTCAGGTCGGTGTTTGTGTACATAATCCCTCATTTCAAGGATATTCATCCCTTTTTTCCCTTCAGCAACTATAATGATACTTGATGTTTTACCTGTGATACGGCTATGTTCCAATGACTCCATTAAACGATCAATGCTAAAATCATCTTTTTCAGGAATAAGTATTTCTTCAGCACCACCTCCGATACCAGCACTAATAGCAATATCTCCAGCATCGCGCCCCATTACCTCAACTAAAAATAAACGATTGTGTGAACTTGCCGTATCCCTTATTTTATCAATAGCATGTACCACTGTATTTAAAGCAGTATCGTATCCTATTGTATAGTCAGTACCGTTAATATCATTATCTATAGTACCAGGAATACCAACTACTGGGAAATTAAATTCGTTATTTAATTTTAAAGCTCCCGTAAAGCTTCCGTCACCTCCTATTACCACTAAGGCATCAATACCTTGTTTTAGTAGGTTTTCATGCGCTATTACTCTTCCTTCGGGTTGAATGAACTCCAAACATCTGGCTGATCTTAAAAAAGTTCCTCCTCTATTAATGGTATTGGCAACTGATCGCGCATCAAGCTCAATCATATTGTTTTCAATTAATCCCTTATACCCTTCGTAAATACCTACACAAGTAACATTATAATGCACACAAGTTCGCACTACTGCTCTTATGGCTGCATTCATTCCTGGTGCATCGCCACCCGATGTAAGTACACCTATTTTTTTGATTTTTTTAGTCATTTAGCCCAAAAGTATTTTAAAAGGATATAATAACCTAATCTAGCAAAAAACTAAAACGTTTTCGATTAATAAATTGTGGCATTTTTACTAAATAGAGCATTTTGTTAAAATAAATTCAACAAAAAGCCAAATTAAAGGATTGTATTTTCGTTTTTATTATTTGTTTCAAAACAATCAAAAAATCCTAATACTTTTATTAATTTTTAACACTTTTTGCTACTCCTTCTTTTAACCAATTGTAGTAAGTATCAACATCTGGTGTATATCCTACAGGATTTTGCAATAAATTATAGCTTGTATCCATTAATACGTAATAAGGTTGCGAATTATTTTTGAAATTGATAGTCTGAAAAGTTGCCCATTTATCCCCAATGGTCTTTATTTTTTTCAATTTTGAAGAATTTGGAAATTGGTAAGTAAAACGATTTTCTTTATTCAATTTTTTCCGATCATCAACATAAAGTGAAATTAAAACAACCTGATCATCTAACAGTTTTTTTACCTTAGGAACACTCCACACCTGCTCTTCCATTTTTCGGCAATTTACACACGCCCATCCAGTAAAATCTATTAATATGGGTTTATTCATTTTTTCTGCAGCAGCAAAACCTGCATCAAAATCGGTAAACACATGTTTCCCGAATGAATGCGTATTGGTTTCGTGTTTGTTATAAATGCTGTAAAATGTTGGTGGCGGAAAGCCACTTAGTAATTTTAAATTGGGCGCATCAGTAGGTAATACTCCTGGCACTAAATAACCTGTAAATACAAGTGCAATTGTTCCTAATATTTTTCGGTTTAAATTAATTTTTTGATTTGGTGCATCATGCGGAAATCGAAACAATCCAAATAAATAAGCTGCAAGACCTAAAGCAACTAAAATCCATAATCCTATAAAAATTTCTCTTTTCAGGATACCCCAATGTTGTACTAAATCAGCATTTGATAAAAACTTAAGTGCAAAAGCCAATTCAATAAAACCTAAAACTACTTTAACGGTAGTCATCCAACCACCGCTTTTGGGAAGCCTTTTTAATAAATTTGGAAACAATGCAAAAAATGCAAACGGTAAGGCTAATGCCAATCCAAAACCTGCCATGCCGTAAGTTAGCTGTATTGCTCCTCCGTCATTAGACAAGGACCCCCCAAGTAATGATCCTAAAATTGGTCCCGTACATGAAAAGGAAACTAAGGTTAGTGTTAAGGCCATAAAAAACACTCCAAAAACACCACCTAATTTTGTTGCTTTGGAATCCATTGCATTACTCCATTTTGCAGGTAGTGTAATTTCAAAATAACCAAAAAATGAAATAGCAAACACCACAAATATGACAAAAAACAACACATTTAACCATGTATTTGTGGATACATTATTTAATACATCCGGATTTACAGAATCCATTACATGAAACGGAACGCTGACCAATATATAAATGGTTAAAATGAACAATCCGTACAACAGCGCTTTCATTATGCCCTCACTAGAACTTCCTGAACTATGTGAAAAAAACGAAACGGTCAAAGGAATCATTGGAAATACGCATGGAGTAAGTAGTGCGATCAACCCCCCTAAAAAACCCAAAAAAAACAACTTCCATAATCCTTTTTTTTCTACGGATGACAACCTAAATTCATTACTAGATTTTATAGGAAGCCTCAGCGATTCTGACAATTTTTGATCTTTATCCGAAATTGAACTGCTGGTAGCAACTGACGCTTTACTACTTTTTAAATTAATAGTAAATTCTTTTTCTTCAGGCGGCAGACAACGCTCATCATCACATACCATAAAAAGAACTGATGCTTTTATTGGGTCCGTATAACCGTCAAGCAATTTCAACTTTTGAATAAAAACAGCCGCTGTTTCAAAATATTTAATATCCATTTCAAAGGTTTTATCAAAACCTTCAATTCCTTTAGGCTCGCTTACCCCTCCTAAAAGAGTAATATTTTCAGCTTTTACACTAAACTCAGTAGGTAACGGACCTTCGTCTCCTTTAATATGTTGGCTATATACATGCCACCCCTCCTTAATGCTGGCTTTAAATTGAATTTCATACTCATTACCACCTAAATCCTTGGTTGAAGTTTTCCATGTGACTGGATTAAAAACTTGCGCTGTTGCGGTCGTAGAAATTAAAAAAAGAAACAGGAATTTTAGTAAATCCTTATTGTATATTTTCATTAGTTACAATTATTAATGTGTAAATAACATTAGTTTATTGAATGATCACTTTCAAAAATTAATATTGCTTTGGTTTGTGTAGCTTCAGTTACTTTAAAACGCCTATCGGCTCTTTTTCCCACTACCCATATGATTTCATTTTGCGAACTAATAAGCCAAATTTTTTCCTTTTCAGGCAACGACATTTTTTCGTCCTTATAATACTTACTTAGTTTCTTTTTACCTTGCATTCCTACTGGATAAAAATAGTCGCCTTCCTGCTTTTTTCTTACATGCAAAGGAAATTTAATTTTGTCAGCATCAATTTCAATACTTATTACTGGTGCATTTGCTGCTATTGATTTCATAATTGAAAAGCTTCCGCTAGAAGTTGAAATTTTACTGCCATACTTATGCAAATAATACTCATTTGGCACCCCTTTATTTTGGTTCAAATCATACAATAATAAGTAAGATCTATCTTTAAGTAATACATGCGTTTTAGAAAGCACCTTTGACCCAGACTGACTTTCTAATAAATTTTTAATATCCGCCCAAGCAGTAAAACCATAATTTTTAAAAAGCTCAAACAATACCAAATCCAATTGCGCTTCTTTCTTTAATGCAATTATATCAATTTTAAATCCACCTGTTGTAATATCGGGCAACATTACTTCTGTTTTTACAGTATTTATGTAAGAAGTAATAATCGCCTGACTCTGTTTTAGGTAACCTATTGTTTGCGAAACATTAGAAAGTAATTTTGGGTTAGTCTTTTTTAAGTTAGGGATGACCAAATGACGCAGCTGATTCCTAAGGTATTTGACATCTGAATTACTAGCATCTTCTCGCCAACATAAATTTTCATTTTTCGCAAAGGCTATCAACTCGTTTTTAGTAAATTTCAGTAATGGTCGTATAAAAAGTCCATTTTTTTCAGGGATGCCCGTTAGTCCTTCCAAACCAGTTCCCCTTGAAAAATTAATTAAAAAAGTTTCTAAATTATCATCGGCATGATGTGCGGTAGCAATACTTCCCAAGTGATGTATTTTTGCCATTTTTTCAAACCACTGATAGCGTAATTCTCTGGCTGCAATTTGAATAGAGGTTTTATGAATTTCTGCGTAAGCATTAGTATTAAATTCAGTTGTTATAAAAGGAACATTCCACTGATCCGACAAACGCTTTACAAAAGCTTGATCCCCACTACTGGCTATATTCCTTAACTGAAAATTACAATGTAAAAGCGCAATATCAAAACCAGCCTCCTTAAGTAAATAAGCAAGCACTACACTATCCACACCACCACTAATAGCTACGCCAACAGTACCTTTGGAATACTGCTTAAAATAGGCCTTAAAATGTGTTATAAATTGATTGAGCATAACAGCTCAAATATAGTAAGATCGATGACTAAATACTAACCCTAAAATGAAGATAATAATTTTATGTACGCCATCGGATTCATTCGTTTGTAACCTGTTTTTCCTAAAATCTCCGCTTTGTCATTCATTACTATGATTCTGGGTAATTTTCTTTTAGGATTATATTGCTTTGATAATTCTAAGTTATAGGCTGTTTGATTTTCCGATAACAAATTTGGAGTTTTTTTAGGAAAATCAACCTTTACCATCACATAGTTCCTGTCCGCATGTGCCTTAAACTCTTTTGAACTTAAAACATTCTTATTTAATTTTTTGCAAGGCGGACACCAATCTGATCCCATAAAAACCATTACTATTTTTTTATCTTCAAGCGCAGCAATTTTTTTTGCCTCGTCCAAATCTGTAATCCATTTTTGAGCATTTGCATTTATAAATCCTAAAATAAATATTGAAACTATTAGTAATTGCTTCATATTGGAGTTTTAATAATTTGTGATTTTTTTATTTATATACGTTAAAATAACGCTTGTTTATAAAAGAAATTATTCAGTGTATTTTAGAAAACATACTGGATAATTTCAATATTTATAATTAGAGCTATTTTTCAAGCAAACTAAATACGTATTTTAATTCAGTGGCAATTTGCACGCTGCGTTCTTCGTACTTTTCAGCCTGCTGGGGAGTATTGTCAAAGGCTTTAGGGTCTTCAAAAGTCATAGCTATTCTTTTTTCTGCTCCAGCTACATAAGGGCAATTTTCATCGGCACTGGAACAAGTCATAATTGCTGCAAAGTTCGATTTCGGATTAAATGCATGATCAAAGGTTTTTGAAAAGCAAATAATAGGATGTTTGTCCTGATCGTATTTTACACTATGAATAGGATTTGTACCCTCGGATAATTGTTTAATTTCAAAACCTTGATTACTAAGTGTTTTGGCAGCCACATGAAACATTGCAGTAGCTTCAGTACCTCCTGAGTATGAAAACAAATTAGGAATCCCATAAAAATGAGCCATTGCTTGTGCCCAAACTTGCGATAAATGACTTCTGCGAGAGTTGTGAGTACAAATAAAATTTAAACGAATTTCTTGATTAGCATCTACTTTTTCTTGCAAATATTTCGTAAAGGTTTTTAATAAATCTTTACGGTCTTGTGCTATCAAATCCGTGTTTAATGAAGTAATTAAATGGTGTATTTTTGTATTCATATTTTTGAAACTATAAGTTTGTTGGTTCTATTTTTCTAACACTTGTCGCATGGCTTTAGCTTTTAATAAACATTCCTCATATTCCGCATCAATAGCTGATTTTGCCGTGATGGCACTACCAACGGAATAAGAAACGTACTTTTCACTTTCATTATACAAAATGCTTCGGATAACCACATTAAAATCAAAATCGCCATTTGGTGTAAAATAGCCGATACTCCCACTATATAGCCCTCTTTTGGTGACTTCCAAATTTTCAATAATTTGCATTGCTGAAAATTTAGGAGCCCCAGTCATGCTTCCCATAGGAAAAGTACTTTTTAAGGCATCGGTAGGTGTACATTCTTTTTTTAAAACACTCTCAACAGTGGAAATCATTTGATGCACTTGAGCAAATGAATAAATACCACATAATTCTGTTACTTTTACACTCCCTTTTTCGGCTGTTTTTGACAAATCATTTCGTACCAAATCAACTATCATTACATTCTCCGCCCGTTCTTTTTCGCTATTTTTTAAGTGCAATAATAATTGTTTGTCTGTGTCAACATCTGATGAACGTTTGGCTGTTCCTTTTATTGGTTGCGTAACTAATTGTTGACCTTTTTTTAATATATATCGCTCGGGCGAAGCACAAAGCGCATAGTGTGAATCCAACTTTAAAAAAGCAGCAAAAGGTGCGTGCGATATTGCATTTAGTTTATTATAAGTTGCTAAAGGGTCAATTAATGTGTTTTCGGCATAAAACTCTTGGCAAAAATTAGCTTCGTAAATATCTCCACGCAAAATATGATGTTGCATTTGCTGAACACGTTCCCTGTATTGGTCATGAGTTAACTTAACACGAATTTTAACTTTACCGTGTGCTGAAGGTTTTGGTTTATTTGCTACTAACGATTTAATTTCATTAAAGTCAGGCATGATTTCATCATCTACCATTCGTAAATAATGAAATTCCAAAATATTGCCTTTTAAAATGATCATTTTTTTTGGTTGAAAAAAAGAAAGATCAGCAAACTGTAACCCATCTGTATTTTGAGAAATTAAATTTTCTGTAGCATTTTTAAGGTCGTACGTTAAATAGCCAAAAAGCCAATCTTTAGTTTCCTGTTGGTATTCATTAAGCTTTTCAAAGGCATTTGTAAAATCTGTTTTAATGCTAGTAAAAGCATCTACGGCTAGGATCGCATCATAAGTTCCATATTTTTGTTGATACTTATTGGAATCCAACCAAATTACCTCTTCAAACTGCTGCGCCCATTGTAGTAATTGCAGCTTTATTTTGTCAATTTCATCAACATTAAATATCTTGGTAATGCGCACTAAAAAGGTGTTATATTCTAATCACAAATATAGGTTTTTAGTTTATTTTAATATCGGTTAGCTTCAAATAAAACAAGTGCCATCTTTACATAAAATACTTTCGCAATTTGTTGACTTCTATTATTATTTTAACTCTATGTAAAGAATTCCAATAAAAGTCATTTTCCTTTCCAAAAGATGACGTTTTATAAAAATGGGATTTTGATAATACGTAAGCTAATTGCTACTATAACTCCCTTCGCACCTTTCTTATCCTCAAATTCAACAGGGATACTGATATTCCAAGTCAAAAATACAAACTTCACCAGTTCTCGTTTTCAACAAAATAATTACACTTCTAACGTTTCCTACATTAAATTTCCCGTTTAATATGGGTTTTTTGTTTGAAACTTTAAAATCAGAACCAGTATAAAATGTAATTTTACGTTTAAAATCAATTCAATCCTTAGTAAAAACATCGCTATACGTATGCTTTAAAGCTCAGCGCAAATAACGTACCTTTGCCACAAATATAACTACTGTGAAGTTCACTAACCTTAACTTAAACACCCCACTTACCAACGCCTTAAATGATTTAGGGTTTGAAACGGCGACCCCTATCCAAGCACAATCCTATCCCGTAATTATGTCTGGTAAAGATGTTATAGGTATCGCCCAAACTGGAACAGGGAAAACCCTTGCCTATTTACTGCCTATTTTAAGGGTACTTCCTTACAGCAAACAACTCAATCCAAGAGTACTTATTTTGGTACCTACTCGTGAACTTGTAGTACAGGTAGTTGGTGAATTAGAAAAACTGAGTACTTATATTAACAACAGAATACTTGGCATTTATGGTGGCACAAACATTAATACTCAAAAAAAAGCCGTTGCCCAAGGTGCTGATATAATTGTTGCCACTCCTGGTCGTTTATATGACTTAGCTTTGGCCAGAGCCATCGCATTAAAATCTATTCAAAAGTTAGTTATTGATGAAGTAGATGTGATGCTGGATTTGGGTTTCAAATTTCAAATTGAAAATATTATTGAACTGCTTCCGCGCCAGCGACAAGGAATCCTTTTTTCGGCCACCATGACCGATAAAGTCACTAAAATTATTAAAGATTCATTTATTAATCCTACCACAATTTCAGTTGCGGTAAGCGGAACTCCTTTACACAATATTACACAAACCAGATATACCGTTCCAAATTTTTATACCAAATTAAACTTACTGGCAAGGTTACTTGACGACTACGAAACCTTTCATAAAACGATCATATTTGCCCACAACAAACGTATGGCAGATCGTATTTATGATTTTTTAGAAACCACCTTTACTGGAGAATCTTGTGTCATACATTCCAACAAAACACAAAATTACCGATTACGGAGTATTCGCCAATTTGAAGAAGGCGATAATCGTATCCTTATTGCTACTGATGTAATGGCACGTGGTATTGATATTGACAGTGTATCGCAAGTCATTAGCTTGGACACCCCTGATTATCCAGAAAATTACATTCATCGAATTGGTCGTACCGGTCGAGCCGAGAAAAAAGGGAGCGCTATTTTAATGACCACTCCCAAAGAAATGGACTATCTGGAAAATATTGAAAACTTAATGAAAATTAAGATTGATGAACTTCCCTTTCCTGATAATGTGGAAATTTCAACAGAGCTTACCCCAGAAGAAAGACCGAAAGTTGTAGAAATTGATACGACTAAACGCCGAAAGAATCAAGAACCCGAAGCACGTGGAGCTGCTTTTCATGAAAAAAGTGAAAAAAATAGTAAAACAAATCAAGGAGGCTCCTACCGTAGAGAAATTGCAAAAAAATACAAAAAACCTAAAACAAAAGGAGATAAAAATTACAACAGACGAAATAAAAGAAAATAATTACTATTGATTAATAGTGGACTGCACTTTAATATGTATTGCATTCGCTTCCATTTTTATCTTGATTGGACACATAAAAAGAGTTACTTTTAGTTTTACTTCTATTAAAAATTGAAGTACATAAGTTTATAAAAGAACTCATTGACAAAAACTAACGTTTAAAGCTTTTAGCCAAACATATCAAACAACATGTTATGCATAACATAGAAAATGATGCCATAAAAATTTCAGTAAAATCAACTGGAGCAGAATTAGCCAGTCTGTACAATAAAAAAACGGCTACCGAATTACTTTGGCAAGGCGATGCTACCTATTGGAGTGGTCAAGCTCCTATCCTTTTTCCTATAGTTGGCGGACTTAAAAACAACTCCTATATACATAATGACAAAACTTATCAATTAAATCGTCATGGTTTTGCACGTCGTAGTACTAACTGGAAAATTGAAAAAATTGACAACAGCAGTATTCAGTGTACGCTAACTCATGATAAATCTACATTGGAGGTATATCCTTTTGAATTCACTTTGGTTGTAAATTACACTTTGGTTGAAAACACTTTAGTTATTGAACACCACATTACCAACAATGGTAATGAAGTAATGCCGTTTTCCATTGGAGGACATCCTGCCTTTAATTGTCCTTCGGATAAACAAACAGGGTACAATGATTATTTTTTAAAATTTGAAACTAAAGAAACCGTAGCCAGACATTTTTTAAATGAAGAAGGCCTTTTGAATGGTGAAACAAAAACAGTACTAAACGAAACTGACAAGCTGCAGCTTTCCAAAGATTTGTTTAAAAATGATGCCTTAATTTTCAAAAATTTAAAATCTGATCAGGTATCACTTTACCAAAGTGATAAAAAAATACTGAGCGTAAAATTTGAAAATTTCCCGTTTTTAGGAATTTGGGCTGCACCCAATGCCCCTTTTGTATGTATTGAACCTTGGATTGGACATGCCGATAAAATTAACAGTAACCAAAACTTATATACCAAAGAAGGGAGCAAGTCATTATTACAAAACGAAACTTTTACAGTTGCTTACCAAATATCTATTGCATGAAAAAACAAAAAGTAAACCTCAACACCGCATTTAAAACCATTATTTGGCCCCGTCGCAAACTAGTATTTATAGGTTTATTTTTAATTGTTTTGAGCAGGCTTGCAGGATTGGTTTTACCACTTGCCAGCAAGTATTTAATAGATGACGTTATTGCTAATAAAGACAAGGAAATGCTAAAATGGCTTGTCATAGGGGTAATAACCGCAATCATTGTCCAGGCAGGTACCTCATTTTTATTAACTAGAATTTTAAGCGTACAAGCTCAGTTTTTAATTTCTGAACTTCGTATTCAGGTACAAAAAAAGGTACTATCACTCCCTATCTCATTTTTTGATAATCAAAAATCTGGAGCTTTAGTATCGCGAATTATGAGTGATGTCGAAGGCGTTCGAAATTTAATTGGTACAGGTTTAGTACAACTTATTGGAGGGTCATTTACCGCCATAATTTCATTACTTCTTTTACTTCGCATAAGCGTACCGCTCACCCTTTTTGTTTTAGTTCCAATTTCAATATTTGGAGTTATTGCCTTAAAAGCCTTTAAATATATTAGACCAATATTTAAAAACAGGGCAAAAATTAATGCCGAGGTCAAAGGAAGACTTACTGAAACATTGGCTGGTGTTCGTGTTATCAAAGGATTTAACGCTGAAGATCAAGAAAATGCTACTTTTGAAAAAGGAGCGCACCGGATTTTTGATAACGTAAAACGAAGTTTAACTGCTACTGCTTTAATGAGTAGCTCCTCTACTTTTTTACTTGGAGTAGCCACCACCGGAATTATGGGATTTAGCGGAAATGCAATTATTGATGGTAATTTAACTACTGGAGATTTTCTTTCCTTTACCCTACTCCTAGGTTTTATGGTTGCACCCATTATACAAATGAGTAATATTGGGAGTCAAATCACCGAAGCTTTAGCAGGTTTAGATCGTACTGAAGAGTTAATGAATATGACTGCCGAAGATGATTTACCTGGTCGCGATATTGAATTGGATACTATTAAAGGTAATATACAATTTCAAAATGTTTCTTTTGCTTACGAAGAAAGTAAGGAAGTATTGCATAATATTTCATTTAATGCTAAAAAAGGAACCGTTACCGCTTTAGTAGGTAGCTCAGGATCCGGAAAATCCACTATTGCAGGTTTATGCGCTTCGTTTTTAAATCCGTCAAGCGGAGAAGTAACCATTGATAATACCGATCTTAGTAAAGTAATTTTAAGTTCATTTCGGAAAAATTTGGGTGTAGTACTGCAAGATGAATTTTTATTTGAAGGCACTATTAGAGAAAATATCATATTTGCAAAACCTAACGCTAAAGAGAATGAAATTCAGGAAGCCATTAAAGCTGCCTATGTCAATGAATTTACAGATCGTTTTGAAGACGGACTGAAAACGTTAATAGGTGAACGCGGAGTAAAACTTTCTGGCGGACAACGCCAACGAATTGCTATAGCACGAGCTATTCTTGCAAATCCAAAAATTCTAATTTTAGATGAGGCAACATCCAATTTAGATACCGAAAGCGAAGCGTTAATCCAAAAAAGTTTGGAGAACTTAATGGCAGGTCGCACCACTTTAGTTATAGCTCATCGATTAAGTACTATAAAAAAAGCGGATCAAATTCTGGTTATAGAACATGGACATATTGCCGAACAGGGAAATCATGAACAATTAATTGCTAAGAAAGGAAGGTACTTTGACCTTTATACTTATCAAGCTAAAATTTAATACACTCTAAATTCTTTTTCACTTTATAAGTTGAAAGCTTGGCTTCATATTTATCCTAATCAATTTTATATAGCAGTTTTGATTTTAAATTATTCATATAAAAATCAACTATTTTATTGTTTTAGCTAGAAAGTAAATATGAGCTTAGCCTTGCTACGGTGATGTTTTATATCATTACCTGTATGAATTTACCGAATTAAAATGCGCCTTTAGAAATTTTACGTCAACATAAAAAAGAACCGTAATACATGCTATGCTTATTTTTTCTGATTTGTATAATTTATAAATTCATCATTTTTCTTTAAGGTAAATTTGAACAGGAAACACATCTCAGCTAGGTATCCCTACAAAAAAACTTAAACTAAAATAGGTAGGCCATAGTAAATGGGCTTATAAATCCTTCTAATTTAATCTTAAAGTTTTCTAATAGTATTCATTTTTCATCTCAAAAAAAGTTACTTCTTATAGGTAACCTATATGTTGAAATCTCATTTTTTCTGCTTTCTAAAAAAAGCTAAAACATTTTCGAACAAAAAAAATACAGCATATTAAACTCTCGTAATTTGTGCTAGACTTAAGTTTTTCCCAAAATTTTAACATGACAACTTAAATACTAAATCGATTATCCGACCAGAGTACTTTTACATATATAGTCTGTAAGAAAATAAGTGTAGCTGTAAAAATCATATTCCAATAACATACTTTTAAAAAAATTAATCAATGATGTCAAATTCAAAAATTGCGTATAGTTTGATAAACAACATTCATTAGACTACTAATGATTAAAGAAATAAAAAGCTAATTTTTATTCGTTTTTTTTAAACTTTTTTACCACTCAAATTGTAGGAAGAAAAAGTTACCATTGCTAAACCAATAAAATTAGATGAATTAAAAAATAATTAATCAAGGTACAATACACTGAATGTTCTTTAAAGTTTGAAGGCCTAATACTGTAAAGATCAGCTAACGTATTTTTTAAATTTTAACCTTAAAAGAAAACAATGAAACTAAACATTTTGACCGCAACTAATAGCTTACTAGCCAGCTTCAAATTCAAAGGATGGTTGCTTTGCTCGATACTCCTATTTGGACTATCTTCCATGAATGCTCAAATTATCGATTTTGATGCTGTTTATAAAAACAATGGAAACTTATTTCAAAAATTGCAAAAAGCTTTAGCTGATGCCCCTTCAGGAGCTACCTTACTTTTCAAAAGTAAAAGCTACAGTATTAACAGCCCATTACCGTTAAAAATTAATAAGCCTATTACTTTTCAGGGAATAAATCCAGGAAATGATTTTAAAGCTGGACAAAGAGGATCTTCTGGTATTAAAACCGTAATTAACACCATTTCCAATATTACCATTCAATCTGACAACGTAAAATTTAAAAATATTGAATTGACTAGAAACAATCTGGGACAGGACGTGTATGATATTTTAGTAGATGCCAGGCATCCATCTTATACCGTTGATGAACCGTACAATACAAGACAAATACAGTACACTGGATTAGAATTTAGTAATGTAAAATTTAATGGAACTGCATATCCTTTTCACGCTGGGAATGGTATTGGAGCAAAATTTACAAATGTTTCCATTGTAAACTACAGACGAATTGGTTTTTGGACGGACAGAAAGGGACGAATTAACAAATCAAAAAAAATAACTTTTGACAAATGTTTTTTTAAGCCTGAAAGTATCGTAGAATTTGATGATAGAGCTATATCATTAGATGCTGGTAACACTGAATATCCAGCAGTTTGGGACCTGGAAAATACTACTGTAAAAAACTGTTCTTTTAATGATGCTGGTATTGCAGTCTCTCGTTGTAAAAACATGTTAATTACTGGATCAACATTTAACGATACTAAAGGTAAAGTTGATATGGCACATATTGAAGAATTTTCAAGTGACATCGCTATTTCAAATAATATTTTCAACTGTAATAAAGCGTTAACTAAAGTGATTGTACTTGACCGTGAATTACAAATTGTAAATGATATATCTATTACTGGAAATAGAATTACAGGTGCTTACGCTTTTTTTATATCAGCATACGCTCCATTTAATGTTCTTGTTTCAGGAAATGATTTTACTAATGCCTATTCAGGCAATCCAGTGCAACAAAATCCAGACTCTATTGACTTCACCTTTTATGAAAATAGAGGAATAGAGCCTATTCCGTTTGAAATACTTTCAAATAATATTCAAATTTATAATAACAGAGGTTTAGGTGATAATAAAAACAGAAACGTAAGAATGGATTTGCCAAAATCTGGCGCTGTTTATAGAATAGAAAACTACCGACCTAATCAAAGAACGATTCGTAGGATTGACCAAGCACCTCAACAAATAGCTGATGGTGTTTATGAAATTGTAAATTTGGCGACAAATAATAAACTAACTCAAGGATCTGGATCTGAATTGGTAACAGGCAACGGTACTGGTGATAACTTCAAGTGGAGAATCACTTCAAACACTCCTTACACGTATACTGTGCAAAACGTTGGAACTAACAGGTACCTTGAAACTGCAGTTGGTTATACTGAATTTAACATTTTTAACAACACCCCTGAAAATTTGTCTCCATACACCATTCAGTACGGACCAAATGTGGAAGATAAGCCTTACTGGACATTTTTTAAGCGTGGTAATTTTTATAATATTTTTGCAGGAGGTAATGAAAGACAGTCTGCTTTAGGTACTAACAATAATCAAGTAAATTTATTATTTGGAAAAGTTGGTAATCCCGATGGTACACGAAGTGTTAAAAATTTAGGTGATAATGCTAGATGGACTGTTAGAAGAGCTGGTAGTGTAGCTGATCAACCAATTTCAACAACCAATAGAACCCGATCAATTACGTTTAATAACAGAGCGTCGTTTATTGGAGCTGGAAACACAAACCCTTCTGTTACTTTTGAGCAAGTAATTCCTATTGAATATACTTACAGCACAGGAAAAACAAATAATAATGAGGAAGATTTAAGCTATGTTGCTGTTCAAATTAGACAAATAGATGCCGCAGGAACTGCTATAAATGAAAGTGAATTTACAACAATTTCATTTGATGAAGATGCTAATACAGGAACAGCTTCATACAATTATACAATTCCAACGGTATTTAACGATAATACAGCCATACCAACAACACTAAACCTTCCTAACGGACACACTTTACAATTACTATTGTTCATGTCAGTAGATGATAATGAAGGTTTTGCTGATGCTAATGATACTATTATTATAAATGCTAAGGACACTCCAAAAGTAGTTACTCCTGCTGAACCAACTACGCCTGCTCCAACTGAAAATGATAATAACGTTGCTCCTGTAGCTGACAATATTTATTATATTCAAAATAGGTTTACTGGAAAAAGAATTGGAAGTACAGCCAACACTAATGGAGCCATAGTTGTACAAATACCATCTACTTCTACAAGTGCTGAAAGCCAGTGGGAAAAAATTGATCTTCCTAATGGATATTTTTATTTGCAAAATGTAGCTTCTAAAAAGAACTTAACTCCATTTAATGAATTTTCAGGAAGTTGGTTAAAACAAGAAGCTGAAGCTGGAGATGAAGGACTTTGGAAAATAGTTTTAACTAATAGCGGTTTTTTCTACTTGCAAAATAAAGCAACAGACATGTACATCAGACCATTATCACAAGATGATACCAACAATGCCACAGGAAACAACTACCATATTGTGCAAAGACCGACGTCATACAATGGAATATGGACTCAATGGGCTTTTATTCCTGTAAATTCTGGTGCTAAAAACATTGTTGACGATACTACTATCCTTTCTTTTGAAGTATATCCAAATCCAGCTACCGAGTTTGTAACAGCAGAGTTAAGTGATCTTTTCAGCTATACAAACGCTACTATATCATTAATTGATATCAATGGAGCAACTATAATCACTCAAGATTATAGCCAAGATGCTAATAGAATTGATATTTCAAGTGTAGCTCCTGGGGTTTACTTCACTGTAATAAAAACTGCTGAACGAATTATCAGTAAAAAATTAATTATTGAATAATCACTTATTCAAACATTACATGGCATCGCTTTTTTATTAAAGTTATTGCTTTTTCTTTAAGACCATCTAAAAAAACAGTTTAGATGGTCTTATTTTATAACCATGTCTTATCAAAGCATTTTGATCTAAACTTAAAGTGTTGTACTTTAAAACTAAATTCAAGCGAATCTGTTAATTGGTGCTTATCATTCCCAAACTACACCAAATGATTTATCACTATCGTGTTGCCTAGCCTTGAACTAGCAAAAATAATTCAACTTGCTTGCATGAAATTATTACCCGTAAATCACGTAATTCAGCAATAGCATTTCCCAAACTAAAAAATTTTATGTCCCCTTACTTGAAAAGGGCATAAAAAACCTGATTATACTTGAATTGTTAATTTTTCATTAAAGCTTTTTTCAAAAAATTATAGCGAATCTAAATCTTAGCTTTCTTACATTTTACACCAATAATTCCTCTACCAAAAAACAAAAAGAAACTCTTTATTAAGTACTTACCACTTTTATTTTTAACAAAAACACTTAATCTAATATTTGCAAAATAAGCGTAAGCTAAATATTACGCTTACTCTAAAAATTTATTACTAAAACGTTTTTAAAGAATTAACATGTTTTTTTTTACGCTTAACTAATAGTATTTAATTTTTAAGGAAAGTATGATGTACTAATGTTACTACCTACGTATACCTATAATTTTCCTCTCTATAATTTACCTTCGGTGCCGCAAGTGACATAACGCCTTGCATTTAATTAAATATATAAACACGCTTTTTTATGAAAAAAAGAATTTTAGTAAGCTCATTATTGGGCTTAGTAAGTATCGTAATGAATGGACAAGACTGGGCTTCTACCCCCATCCCAGCTTATCCAGGTCCGGGCAAAGTCTGGAAATTACAAGATCAACATTCGGATGATTTCAATTACAATGGTAAAAATCAAAAGTTTTACAAAAATTGGAATGATCATTATTTTAATGCTTGGTCTGGTCCTGGGCTTAGTAATTTTACAAGCGCCAACTCACATGTGGCAGATGGTAACCTTATCATTAAAGCCTCTCCCAACGGAAACCAAAGGGTTTATTGCGGTGTAGTTACGTCAAAAACTAAAGTAAAGTTTCCTATTTACATGGAAGCTAGGTTGCAGACAATGAACCAGACATTATCCTCTAATTTCTGGATGCTTAGTCAAAATGACCGTCAGGAATTAGATGCCGTGGAAAGCTACGGAAGTGATCGTTCAAGCTTTGGCGATGAACATGTATTTGACTCAAGGCACATGAATTCCAACTATCATATTTTTGATAGAAATCATGAAAACAACACTATCATTAATGATAACACTTGGCAAAGAGACCATTATGTAACTGACCACCAACCATTAAAAAACAGACCTGCACTAAGAAACGGTTTTCATAACTATGCGATCCATTGGATTGACGAATGGAATATCGACTGGTATTTGGATGGTAAATTAGTCCGAAGAATTGCGCCAGGAACAAATGATGTTATTAAGGATCCACTTCAAAATAAAGGAATTTATGAAGAAATGTTCATGATTCTGGACGTTGAAGATCATGATTGGCGTTCAAATGCAGGACATATTGCTACGGTTAAAGAACTTTCGGATGAGTCTAAAAATAAAATGTACGTAGACTGGGTACGTGTTTATAAGCCCGTAAATGGCCGAGGAACACCAGCACCTAAAAATATTTTTTCTGACAACAACGTTCCTGTAAAAGGAATTACAGTTACTCCTATTGAAATTAGCATGCTAACTGGTGACACCAAATTTGTTGGAGGAGCAGTAATTCCTGCTTTTGCTACGGATCAAACAGTTTCATTTACATCAAGCAACCCATCGGTAGCTACTGTAAATAATGGAGGGGCTATTGTTGGTGTTTCCGCGGGTACAGCTACTATTTGGGGAAAAACCACCGATGGTGGCTATGTGGGGCAAACTCAAGTACGAGTGGCTCAAAATAACAAACCAAAAGTTGCTGTAAGCGGTGTAGCCATTACACCTTCAAACATCCAAATTGGTGTTGGTGGAACACGACAAGTTGCTGGTAGAGTAATTCCTGCGGAAGCTACTGAAAAATCAGTATATTTTGTATCCCAAAATACGGCTGTTGCTACTATAAATGCTTTCGGAATTGTTACTGGCGTAAATCCAGGAACAACTACAATTACAGTTACCGCTATTGATGGCAATTTTACCAATACAGCCACGGTACGAGTTACTGGTACTGCAGTTGTTGTTACACCTGTAGGGCCAAAACCCAGCCAAAATGCAGTACCTGTCAAGGGCATTACTTTAAGTCCTAATAGTTTAAAAGTTCAAATAGGAACTACAAAGCAACTTACAGGTAGAGTATCTCCTAATAATGCAACGGATAAAACAATGACCTTTACCTCCAGTAATCCTGCTATAGTTAAAGTCAATCAGTCGGGTAAAGTAACGGCTTTACGAAGAGGAAAAGCAACCATCACGGCAACTTCAACTGATGGTAATTTTAAAGATTCCATGACTGTTGTATCAGTAATTTTAGATACTACAAATCCAACGTCTAATACGCCAGATGCCGCTCCTACCAAAGTGACTGGTGTTATTTTAACCCCCACGGTTTTAAATGTTGCTGTTGGTCAAACAAAGCAATTTGCTGGAACGGTGCAACCAAGTACTGCTGCTGATAAAAGAGTATTCTTTACATCAAGCAATACCGCTATTGCTACTGTAAATCAACTAGGTGAAGTTACTGGCTTAAAAAATGGAAATGTAACAATTACTGCTACTTCAGTTAATGGAAACTTTACCGATACTGCCAATGTAAGTGTCGGAAATGCAAAAGCATCTTTTCCCAACAACACTAAGCCTGTTACTACAGTTTCCTCAACCACTTATTACTTGCAAAACCGTTACACAGGTAAAAGAATTGGAGTAACTAACAATGCAAATGGTACGGTAGTAGTTCAAACTCCTGTAAATGTATCAAATACCCGAAATCAATGGAAAAAAATTGATACCAAGGACGGTTATTTTTATTTACAGAACATAGCTTCAGGTAAAAACTTCACGCCTATTAATGAATTTTCCGGAAGCTGGCTAAAGCAGGAAGCTGAAGCTGGAAATGAAGGTTTGTGGAAAATTGTAACAACGGATAATGGGTATTTTCATCTTGAAAATAAAGCAACTCATATGTATGTTAGACCGATCAATTATGACGACACTGCCAATGCCACTGGAAATAATTATCAAATTATACAAAGACCAACCTCAGCCAAAGGATGGTGGACGCAATGGGCTTTTATTCCTGTAAAATCTGGAGCTAAAGAAATTGACGAACTTTCAATTGCAACAAAAATTTACCCTAATCCAGCAACTGATCTTGTTACAGTTGGTTTAACGGAAGTTTTTGCCAATGAAAATGCAACCATAACTTTAGTTACTATTAATGGAAGCATCGTAAAAAGTCAAAATTATTCTGAAACTACAACTATAAACGTTGCTGATTTAGCAACCGGCGTTTATTTTATTGTAATTGATGTAAATGGACGAAAGGTGAGTAAAAAATTAATTATTGAATAAATAATTTTTTAAGCTTCAAGTGTTATTTCTATTGAAAACCTTCTAAAATTTATTTTTTAGAAGGTTTTTTAATTTTAAGTCTAGTCCAACTACTATGGTTTTCAAATTCAAAAAAAACAAGTAGGTTTTTTTTCTACAACTCAGAGTCCTAGTTAAAAAATATTGATTTTAAATAGAAAACTAAATAATGAAAACAACAATATACTTTTTCACTTCAATATTTCCGCAATATTCGGCTTAAAATAATTTGGTCCTTTGAGCACCTTACCATCAGTTCTGTAAATTGGTTTTCCATCTGCATCTAATTTACTCATATTGCTTCGCTGAATCTCCTCAAATACTTCTTCTATTTTATGTTGCATGCCGTGCTCAATAATAGTTCCACACAAAATATAAAGCATATCACCCAAAGCATCAGCCACCTCAACTAAATCATTATTTTGGGCTGCCTCAAAATACTCTTCATTTTCTTCTTTCATTAAATTAAAGCGAAGAGTATTTTTATCAATACCTAAATCGGCCGTTGGCGTTTCTTTGTATCCTATTTTAAATGCAGTGTGAAATTCTTTAACCGCATTAATTTTGTCTTCCATGGAAATTGTTTTTGTAATTTTGTTATTTTAAAGCCTTAAGGAAATTATTTAACAACATGTAATGCATAATTTTTTTTTAAAGCTAAAAGACAAAAATAACAAACTATGTTCAGTCAAAAACAACTCATTTTTGCCATTTGCTTTTTTATAGCATTCGTAATTTTTATGGTATTCAGTTATCGAAAAGATATTAGCATTCACAAAAAATTTTATAAAGGAAGCTTCTGGATCTTATTGTTTTTTGTAGGTTTTATCTTATTTTTATTTGGCCTAAAAACGTATTTGAATTTTTAGAATAGAATTTTGGTTATTAATCATTGTGCATTAATAGCGCTAAAACTAGCATACCAAACTAAATAAACAATCATCCCAATCATGTTAAAAGTTTTAAAAAGTCTTTTTTACCTCATAGCCTTACTATTTATTGGAAGTTGTGTTTTTCTAGCTACCATTCCATCTAAAAATAGTCATAGTTATGAAATTAAGTTTGATAATGTTCCTAAAAAAATGATTCAAAATCAACTGATTCACTTTGAAAACTGGATCAATTGGGCCATTGTAGATACTACCAACTTGACAATAAAAAAAAACACAGATCCATTATTGAGCAATTTAAAAGTAGCCTTACCTAAAGAAAATGTATTTTCTATTGAAAACGAACTCGTGTTAGACTCCTTAGTACTACAAAAGGTATACACAAAAAAAGAGCGAAGTATACAATCCCTAAAATGGCAATTAGGCACGCAAAAAGTAGTCAATATAGTTTCGCTTACGCTAGAAGAACAACTGGGTTTTAAAGATAAAATCTATGACATATTTAAATGGAAAAACAACAAACGCTTGTGGCTTAAAAATTTACATACACGCTTACCACTCTTAAAACAACAACTAAACAAACGCGCTTCGGATTATAGCATTACCTATAGTGAGCAACAAAACTTTGGGCCTTTTCATTATGTATATTTAAGTGCCTCAGGACATGTAAATAATATTAGCCAAATTACACAAAAACATATTGCCACACTTGAGCAGTACTTAGCTGAGCATAACGTAACAAGTGCTAGTAAACCCGTTACCATATATAATGACTATAATGAACGTACTGGCGATTTAGTATTTTCAACAGCCATTCCAATAGCTACTGAAATTTTGATTCCAAGCGAGCTTGCCATCCGTTACGGAAAATTAGACAGCCTTTCCGTTTATAAAATGAACATTAAAGGAAACCCAAAATCAACTAAAATATTGTGGGATATTTTCAAAAAAACAAAGCAAACCACTTTAACTGACATGAGTGAAAAACGTTTTGAAATTTATGAAATAAATGAAAATCAAACCGACAATTACATACAATGGAAAAAGCAATTAGTGTGGGGGATTGCTGAAAAGAAAGATACTCAAAAAGATAGCATCATATACATTCCAAAAAATAGTTTGACTAACTAAGTAATTTAATCCATATTTAACATCGAAATAACATAGATTTAGCAAAAATTACAATAAATTCTGCTGAAATACCAAAAAAATCTATGAAATTACACAAAAAAAAGAATCAAATTCATTGATTTTTTAAGATAATGTTAAAAAACCCGTTTTTAAATACGCTATTCGCAAAAATTACGTTTTTTAAGTTAATTTTCTTGCGACCTCTCCAACTATAAATTATTTTTGACTTCGAAATAAGTAGCAATACTTATTTTTAAACGAGTAAAAGAATATTAACTATTTAACTATTATTATGAAAAAAAATTTCTTTAAAGGAGCAGCCTTAGCTGCATTATCCTTAGTAGGTTTTGCTGCTATGGCTCAGGAAGAAGAAGCTGCTACTGAATCTACCTTTGATTTAAGTGGATCTGTTGATACTTATTTTCGAACTAATATCGGTGGAAAAAATGCCAACAATACTGGAAATGGTGCTTTAATTGCTCCAAGTAGTGCTTTTGCCAATGCAGATGGTTTTGCTTTAGGTATGGCTAATCTAATTGCTAGTAAACAAATAGGAAAAGTTGGATTTGTAGCAGATTTAGTGTTTGGACCTAGAGGAACAGACGCAGTTTTAAACACTACGGGATCTTCAAATATCGTGAATCAATTGTTTGTTACTTATGCTGCATCTGATGCCGTTACTTTAACTTTTGGTAACTTTAACACTTTCTTAGGATATGAAGTAATATCACCTGCAGGAAACTTTAACTACTCTACATCTTATATGTTTTCGAACGGGCCATTTTCTCATACTGGATTGAAAGCTGACTTTGCAATTGACGATAACTGGTCTGTTATGGCAGCTATACTTAACGCAACTGATTATACAAATAATAACTTAGCCGGAAAATATTCTGGTGGTTTACAGGTTGGATATTCAAACGATGCAGGTAGTGCTTATTTAAATGTATTGTATGGAAATCAAGCTGATTTCGATGAGCAAGCTATACAAAATGAAACTTTCCAGATTGATTTAACCACTGGATGGGATCTATCAGAAGAGTTTTATTTAGGAGTAAATGCTACTTACAATACTACTTCTTTTGAAGGTAATGTTGACGATGCTGGATTCTATGGTGCTGCGTTATACCCACAATATGCTATATCAGACGCTTTTACATTAGGTTTAAGAGGTGAATATTTTGAAGTTTTTAAAGGTGGATTAACAGAAGCTTTTAGATTAGACGATGAAGGAAATGGTTCTGTATTCGCTACAACTTTAACTGGTTCTTATACAGCTGGAAACTTAACAATTAAGCCTGAATTACGTTTAGATTCAACTTCAGAAGATACTTTCTTAGAAGATTCTAATGGTGATGTTGGTAAATCTTTAGCTTCTTTCGTATTAGGTGCTATCTACTCTTTCTAGTCTAAATAATACATAACTTTAGAAAAGTTAAGATTACAATAATATATACAACACCCACGCAAAGCGTGGGTGTTGCTGTTTTATATAGCTATGCCAATTGAGTGTTTTATCATAGCGATAGCGGAGGGAAAATGTATCGAGAACACATTACTCAAATCGCTCGAAGCAGTACTAGGTTCAATGCTGAACTGAGTATAATTTCTAAAACAACTTCTGTAAATAGGCTATAGGTTTCTTTTATTTTTTTATGTTTACTGCTAGCTTAATTTCTTGTTAAAAGAATTACATCAATGAAAACAATAATATTGCTCATACATTGCCCTGACCAACAGGGTATAATTGCTAAAGTCACTAATTTTATTGCTGAAAACAAAGGAAATACGGTTTATTTAGAACAACACGTAGATACCGATGAAAGTGCCTTTTTTATGCGCTTGGAATGCGAATTTGATAAAAACGCCCATGCAATTGATTTATTTGAAACTAGATTTGCCAATGAAATTGCTGCGGAATTGAAAATGGAATGGCAACTATTTGATCCTGCTGTAAAACCTAAAATGGGTATTTTTGTTTCAAAATATTCACACTGCTTGTATGACATATTAGGGCGTCATGCTGCAGGTGAGCTTGGTGTTGAAATTCCTGTAATTATAAGCAATCATACCGACATGGAGACGGTAGCTAAAAACTTCAACATTCCTTTTAAACACATTCCTGTAACAAAAGCAACTAAAACTTCTGCAGAAGCGGAACAAACAGCAATCCTAAATGCTTACAAAATTGACTTTGTTGTATTAGCGCGCTACATGCAAATACTTTCTGCTGATTTTGTGGATCAATTTACGCATCGCATTATTAATATTCACCACTCTTTTTTACCTGCGTTTCCGGGAGCTAAACCTTACCATTCCGCACACAAAAGAGGCGTTAAAATTATTGGCGCTACATCGCACTATGTAACTTCGGACTTGGATGAAGGTCCAATTATTGAGCAAGAAGTGGTCAATGTTTCGCACACGCATAGCATTCAGGATTTTATTGCTAAGGGCAGAGATGTTGAAAAAATTGTACTTTCAAGAGCTATTAAACATCATATTGATCGAAAAGTATTGGTATATAACAATAAAACCGTAGTTTTTGACTAAAATTTAGGCTATTTTATAAAAAAATCTTTCTGATATCTTAAAATTCGTTGAAATTTGATATTTGAATTGATTACAAATCATACAAATCACTTTTAAATTTAAAACTCATGAAAAAAATTTTATACCTATCCATCCTATTACTTTTTTGTAATTGTCATGAATTGCAGCAAGTAGTTAACAATTTACCAACGGGAACAACGGGTTCAACAGGATTAAGCAATGATTATATTGCCCGTGGCTTACGCGAAGCTTTGGATAAAGGAATTTCAACTCAAGTAACTAAATTGACTCAAAAAGACGGATTTTTCAAAAATGAATTGGTAAAAATCATTCTTCCTGAAGAATTGCAAAAAGTTGACAATACACTACGAAAAATTGGATTGAGTAAAATGGCTGACGAAGGACTAAAAGTGCTCAATCGAGCTGCAGAAGATGCTGTTGGAGAAGCTACTCCAATATTTGTTAATGCAGTAAAGGGAATTACTTTTGCTGACGCAAAAAATATTCTTTTGGGTGATAATAATGCTGCTACCCAGTACTTGAACGGAAAAACCAATACGGCGCTTTACCAAAAATTTAGTCCAGTGATTACAAAATCGTTAGGAAAAGTTGGAGCTACTAAAATTTGGGCAAATATAATTAACCGCTACAATGCTGTTCCTTTGACCAATAAAGTAAATCCTGACCTTACCGATTACGTTACAAAACAGGCTTTGACTGGCGTATATACCATGATTGGTGTGGAAGAAAAAAAGATTAGAACTCAGCTAAGTTCAAGAACTTCTGATGTACTACGCAAGGTATTTGCTTTGCAAGACAATTTAAAGTAATATTTCACTTACTTTAATTTAAAAAAGCGACTAAATACCTAAAATTTAGTTCGCTTTTTTTTGCTTTTATCAAATTTTAACATATAAAAATAAATTACTGTAGCACAATTACTTATTCTAATTTTTCCTATCAAATTGTTGCAAACAGCTGCCACCAGTAAACTTAAAAAAACGTCTTTTTATCAAATAGTTTTATCTTTGTCAGAAAAGTAAAGACTATTTGTATGAAAAAAATTTACACTTTTTTAATTGCTTTGTTCTTTTGTTTGCACTTTTCTTCTTGTGAAAAAGATGAAGCGACAATGCCTTCAGAATCTGAAGAAATCATTGATTTAGAAAATATTGATAGCAATGAATCTGACACCAATGAGGTGGATGATGAGGATACTAATGACTCAAGCGATGCTGAGGAAAGCGATGAAGATGTTCAAAACACAGAAGAAAATCCTGAAGAAGAAGAATCAGATACACAGGAAGCTGAAAATCCGCCTGTTTCTACTGACAATCCCGACCCTGAAAAAGTAGATGAAGAAGAACAATCAGAAAATGATACTGAAAATAACTCTACTGAAGCAAAATTAATTGGAACTTGGAATGTAATTGATTTTAGTGTTTCTAACGGAAAATCGAGCAGAAGTTTTGGAGGACGCACATCCACAAGCACTACCGAAATAACCTTCAAGGAATTTGGAACTGATTATTCATTTTTAGCAAATTTTAATGCAAATAAATCCGTTAGCGCTACGGGTAATATTAATTATACCCGAGTTACCAAAGCACCTTTGAAAACTATAACCCAGTTTTTCACAAAAGGAAAAGATTATTTTGGCAGCAATTGGGAACTACTTGATGGTAATTTTATAAAAACTACAAATAATACTAATGATCAACAGCTTTTTAAAATCGTTAATATTACTAATACGGAAATGACATTATCATTTGATATGTCGCAAACCAGTAGAGGGATCGAAAAAAGTTGAAGGGGAAAGAATTATTATTTTAAAAAAGCAATAGCTACCATAAACTAATTTAAGATATTTAAAAGCTAAGTGATATAAATATACCGCTTAGCTTTTTGCTTATAAATGCTTGTGTATAAATTTATTTTAAAGCAACTATAATAATTTTAAGAATAATAATTAGGATAGTGTCTTTCCTTAGGGATGCCACTCAAAGCGTGGTTTAAACCGTGATTGTTTTTCATCAACTTCATTTCCACCTTTTCGGAAGAAATAATTGACGATTCAACTGCTGAATTTTGAACTGATTGTTGTGCTAACAATGACTGATTTAGGCATAGGCATACTATCCCAATAATGAAATTTTTCATAATTGATTGATTTTAAATAATATGTATTTTAGATTATTTTACTGAAGTGATCTGATATCCTTGATTTTTTAATGCTTCCAGCAGGCCATCTTCTCCATACAAATGCATGGCTCCTACTAAAACCAACTCCACTTCTTTCGTATTAAAGTATTCAGGAATTTTTGCAAGCCACTTGTCATTACGCTCTTTTAACAATGTAGCATATACTTTAGGGTAATTTGTTTCAAATTTTGCAATTTCATCACTTAAATGTTTAGCATTTCCATTTTTTAAAGCTTCTACTAATTGATTCAATATGGTTTCCATATCACGCAAATCTTCAATAAACTTTAACATCATAGCGTCCTCATTTCCTGCTCCTGAATTTAACAGAATTGCTATTTGTTCATCGGGTGTTTCAAAGTAAGTGATTGGTTTTTTTGCACTGGTCGCTTTATCATAAAAAAATTGATCAATACCACCTGGTTGAAAACCTAATTGCATTATTTTTTGACCTGTAATCATTGTAACTGCCATAAATGGTTTAAAGCTTTGTAGCATAGCCAAAGGAATTCCTGAGGACTCACAATATTTTTCAAATTCAGCAAAGGTTTCTGGTTTTAAATGGTCTTTTAACGTACTCCGGTCGGCGTAAACAGCCTGAGCCATCATCTTTTGAGCAAACTCTGGTGTTTTTAAAACTTCCATATCGGTTTCAAAAACTAACGTTTCTGCTTTTTCAAAAGCTTGATTGTATGCTTCTGGTAAAGGAAAATCTGTGGATCGGAGCGCGTGAATAGTACCTCCTAAAAATAATTTGTCATTCCCTTTGGATACTTCCCAAACATGACTTTGTGCCGTTGCGGAACTAAAAAGTCCCAAAAATGTAAGTGTTGTTAAAACAATTTTTTTCATAAGATTGCGTATTTAAGTGAGTTTTTTATTTTTTATAATTAACAAATGCATTGTCAGATTTGGTGATGATATCTTTTTTTGTAATCACATTTTCTAATGAGGTTGTACTATTTCCGCTCGCTTTAATAATTAAATGATCTATATGCGACGGTTCTCCATAATTAAAATGCGTATTGTTGGTATCAGTAGTGTGATAAATCAAGCTATCTAATTGTGTACCGTGCAAACAAAAATCACTAGCTCCAGCACCTTTGGCCTTTAACGTATGTAATTTATTAGCTTGAATGTACACGTTGGAATTTTTAAAATTGATGGATTTAATTGTATCGTAAAAAACAACCAAACATTTATAATGATCAATTTTAGAAGCATTAGTTGTATAATTTTCACTAAAGTCAATATATAAGGTATCATTTTTTGTTGTAGCTGTAAATTTGCCCTTCATATCATCTTTGTATTTTGTTAGTGTGGTTCCTTTTTGGTAAAAACTAATCAAGCCTCTATTATTGCCTTCAACCACTACATGGGCATAAGCACCATAGTTATCTGAATTGGTGTATTGACTAAAACGAGTACTTTTATAAATTTATCGTATTGTTTGTTTAACGATATTTTGTCATAAATTAAAGTGGAACAAATAAATGCTGCCAAAACTAAAAGTAAAAGGTTACTAGTTTTCATTTGTTTTGTTATTTAAATAGTTACTGTACTTTTCTTCAAATTGATTGATATCTATTTGAAGTAATTCCATGTTTTTAAAAACGTCTGGCAATACTTCTTCTACAAATTGTATTCTTTTCATTTCCATAACTTTTTGCGTTGCTTTTTCCATAACAAAATAACCACGTCCTCTTTTGGTGTAAATAATTTCATGTTGCTGCAACCATTCGTAAGAACGCTGCACTGTGTTTGGATTTACCTCTAATTTTACAGCCATATCTCGAATACTTGGAATTTTTTCTTCTTCTTTAAATTCATTTAAAAGCAGTTTATCGCAAATACTTTCTGCTATCTGTATATAAATTGAGGTGTTTTTTTTGAATGCTGCGCTCATACCTCTTTTTCTTTTAGTTTAAAATAATTGATTGAAAGCAGAAGCATTATCATAGGAAGTATTACAAAAATTGCAATTTCGAAGCGATCCAGTCCAGATCTAATGACATAATCTTCATATTTTTCTAAATTATTTACAAAATTAAACTCTGTGAAAGGCAACTGTACCCAAGAATTTTTGGTCATAGTATCCTTAAAAAATAAATAATTCAATACATAGTTAAGTGGCATATAAAGTATAGGAAGTAACCACACTCTAAATCGTTTTGCTAATTCGCCCAAACTAATATCCAGCATATAGTATAAAGCAAAAAGGTAGTTTAATAGCAAAAAGAAATAACCAATCCTGTTATTAAAAAGAATTTTATGATTAATATGCACTTTAGCATTAAGCATTTTAGTGTAAGCCTCATTTTTAAAATCTTCCATTATGTACCAAAAAGAGGTATCCATAATTTTAAAAATGATAAAAAATAATAAGCTACTGCCTATGACAATAACAACATTTTGAAATACACTTTTTTCAAATTTTGAATTTGGCAAACTTAAAAGTGATACTGTTTTTATTTTACTTTTAAAAAGTTGCTTGTAAATTATAAATATAAAAGCATGCGAACCTCCATACACAAGAATAAAAAATAGAATCCACCTAAAAACAATATAAAGCTCAGGCTCCAACACACAAATACGAAGTATAAACAAACTAATAAAAATTAACACCCCGATTGCAACCATTAGGCTTTTACCTTTTTCATAAAATACCTGTTTTAAAAGATTTGAAAACCTTTTAAAATTAAATATCTCGTTCCTCATCTTTTTACTTATTTAAAACGTTAATTATAGCATCTGGATTTGAAAAACACGCAGTAACAAGCATTTCAATATCCAATTCTGTATGAATCCCCTCTATATTTTTTTCAATCACTTTGTACCCTCCAATGGTCTCTTCACATAATAGTACATCATCAATATATTCAGGTTTGCTGTTATAGAAATTAAAAGCAATTTTTTCAGTAATATCAAAAACACCTTCATTGACCAATAGTTTTTTATCATTTATTACCAAAACATGATCAATAACTTGCTCCAAATCTCTTGATTGATGTGTTGAAATAATGATAGTCCTCTCATCATTCATTAATGAGGCAATAATTTTACGAAACTGATTTTTTGAAGGAATGTCTAATCCATTAGTAGGTTCATCCAAAATCACAAATCCAGTATTACAAGCAAATGCAAATGCAAGCATGAACTTTTTTTGTTGGCCGAATGAAGCCCGGTAAGGTTTCTCAATTTCAGCAATTGAAAAAGCTTTTAAATAAGATTCAAAATCAGTCAATGAAAAATTTGGATAATAAGCTGCATAAATGGCTAAAAAACTAGCTTTTTTTATCTTAGGCAGCTCTAAAGTATCTGGAACCATAAATACATCATTTAAAAAAGATGGTAAGCGATCCGATGGAGAATAATTATTCACCAAAATTTCACCTTCTTTTGGGAAATTCAACCCACTGATAGCATTCAGTAACGTAGTTTTACCACTCCCATTTTCACCAAACAGACCATATATTTTCCCTTTTGGCAATTTAAAATTGAAGCCCGAAAAGAGTGGCTTTTTTTTGTTATAATAAAAACAGTAGTCTTTAAATTCAATCATAATTTAGTGTATTAGATTACTAGTACACTACAAATAAAAGTAATTTTATCTTATTATCAAACACTTGTAAAGAATATTTTTTAGAACTTTTTGTTTTTTTTGTAAACGGTCTAATATTCTAATACCGTTTAAAACATAAAATTTTCCTTTTTAAATGGTTCTTTTTCGTTTAATACTTTAAAATGAAATATTGACTTAGCTAAGACTAAGCTTATGTTTTCTCTATTGTTCAAACAAAAAATTCCAAATTTTTATTCAGGGAATTTCAAAATTAGAACCACTATAAATGGCAATAGGTAATTAATTGTAGTTTTAATATCAGGCACTCAAATGGTATTGCAAATATATTTACGATACACCTTTATTGAGATTGGCATTATAGAATAAGCGACTACACTAAATATACGTTCTAAAATTCAAGCAAAAGACATCATTAATATTAAAAAGGAGGAAGAATAATCACAAGAATGTTTTAAAAAACACTAGTTTTTATAAATAGACTCATTAAAATATAAATTAAAAATGACACTTAAAAGGAATTTTTGTTCTTTTCGACGTTTTTAACAAAAAAATTAACTTTTATTTTAGAAATATAGACACTTTGTAAGTAGATTCGCCTAAAATTTGTAGTGAAAAATGTTACCAATTTATGAATAGCAATTTACATTTTAAACACTACACCTAACCAATTGTCTGAAAATCAAATTTAATGTACACTAAATAAAAACCATGAAACAAAACAACCTCAAAAAACAAAACTTCAAACACACAAAAATTATGTGGGTGTTTTTATTAGCGCTATTTAGCTTATCATTTTCTGCTTCTGCTGATGGTGTTACTAATAGGACTACTTACAATAAACTTTCTGCAGGAGACCTAATTGCTATTAAGTCTAGTAACAGCAGGTTCATTTCTTCAGAAAATGGACAAAAACCAATTACAAGTAATAGAAACAAAATTGGTTATTGGGAAAAGTTTAAATTAATTAATGCTGGTCATGGTTTTTTTGCACTAAAAGGAAGTAATGGACGCTTTATATCTTCCGAAAATGGTAAAAAATTTATGACCTGCAATAGAAAATCAATAGGATGGTGGGAAAAATTTCGTATTGTTAGACTAAAAAATGGTCAATTTGCACTTAAAGGAACTAACGGAAGATTTGTGTCCTCCGAAAATGGAAACAAACCATTAAAATGCAACCGTAAAAATGTGGGGCCT
This sequence comes from Aquimarina agarivorans, assembly GCF_000218485.1. GTDB lineage: Bacteria > Bacteroidota > Bacteroidia > Flavobacteriales > Flavobacteriaceae > Aquimarina > Aquimarina agarivorans. The sequence continues at coordinate 4,720 of NZ_AFPB01000158.1, read as the reverse complement.
TGGGAAAAATTTTCAATTAAAATTTTAAGTAAACCTTTTAATATTATTGTTAACGCAGGAAAAATAAGAAAAACTCAAGTTGCCTGTGGTGCTTTTCAACCTCAAAAATTAATTGGTATTCCTGCCAAAACAAGTAATGGAAGCCATCCTATTTACCAATGGCAAGTAAAAAATGACATGAATAGCCAATGGCAAAATATCTCAGGCGCTAATGCTATTCATTATACTCCTAATTTTGCTAACATAGGTTCAAAATGGTTCCGAAGAATCGCTAGAGCAAAAAACAGCAGTAAGTATCTTTCCTCAAATGTAATCGATATTCATGCCCGAGAAATTCCTGATGCATCTGTAAAAGTTACTCCTATTGATTGCGATTCAGAAACAGGTAAAATCACGCTTAATTTTAAAAACTTTTCTAGCAGATTATACCTTCAATTTTCTATCGATAATGGTGGTAATTTTATTTGGGTTGATGACAAATTAGGTAGTTATACTTTTGATAATTTATCTGCTGGTTCATATAGTATAATTACAAAATGGGGAGATGGAGATTGCCCTGTATCCTTAGGTACACACGTAATTAATGATGAAAAAATCCCTCTTGAAACATTTACCAGTAATAACCAAACAATCTGTAACCGTGAATCAACAACACTTACTGCTATAAGTGAAGGGGCTATTTTATGGTCCACTGGTGAAACTACACAATCAATTACTGTTAACCCTGAAGCAACAACAACCTATACGGTTAGTGCTACCAAAGGAAATTGCAAATTAACTGACGAAGTTGTTGTAACAATTAGTACCCCTAAAGTAAAAGTTGAAAATCAAACTATTTGCAAAGGAGATACTGCAATATTAACAGCTATTGGTGAAGGATCTGTGCTTTGGTCTAATGGGGCTACTACACCTTCTATTAAAGTTACTCCCAACAAAACAACTACTTATACAGCTACACTTACTAACAACCAAGGGTGTACTGCTACAGCAGAAGCTACTGTTAACGTACACGCAGCGGATGTAAAAATTGACGGGCCTATTGATATAAATATTTGTTTAGGTGAAGAAGTAATAATTACTGCTACTGAAGCCGATACCTATGCGTGGTCTACTGGCGAAACTACACAGTCAATTACCGTAGCTCCTACCGAAGATGCCTGGATTTTCCTTAATGCAACTAAAAACGGATGTAATGCTATTAGACAAGTAGTTGAAATTTTGGTTGAAGATTCACTTAAAGAAGCTACAATTAGTCCAGACGCTACTATTGAAGAGGGCTCGGCAATACAACTTATCGCTACGGGTGGTGATACTTATTTATGGAACGATGGAGACACAAATAGTACAAAGACCGTTTCTCCAATAGTTACAACAAACTATTCAGTTTTAATCACTAAAGGAAACTGTAATGCTGAATATAATACAACAGTTAATGTGACTGAAATTAAAGATCCATGTACAAAAGAAATATACAATGTTACTGCTTTTCCTAATCCTATTTCAAATGTAGGCGATTTAACAGTAAATGTTTCAATTAAAGAATCTCAAGAGATTACTTATGCATTTTATAAAATGGACGGAAACATCATAGGACCTTTAAAAACTGTTCAGTTTGCTAGTGGCTGTAATGAAATTGCAATTGATATGGGATCTCATTGTAATTTTAAAATTTCAGAAACCTATTTTTTAATTGTAAACGGAAATGGATGGACCAAAAACATCCAAATAGTTACACTCCCTAATTAAATTATTCAAATTTTTAAAAAGGCTGCCACTTAAATGGTAGCCTTTTTTATTTAAATCAACATAGTGATTTGATATTTTTTATAAAATGTACCGATTTCAAAATATCAATATCGATTTCAATCTATCTTTCTTGCTTTTCAACAAAAAAATAAAAGCTAAACATATGATAATTATATTATTAAAATTTGAAAAATAAGTAAAAAATAAAAATACGTAACTAAAACTTTAATCTTAACTATTTATTCAGAATTACTATGAATTAAAACCAATTACATTAAGAATTTAAAAAAATTGTCTAATTTTTTTAGATAATTGTCCCCTAAAAAAACGTCAACTCTTTTTACTATGCTTAGTATTAGTATTTATTCATTTAATCAATTAAGCCTTCAAGTAAAAAAGTCTTCATTTTATCTGTAAGATTACTCTTAAACAATGTCTACTACCTAAAGGTTTTATTTAATTTGCTGTAATATTTACGTCCAAGCTTTTTAAAAATAACTACAGCTCAATCAAACAATTTTCATTGTTAATTAATGTTGTTTTAAACTTTGCATTTCATTTTTAGCTCATACTCCGAAATCAGTGCAATTTTAAAAAAAAGGTTTGTCCGATTAATCAAAAAACAACAATCATGAAAAAATTATTTCTTTTAACTACTTCACTTTTATTATTTACAGTTTCGGTGTTAGCACAAAACGGGAGCTCTAATTGTTCCGCTGATACTGCTTGTTATGATACTAATTATGCTGAAATTAAAGAATGGGCTACCGCTGGAAGAAAAGGTGGAATACCTAATATTACCAAAGTAAAAGCTACGCTAAGTCCTGGAGATAACATTCAAAATGCTATTGATAGAGGTGGTGCTGGTGTTGTATTACTTAATAATGGTACCTACACAATTAATAGTCGGCTTAACATGAAAGATGGCGTGGTACTCCGTGGTCGAAATAAAAGAAATGTAAAATTAAGTGTTAAAATGAAAAGCGGTAGAGCCATAACATTTGGTAGAAACACTAATAACGCTGGAATCGAAAATTTGCGCATGGTTTATGAAGCGTTACCAAATCCACCTGTTGCTTATAGAAACTACAGAGACGGATTTAGAGATGGTGCTTTTTGTAGAGAGTGTTTTAACAATGATTTTCCTCAAAACAATAATGTATTTGTTCGATTTGAGGGAAGTGACAACTGGGTTGATAATGTTGATTTTATCAATAGTGGTTCTGACCCCGTTGAAATTTTTGGAAATCACAATACGTTTAGAAACTCATTAGTTGACAATTGCTACAACAAAGGAGGCGGTGGAGAAGGATATTTTGATATCCGTGGTGATTATAATCTTGTTATTGGTTCTACAGTGAGACTTATACGCCATTTTGCGATTCAAAATGGGGCTAAATATAACGTAATTTATGATAATGAAATTGAAGTTGACATTAATTTTCATAATGGAGACGACGGTAGAAATTTAATTGAATCAAATAATATTACAAGACCATCTTGGCACACATGGGGAGTATTTGCTACTGGTGGTGCTAGATATGGTCACGACCAACCAGGGCCTAGAAATATAATATTCAACAATACTACATTTGATCACCGACAAAGGAGGGCTGAATTTTCAACCCGAAACGTAGTATATACTTACAGAGGCTATGGGGATCCTGATCAAACGAATTGGTCAGTGCCTAAATGCGGGTCATTTTATGCCGTAAAGTGTAATTCAGGAGGCAATAATAATCCCCCTCCTGCTCCTAGTCCAACTCCTACACCTACACCTGCTCCTGCTCCTCCCGTAACTGGTAATAACACTATAGTTATTGAAGCGGAGCGCTTTACTAACACCAGCGGAGTATTTGATGATGCTTTAGTTGGAGGACCTGGCAAAGGTGTTAGCGCAACAAACTTTAGCATCAATTATGTAAATTCTCAGGATTACGTTGAATACAGCGTTACTATCCAAAATTCTGGCACGTACGCTATTGAATACCAAATAACCTCACCTTCAGATAACGGACAAATACAGTTTAGCGTAAATGGCAATTTGGCAACAACAACGAATGTTCCAAATAATGGCTCATGGGATAATTACAGTGCATTAAATGGAGGTAATGTAACATTTAATTCAGGTGGCAATAAAACAATAAGGATTACCGCATCAGGTAGTAATGATTGGCAATGGAATCTTGACAAAATTACGCTAACAAAAACGACAAACGCAGGGAGTAATCCCTCAAATAATAATGGAGCACCAATTGGTCGAGTGATTTCATTACGAAAATCTGGTGGTGATCGCAAATTTGTTTCCGTTACAAATAATTTTGATATTAAAGCAAATGCTGGAAACGATAATAACAACTCCCAAAGATTTAGAATTGAAAGAAACCCAAGAGGCGGTATTGCTTTAAAAAGCTTACGAAATAATAAATATGTACAATCAATAAATTCAGATAAGAGTAAAACATTAAAAGCTCGTGGTGAAAACCCTTTAAGTTGGGAGCGTTTTGAATGGAATGATTTAGGAAATGGTAAAGTTGCCTTAAGAAGTTTACAAACTAATGGTTGGGTACAGGCTTCGTGGAGAGACAATAATGCTAGAGTACTCCCTAGAGGCGCTGAACCAAAAGGATGGGAAACTTTTGAATGGAGAGTGGTTTCTGGTAATAAAATTTTAGATTCGAATGATAGCTCCTTGATTTCAATTTATCCAAACCCAAAACCCGACACGGATCATTTTGTAAACATTACTGGTCTAGAAAATGGAACTCGAGTATCAATTGTTACCCTTAATGGAGCAATAATTAGCAGTCAATTAATTAACAACGGTACTATTACAACTACAAATTTAGCTACAGGTATTTATTTTATAAAAACACCTCATCATACTGTAAAGCTATTAGTTGAATAACATTCTATTAACTATACATACCAAAAAAGGGTTCAATTTTTCACAATTGAACCCTTTTTATTAATA
>NZ_AFPB01000159.1 GCF_000218485.1 Aquimarina agarivorans | reverse complement strand
CATATCTGTAGGTCTTTTTTTCTCCGAAAGGGGCGTATTGTATTGATGCAATTTGATAGTTCTTGAAGCCAATTTCAACATCCTGCCATTGGGTTATTTCTTTTATAGTGCCGTAAAGACTGGTGCAACGCTGCACTCGAATAAAGAAATACTCACTATTAGCTTCAACTACAGGAATAACGGTTTTAACAAATGAGCCACAATCCATACGGCTATATTTGGGTTTTATTCCAAATTTTTTAAGAGTATTGTAGGCGCGTTGAAGGGTTTGGTCTTGCTTGTATTTGACATTACTATTTCCATTTCTGTTTTCAATATAAACAGGGTGATTCCCAATGGTGGCAATTCCTGGAAAGTATCCATCGGCTTTTTTGTAACTGCGTTTTGAATCGTATTTAGCTGTGGGTATAAATTGATTGTCGTAATCAAAAATATAGTCTTGATTATTAGGGGAAAGTTGTTTGCAGTGAATTAAAAGTTCAATCATCAGTTCATTTAACTTCATATTGATATTGAAATCGTGTTGAACTGCTGTCGAGGAAATATAGGTTTGTTTGGTGGTCGCTAATTCTTTTTGCATTCGCAATAGCGTATCTGCTGAACAAACCGAAAAATCTTTTACTTGTTCTAATTCTCTGCGAAAATGTTCTGTAATATCTTCGGCACATTCTCCTCCACAGAGGGTCAATAGAAAATAAGAACGTATTAAATCAGAATAACAATAAGTCGATTTTGAACTCCTCGAACCAAGTTTTTGGTCAATTAGCTGATAGATAGAACTTTTACTAACAATATGATCAGCAAAATTTATTCCGCCAAATGAATTAATAGTTTCACTAGAATACGTAATTTTCATCCGCAACGATGTTTTCACCTAAATAGGTGAAAATATTTTAATCGGCAAAGCTTTGTGATCGTTATTTTACAAGGCTTGCCGATTATTTAACTTTTTTTGATGCGGATACTAGGCATTAAATAACCCAATAATTTATAGCTGTCGATAGTTAAAAAAAAACGGTAAAAACAAGTTTTGATCACGCATCAACAAAATATTAGAAACATACAACTGTTGTACGATTAATACTTCGTATTTGGATATACAATAAAAACTGTATTCATTTTAACCATTTTTTATTGTTATAGTCTTATAATTTACTTGACTTTACAAAAAAATAGAATGTTCTTTTTTAGTACCTATTTCCCATAAAAAAATATAATATGAAGATCTTTGTAGTGTTATTTATCATAACTAGTATCCAAACTAAGTTTACATTTCAACACTTATAAGTTAAAATCTCATGAAATCACTCAATATTAATAAAAATCAATTTGCGTTATGCTTAGTATTTTTATCATGCCTCATGATTTTTTCTGGAATTCAAGCTCAACACAAGCATTCCCAAACTGAAAAATACTACCGAGTTGAAACAAAGCTCAATACACAGGAAATTAACACCCTACGTAAAAAAGGGTTAGAAATGGATCATTTTCATACTTCTGACGGAATAATAACCGCGGAGATTTCTAAAAGTGACCTTAATTTATTGAGAGCAAACAATGTGAAACTAAAAATAAAAATAAGAAATCTAAGTAAAAGGATTCCCCGAAGGAATAAGCGAACTGACAAAAAAGCTTTACGGAAATCCAATAAAATTTCAGCTAGTAATTCAGCAAAAAGATCTTTGCAACAAAACTTAAACAATACCATACAAACACCTACTAATTTTAAACTTGGCAGTATGGGCGGTTTCTTCACCTTGGAGGAAGCCTTAACTATATTTGATGATATGCATTCAAAATACCCTAATTTGATTGCTAAAAAATTATCCATTGGCACTACTGTAGAAAATAGACCGATTTACATGATAAAAATTAGCGATAATCCTACAGTTGAAGAAGCCGATGAAGAAGAAATTTTGTTAACCGCACTTCACCACGCCAGAGAACCTATCGGTTTGACTCAGCTAATTTTTTACATGTGGCACGTATTAGAAAACTACGATTCTGACAAGGAATTAAAAACACTCATTGACAACACCGCCTTGTATTTTATTCCTATTATTAATCCTGACGGATATAGCTTTAACGAATTTACAAACCCAAACGGAGGTGGTTTTTGGAGAAAAAACAGACGTGATAACGGAAATGGTACCTTTGGAGTTGACCTGAACAGAAACTATGATTTTTTATGGGAGCCCAACAATCCTGTTAATACTACAAGTCAAACCTACAGAGGGACAAGCGGGTTTTCTGAACCAGAAACTACTGCCATTGAAAATTTTGTGAATTCTAGAAAATTGACAGCCGCTTTAAATTACCATTCTTTCAGTAATTTATTAATTCACCCTTGGGGATATACCGGTACTGAATTCACTCCAGATAATGATGTATTTATAGCTGCTGCCAATTACTTAACTCAAGAAAATGGATATACCGTTGGAACACCCTTTCAAACCTTAAATGTAATTGATTTTGGTACCAGTGATGATTGGATGTACGGAGAACAAACCGATAAACCTAAAATCTTTGCTATGACTCCTGAAGTTGGGTCTAGAGCAGATGGCTTTTGGCCTGCATCTAGCAGAATTGTTCCTTTATGCAAGGAATCGTTATATATGAATGCAAAACTGCTGCGCATTGGCGCTTTATATGCTAAAATTACGCCCGCTAATACCAATCAAAATACAGAATCCTTAAAAGGAATTATCAACTTTGATATTGAACGATTTAGTTTAAAACCAGCAAACTGGACTGTCAGTCTTACCGCTACATCACCATTCGTCAAAACTTTAGGTGCTCCTGAAAATTTTACAGAATTGACTATGTTCGAAAAATCTAACGGAAGTATCAATTATGAACTTACAGCTAACACTCCCAAAAATGAGTCCATTCAATTAAATTTAAATGTAAGCAATGGTGTTTGGTGTTACACCGAACTTATCAACCTAATCTTAAACGGTGATGTCACAACTATTTGCAATGCTCCTACTGGTTTAAGTACAAATACTATAAATGATACTGAAGCCACCCTAGTGTGGAATCAGACCAACAATACCAACTACAAATTACAATACCGAGTAAAAGGCACTACCGATTGGAACACTCTTGAAAATTTGGTTACAAACTCAGCCACAATTAGTTCCTTAACTGCAGATACCGAATATGAAATCCAAATAGGTAATGATTGTGCTGATTTTAGCGCTTCCGTATTTTTCAAAACCACAACAAACAACACTTTAAGTACTATTGATTTTGAAAATGAAGTAGAACCCTTTCAGCTTTTTCCCAACCCAGTAAAAAATATTATTTGTAGAACTAGGCACTACTAACACAAATAAAGAAAAAACATTTTATCAAATTTTTGATGCACAAAGTAAGCAAATACAATCTGGATCTATTAAAGCAGATGGAACAATTGACGTAAGTAGCCTTGCGCCTGAATTGTATTTTTTAATTATTATTGATAGCGCATCGATAAGAAAAATCAAATTTCTTAAAAAATAAAATAAGTACTCAAGACCAATACCGTAATAAAGGCTCCTGAAACTAACGCATATTTCCATGGCGTGATATCTTCTTCTTTTTGTTTCCTGTGCAATGTAAGCTTCCGATCTTGGATAAAATTTTCCAATAACAAGCATAATACCCATATTGAGAACAAACAAAATTGCCATTACATGTAAAAAATGTGGGTAAGCTTATTTTACTACCTCTTCAATTTTAGTACTATATTTTGTAAAAGATACAGCGTCAAACGTTGATGATAAAAAATTCCTACAATTATTTAACTAATTAAATGCTAAACTAAATTCCAGTTACAGCTCAATTTATTGAAATATTGCAATTTAATTAGTTAAATAACTTCTTTATCAAAAACTACTTAAAAATAAATTATAAAAATCAATTAACGAAAATAATAAACACTTTGTCGACTATTTGATTAAAAGAGTATCGTTTATTAATGTATTTAAACATTTCACTCATTAATTTGTTAAAAATAAATGAATTGCACAGTTCATTTTTAGATTAAAGCTTTATCTCCATTGTTTCAAAGCTTAATAAAACTATTAATTACGAGAACTAAAAAAAACAAATATGATTAGAAATTTTACTTTGATACTTTTTACAATAGCAAACTCATTATTATTTTCACAAGATTGGAATGGCATTGCTATCCCTGCAAAATTAAATGAAGGCTATGAATGGAAACTACACTCTCAATCAGATGATTTTAATTACGTAACTAAAGGTTCAGTTAAAAATGCTTTTTTTAGAAGTAAATGGAAAGACACCTACCATAATCCATGGAAAGGCCCTGGTTTAACCGAATGGGATCAAAATCACTCTGAAGTATCTGATGGTCTTTTAAAAATCAAAGCAAGTCAAAAAAAAGGGACTAAAAAAATAAATACTGGATGTATATTAA
>NZ_AFPB01000160.1 GCF_000218485.1 Aquimarina agarivorans | reverse complement strand
AGGTAATATTTAATTTGTAGATGGGTACTGTAGTCATTAACTACAGTACCCATTTTTATAGTTACCTGTTAAATTAAAAGTTCAAAAACAATTAATGAAGCTATTTAAAATAATTTTATTACTATTAACCAGTACTCCTTTTTATTCCCAAGAATTAGCAGTTGAAAGTAAGCCTCTTCCTCTAACAAAGTCTTTTACAACCTACAAAAACAAAGTTTTTTGTTTAAAATCAGATGGTAAAATTGATATTTGGGATGTAAATGAGATGGATAAAACAAATGTTATAAAAAAAGATAAATTTAATACCATCTACTTAGGTACCAAACATGGAGCTGTGTTTAAATTAGATCCGACTGATTTAAAACTAACTCTATACAACAATAAATCAACATTAATAGATCGAGGGGATTATGACATTTTTTTTAACTCCAAAAATGAATTATTTTTAATGTCTGGTTATGGTATTCATGCTATTGAAAAAGGTAAAAAATGGTCAAAATTTGATCAAAGTGGCACAATGGTAAGCTTATGCAACAATGTTTATTCTCGTAAAAAACAAAAAAACTGGGAACCTAAGTGTACAAAATTCTTCTTTATTATGCCCGATACCATTTATAAAGATAAAAATGGCATTATTTGGATGTCTAAATCTTATGGAGAGTGGAGACACGAATACCATAGATTTGATATTGAGCAAGCAGCTATACTTAAACCAAAAGGTGATTATATGATTAACCCTCACTATTTATTTGAAGATAGTTTTGGTACTATTTACGGAACAAGCGGATCTATGCATTTTTCCCAATCGGGAAGTATAAGTATAATTGAAAACAATGAAGTTATAAAATCAATTAACAGTACAGAGTTAACTGATAAGAAAGGTAAAATATTATTTAAAGAAGGTATGATGATTGGACCATCAACCTACAATAAGTTCAATAGAAAATTTTATTTTTCAACAAGCTCTGGCATATATTCAGCTGATCTGGTTAAAAACAATTTCATTAATTTTGAGCTAATTTTTAATCCGACATTAAATTGGCAACAAGAGCCTTTGGCTATAGGCTACTCAATGTCCTATGAAAAATTAGATTTTATAGATATAGATCAATTACTATTTTTAACGAGTAATAATGGACTTGGCTTGTACAGTAATAAAAAAATCAAATGGCTTAATTAGATTAAAATTTTAATCCATAATTATTAATTGCTTGTCTCTAAATATGATTTAAGAACATTTACCCATACTTCATAACCTTTATCATTTAAATGAAGTCCATCATAGGTAAATGCCTCTTTCAAAAAGCCTTTGTTATTTATAAACGATGCATGTAAATCTATAACCTGATACAAACCTAAAGCTTCGTTCTTTTTTATTGTGGTATTTACTTTAAGAATTTCTTTGTTTACTTGCGCAGTTGCTGTAGGCAAAAGGCTTTGTAAATAAACCACTGTTTTGGGTGATCTTTTGCGTATTTGAATACAAATTTCAATAATATTACTTTCAACATAATTCACAGAAGGAATCCCTTCGTTAGCTATATAATTAAACAAATCATTTACCCCAATTAACACAAATACTTTTTCGGGTTTACTTTCGATAATCTCTTCAAGCCTTTGCAATACACCATAGGTAATATCACCCGATATTCCTCTATTTTTCGCGTTGGCAACACCTAATTTTTCGCTCCAATCATTCCCACCTTCAGTGATACTATCTCCCAATAATACAATATCTCCTTTTTGTAAAGGATCATTCTTAAATTCTTTTATACGTTTTGGATATTGTTTAATAGCCCAATCATTATGATGTTCAATTACCAAATCATTAGAAGGGTATATTGAATTTTTAGTTTCTTGCTTACAACTCAACACACTATTCATTATCAAAAATAAACATCCAATTAAATATTTTTTCATGTAACATAATAGTATTACTTAATATTACTCTGGATTATTTTCAATTCCTTTATACGCTGCAATAACACTTTTTACTAATTTATGTCGAATCACATCTTTATCATCCAAATACAACATGCCAATTCCCTTGACATCTTTAAGTACTAACAAGGCTTCTTTTAATCCCGAGGTGACTCTCCTTGGCAAATCAATTTGCCCGGGGTCACCTGTTATCATGAATTTGGCATTTCTTCCCATACGGGTTAAAAACATTTTCATTTGTGAGTGGGTCGTGTTTTGTGCCTCATCCAAAATTACAAAAGCATTATCCAAAGTACGCCCGCGCATAAACGCAAGCGGTGCAATTTGTATGGTTCCTTTTTCAATAAAATCCTCCAAACGTTCGGCAGGAATCATGTCTCGCAAGGCATCATATAATGGCTGCATATACGGATCTAACTTATCCTTCATATCACCAGGCAAAAAACCCAAATTTTCACCTGCCTCAACAGCCGGACGCGTCAAAATAATTCGTTTGACCTGCTTTTCCTTTAATGCTTTTACCGCTAAGGCCACACCAGTGTACGTTTTTCCAGTACCTGCTGGTCCAATGGCAAAAACCATATCGTTTTTTCGCATTAAATCCACCAATTTACGTTGATTAACAGTTTGCGCTTTGATTTTTTTACCACCAACACCATGAACTAAAACTGCATTTGTATGGTCCGCGGTAGCGTAATCTGCCTTATCATTACTGGTAAGTACACGCTCAATAACATTTTCATCCAACTTGTTGTATTTGGCGTAATGCTCCAATAACATGTTTAACCGCTTATCAAATTCTTCCAACTGATCCTCATCCCCATAGGCTTTCATTTTAGTTCCCCTGGCTACCAACTTAAGCTTAGGAAAGTACTTTTTTAAGGTTTCTATGGTTTCGTTTTGTTGTCCAAAAAAATCTCTTGGACTTACATCTGTTAGTTCAATGATAAGTTCGTTCAAATTAGTTGTTATTTAAATTACACATCTAAAGTTAGTTTTTATTTTTGTAATATTTAGCGTAGGAATTTTGTTATTTTCGCTATTTGTAAAATATCAAACGCTAAATTGATAAAAACAAATTTAAACTATTATCATTTTCGAAATTAATTATTTTATCAACTAAATGTCAATTATAACCTTAACAACAGATTTTGGTAATAAAGATCATTCTGTAGCAGCAGTTAAAGGAGCTATTTATAGTGAATTACCTGAAGCAACAGTTGTTGATATTTCGCATCAAATTTCGCCATTTCATATTGAAGAGGGTGCGTATGTAATAAAAAATGCCTACAAAAACTTTCCCAAGGGCAGCATACACATAATTGGTATTGATAGTGAACTTACTCCGGAAAATAAGCATATTGCTGTGTTATTGGACGGACACTACTTTATTTGTGCTGACAATGGTATTATTTCCTTAATAACTTCGGAGTTTAAACCAGAAAATTTAGTTGAAATTAGTTTGCCTGATACCAAACAAAGTAATTTTCCTACCTTGGATATTTTTGTAAGGGTCGCCTGCCATTTGTCGCGCGGAGGTACGCTGGAGATTATTGGTAAACGAATAAAATCAACTAAAGTACTCACTGCAACCGCTCCAGTGATAAACCAGGGAGGTAACCAAATTATTGGAAGCGTAATTTATATTGATAATTACGGAAATATAATAACCAACGTTACCCGTACTTTTTTTGAAACAGTTCAAAAGGGGCGTAAATTTAAAATAACTGCACGTAGGGTTGACTTTTCGTCAATTGTAAACCGATATAGCGAAGCTATTAATTTTACAATTGAAAAATCCAAAAGAGAGGAAGATGGAAAAAAGATTGCTTTATTCAATACTTGCAACTTTTTAGAGTTAGCTATATATCGAAGTAACCCGAATACTTATGGTGCAGCAAGTACATTGTTTGGTTTAAAATACCGCGACACCATAAATATTACTTTTGAAGATTAATTTAAACTCACTTAAACAACACAAACAACTATGATAGCATTACTAAAAAAGGAGTTAATTCATTTTTTTTCTTCTGCTATTGGCTATGTTTTTATAAGCTGTTTTTTAATTATTACTGGAGTTTTTCTGTGGACACTCCACGGAAATTTTAACATCCTGGACAGTGGGTTTGCCAGCCTTTCATCATTTTTTGAAATTGCCCCATGGGTTTTATTACTACTCATACCCGCTGCTTGCATGCAAAGCTTTGCCGATGAGCGTAAACAAGGCACAATGGAGCTTTTACTTACCAAGCCCATTAGTACATTTCAATTAATTTTAGGTAAATATTTGGGTGTATGCTGCATATTAATTTTTGCGATACTCCCTACCCTTGTTTATGTTATTGCATTACACAATTTAGCGTTGCCTGTGGGCGAAATTGATTATGGCAGTATTACTGGATCTTACATTGCATTATTTTTACTCGGCGCCGCTTACAGCTCGGTTGGAATTTTTGCTTCAAGCTTGACTCAAAACCAAACGATTGCACTTTTAGTTAGCATGCTTTTGTGTTTTATAGCCTACTTTGGTATTGCTAGTTTAGCTGAATTTTCCAGTATTAAAAGTTTTGACATGCTGGGCATAGCTTTTCATTATGACCGCATTAGTCAAGGAGTATTAGATACCCGAGATTTACTCTATTTTGCCAGTTTTTGTCTGCTTTTTTTAGGGAGTACTTATTTTATTTTCAGAAAGAAAAATCAACCCCTTAACCTAAAAAAATTAGGAATTATTGTCAGCGTATTTGCTGGCTTAATTATCATCAATAACTACAATTATTATCGTTTTGATTTAACAAAAGATCATCGCTTTAGTCTTTCCGATACCACCAAAAACTTACTCCATCAAATTGACAAACAAGTCACTATTGATGTTTTGTTGGACGGTAAGCTTCCGCCAGAATTTAAAAAACTGCACAGAGAAACAAAACAACTATTAAGCACATTTTCTGCTGAAAATAGGAATATAAAATTTATTTTTAATGATCCTTTAGCTAAACCAGAATTAAAAGCACAAAATATTAATGAATTGCAACGTTTGGGTCTAACTCCTGCCGAAGTAAACACTAAATTTGAAGGGGTATTAAAAAAGGAAGTTGTTGTTCCCTGGGCGCTGGCTTATTTTAATAACAAAAGCGTTAAAATTCCATTGCTTAAAAATAGCTTAGGAGCCACTACTGCTGAACGTGTTACCGCTTCGGTTCAAAATTTAGAATACGCCTTTGCCGATGCTTTAAAACAATTGGCTTTACCTAAAACAAAAAAAATTGCCATTTTAAAAGGAAACGATCAGTTGGCCGATATATTTATTGCTGACTACATAAAAGCTTTACAAAAATATTACCGCGTAGCTCCTTTTGCTTTAGATGTCACAAAAAACAATGTAACCAACACACTAGAGAAGCTTAAGGAATTTGATTTGGTGATAAATGCCAAACCCACCAAAGAATTTACGGAAAATCAAAAATTAGTATTGGATCAGCACCTAATGCATGGCGGAAGTCAATTACTATTATTGGATAAAGTAGTGGCCGAAAAGGACAGTTTATTTACCTCCGATGCGAATAAAACCCTAGCCTGGAACAGGGATTTAAAATTGAAAGATATGCTTTTTGCTTACGGCGTACGCATTAATCCACAATTAGTTAATGATTATTATGCAGCGCCAATAATTTTAGCTAATGGCGAAGGTAGCAACACGCAATACATCCCTTACCCTTGGGGGTACTCTAGCTTATCACAAAACAATAATAGCCATCCAATTACGACAAATTTAGGGAATGTAATCTTTAATTTTACTAGTCCAATAGATACCTTAAAAAATACTGCTAAAAAAACCATATTACTAAAAAGTTCAAATGCCACACAACTTCAAGGCATCCCATTTGAATTAAAACTTTCTCAAATAACTAAGGAACAAAAGCGAGAAAAATTTAATAGCGGAAGTCAGCATCTTGCCGTTTTGCTTGAGGGTCAACTAAAAAGTACTTATAAAAGCCGAATTCTTCCTTATGATATTTCTGATTTTAAGGAAATTTCTCAAAACAGTAAGCTAATAATAGTTTCCGACGGCGATATTATTAAAAATACGGTTTCGCAACAACACCCTTTAGAATTGGGGTTCGATCCTATTTCTAAAAAAACTTATGCTAATAAAGACTTTTTATTAAACGCTGCAAATTATCTTTTGGATGATGCTGGATTAGTTTCACTTCGCGCCAAGCAAGTAAAAATACCCATATTGAACCTAGATAAAGTTTCTGAAAATAAAAGCTTTTGGCAATGGATATGCTTATTAGTCCCAATACTTATTGTTAGTCTTGGCTATATATTATTTTTCTTATATCGCAAAAAAAAATATGGAAACTAGTATAAACACTAGCTTCCATATTTTCGACCTATAATTTATTTTAGATTATTTATTCTAAAATTGATAAAATGTATATAAGCCAAAGCCATTATTAAATTCCAAATTACCTTCTACAAGTTTTTGCTCAATGGGAAATCTATAATTTGCGCCTAACGTAAATGATTTTAATTGACATTGTAAATCCAATTGACCTGTTACAATAAATCCATCTGTTTCAGGTTCTTCAATTCCAAATCGTTCAAAAGACTTAAAAGTGTCATACAAATTACTTACTGATCCTATCCATTTACTTTTTTTATTAATAAAAGGATATGAAACTGTACTTTGTAAACTTAATTGATTCCCAAACCTGTACCCATCATCATTTTCGCCTTTTATATAATAAGTTCCCCTCATTTTAAATTTAAATTTTTCAACAAGTAAGGAATAAATAACTGGAAAAAACACATCCCAACTTCCAGTTCCTAACTGATTTGATGATGTTTGATTATTTCCTTGATTAAACCTTTCAATAGAAAAATCACCTGTAGGCATTTTTACCCCTGCTCCTACATGCAATGCATGAACCTCAGAAGTATTAAATAAATTATATGTTCCCATGAAAGAAACGTCCCCCACTCCATCTTCAATTAACCTTTCACCAACTGATGTTTCGCGAACAGTAATTAAATAAGGAAATGCTAAGGTTAAATTAATTTTCTTTTGAATATTATAATTACCTATTAATTGAACAGGGTTTATAAAATCATACCCTATAGGACTATTATTTAAAACTATATTTTCTTTGTACTGGTAATCCAAATGATTATACACTAAGCCTATATAATTACTATTACTCCCTAAATGAGAACTACTCGTATTTGTTGCACTACTATTGCATATATCACATGCAAAAACATTGTAAGTAAAACACAAAAACAACATTATATTAATCTTCTGCAAATCTTTCATCTGTTATAAAAGTATTATCTGTTAATGACTTTAAAAAAAATTTCAAAAGTCTTTTATCTTCATTTGATAATGAAATTCCTAAAATTTCATTTTGTTTTAATATCGGATCTAAATTTGGTGTATCCTGTACACCTGTATCATAATGATCTAAAACATCATCAATAGTTGCCAATCGGCCATCATGCATATAAGGAAATGTAACCCAAATATTACGTAAACTTGGCACTTTAAACTTATAATAATCAGGAGCATTACCTCCTAAATCTTCTCCTGTTACTCGGCCTCTTCCCAATTCATCAGGAAATTTACTTGATAATGCCAGTCCGTTATTCCTGTATGTTTGATCGGTAAATAAATCGCCCGAATGGCATTGAGCACATTTATTATTAAAAATACTTAAACCTTCTTTTTCTTCTTCCGAATAAGGAATTTCCATTACCTCACCCCGTACATATTTATCATACCTTGAATTAGCTGAAACCAAAGCATTCATAAATTGAGATAAAGATTGTGTTAAGGTCCTTAAGCTGATTATATGTGGTTCAAAGCTTTTCTTTTCAAAACTCTCATTAAATTGAGTTACATAACTAACGTCATTTTGTAATTTTAAAAGTACGTTATCAATGGTTTCATTCATTTCCACCTCCGACTCTATAGGAATTATTGGTTGTAAATCTAAATGACGAATAGCTCCATCCCAGGTAAAATCTTTCATGAAAGCTAAATTTTGAAGTGGTTGCGTATTTCTAGTTCCAAAAACTCCATTTACACCATCGCTAATATCATGACCATGATGTGTAAATGCATTACTTTGATTATGACAACTCCCACATGAAACACTTCCGTCAGAAGACAATTTACCATCATAAAACAAGCGTTTCCCTAACTCGAATTTTTGTTGAGTAAATTCATTTTCAGAAAAATCATAAGTCAGTTCAGGAAAATTACTAGGTTTTTCAAAACTTATATAGATATCATTATTTTCCACACTCTCATCTTCGCACGAAAGTGTGGAAATAATAATTAAAGGCATTATTATTTTAGAAAAAAAATTCATTTATTCAAAGGAATTAACCTTTTCCATGGTCTTCTTCCTTTTCCCCATCATGATCACCTTCATTATCTCCATGTCCATGACCATCTTCCTTTTCTCCATCGTGACCATCTTCATTATCTCCGTGTTCATGTCCGTCTTCCTTATCATCATGTCCATGACCGTCGTCATTAGGATTTGAAACTCCTTCACATTCGTTGTCTGTTGGTATTTCGAAATTAGGATCTGTTGCATGAATATGATCTAACACAAACATTGATTCAATATTAGATGATACTAATGTAGAATTAGGATTGATGATCAATCTACCGTCATAATCCGCTAATTTTATCTCGTTTGTATTTGATAGAATTTTAGAAACATCAATAGATAAGTGAACTTTTGGAGATGTTTTATCACTTACTAAAATCATTCCTTTATCACTAAAATCAATTACAATTTTTTTGCTATTCTCAACACGAGAGACATTCTCTTCATTTGAACTTCCATGACTTCCGTTATGAACTCTAAATATTTTTTCTTTATCACCGTCATAAGTTCCTTCATAGGTTAAAAAACGATAACCTAAAGTCCATCCCCAATCTAAGCCATATTTTTTAGCCTCAACCAACATATTACCTTGAGCTTCTGTTCCTTTTTCATGAACTTCTTCACTTACACCATATAAAAAACTAACACGATCATAATTACCATCAGGTAAATTTGTAAAATATTTTTTCAATGTTGATTTACAAGATAGATCCACTATATGAAAACTCTCATTAGAATCCATCACATAATCTTCAGTTCCGTTAGCTCCGTAAAAAGTAATCTCAGAAATTAAATACTTTAATGCTGTAACATTTATTACTCCATTATTTTTACTATTCAAATCCGTTTTTAAAGCAAATTCTTCTCCTTCAAAAACATTTTCAAATTCCAAATAAGCATCTACTTTATTTATATTATCAACTTCAGGGTTATTACTATTATCATCATCATCACTACTACAAGCTACAAATACGGTAATCATTGCAGTTAATGCTGCTATTTTTAAATTAAATTTCATTTTGTTAAAAAAATTGTGTTGTTTATACTATTCTTTGGTCATTTTATTAGATAAATAAATGATCCACTACGCTATAAATCATAGCATAGGATTTTATTTAAATTTTGGGAAAATCTATCCAAATCAATCATCAAAAAATAACTATACAAATTTTATATAATTATTATTTGTAACAATCAAGTTCTAAAATGTGATTAATAAAGAAGATGTTTAATTAAACTTTAGGAGGAGTTTCTATAATTTCCAAATAATTAAAACCATAAAGGTTTTGATAACCATCAATAAAATCTTTAGAATGAATGAATTTATTAGAAAAATCAATTTGAGAAATAGCTTCAAAGAAAACAATAGGAATTGCTAAAGCTACTTCTATTTTGTTTGAATGTTTTTCTTTGTTTGAAGACCCTGTTACGCTTAATTGTTTTCTTAAATGGCATTGACCATTACACTTCAATTGAGGCTTATCTTTATTTATGCAATACTTTTCAATAATTTCATTAATATTCAAAGAATAATTCCCTACGATACCTACAAAAAGGATAGGCCTTATCGCTATTACAATAATAAGTATAATTGTAAAAAAAAATTCTTTCATAACAATTTTGAGATGCAAAAATATGTATTTAAAATAAAGAATTCGTCTTCGACAAAACATAAATTATGTCAATAGAAATTTTATTCTAGATATAAAAATCTAACGTTAATATTTCGATTTTATTTTGAAAAACAATACTCTTAACAATTAATGAACAACTTGCCGAAAAGTTTGTTAATAAATATGGCTCTTTTCGAATTTCTCAGGAAACTATTAAAATTATATTTGTAATACTAGATTTAATATACACATCATGAAATTTATCGTTTCAAGCTTTTATTTACTCAAACAATTACAGGTATTGGGAGGAGTTATAAATAATAATAATGCACTTCCTATTTTAGATAATTTCCTTTTTGAATTAAATGGAAACGATTTATTTGTATCCGCTTCGGATTTAGAAACCACCATGCTTGCCAAAATACAAGTAGAATCAGAAGATTCAGGAGTTATTGCGGTGCCTGCAAAATTACTATTGGAAACTTTAAAAACGTTTCCTGAGCAGCCATTGACTTTTGTTTTACAAGATAACAATACTATTGAAATTAGCTCCAATCATGGTAAATATGCATTAGCTTACGCTGATGGTAAGGAATTTCCAAAAGCAGTGAGTTTGGAAGAGCCAAGCACTACCAATATTCCAGGGAATGTATTGGCTAGCGCAATTAGTAAAACTATTTTTGCTTCGGGTAATGATGAACTAAGACCCGTAATGAGCGGTATATTTTTTCAGTTTTCTTCTGAAGAATTAATTTTTGTGGCCACGGATGCTCACAAACTAGTGAAATACTCGCGTAGTGATGTTACCGCTAATCAGGTTGCTGAATTTATTATGCCTAAAAAGCCTTTGACATTGTTAAAAGGAATTTTGGCGGGTTCAGAAACCGATGTTTTAATCGAATATAATGAATCAAATGCCAAATTTAGTTTTGATGACATAGAATTGGTATGTAGACTTATTGACGGAAAATACCCAAATTACGAAGCCGTTATTCCTAAAGAAAATCCTAATAAGTTGCATATTGCACGTACGCAATTTTTAAGTTCAGTTCGTAGGGTTTCAATATTTTCAAATAAAACAACCCACCAAATACGTTTAAAAATAGCTGGAGCTGAATTAAATATCTCAGCCGAAGATATTGATTATTCCAATAAAGCTGAAGAACGCTTGACCTGTGATTATCAGGGTGACGATATGGAAATTGGTTTTAATTCGCGCTTTTTTATTGAAATGCTAAATAACCTGAATGCTACCGATGTGCAATTAGAAATGTCCTTACCTAACAGGGCTGGTATTTTAACGCCTATTGATGGCTTGGAAGAAGGTGAAAAAGTAACCATGCTGGTAATGCCAGTGATGCTTAACAGTTAATTTTAAACAACAATTTTAGCCATCCGATAACAAAACACCGTTATCGGATTTTTTATTAAGTAGCCTTCTTTTGGTTCACAAATCAATATAGTACATTTGCTATTAGTTGTGTAAAAAAAATACACACAAAATTTATCTTACTTAATGAAAGGAATTGTATTAGCAGGTGGTAGCGGTACTAGGTTGTACCCAATTACAAAGGGCGTATCCAAGCAGCTGCTCCCGGTGTATAATAAGCCTATGATATACTACCCTATATCGGTATTACTTTTATCGGGAATTACTGAAATATTGATTATTTCCACACCTCAAGATTTGCCTTACTTTAAGCGAATGCTAGGAAGTGGTATTGATTTGGGCATTTCCTTTCAATACAAAATTCAAAAACAACCCAAGGGATTAGCCGAAGCTTTTATTATTGGAAAAGATTTTATTGGCAATGATGATGTGTGCTTAATTTTAGGCGACAATATATTTTACGGTCACGGACTTACCGAATTGTTAGCGCAATCGGTAATTAACGTTCAAAAACTAGGTAAAGCCACTGTTTTTGGCTATTATGTAAATGACCCTGAACGTTACGGTGTTGTAGAATTTGACCAAACAAAAAAGGTAATTAGTATAGAAGAAAAACCTATGGTGCCAAAAAGCAATTATGCAGTTGTTGGTTTGTACTTTTATCCAAATTCAGTAATTGACATTGCAGCATCAATCCAACCAAGTAAAAGAGGTGAGTTGGAAATTACGGATGTCAATCAACATTACTTACAAAAAAATCAGCTTGAAGTAGAGTTATTAGGACGGGGATACGCCTGGTTCGATACTGGTACGCACAACTCCCTACTGGAGGCTTCAAATTTTATACAAACTATTGAAAATAGACAAGGCTTAAAAATTGCTTGTCTTGAAGAAATCGTTTATGAGAAAGAGTACATTAATGCGGATCAATTGAATAAATTGGCCTTACCCCTTTCCAAAAATGAATACGGAAAATATTTGTTACGATTATTAAAAAAATAAATTAATGAAAATTACTACAACTGAACTGCCAGATGTACTCATTATTGAACCTCAAGTTTTTGGTGATCGCAGAGGTTATTTTATTGAAAGTTATAACAAGCAAAAATTTCCTTCTAAATTTAAACATATCAATTTTGTTCAGGATAATGAATCAAAATCAAGCTATGGCGTATTAAGGGGACTTCATTTCCAAACACCTCCTTTTAGCCAAACAAAATTAGTGCGCGTTATACAAGGGAGTGTCATTGATGTAGTAATTGACATCCGAAAGGGATCGCCAACTTTTGGAAAAACAACAGTTCAAGAACTAAGTGAATATAACAAAAAGCAGTTATTTATTCCCCGGGGGTTTGCTCATGGTTTTGCAGTTACAAGTGAATCAGCAATTTTTTCGTACAAATGCGATAATTATTATAGTCCTGAACATGATAAAGGCATATTATTTAATGATCCTGATTTGGCTATTGATTGGATCATTCCTAGCGAAAAACTTATATTATCAGATAAAGATATAAAGCTGCCATTGCTTAAAAATGCTACTGATTTATTTGACTTTAATACAAATTTGTATGAATAATATTTTAATCACTGGTGCTAATGGTCAGGTAGGTTCTGAAATAAAAGAGCTTAGTGAACAATACAAGAATTTCAATTTTATTTTTACTGATATTGATGAACTTGACATTACCAATTACAGTAAAGTTGACACATTTATTCAAACCAACAAAGTGCATTCAATTGTAAATTGCGCCGCCTACACGGCTGTTGAAAAAGCCGAAGATGAACCCCTAATTGCTAAACTTATCAATCATAAGGCTACAGAAAATTTAGCTTTGGTTGCAAAAAAAAATGAACTCCCACTTATTCATATTTCCACAGACTATGTTTTTGATGGAAATTCCTCCGTACCATACAAAGAAGACGACTCCACCAACCCATTAAATATCTACGGTAAAACAAAACATGACGGTGAACTTGTCTTAAAAAAGATTAATCCAAAAAAAAGTATTATTATACGTACTGCCTGGGTGTATTCCAGCTTTGGAAATAACTTTGTTAAATCCATGTTGCGTTTGGGCAAAGAAAAAAACACTCTAAATGTAATATATGACCAAATTGGCTGCCCTACTTATGCTCGAGATTTAGCGCAACTAATTTTGACAATACTACCAAAACTAAAAAATGATACTGTGGAAACCTACCATTATGCTAACGAAGGCGTTTGTAGCTGGTTCGATTTTTCAAAAGCTATTTTTGAATTTAAAAACATTCAATGTAAGGTCAATGCTATCCCAACCTCAGCTTACCCTACTAAAACTGCAAGACCTCATTTCAGTCTTTTAAACAAACAAAAGGTTAAAGATACTTTTTCCGTATCCATACCCTATTGGAAGGATTCATTAAAAGAATGTCTACAAAAAATTTAACTTTGTAAAATGAAGTCAATTCTACTCACAGGCGGTGCAGGATTTATTGGTTCCAATTTTATAAGTTATTTTTTGGAAACATATACCGCATATCATTTGGTTAATTTAGATGCGTTGACTTATGCGGCAAATTTAGGACACATTGAACTCTCTGAATCTTTACAGCAAAGGTATACTTTTGTAGAAGGATCAATTTGCGATAGACAACTTGTAGAAACCGTTTTTGAAAAATACGATATTAAAGGTGTTTTGCATTTTGCCGCTGAATCACACGTCGATAATTCCATAAAAAATCCAGGGCTTTTTATTGAAACTAACGTAAAAGGCACATTTACACTAATTGATGTAGCATTTAAAAAGTGGATGAATAAACCATTTGTTTATAAAGAAGCCTACAAGAACTGTCGGTTTTTACATGTATCCACTGATGAAGTTTACGGCAGTTTAGGTAAAACAGGACTATTTACAGAATCAACCCCCTACGCACCCAATTCGCCTTACAGTGCCTCCAAAGCTTCAAGTGACATGATTGTACGTAGTTATCATCATACCTATGGTATGGATACAGTGATCACAAACTGCTCCAACAACTACGGGCCCAAACAGCACAATGAAAAACTAATTCCTACAATTATTCGCAAAGCCCTTTCGGGAGAAGCTATCCCCATTTATGGCGATGGTAAGAATATACGCGATTGGCTGTATGTTATAGATCATTGTAAAGGCATTGATTTGGTTTTTCATAAAGGAATTTCAGGCGAAGTATACAATATTGGAGGTAAAAATGAAAAAAACAATTTATATATAGCCAATAAAATATGTAGTATTTTAGATCAACTAGCTCCAAATAAAAATCCTTATGCATCTTTGATTACCTTTGTAACTGACAGAGCTGGGCATGATAAAAGATACGCAATTGATGCTACAAAAATTGAAAATAACCTGGGATGGAAAGCTGATGAAAATTTTGAAACAGGAATAAAAAAAACTGTTGCTTGGTATATAAATAAGTATAAAAATTAGTTATTTGAAAAAGGGATACACACATATTGCAAAGCAAGTCATCAATATTGAAGCCAATGCATTACTTGGGTTAAAAAAAACTATTGACACCAGTTTTGATGAAGCAATTAGCATTATACTAAATGCAAAAGGCAAAGTTATAGTTACAGGAATTGGCAAATCTGGTCATATTGGCCGTAAAATTGCTGCTTCATTTGCTAGTACTGGAACACCTAGCTTTTTTTTACATCCATCAGAAGCCATACATGGCGATCTTGGAATGATCAGCAAAGAAGATATAGTACTTGCTATAGCAAACTCCGGAGAAACTACTGAAATTATACGCCTGATTCCGTTTACTAAAGAAAATGACATTCCATTAATATCTATTTCAAGCAAACCAAACTCCACATTAGCTCAAAAATCAAGCGTTCATATTTCTATTGGATCCTTTGAAGAGGCTTGCCCTTTTAATATGGCACCTACAACTTCAAGCTTGCTAACACTAGCCATTGGCGATGCTATGGTGGTTTCTTTGATGAATGGGCGTGGATTTAATGAAGAAAATTTTGCGAAACTGCATCCAGGCGGAAATATTGGAAAACGCCTACTAGATACCGTAGCTGACAGCATGAAAACCGAAAATCTTCCTTTACTTTCCGAAAATGCTGTGATGACAGATGTTATCTACACCATTAACTCAGGTCGATGTGGATTAGGAGTTGTGGGCACAAACAGCTGCGTAAAAGGTATTATAACTGATGGTGATTTACGTAGAGCGATGAATAGCTCACTAAAAGATTTTTTTAATCTTACTGCTGCAGAAGTTATGACTCCGAACCCTAAGTTCATTTCAAAAAGCACCAAACTAATTGACGCAAAAAATGCCATGAACTCTTACAAAATAACCAGCTTACTTGTAGGAAATGAACATCAATTAGACGGTGTTATTCAATTGCACGATATTAATTTGTAACTTAAAAACTAAACAACTTTTCTACTGTAATGATGAAAAAAATCATCGTAATTCCAGCTCGGTTAAAATCTTCCAGATTAGCCAATAAATTACTACTCGATCTCGGAGGAAAAAGCATCATCCAACGAGTGTACGAACAATGCCTAAAGGCAAAAAATATTGATGCTATTTATATTGCTGTTGATGAAAATGAACTTAAAGAACATTGCTCATTATTTTGTAACAATGTAATTATGACGGATACAAATCATCAATCTGGTACGGATCGTATTGCCGAAGCAATTTCCAATATAGATTGTGACGCTGTTATTAATGTGCAAGGTGACGAACCTTTTATTGACCCTAATTTAATTGAAACTATTGCAAATTGCCTTGACAGTGAAGAAATGGTTAGTGCCAAATGTAAACTTGAAAAGTTAGATGATATTAAAAATCCAAATAACGTAAAAGTAATAACTGACTGTAATTCAAAAGCCATCTATTTTTCAAGAGCTGCAATACCGTTTAATAGAGACGGTGTTGATGTAGAAAAAATTGACTATTTCAAGCACTTAGGAATTTATGGTTATTCCAAAAAATTTCTAATAAAATATGCGCAAATGAAACCTACTCGTTTGGAAATTACAGAAAAATTAGAGCAATTAAGAGTTATTGAAAATGGTTTTTCTATACATATGGTACAAACAACACACAATGCAATTGGAATTGATACGTTAGAAGACTATAACGAAGCTCAACAACATTTTTTATAAAACAAATTACCCCTAAAACTGATGTTTTCTATATTTAGTAAAAAAATAAATCTGACGGATTTATTTGATAATGCTACCGATATCCATAACCATGTACTACCAGGTATTGATGATGGTGCAAAGACGATTAAAGATTCTTTGCAAATGCTTGATAAATTTAAAGCGCTAGGTTTCTCTTCGATTACAGCTACCCCTCATACCATGAGTGATTTTTATCCCAATACAAATGAGACAATCACCAAAGCTTTAAATACGGTTACCGATCAATTAAATAATGGCATAAAGCTAAAAGCTACCAGTGAATATATGATAGATCCCAAATTTGAAGATCTTTTAAAAAATTCGCCCGAAGATTTGTTAACCTTCAATGACAAACATATTTTAGTTGAAATGTCTTTCTACCGACCTTACGACCGGTTTGAAGAGGTGTTATATGATTTACAACTCAAAGGATTTAAACCGATTTTGGCTCATCCTGAGCGCTATCTCTATTACGCCAATGATTTGAGCTATTTTACAACCTTAAAAAATAAGGAAGTTAGGTTACAATTAAATACTTTATCGCTTACCAATCATTACGGAAATAAAACAAACGAAATTGCAAAAAAACTACTCAATGAGGATCTATATGACTTTATAGGTACAGATGCTCATAAAATCGAACATCTCCATAAAATTGAGACAATAAAAATTAACAGTAAATACGCTAATCAAATTGAAAAACTTTTAAAAAACAACAAAGCCCTATTTTAATAGGGCTTTGTTGTTTTTATTTGATATTCAAATAATCACTAACTATTTTACGATCTTTTAAATAGTTTTTTATACCATTTTTCTTCAACTTCCTCTCCATATCCGTAACCATACTTGGTACCATATCCTAAATTATTTTCCTTTACATCGTTGATTACAAAAGCTAAACCTTTTAATTTTTGTTCTTCTTGCAGTTGCTTAGGATATTGTAGTAGCCTAGTATCGGTAAATCCAGCTCTTGTAACGTATAGCGTAATATTTGCGATTTTACTGATAAGTAGTGTATCCGTTACTAGCATAGTTGGCGCTGTATCAACGATAATAATATCATAATCTCCACTCACCTGTTCCACCAACTCTCCTAGTCGACCATTATTTAACAACTCGGTCGGATTTGGAGGTATACGGCCAGAAAACACCACATCTACATTAATTTCATTGTGATTTACACTAGTAATAACATCATCAGGCACAAGGGAATCATCATAAAGAAATTCTGAAAGCCCTTTTGGTTTTTTAATTTCGGGTTGCTCAAATCTATGCAATTGAGGGTTTCTAATATCAGCACCTACGATCAAAATTTTATTACCACCTTCAGCAAGTGCTAAACATAAATTATAAGACACAAACGTTTTCCCCTCGCCTTTTATAGTAGAAGTTACAAAAATATTTAAGGCCTTACCATCAATATGTTTACCCCTAGAAAAGTAATCTAAATTTGTAGTCAGTATCCTAAAAGATTCGCCTAAAGGTGATCTATCATTACGACCAACAACATCTTTTTGATTTCTTTTTATACGAGGTAACTCAGACAAAACAGGAATTCCTTTAATTTCATGCTCTACATCTTGTTTTGAGTGTATTTTAGTATCTAATAAATCTTTTGTGTATATGACTCCAAATGGCACCAATAAACCTAGCAATAATCCTGCTAACAAAATTATTTTCTTTTTTGGAGAAACCGGACGCGTTGAACTATATGCTCTATCAATTACTTTTGCTACTGGAGCAGTAACCGCCATTGATATTGATGTCTCTTCTCTTTTTTCAAGCAAAAAAAGATATAATGATTCTTTAATTTTTTGTTGACGCTCAATAACTCTAAAATCCTTTTCAATTTTAGGAATAGTTGAAATTTTAGAATTAATTTTTGATTGTTCCCTTTGGTAATCTTTTTTTGTAATTAAAATGTTTCTACGCTTATTTTTTAAAGTTTCTAATAAGTTTATTTTCTGACTTTCTATATCAGCAGTCAAATCCATTACAAGCGGGTTTAATTCCGTGGATGTTCCTAACAATCTATTTCTTTCCAAAATAAGTTTATTATATTCACCAATTGAAATACTTATATTTGGATCATCCAATCCAATATTGGAGGGTAACAGTGTTAAGTTCTTATTAGGGTTTGAAAGATATTCAATCATAGAATTTGTCAAATCTAGTTGAGTCTCTATACCTAGAAGTCTTTTTTGAGACTCACTCACCTCACCTACAAATATTTCTGCTTCTGATTTGATATCTGTAAGTTTCTTACCTTTTTTAAAGGCTGCTTTTTCAGATTCCACAGATTCTAATTCTTTTGCAATTATATCCAATCTTTCAGAGATAAAGCTTAAAGTATTATTTGAAACTAAATTCTTATCATCAACCGCTTCTTGATTGTAAATAGCCACCAGTTCATTCAAAATATCTCTTGCCTTATTTCTATTCGATAATTTCATCGAAATATCTAAAATACTGCTTCGCTTACTTTTTGGTGCCGCTAAAATATCATTTGACAATTTTGATACATATACATTTAATGGATATACAACAATATTGATTTCATTAATAGGTTCTTCACTATTTAAATTTACTTCAAATAACTTATTTTTCTTTATATTTAATACTCCCTGTTCTAAATTAATAGGTTGCCCATACGCATATTGCTTTTCTATATCTAATTCATGATCTATAAATAAAAATTCTTGTTCAGATAGTATTTGAATTTCAATATCCCCAATAGATTCGTAGTCATCTTCCCTGATATTTGAAAACCACTTAAAAGACACATTAATTGGAGAAAAACTATATATGTCAGAGTTCGCCAAACCGACCTTAGCATATTGCTCTATATTTACATCTAATTTAGTAACTACCTTAGTTAATAACGCTTTAGACTTTATAATATCTACCTCGTCATCAATATCATTATTTGATGATCCCAACCCTAAATCTTGAAAGGCTGCTAATTCAGATAAGCCCCTTCCCTCATTAGCATCTTTGATTAAAATAGTGGTAATATTATCATATACAGGTGAAGAAAATTTTAGAAAACCATAAGCAAGAACTAAACTTAAAAAAGCTGCCAATAAAAACCATTTCCAATAGATTGTATATTTGGCAAGTTCTTTTTGCAAAGAAAAGTTTTCTTCTAAATTAAAATTATTGTTTTCCATGTAAATTATTAATTATAAGAAATGTAAAAACTATCTGTTATTTGCACTTATTACAGTTACAATACCTAAAATTACTGATGTAATGATAGATCCGATTGAAACAAATACTGGTACATTTCTATTAAATGCAGATGACTGCACTTGCGCTCCATTAGGAGAAACCATAACAACATCATTCTGGTTCAAATAATAATATGGTGATTTTAAAAGTGAAGCTTTTGTAAAATCAAGCTTATTATAAGTTTTTTTCCCTCTTCCTCTCTGATCACCAAAACGCCTTTTCTTTTCCCGTAAACAGTCATATCACCTGCTAAACTCAACGCTTCTAAGATTGTTATACGCTCATCCTGAATTGAAAAGGTTCCTGGTCGACTTACTTCTCCTAAAACAGAAATTTTAAAATTTGTAATTCTCAAATTTACAATAGGATTCTTAACATACTTAGAAATTTCTTGCTTTAAATAATCTACAGCGTCTGTTTTAGATAAACCTGATAAATGAACAGTCCCTAACACGGGAAATTCTACGTTACCATTTGCGTCTACTAAATAGGATTGTAATTGCTGAGAACCAGTCACCATATTTTGACTACCAGTAGCCACTACAGGTAAATTAAAGGGCGCTGCTGATTTTTTATCTACTGAAGAAACTGTTATAGACAATAAATCATTATTTCTTATTTTAGGAATGTTAAATACACCATCTTTTTTTAAATCTATATTATCGATGTCTTGTAAAAGCAATATATCCTTTTTCGAAGCACAGGATACTAAAAAAGCTATTAATACAACTAAGAGGACTATTTTTTTATCTTTCACTTTACTATCATTTTTTATGTCGGACAAAAATAAGTGTTTATTAGGTTTAAACAAGTTTGTAATTTAGTTTAATTTAAAAAACACTAATTATTTATAAATCTATTTTTTAATTGTGATAATTTAAAAAAGAGTTGAATAAAAACTAAAGCCAACAAAAAACTACTTATTTTTTTCACAGAGCTAAATAGATCCCCCCTTAGTAAATAAAATTCCATCCCTAAAAAGAATAAATAAGTTGCTATGAAAATTTTATTTCTGCATTTTTTTACGTGATAATTCACATCTAAGCTGGCATTAAAAACTATTATAACGATTAAAAAAATAAAAACACCAAAAAATCCAAAATTTGCATAACCTTCCCCCCAAAATGGCATGGATATATTTGTGTAGCTAAAATTCTTCATTTCTGCAATCATTTGACCTGTTCCAACTGGCCTGTTATCCCAATTCGATTCTTGGATAAAAAAGAAAATACTCCCCAAAAGCTGCTTTCCATTTGTTACTATACCTTCTTTGTAAAGATGCCCAAAATTATGAAAAGCATCTAAATGAGGTGAAAGAAATAAATTTTCACCTAAATCAATTGTATTTGAAGAAACTCTAAAAAAATTTAAAATAGGAAATATTATAAACACTCCTATGAAATAAACTATAGAATATACCCACTTGCGGGTAAATATTGGAATATATAAAATTATGACAGGCAAATAAATCGTCAATAAATCGCCACGATTTAATGACAAGGGAAATGCACTAATTAATAAAATAAAAATTAAAATGAAAAAAGTTTTAGAGAATGTCCTACCATAATAAAAATTATATAAAACTAAAACTAAACCAGGCACCAATCTAATTATAAGCAACAAGGTATAACCTAAAAGTCCAAAATTTGTATTCGCTTTTTGCCAATGATTTTTAGGCCTTTTGAAAATTACATTCAAATCAAATTTTATTAATATTAAAAAAATTAAAAAAGCCAATAAGCTGATTAAAATAAAAATACCATTAGGATATTTCTTTTTTTCTTTCAGGCTTAAAACAATTTCTTTTTTCTTAAAAAAACGAACTAAAAATCTATATCCTAATAAATAAGCGATTTGGATTACTAATAAGACCAAACCTAAATCAAAATAAGTTTTTTCTAATAAGGCTTTAGAATTAAAAAAACATATATCACTTTTAAACTGCAAAATTGGTGCTATACCCAAAAAAAAATAAGTAAAAATATGAAATGTCTTATTTAAAGAATATGACCAATTATCAATTGATAAAAAAACTCCATACAAGGAAAATTCAGCAAGCACAACATATAATGTAATTAATTTAAAATTATATCGTACTCCAGAATTTTGATATGCAACAAAAATTGTGACTAATGAAAATATAAAAAATAATAGCTTTCTTAGTTTCTTATCCTTCAAATAAAACATAATCAATCCCTATAGTAAATATTTAAACTAAGCTGTTAACATTTGATCAAATACTCTTCTATACGTTTTAATAATTATATTTTGATCAAATTCTTTTTCTGCTTTTTTTCTAGAATTAATTCCCATTTGAATTCTCATTTCCTTTGAAAGAATCAATTTTTCCATTGCTTCAGACAATTCTTTCGCTGATTTTACAGAAACTTTGAAACCATTTTCCCCTTCGTCAACGCATTCCCGACAGCCAACAGAATCCGTTGTAATTATAGGTAAACCAACAGCACAAGCCTCAGCCAACACCGTAGGTAATCCTTCTCCGTAATATGATGGCAAGACTACAATATCTGATTCTTTATATACTGAAACCATATCTTTTTCAAACCCCATCCATTCCAAATATCCTTCTATTTTAATTTCATTAAGATATTTTTCAGGTACACTTTCTGGATTTCCTTCGTCAATCATACCATAAAGCTTGAGAAAAACTTTATCGCTGTATTTATGTTTTAAAATTCTTGCTGCTTCAACAAATTCTTTTACTCCTTTATCCCAGAGCATTCTACTAGGTAAAATAATCTGAATCTTTTGTTTAGAGTTTGATCTTTCTACATCTGAAACTTTAAATTTATCTAAATCAACCCCTACTCCATTTACTACAGAATAATTATTTTTTGTATCAATAATGTTTAATTTAATAAAAGAAGCTAAATCATCTTTATTTTCAAAAAAGATATGTGAATCTAAATTATTAAAAGCTATTCTGTATAAAGCTACCACTACTCCTCTCAAAATAATCTTATTCTCATTAGAAAAAACGTAACCTAAACCACAAATAGTATTAATAGCCTTAACCTTAAAAAACTTTGCAATTAACAATCCATAAATTATAGGCTTTATAGTTACTTGATAAACAATTATTGGTTTAAACTTTTTATATATTTTAAATATCTGTATAAATACTTTAATTTCTGCAGCTAAATTAATTCCTTTTCTATCAAAATCTATATTTATAAATTCAAATCCTAACTTTCTTATTTCTTTACTTTTACCAGTATCATGTGCTGCTATAATTATATTGACATCATCAACTCTGAATGAATTTACTATAGGAATACGATGCAACAAAAAAAACCAATCAGTATTAACAATTATTAAAATATTTCTCTTTGACCCCATCTATTTTCTTAAAAAAACTTTATTAAATATATGATATGATAAATAATAAAGAGATTTCAACACACTCTGTTTTTCTATATTTCTATAAAGCTCCCAATGAAATTTAATTAAACTCAACTTATCACTAGATACTGAATCCCTTCTAACTCTATAACTTGATAAAATTTCAGGAAGACAATACGCATAATCACATTCTTTTAAAAGTTTTAACCACAACCCAAAATCCTGTCTTTTTCTTAAATTAGGCATAGAAATTTCTTTAAAAAAACCAACTTTTATCATAACAGTCAAACATCCTATTTTATTTGATTTTATGGTGTTTTCATAATTAACTTTCTCTGGAAGGTTATTTATATTCTTTATAAATAAATCATTCTCATTTATCTGTTTATACCCCGTAAAAGAAAAATTATAATTATTTTTCTTCATAAATTCTAATTGCAACTTTAACTTATCAGGATGCCATAAATCATCACTATCCAAAAAAGCAATATATTCTCCTGTCACTCGAGTAAAAGCATAGTTTCTAGTAACAGCTGCTCCTAAATTAGCTTTATTTTTGAAAAACTTTATTCTTTTTTCATTATTTGCAAACTCTTTAATTATTTCAATAGTTTTATCACTAGAACAATCGTCTACTATTATTAATTCCCAATTCTTATAACTCTGCATTAAAACAGATTTTATAGTTTCTGAGATAAATCTTTCGCTGTTATAAGAAGGTGTAATTACCGAAATTTTTTTTTCTTCAAACAAAACTCTTATTTTATTTTTAAACTACTTTTTTTAAATAAGGAATTTTCATGATAAAATAAGATAACAATAATGATACAATTATTGTTATCAAACCCATTAAAACAAAGCTCACTAAATCAATTTCTTTAAATAAATTAATCCTTTTTAAAATTTCTAAAATTAAAGGATGTACCAAATACAAACCTAAAGAATACTTAGAAACCTTCTCTAATATTTTTTGTCTTATTTCTAATTGAATAAACAATTTAAATAAAGCTACTGAACTCATAATAACTGTAGGAGATAAATAGCTTAAAAAATATAAACTATTATAATTAACCACAAAGTATTTAGATAAGAAATAGGTTAAAAAACTTGATAGGCAAAACAAAAAAACAAAAAACTATTATTCAATTTTCTTGTAAAAAAAATTGAATAACCCATTAAATAATAACCTATATAATCAAAAAACAAAACACCAAAAAAAAGAGTGTTTTCATTTAAATGATTAAACAACTGATTACAAAAACCTATTAATAAAAAAATAATAGATATCTTAAATGCATTCTTATTTCCATACAAGTCAATAATATATTTTAGTAACGGAGTTAGAAAATATAAACCTACTACCATAAATAAATACCATAGATGATAGAAAGGATACGCTTTGAATAAATCTATCGATGCATCTACTATCTCCCATTCCCCTTTTAAACTAAATTTAACTACTAACTTAATTATAGTATAAATTAACGACCAAAATAGCAATGGAACTAATATCCTAGGCAATCGATATTGGATAATTGTATGATAATCATCTCTTTTTTGCAAAAGTAACATTCCACTAATCATAACAAATATTGGAACACAAAACCTAATAAAAGAATTGATCAATAGTGCTTGATCAAAAATAAAATTATAATTATTTAATTTAACAGACTCACTAACTGTTGAGGCGGTAATATGAATAAATATGACAGCAATAGCAGATAAACCTCTTAAAACTTCAATACTAAAATTTTTAATCATTTTAACATCCTATTTGATTCTATACAATTATTATATATCTTTTTTAATCTCCTATAATAAGCTAAATCTGTATATTCTAATATTATTTCTTTCTTTTTGCTACTTAATGAATTTAGCAACTTATCATAATTAACAAATGCTTCTCCCATCTTATTAGATAGTTGAACAAAATTATTATCGTCAAATTTTAAACCAAAACCTATAGCGTTTACCATTTCCTTCATCCCACCATGATCACAAACTATAGGCAATAAATTCTGCTGAACAGATTCCAACACAACCATTGATGCTGTTTCATAACATTTAGAAGAAAGCACGGATACGTGACACTTATTAAGCTCTTCTGTTAGTTCACTCCTTTCTAAAAAACCTTTAAAAAAGACTTTTTTTTCTAACCCCAAATTTACAACCATTTTCTTCAATTTAGATTCAAGCACACCTTTTCCTATTATCATTAATTTAAAAAAGGGATATTTATCAAGACTTGCATTAAAGGCTTTTATAATACATTCTATATTTTTTTCCTCAGATAATCTACCAAAATAGACAAAACAAAATTCCTTTTTTGTTTTACGCTTAATTATTTCAGTTTCAACTTTATTAATTGAATTCTTAAGAGGATTATATAACACCTCAATAAAATTAATTTTCGGATGATTTAACATCTTTTTTTTCAAAAAATTTGATGGAACTATATATCTGTCAACTAGATTGTTTTTTACGAAATAAGAGTACAAAAGAGCTGTGAATCCTTTCGCATAAGAATGTACTAATCCAAGTCTACTACAACTTCTTTTAAAAATTTTAAATTTATATACTTTACCCGAACAATCTGTACATTTAATTTGTTTACGATAATCAAAACCTGCATAATGAGAACAAACATACTCAAACGTATGCACTGTTTGTAATACTACTATTTTTTTTTTCGTTTATACCTTTTTATTGCCAAAAATACCGAAGGAGACAAATTACCTATACTCTGCATATGAATAACATCAGGATTTAAGTTATTCAAAATACTCTTCAATTTAATATAGTTTTTTATTGAAAATATTGAAGACAATACACTTGATCCCATACTACCTTTACCTTCAAAAGTGAAATCTATAATATCCTCAAACGAGTCTGAATTTCTAACCATTAAAAAATGATTGTTATCTAAATCATTCTGTTTTAATATACTAATCGTATCCCTCAACACTGTTCCTGCTCCTCCACCTGAAACAGCTTCTCCAATATGCAAAAAATTCATTATTACAATTCTTTTAGTTTTTTAAAATCACCCAATACAATGGCACCAAACATAACACTTACTAACGGAGTATGCATTAACACATCTCCTTTTATATGTAAAACTAAAAGTGTCAAAAATACTACTATCAAAAACAACTTAGGACTATTTTGATTTTTGAATAAATTATGAATAAGCTTCATCTGAAATATAATTAAGAAAATTACCCCACCTACTCCATAAAATAACACATTTCTCATGTAACCAGCATCGGTATGACCATAATAAGAACCATCAGAATTACTATATTTCCCATCACCAAAAAGTAAAGTTTCATTTGGCAAACTATAATACATCTGATTTATTAAATGATCACTAGAAGCCGTAGCAAATTCTCCTGTTTCTTTATAAGAATAATAAAATTCAAAAAGCCAAGGCAAAAATGTCTCATCTAATATCTGCTTCAAATTACCTGAAATGAAAACATATGTAATTATTAATATAAATACTAACAACATAACCAAAACAAATATTTTAAAAGATTTAGCTACTATTATTTTTGCTTTATTATTTGATTCATTAAACAAATAAAAAAAACTCCAACAATCAAGCCCATAAAAGCTGTTCGACCCGAGAAAAACGAACCTGTCAAAATTAAAAAAAACTTAATTACAGGTCGCGATATCTTATTTATAGATAATAAATAAAAATAGCAAACAAAAACTAAACAATAACCCGATGCTAATGAAAAAAAAGGATTTCCTGTTAAAGCTAATCCCCTAAAATTAATAAATTTATTCCTATCATCATTTATAAAATCTATCTTATGAAATAAACGAATAATTGATGCAAAAGAAGGGTTCAAAAAACCAATTATTTGTATTATTGACTGTAAGACAAAAACAATGACAAAAACATTCAATAGCTTAATTAGATATGATTGATTTTTACTACCTATATAATTTATTATTAACGGATAAACAAACAAAAAAACAATTATCAAAAATAAAACTAGTAAATAACCTTTCACTATTGAAAAATCACTAACTCCATGAAATTTTGTCCAAATAACAGCAAATACAATCATTGTTATATACGACAAAATTATAAATTTCAATTGCCTTAAGGCTAATATTTTTTTAAAATTTTTACATTTTTATTATTAATATAAAAAGGAACTGTTAATACCCCTCCTAAAATAGCCGAATTATACAAATAAGGAATTGGAAAATTGAATAAAACAAGAAAAGTTATAAAATAAATAATAATCTTAATCATACTTAATTTTAAAGTATGCTAAAATACTATAATAGGTTCTTCTCTTAAACATAAATTTAATAAAGTTATTATAATCTCTATTTTTGATACTGTAAACAAAAAAAGCTAACCACCTTTGTAAATAATATTTTCTTGTATAAAATATATTTTCAAATTGATCAAAAACTTCAATAACATCTTTTACTTTTAATTTATCAAAATTAGCTTTATTTAACAATAAAACATACTTTCTAAGTATATCATCACTATACCTAATTTTTAAATTTTCAAAAAAAATCTTAAAAATTTCAAATAATAAATTGTTTTTTATTTCAACATTTTTTTTAAAATTTTTGATTCACTTGTGCTAGTAATTCTATATTTGAGTAAAACTTCTTTAATATTAGCAAACTTATAACCTAAAACTGTTAAACGAGTCCATAATTCATAATCTTCAACTCTATAATATGTTTCATCATAAAACAAATCTTCTCTTTTAAGCTTTAACATATTAAACATCACCGTGGGATGATGAAAAGGACTAGCAACATAGATTTTAGATTTTATTTCTTCATCGTTTACAGGTTGACAATCTATTTTTTCACTAACCCCTTCTCCAAATAATTGTATACTTGTTCCTAATACAGATACATCAGGATTATTATTAAAAAAAGACACTTGTTCAAATATTCTATTTGGCATACAAATATCATCCGCATCCATTCTTGCAATATAATCCCCTTTACAGAGTAATAAAGCTTTATTTAATGTTTTAACTAATTTTAAATTTACTTTATTTTCATAATAAATCACTCTTTCATCTTTTTCTGATAAATTAAGTAAAATTTCTTTCGTAGAGTCAATCGAACCATCATTTATTACAATAATCTCTAAATTAGAATATGTTTGTTCCATAATAGATCTCACAGCATTTTCTACATAACGTTCAGCATTATAGCATGGAATTATAACAGAGACTAAATCATTCATATTATAAATCTTTCCTTAGAATTATATCTTCAAAATCTAATAACCATGTTTTAAAAAAATTTGAATTTTTCCCATAACTATTATCTAATAAAAAAATTTTCTTATCTAACAATATTGATAAAATTAAACCATGTAATCTTGTAGTTATTATTAAATCATAACTATTAATAAACTTCACTCCTTCATCAACAAAATATTTTCTATTTTTTTTTGAATTAAGACCAAATTCATCATCTACAAACAAACTCAACAACTTAGATTTAAGAAAAACTTTACTCAACCTCAACAAAAATTCATCTTTATATAAAAGCAATCTATTTAAAAATTTATTATTACTGTATGAAGTCCAATCAGAAATCACAACTTTATTATCTTTAAACTCTTTAAATAGTTTTTCCATATTAAATTTTGATTGTAATTCCGCATCAGTTCTCTTAATATATAGAATCTGTCCTTTATTTGTTTTATCAACTTTATCTGAAAAATCCAAACAAAACGCCATATCCGGCAATAAAAGAAGCTTATCTTCACCAAAAAAAGGTTTTAATAAATTGTAAGACACTGTATCTCTAACACACATATACAAATTGGGATGTGAACTAAATACTTTCATGTCATTCAACAAATTCTCATTTTTATTATAAAAAACTGTTTGAGGAAAAACTATAATCCTGTTTTTTTTAAATGACTTTACAATATCCAATTTAAGATTCTGTGAAGACATATATAGATCCCCAAAATTACCTCCTCCATGTAAAAAAATCACTGAATCTTTTGGAATTTTTTCTTTATCATAACAACTATGATTTGCTCCATATATTTTTTTGAAAGATATTTCCTTAAAAAAGGCTAATTCACCTTCCCAAATTAAATTATCTCCTGTATTCCTATGATTAGGAACATCTAATAAAACATAATCATTATTAACTAAAGGAATCAGTGTATCTTTAATCAATTGGCCTAATTTTTTTGCTTTTTCTAAATTAACACTACTTTCCTTCATTTTTTTATTTGTTTTAATAATATGAAAATGTCTTTTCTATTTAAAGATAAAACTACTAATACAGCTATCATAATAGAAGTAATTGTAAACTCTATTTTATTCATGTAAACTATAAATAAACTAATTATAGTAAATAAAACATATAACACCCCATTTAATTTATTAACAGATAATTTTACATGCTTTTGTGTGTCATAAACTCTTGCTAAAAATAAAATAACGAAACCTAATGTATTTGCTAAACAAACACCATAAAGACCTATATAATCAACTAAAAAATATGATAATAAAACACTACTTACTCCAGCTAAAAAAGAAGTTTTTAATGTAGATTTTGTGTCTTTAGCTCCTATATATATTGAACCATAAAACCCTGATAAGGAAGAAAAAGAAGCCCCTACATATAAAAAAGGAAGATAATTCCATGATTCATAAAAATCTTCAGAAACAAGATATCTAACAAGTAATTCAGATGATAAAATCAAAATTACAAGCAATGAGAATTGAATTCTCATTAATTTATTAAAGATTTTAGAAAAAAAAGAATCCCTATCATGATCATTAAAAGTTGTAATTGCACTTTCTTGCCATGCTAACATGAAAATTGAATTAATCATGACTAACAAAACTGGAAACCTATTAGCAAACCCAAAAACTCCTAACGCTTCTTGACCTAAATAGATAACAATAATATATTTATTTGCAGACATAATAAGCCACCAACTCAAAGTATTAGGCACTAATGGCATTGAGTATTTCAACATATTTTTTAAATACTTCAAATTAAGCTTGTCGAATTTTAAATAACTAAAAAAGTTAATTTTATAACCCAAAAAGAATACAGCTATTAAATTTGATAAAATTGTTGAAATAAATAAAGCTTCTGTTTTCATTTTAAAAACAATCAGCAACATTATATTACTTATCAACAAAAACAAAGTAAGTATAACTCCACTAGCTGCATATAATTTATTTTTTGACAACCCTCTTGCTGTTTGCTGTATAAAAATTAACAGTGTTGCAAAAAATAACTGAATTACAATCCAATAAAAAAATAAAATCTTAACAAATAAAGAAATAAAAAAAAGCACTAGAATGGCAATTATTATATTTGATATAATATAAAAAAATGCATTTGTTATTGCATTTTCTTTTTCTTTTACATCCTCTTTATTATCTAATAACCATCTAAAAACACTATCAGATAACTGCATTGTCATTATAGGAACTACCAGCATAATTGTAGTTACAACTAAATCATAATACCCAAACTCTTTTTTAGTCAAATAATAACTATAAATAGGCAATAACCCAAAGCTTAGAATTTTCGAACCAAAATTACCTAGAGAGTAAATAAGAGTGTTTTTTAAAAGAGATTTACTCTTAACATCCATAAATTTTCATTCTAATTATTCATATTAAAAATTTCGTGTTGTTTAAAATAATATATCTCAACTATCTTTTCAGAACTCACAATACTATTTACCGATTCCTATACTATACACCTTAAAACCAATTTCCTCTAATTTTGTAACATCTAACAAATTTCTCCCATCAAATATAAAGGCGGGTTTTTGCATATTATCGTATATCTTTTGCCAGTCATAAGTTTTAAACTCATCCCACTCGGTCATAACAGCTATCGCATGACTATTTTTACACGCCTTGTAAGGATCTGTTACTACAGTGACTAAGTCCTCGTTTTCCTGATTACTGCGTGTTGATAGATACTCTAAATCCGTAAATACTTTTGATTTGGATACTTTTGGATCATACACGCGTATATTAGCCCTCTCATTCAACAATTCATCACAAACATATATTGCTGCAGACTCTCTGGTATCATTAGTATCCTTTTTGAACGCCCAACCTAGCATAGCGATGTCTTTGCCAGATACTGTGTTGTATAATGTTTTTACAATATTTGCAGCAAAGCGTCTTTTTTGATGATCATTCATAATTATCACCTGCTCCCAATAATCCGCCACTTCAGTCAATCCGTATGACTTTGCTATGTACACTAAATTCAATATGTCTTTTTGAAAACAGGATCCTCCAAATCCTACGGAAGCTTTTAAAAATTTTGGCCCT
>NZ_AFPB01000161.1 GCF_000218485.1 Aquimarina agarivorans | reverse complement strand
AATAGCTCTTGTAATATTTTTATTAGCTAAAAGCAAAACGCATTAAAAATGCATAGTTTTAACTAAACCTGAGACCAATTAAAACGAGGTTATAATTATACAACGAAAAAGTCGCTAAATACCCTACTCCTTACTTAAATTTATTTTATTAATTTTTACCTTTTTTATGGAATAAAGAAACTATTTTCAATTGAACGCGATATTCTTACATCAATCGTATTGCTGCTATATCTTCTTCAAAATACCTAAAGCCAAAAAAATGACCAAATTTATGTGACGAAACTGTCCTTAAAAAACCGCGGATATACTGAATTGCAATATTGAAATTTAGAATAACATGTTCTCATGGTTCAACATCACCTGCAGGATATTCAGCCCGACCAATTGAAAGATATTGATCGTTTTTTGAAATCATTAGTAAGCTTTCAAACTAAATCCTAGCAACCTTTTATATGCATTTCCTGAGTGAAATCAGCAAAAGCTACCACATAACTTCGAGACTGTTTACATCTAATCATCAGCAATATTTGGACTCAGCCATTTTTCAGCTAACTCAAAATCGATAGCCTTACGCTCAGCAAAATCTTTTACCTGATCTTCTTTTATTTTTCCTAAACCAAAGTAACGCGCTTCTTCATTACCAAAATAGTATCCCGAAACTGAAGCTGCTGGCCACATGGCTATACTTTCAGTAAGCTCCACTCCTATAGTTTCTTTTACTTTAAGTAACTCCCAAATAGTCAATTTTTCTAAATGATCGGGACATGCAGGATATCCTGGAGCTGGACGTATCCCTTTGTAGGTTTCTTTGATGAGTTCTTCATTTGTTAAGCCTTCATTTGCTGCATAACCCCAGTGCTTGACACGTACCTGTTTATGCAAATACTCTGCGTAAGCTTCGGCTAAACGATCTGCCAAAGCTTTGACCATAATAGCATTGTAATCATCCAAATTCTTTTCAAACTCCTTGGCTTTTTCAGCGGTTCCGAAACCTGTTGTTACGCAAAAACATCCTATGTAATCTTTTTTACCTGTTTCTTTTGGTGCTATAAAATCCGACAACGCAAAGTTTGGTTTTCCTTTGTGTTTTTTTAATTGCTGGCGTAATGTTCTAAAAGTAGCTTTTTGTTCACCGTTAAGCCCAACCTCAATATCGTCCGTATTAACGGTATTTGCCTCAAACAATCCAAAAATGGCTTTTCCTGTAAGCCATTTTTCAGCTAACAGCTGATCTAGCATTTCCTTGGCGTCGGCAAATAATTCCTTAGCCTGTTCTCCCACTACTTTATCCTCCAAAATATTAGGATATTTCCCGTGTAAATCCCATGATCTAAAAAATGGCGACCAATCAATATAGTCTATTAATTCATTCAAATCTTGATTTTCAATAACCTGAATTCCTAATTGATTTGGAGTTACAATTTCCGAGGTTTCCCAATCTATTTGATACTGATTTTTTCGAGCTTCATTGATGGATAAATATTCTTTCTTTTTGGTACGTTTTAGAAATCCTTCGCGAAAGACATCATAATCTTCTTTAATAGATTTTATATAGGCTTCCTTTGAATCTTCTTTTAACAAATCCCCTACTACAGTAACTGCCCTGGAGGCATCATTTACATGTACTACTGATCCTTTATATTGTGGGTCAATTTTTACTGCTGTATGTGCTTTACTGGTGGTTGCTCCTCCAATTAGCAAAGGAACAGTAAAATTTTTACGTTGCATTTCTTTTGCCAAATACACCATTTCATCTAATGATGGTGTGATTAACCCACTTAAACCAATAGCATCTACATTTTCGGCGATAGCGGTTTCAATAATTTTTTCAGGCGGTACCATTACTCCAAGATCAACAATCTCGTAATTATTACATGCCAATACTACCGAAACAATATTTTTCCCTATATCATGTACATCTCCTTTTACGGTGGCCATTAAAATTTTTCCTGCATTATCAGAAACTCCTTCTTGTTTGGGGTTCTTAAGCTTTTCTTCCTCTATAAAAGGAAGTAAATAGGCTACCGCTTTTTTCATTACACGAGCAGACTTTACTACCTGCGGTAAAAACATTTTCCCTTCTCCAAAAAGGTCTCCTACCACATTCATCCCAGTCATTAGGTGTCCTTCGATAACTTCAATAGGCTTGTCAGACTCCTGACGTGCTTGCTCTACATCTTCTTCAATAAATTGGTCGATACCTTTGACCAAAGCTCTGGTAATACGATTTTGCAATGGTTCTTCTCGCCAAGATAAATCCTGACCACTATCTTTCTTTCCAGTTCCTTTAACGGTTTCAGCAAAATCTAATAACCGTTCAGTGGCATCATCGCGTCTATTCAGAATTACATCCTCAACGTGTTCTAATAAATCTTTTGGTATATCATCGTACACTTCAAGCATCGTCGGATTTACGATACCCATATTCATTCCTGCCTTGATGGCATGAAATAAAAACACGGAATGCATGGCCTCACGTACAGGGTTGTTTCCTCTAAATGAGAAAGAAACGTTGCTCACCCCACCGCTTACGCTACAATTGGGTAAATTTTCGCGCACCCACCGTGTAGCTTCTATAAAATCAATCGCATTCAATTTATGCTCATCCATTCCTGTAGCTACAGGAAATATATTCAAATCAAAAATTATATCTTCTGAAGGAAAGCCTACTTTATCAACTAAAACTCTATAAGAACGTTCTGCTATTTCAATTCTGCGCTCATAATTATCAGCCTGCCCCACTTCATCAAATGCCATTACAATTACAGCAGCTCCGTAACGTTTAATTAAAGTAGCTTCTTTTATAAACTTATCTTCTCCTTCTTTTAAACTGATTGAATTCACCACACATTTACCTTGTACGACTTGTAAACCTGCTTCCAAAATTTCCCATTTGGAACTATCAATCATAATTGGTACGCGAGCGATATCTGGCTCTGCCATAATCAAATTTAAGTAACGCACCATAGCTTCCTTGCCATCAATA
The DNA here is from genome assembly GCF_000218485.1 of Aquimarina agarivorans. Taxonomy (GTDB): domain Bacteria; phylum Bacteroidota; class Bacteroidia; order Flavobacteriales; family Flavobacteriaceae; genus Aquimarina; species Aquimarina agarivorans. The sequence continues at coordinate 24,847 of NZ_AFPB01000161.1, read as the reverse complement.
AGACCATCATCCATATTAATGTCAATAACCTGAGCACCACCTTCTACTTGATGACGCGCAATATCTAAAGCTTCATCAAATTTTTCTTCTTTAACTAAACGTAAAAATTTACGAGAACCAGCAACATTTGTACGCTCTCCTACATTTATAAAATTCGAATTCTCGTTAACTATCATGGGTTCTAGACCTGATAGTTTTAAGTATCTTTTGGTTATTTGTTGATTGTTGTTGGTTGTTCGCCCTTTACTATTAAATTCTTTCATCAACTTTTTGTTTTGTAATAATTGATAAATCCATTCAATAGTTTTTTACATTTTACAATACTATTTTGAATTTTATCAAATTCAGCTTGATTTATAAACTTCAAATCTATAGCCAAATAAATTTATGTCTCTAGTTCATATAATGATCCTCTTGAAATGTATAAGAATTGTAAAGTGCTCTTTGAGGTTCTTCTTCCACAGCCCTCAGCAATGTTAAAAGGCATAGATATTGAACATCTTCGTATCTGATTCACTAAACCGTACATTTCACTCTTTGGAAAACCTTCCGAAATAACATAAACTTGTTGTACTAAATTTCTTGATGCTTTCCAAACATCCAATTCTGAATACACCATTTAATTAATCTATTATTTCTAACAACAAACAACTATCAACTATCAACTATCAACTAAATTACGAGGTTCATATTCTTTAGCTAATTCAGCAATTGCTTTGATATGTTCTGGAGTTGTTCCACAACAACCTCCTATAATATTAATTAAACTTTTATCCAAAAACTCTTTAATTTGATTTGCCATTTGCTCTGGAGTTTCATCATACTCACCAAAAGCATTAGGTAGTCCCGCATTAGGATGTGCCGAAACATTAAACGCTGCTTTATTAGCTAATACCTCTAAGTGTGGCGTTAGTTGGTTGGCTCCTAACGCACAATTGAAACCTACGCTCAACATTGGAATATGAGAAATTGACACCAAAAAGGCCTCAGCCGTTTGACCTGAAAGTGTTCGTCCACTGGCATCAGTAATCGTTCCACTTACCATAATTGGTATATCGATACCTCTTTCATCTTTAACTTCTTCGATAGCAAATAAGGCTGCTTTTGCATTTAAAGTATCAAAAACCGTTTCCACTAACAAAATGTCCGCACCACCATCCAACAGCGCTTCTACTTGTTGTTTGTAAGCAATACGCAAATCATTAAAAGTAACTGCACGAAATCCAGGATCGTTTACATCGGGGGACATACTTGCCGTACGATTTGTTGGACCAATTGAACCTGCTACAAAACGAGGTTTATCTGGATTTTTTGAGGTGTATTCATCAGCTACTTCTTTGGCTATTTTGGCAGACTGGTAATTTAACTCATATACCAAATCTTCCATACCATAATCTTCCATAGCAATGGTAGTTCCCGAAAACGTGTTGGTTTCTGCTATGTCTGCTCCTGCATCAAAATACTTTCCATGTATGGTTTTAATCGCTTCAGGTTGTGTAATGCTCAATAAATCATTGTTTCCTTGTAAAGGCTGTCCCCAATCCTTAAAACGCTCACCTCGATAATCTTCTTCAGTAAACTTATATTGCTGAATCATGGTTCCCATGGCTCCATCTAAAATAAGAATACGTTCTTTTAAAATGTCTTGAATGTTTTTCTTCATACGCTAATTCCCATGCATTTAAACTAATCAAATTCAAGAAAATTTTCACTTTAATTTTCTCAATTGAGCTGTGCACCTTCTTTAATTAGTAGTAAATTATAAGTCTTAAAAAACTTACAAAACTAACTTTTAAATGCTTTTTTAGGAATTGCAAAGAAACGGCAAAGCCTACTTTTTTGCAACAAAAGTAGGCTTTATAATAATTTATGTTAAAAAAATTTATTTAATTACAATTCTTTTGCTTATTACTCCTTTTGATGACGCCATATTAAGTAAGTACGTTCCTTTAGATATCACCTCGCTTAGAGTAACCTTCAATTCTTTTCCACTTACTACAGTATAACCTAAAATTGGTGTTTCAGCTCCCGTAAAAGAATATAGTGTCACCTCTTCGATACTTAAGTTATTATTTAACTTTACAGTAAAATCCTGATTAACTACTGGCATTGGATAAATTGCATCCACTGATTCTTTTAAGGATAAATCTAGCGTACTAAGTGTTCCTGATTCTGGCAAATCAAATGGATGCCTAAAACCTGTAACACCAAGATCAGTAACTTGATACAAATTAGTTCCTGCAGTAACAAATAAAATATCTTTAGCAGCACCTCCAAAAGTACAGTTAGTTGCGTTTTCATCAAAACCAGTTATGGTATTTATAGGAGCTAATTGTGTTCCATCAAAAATATGAACTGCCTGTTTTGCCGTAACATAAAGTTTGCCGTCACTATCAACAGTCATACCATCGGCACCAGTATTTGCTGAGTTATCAGGCAATTCACCAAATAGCGTTTTGTTGCTTAGCACACCAGTTTCCTGATTTATATCGTATTTATAAATGTTTTTGCTAAAAGTATTATCTACATATAAAGTCAATCCATCTGGCGATATGATAACTCCATTAGGTTTGTCTCTATTGGCGGGACTACTCGTATCATTAGCCGCAAATGTTTCTTGTACAGATATTTCTCCTGCGCTATTTCTGTAATATAATCTATTATCTCTTTGATTTGTAAATGTAAAATTAGGATCTGTAAAATAAATACCTCCTTTTTTATCAACACACAAATCATTAGGCTCATTAAACCTTCTATCATTATAAACAGCTGCTAGTACTTCTAAAATAGCCCCATCAGCCAACCTTCGTTTAGTTATTACTCCGACTTCACCTTCACAAACAAGTAAATCGAGGTTTTCATCAAACATCAATCCATTTGAACGGTTAGTACTTCCAAAAGCCTCTGCAAAAGTACTTGTACTCAATGTATAGGACATTACTTTGCTTTGAGGTATATCCGAAAAATAAATAACATCAGAACCATCCCAGACCGGCCCTTCAACAAATTGAAATTGATTTGTACTCAATTTAGTTACTGTTTGAGCACTCATTCCAATGCTAGCTAAAGATATTATTGAAAATTTAAGTAGGTTTGTAAATCTCATGATTATATTGTTATAGTTTAGTTCTATTTTACTAATGGCAAATTATATTTATAAAACGATTTTTTGGCTTTGTTTTCCAATATTCCTACAGATATAGTTTGATCTTACGAGGAATAATAAATTTTGTCGACACGTGAACAGATTCATTGGATAAAGCTAATTTTAAGGCTTTTATTAATTTTAGCTCAACTACCAGTTTTACTGACAAAAGGCTTAAGTTTAATAAAAAATTACACCTTTGATCTTTTCTATATAAATTTCAATTATTGTTTTTTTTAAACTGAATTGCAATAATTACAATCATGTTGTTTTGAAAGCACTAAGTTAGAAAGGATACTACTTTTAAAATACCCTGAAAACAGGGTAATTGATTGCGTGGATAAGTGAGGAGAATTTTAATAAGCAAATTTAAAACAAAAAATCCTGTAATTAACATCTGTTAATTACAGGATTTTTTGTTTTAATTAGAAAGATAAACTTCCATTATTTCTTACAAATCTTAACTATTTTTTTAAATCCATTTTCTGTATCAGAAATTTGCATAAAATAAATTCCAGTAGATAAATTATTCACACCTTCTACAAAATTAGATTCAGTATCAATTGCATTTGAAATTAAAATTTTTCCCGAAAAATCAATAATAGCGTAGTTGTATTTTACTCCTGAAACTAAACCTGAAACAGTAAATGAATCCTGAACTGGATTTGGAATTACTGAAATTGAAAGTTCACTTTCATCTGCAACTATTAAGCTTTTACTCCCATTACTTGTGTTTGTCAACTCAAAACGATCTAAATTCCATTCCCATTTTCCTGAATTTGTTCCTGCTCCAATTAACCGAACCTTATGTTGACCCGCACTTATATTAATTTTTTGAGAAACTTTTAACTCAGCAAACTGATTCCAACTTCCGTTATTAGGGACGCTGGTCGTTACCACTGTAGTGCCGTCAATTACTAATTCTATAGCTGTATTATTTACTGGAGTAGCAATAAAATAAGTGACATAATACTCATCTCTCACTGGAGCATTAATTGTATACTCAACCCAATCCCCTGTTTGATTGAAATTGTTTGAGGTAATTCCATTCACCACTATAAATTTCAACACCGTTGAAAGCTCCATTTGTAGCATCAAAATCTTCAGCTTCAATGACTATACTTCGTGTATCAGGAGTTATTGGCACAACTGGCTGGACTGGCACAGGAATTGGATCTGGCTGCGGTATCACTGGTGTAGGATCAGGGTTTGGATTTACTACAGGAGCATTCACCTCAGGCAAATCAAAAGGATGTTGAACTCCTATTACTCCCAAACCAGTTACCTGATATAAATTTTGACTAGCTGTTACAAATAAAATATCTTTGTTCACCCCTCCAAATGTGCAATTAGTTGCTTTTTCTGGAAAATTAATAGTTTGTACGGCTGTCAATCTTGTTCCATCAAAAATTTGTACCGTCGATCTTGAAGTTACGTATAGCCTTCCATTAGTATCCACTGCCATGCCATCCGCTCCCGAATCGTTACTTCCCGCCAAGGTTCCATATAGAATCCTGTTTGATAAAGTTCCTGTAGTTTGGTTAATATCGTATCTATATACGGCTGTACTTTCAGAATTGTCAAGGTATAAAAATTTACCATCAGGAGAAATAATTACACCATTAGGTTTCCCCCTTCCAAAAGCGTCTTGTGCAGTAATATTTCCTGAAGGATCTCTATAATACAATCTGTTTTCGGGCTGATTGGTGAAAACAAAATTAGGGTCAGTAAAATAAATACCTCCACTTTTGTCAATGCACAAATCATTTGGATCATTTAAACGGATGCCATTAAACTCGGATGCCAATGTTTCTAATACCTGACCAGTTACACTTCGTCTAGTAATTCTTCCTGCTTCGCCTTCGCAAACTATCAAATCAAAATTTTCGTTAAACATTAATCCGTTTGGCCGATTTGCATTTACAAAAGTATCAGTAAAGCTATTTGTATTTAAATTATAAGCCACAACCTTACTTGCAGGTATGTCAGAAAAATAAATAGTTCCTACTCCATCCCAAACAGGACCTTCGGTAAATTGAAATTGGTTAGCACTTAATTTTGTTACTGTTTGAGCAGACATATTCATTGAAAATAATGCAAAAGCACTAATTTTCATTATTCTAAAAAACTTCATGTATTTTTTTGATTTTGTCAGTTTAGGTCCGTGAAAATAGCATCATTTACAATAATTTTTACAAAAAATAGAAATTACCTACAAACAAAAAAGAGATTAATGCTTATTTACCATTAATCTCTTAAAAAAATATAAATTTTTGCTAATTCAATTTATCCAACATCCATTCCATGGTGTTTCTGATAATGGAATATCGAAGTTCTCTTCATTATAAGTGTTTCCTTTGGCTGTTCCGCTAACTTCTAAAAAACGATATGCCCAACATTTTTGAGGATGCGCTACCTTATTATTCTCTAAGGTCAAATTTTTCATTAACCAAAAAGCCAAATGCCCATTATTCAAATAATTATCCTCAACTACTAAATCCGCTCCTTTGTACATGTAAAATCCACAATTATTACATGTATTTTCCATAATATAGGTTGTTGCAGAATTGATCTTGGGCTTATCATTGGAATACATAATAATTCCATTCCAATTATTCACTGTGGGTGATAATAAGGTAATATCATTGTTTTTGATGGTCCAGTCAGCATTTTTCCAATAAACAATAGGACCATCAATATAGGTACTCCCCTCTCCTTGAGTTAACACATTACCTTCAACCAATACGTTTTTTGCTGCCGTATTTACAATATCACCTCCTGTATTATGATGGAAATAGTTTGAGCGAATGGTAATATTTTTATTAATACGTCCTGCTCCTTCCATATCTATTCCAAATTGCGGTGAAGTTCCTCTAGTATGATGAATTTCATTGTTTTCAATCAAAACTTCCGAACTTCCAACTAAAGAAATTCCTTGACGTCTATTTTCTGAAAAATTATTATTACGAACAACTATATTTTTTAATTTCTGTTCTGTGGCTCCCTTTTTACTCCCCACCATTAAAATACCATCGCCATTCGCCTTTGCCAATACTGTATTTTCTATAGTAATAAATTGGCTTTCACCATTAATACAAATTAAATGACCTTCGTCATGCACCGTGCTCCCGTCACTTTGGCGTGGAGTGTAAACATGACTATCTCGATCTCCAATTATTGTTCCACCAGAAACCACTACGTGCTTTGCATTGTTAATGGATATTGCACAATAATTCCATTTGTCATTTTTAGCCATTTCAATAACAGCTTCCTTATCCAGCAATAATGCCATATTATTATTCAACTCAATACCTGCCTGATAAATGTCATTCCCATACTTACCCAGTAAATAATGTCCCTTAGGTAATCGTATTTTACCAAATCCTTCATTTGAAGCCCAATCGATAGCTGCTTGTAAGTTATCTGTAGTTTTTACCGGAGCCGTTCTATTGTTTGGAATTTCCCATTTTTCTACATCTATAATGTATTCTTTGTCAGCAATTGCATCATAAGGTAAACTAGATATAGCTTGCATTGGACCAACTACTGAATTTGGATTTTCAGGATCGGCTTGAATAATTTGTGGAACAACATCATTATCAGTATCAGATTCCTCTTCGGAACACGAATGTAATCCCAAAAGAATTGATACTATTATAATTAATTTAAAATTTGTAGTAAAATTCATATGTTTAATAACATCAAATAAGAAATTCTATTGCTTAATAATGGCTTTTTCTAAAATTTTTCCAAAATCAAACATATCGGTATAGTTACAATATAAAGGTGCAGGTGCTAAACGAATGACATTAGGTTCACGCCAGTCTACTGAAACTCCATTTTCCATCAAATAATGGAAAACTTTTTTTCCGTAGCCATGTAAAAAAACTGATAATTGTGTGCCGCGTTCTTCAGGGTTCGAAGGTGTGATAATTTCGAAATCTGCGCCAATTTTATCGGATACAGCATTTAAAATAAATTCCAAATAGCTTACAATTAAATTACGTTTGGTGATAATTGCATCCATTCCTACGGCATCAAACATTTGTAATGATGCCAAATAAGGCGCCATACTCAATACGGGTGCATTACTAATTTGCCATGCATTCACATCGGGTTCGGGCACAAATTCTGGTGCCATTAAAAAACGCTCTTTTTTATGATGCCCCCACCAACCTTCAAACCTAGGAATATCTGTTAACCCATGATGCTTTTTGTGTACAAAACATCCCGAAGCACTCCCCGGACCGCTATTCATATATTTATAGCTACACCATGCAGCAAAATCCACATTCCAGTCGTGTAATTTTAACTCCACATTACCTACAGCATGTGCCAAATCCCAACCAACAAAAGCACCTTGCTTTTTTGCTGCAGCAGAAATTACTTCCATATCAAAAACCTGACCCGTATAATAATTTACTCCACCAATAAGCAGTAGCGCACATTCATCACCAATATTTTCAATAGTTTTCAGAACATCTTCAGTCCTAAAGTTATGTTCTCCTGGGCGTTTTTTTATTTCAACAATAGCATCTTCGGGTTTGTATCCATGAAAACGTACTTGACTGGCAATCATATATTGATCGCTTGGAAAAGCTTTTTCTTCACAAATAATTTTAAAACGCTTAGTTGTTGGTCGGTAAAAAGAAACCATCAATAAATGCAGATTTACCGTTAGGGTGTTCATCACCGTAACTTCCTCTGGCATTCCGCCTACTATTTTGGAAAGCTGGGTACTAAATCGCTCATGATAATCCCACCAAGGCTTTTTTGCTTCAAAATGACCTTCAACCCCCAAAGTTTCCCAATCCTTTAAAATTTCATCAATGTAAGTTCGCGCCAATTTTGGTTGTAATCCTAATGAATTCCCTGTAAAGTAAATAATATCTTTTCCATTGTGCTTTGGAAAATGAAACTGTTCTCGGTAGTGATTTAAAGGATCTTGTTTGTCTAAACTTTGAGCAAATTCAAGCGAATTTTTGAATATCATACATTAATATTTAATGGTTGTACAATATAATTGTTTATTTGAAGAATGTCTATTTGTTTGTCTTCGATTGTAGCATGGTAAAGTTCAATACTTAATTCTTAGGGTACAAACTAGTTTCACTGAACAATTCATAAAAAAAACGTAAATTTAATTCTAAACTAACCACTTAACATCATGAAAAGAATAGTCACTCTACTCGCAACAACCATTTTTTTACATAGTATTCCCTGCAATGCTCAAATTTGGGATAAAATAAAAAAACGTGCTGAAGAAAAAGCGGAAGAGTTACTCACAAAAAAGCGAGATAAAAAAAGTAAAAAAGAAACCTCCAAAGCTGGAGGTATTTTATCTGACGAAGATTACTCAGGTGGTGTAAATACTACTCCTGTAGAAGTTTGGCGAAATTACAAATTTGTTCCTGGAGAGGATGTTATTTTTTACGATGATTTAACCTACGAAGAAGTTGGTGAATTCCCTTCGCGTTGGGATTTACGTCAAGGTGGCGCCGAAGTAGCCACCTTTGATGGTGATAAAGTTATTATTGGTACCGCTCAATATGAAAATACCATTTTACCGCTATTCAATAATAAAAAATACTTGTCGGATGAGTTTACTATCGAATTTGATATTTATGTAGATGAAATGTCTAAATCATATTACAATAACTGGACTAATTACGACATTATACTAAGTAGTAATTCTTTAAACAATCCTAATATTGACTTTTCATTAAGATCCGATAAAACTACTGGACAAGTTGGGAGTTATGATTTTCAATTAGAAAATGTGAGTTTGGGGCGTTTAAAAGCTTGGCACCATATTGCCATGTCCTATAACAAAGGTAAATTTAAAATGTATTATGACGAAAAGCGTATTGCTAATTTACCAAGGTTAAATTTTACGCCCAATACCTTTGGCATACAAATGGACATTAAGCAAAACAGTTCTTTTCCTGGAAAAGCTTTATATGGTATACGTAATATCCGTATAGCCAATGGTGGCGGACAATTATATAAACGCATCATTTCGGAAGGAAAATACAGTACCAATGGTATTCATTTTAAATCTGGTGAAGCTGATGTGGAATCACAGTCATTAGGAATTATTAACAAAATCGTCGCTATTATGAAAGAATATAAAGACTGGAATTTCCAAATTATAGGACATACTGATAGCGATGGTGATAACGCAAAAAACCTCAGCTTATCTCAAAAGCGTGCCGAAGCTGTAAAAAAGGCCCTAGTAGAACAAGGCATAAAAAAAGAACGTATTACTTGTATAGGTAAAGGGGAAACCGAACTATTATTTACGGATGCAAATGCCAGTATTGAAGACAAAGCCAATAACCGAAGGGTTGAGTTTTTAAAACAATAAAAAACAATCATACCATAAGCATTATCACTATGCGTTAGCTTTTCACTAACGCATGGTGTATTTTTGCACAAATTGTTTTGATATGCATTTTATACCCGACGCACTTGATGATTATGTGGCTGCACATTCTGAAAAAGAACCTCAATTACTACAACAGCTTACGCGCGAAACTTACCAAAAAATATTGCAACCTCGTATGCTGAGTGGCCATTATCAAGGGCGTATTTTAAGTATGCTTTCCAAACTTATTCAACCAAAAACTATTTTAGAAATAGGCACGTACACGGGCTATTCTGCTTTATGCTTATGCGAAGGTTTAAAAAAAGATGGACTGTTACACACCATTGATATCAACGAAGAGTTGGAAGATTTTCAACGCTCTTATTTTGACAAATCCCCTTACGGGAGAAACATAAAACAGCATATTGGAAATGCCATTGAAATCATTCCCAAATTAACTACCAAGTTCGATTTGGTATTTATTGATGCCGACAAACCTAATTACGTCAACTATTTTAATCTAATTATTGATAAAATGAACTCTGGCGGTATTATTTTATCCGATAATGTATTATGGAGCGGAAAAGTAATTGAAAAACTACAACCCAACGATGAGTCTACTAAAGCTTTAATTGAATATAATAAGTTATTGGCTGAAGATCCAAGAATTGAAACGGTATTACTGCCTATAAGAGACGGATTAACTATTAGTAGGTTAAATTAATTCTTTATCTAATAGATCTCATTAAATTAGTATTGATAAAATATAATTGATTATTGAATTTAACCAAAAACACAAAATAAAGATCACCTATAAGCTGTAAATAAAACAACCAAATCCTCATTACCTACATTTTGTGATCCGTTTGCGTAGGTTACTTCAATTATAAACCCATCCGAAGTAAATTCAATGACCTCCCCTGTAATTACACCTAAATTATTCCCATTTTGATTTCCATATCTAATACCAATAGCATGATCACTTGATGCAAATCGACTAATATCATTAATCGAATTTCCATTCGCGCCTAAATATATCACTTGTTGTTGATCAATTGTTTTACCAGAACCTCTGGCAAAACCATTCATAGTACCAAATGAATTATTTGAAGTATTATCATTATTACCTACTGAATTATCAGCATTTATATCCAAAACTTCGATATTAGGATGTGCCACAAAACTAACTGAAGTGGGGGCAAAAGGGATCCCCGGAACTGTAATTTGTGCTGGTGTAGCTCCTGTAATCTGAAATACGCCTAAATAAGTGTTATTTGATGTTAAAATCTCTAACCAACCCGTATCAGTATATTCAAAAAGTCTATTGATATCGGTATCATAAACCATATTCCCTTCAGTAATTCCTGTAATGGCTAATCTTTCGGCTGTGGTAGCCATTGGTATTCCCATAAGTGAATTAGCATCTATTTGAGCTAGCATTTTATATAAAAAAAGTACAACTATTGAAAAGAATAATAATATTTTAACCACTTAATATTTTTTTTATAATTCTCATGTACAATATATTAAAAAATACCAGTAAGGTGAAGTTAAAAAACTATTTTAAAATGTTCTTTTAATTGGTCCCGTTAAATCATCAATGTCTTTTTGAACTTCTTTTATATTTTTAGTGATATCTTTAGTAATTGGATTATTTTTTACGTCAATATCTTGAGCGCTATCAGTAATTTCGCGTTTAATTTCGTTAGTAGCGTCTTTGATTTGACGCATCCCTTTCCCTAAACCACGAGCTATTTCTGGAATTTTATCTGCTCCAAACACCATAACTAGTATAAAAACTATAAAAGCTATTTCGGTACCACTAATAAATAAAGGAATATGCATCATATTGCAAATATAGTATACAGTTGTATAATAGAAAAAAAGAGCGTTTGTAAATTCTTTAAAAAATAGTGTTCCTTAGTCTTATAAATAGTTTGACTGTTAAACAAACTATTTATAGACCTAAACTAAATACAGCTACTCAGGATATTCAATCCTTAAGTGATACATGTTGTTTAGCTTTCTTTTCATTACCTTTTTTATTTGCTGAATTTCTTTAAAGGTGATATCAGCATTTAAAAATTGACCTTCATCCATTTGCTTATTGATAATTTTTTCTACAAACTGATCAATTAATGTACTGGTTGGATTTTTGATACTTTTTGAAGCTGCCTCTACACTATCACTCATCATTAAAATTGCAGTTTCTTTTGAAAAAGGTATCGGTCCGGGGTATTGAAAAAGTGAAATATCAACATCTGGATTGTCCTCTTTTGCCATTACGTAAAAATAGTACACGGTACTTGTTCCATGATGCGTCCTTATAAAATCAACGACCCTATCAGGTAGGTTATTCTTTTTAGCAATTTCAATACCTTTAAGTACATGATCAGTAATAATTTTAGCACTCTCTGATGGCGATAAATGATCATGCGGATTCATACCCGCGGTTTGATTTTCGGTATAATACGTAGGCGCACTCATTTTTCCTATGTCATGATATAAAGCTCCTACCCTAACTAACATTGCGTTTGCTCCAATTTCATTGGCGGCAGCTTCTGCTAAATTTGCAACGTTTAAGGAATGATGAAAAGTCCCTGGAGCTACCTCCGAAAGTTCTTTTAATAGTTTGGAGTTGGTATCACTTAATTCTAATAAAGAGACATCCGATACCAAGCCAAAAATCTTTTCGAAACCGTAAATTAAGGGATGTACAATTAAGGTAGCAAAACCACAAAGCACAAACAATAAAATGGGTTGTAATTCTGCTATTTTTTCTGAAAAAGTTTGTGCATCCTTACTAAACAAACTCCCCTCCTGTATGATATGAAAAGCAATGTATGCTACCACATATACCAAAGTAATTTGACCTACTGACACAAATAAATTTGCCCGCTTATACAATTCTGAAACAGTCAAAATAGTTACAATTCCTGCAATAGTTTGCAAAAACATATACTCGTAGTTATTGGGAACCAAAAATCCTAAAATTAACACCGTAATTACATGCGTAAAAAAACCCAAACGCGCATCAAAAAAGGCTTTTATCACCAACGGTAAAATACAAATAGGAATCACATATACAAACTTTGAATTGTATTTTATAACCAAAGTAGTAATAAACGCCATAAGCAACATATTGAATATTACAAAGGTTACTTTTGTGTTGTTTTCGTAAATTGAATAACGGTACTTTTTAATAAATAAAAATAACATTAGAAGAGCCAAAGCTACTAGTAACAAATAGCCAAAAACAATCCAATTCTGATTGTTTTCGCTCCAAATTTGAGACTCGTATTGCTTTTGTAATGACTTTAAAACTTGAAAAGTATCCTCATCAATAATTTCTCCTCTTGCAATTATTCTTCGATCCTTTTCGACACTTCCCCTACTATCCAATACATTAGACAATTCCTGCGCTATAGCCCTTTCCGTAAGTTCATTATTTAAAGAAACATTCGGTTTTAAAATTTCAAAAAACAAAAAAGTCAACTTGTCTATTTGATCAGGATAAGCGCTCTCTATTTTTTTATTAATAAATTTTGTTACCTGTTCTGTAGAAAAAACACTTTCAAATGTATACTCCGAAACGTTATTTCCTTTTTTAAGATAAATTATTTTTTCAGGAGCATACAACAATGCCTGATCATAAATACCCTGTTTGTAAACTTCATTTATCGTTTTTAAAACAAAGTTATAAAGCTTTTTCCCTTTTTTTTCGGCTAGCGTATCGTTAAAAACACTTGTGTATTTTTCTTTTAATCCTTTTTTTACCTCAACAAAAACATTGGTATCCACTTCAAAATAAGGAATGCTATTATCAATAATTTGCTTTTTTTCAGAAGCTAAATCTTCCTCCGACTTTAACACTCCGAAATTAAACGGTGCATATAAATTTTCATATTGCCATGGTTTTCCTTTAGAAAAATTGTATTTAAATTTCCCCTTTTTGGGAAACATGTACACAATGGCTATGGTTGTTATAACAAAAATCAACACTTTGTAAAATGCTGATTGATTTTTATAAAATGATTCTCTTACTTGATTCATGAAATAATAAAATTCAATTCAAAGGTACTAATTATACTTAACCCGCTGATATGGCTACTTTAGATTTTGTGTAACAGCTACAATCTACCTTAAACACTAGTATAAACTGATTTTTTTAATTTAATCATAGTGATACCATGCTAAAGTTAAGAAAGCATTCATATTTATCGTATTTCACAGCTTAATAACAAAGTTTTAATGCGTAAAGCAGGTTAAATTTTATAATTCATTTTTCTTAACTATGAAATTACCTAGCAAAAATTCATAAATTCGCATATATGAGTAAGTCAAAATCAATAGCGATAATTTCTGCCGTAAGGACTCCAATAGGAAGTTTTTTAGGTAGTTTATCCAACGTACCTGCTACCGAACTTGGTGCCATTGCCATAAAAGCAGCAATTGAAAAAGCAAACATTGCTCCAAGTAGTATTAATGAAGTTTTTATGGGACATGTATTACAGGCTAACTGCGGACAAGCTCCTGCCAGGCAGGCTGCTATGGGAGCTGGATTACCCGACAGCGTACCCTGCACAACGGTAAATAAAGTTTGTGCCAGCGGATTGAAATCAGTCATTCTTGCCACTCAAGCATTAGCGTTAGGTGATTCTGATATTGTTATTGCTGGTGGTATGGAAAATATGAGTCAAGCTCCACACTACTCACATTTACGCAATGGTTATAAATTTGGCAATGCAGATTTTATTGATGGGTTAATGAAAGATGGACTTACAGATGTATACAATCAACAAGCTATGGGTGTTTGTGCGGATTTGTGTGCAGATACCAATGCCATTACACGCGAAGATCAAGATGCTTTCGCAATTCAATCATATACCAGAGCTAAAGAGGCCTGGGATACAGGAAAATTTAAAGAAGAAGTAATACCAGTAACAGTACCACAACGAAGAGGTGAGCCTAAAATAGTTTCTACTGATGAGGAATACCTGCAAGTAAAGTTCGAAAAAATACCTTCGTTGCGTCCTGCTTTTTCCTCAACAGGCACTGTAACAGCAGCAAATGCTTCTACATTGAACGATGGAGCATCCGCAATGGTGTTAATGACCACTGAAAAAGCAGAGGAATTGGGCTTAACCCCAATTGCCATTATAAAAAGTTATGCTGATGCCGCTCAAGAGCCTGAGTGGTTTACCACTGCTCCCTCAAAAGCATTACCAAAAGCATTGATAAAAGCTGGATTACTAATTGATGATATTGACTTTTTTGAATTAAACGAGGCTTTTGCCGTAGTGGGCTTAGCCAATCAAAAAATTCTTTCCATTCCAAACGAAAAAATGAATATTCACGGTGGTGCAGTAGCCCTTGGTCATCCATTAGGTTGTTCAGGTGCTCGAATTTTAACAACATTAATACATATCTTAAACCAAAATAATGGTCGATATGGCGCTGCAGCTATTTGTAATGGAGGTGGTGGTGCATCTACTATGATTATTGAAAATCCAAATTACAACGCTTAGTTAATTTATGCAGTACGGAATAGCCCACCTTAGCATGATTTCATTGCGAGAGAATCCATCGGATACCGCCGAACAAACTTCGCAAATATTATATGGAGAGTTTTTTAAAGTACTCGAAGTACGAAAAAAATGGAGCCGTATCCGTTTAGCATATGATAAATATGAAGGGTGGATTGACAACCTACAATATACGTTTTGCGAAGAGCAGCAATACAAAGCTTTAATTAAAGAAAAACCTCTACTTTCAATAAATTTGGTAGATTTTATTTTACTCCCTAATGAACAGTTAATGCCTGTACCTTTAGGAGTTACTTTAAATGCTTTAACCATTTTAGGGCATAATTTTGAAGGAAAAAATACGAATAAAAAGCAGCTCAAAAATCACCTCATTGAAACTGCTCTTGTATATTTGAACACGCCGTACCAATGGGGCGGAAAAACTGCTTTTGGAATTGATTGTAGCGGCTTTACACAAATGGTTTATAAAATAAATGGCCACCAATTAAAACGTGATGCCTCCCAACAAGCAACACAAGGTGATCCATTAAGTTTTATTGAAGAAAGTGAACCTGGCGATCTGGCTTTTTTTGATAATGATGAAGGAAAAATTACCCATGTTGGCATAATGATGAAGGACAACTATATTATTCATGCCCATGGAAAAGTACGCATTGATCGTATTGACCACACCGGAATTTTTAACGCTGAGAGACGCACCCACACCCATAAATTACGAGTAATCAAACGCATTATTAATTAATAAACAATCAAATTCTATTTGTTTTACTTTACAAAACTTTGGATTGCCAAATCATAACTTTGAAGTCCAAAACCCAATATTACCCCTTTAGCGTTGGGCGAAATATAGGAATTGTGCCTAAAAGCCTCTCTAGCAAATGTATTAGATATATGCACCTCAACCACTGGTACACCTACAGCTTTAATGACATCACCAATTGCAACTGAAGTGTGCGTGTAAGCTGCCGCATTTAAAACCACACCATCATACACCCCATCAGCTTGCTGTAGAGCAGTCACTAACTCTCCTTCATGATTTGATTGTTGGTAGGACAAAGTAAGGTCAGAAAATTTTAACTTTAGTTCTTTAAAATAATCTTCAAACGTTTGACTTCCGTAAATACCAGGCTCTCGTGTGCCTAGTAAATTTAAATTCGGACCATTTAATACTAAAAGCTTCATAAAATTAATTTCTGTAGAATTTCAAAAGTACTAAAATTTGATACAAAAAAAACCGAAAGTATTTGCTTTATAACTTTCGGTTTTGAATTATAAAATTTTAGATGTAATTTAAAATCGATACCCTACTGATAATTGAAAATTGTTTGAAGTCAATTCAAAATTTTCTTCAAATTCAGTGAGACCGTAATTGTATCTTGCCTGAGCAAAAAGACCAATAGCTGGAAATTTATACTCTAATCCAGCTGCTAAATCAAAATTCAAGCTTTTAAAATCTTCTTCAACTGTTGCTCGCAAAACTTCATCTGAAAACTCAGATTTTGTACTGATTTTAAATTGAGGCCCTAATTGCAATCTTAAACCAGGTATAATTTTATAGGTGTATAATATAGGTACGTTCACATAGTTTAAGTCAATATCATCAGAAGATTCCACCGAATACAACACCTCAAAATGAAGACCCGATTTTTTTACTAGAGGCACTGCTAAAACAACTCCTGCATGAAAACCTGAGTTATTATCAATTTCAACCTCCTTGCCATCAAACTGCATGAAGTTTAATCCTGCTTTTAACCCAAACGAAGGCTTTCCCTGAGCGTTAGCTAATGCTAAACCAAAGGCACTTATTAATAGTGTTATAATTAATTTTTTCATAATCTTGTAGGCTTTAAAAAATAAATTTCAACTAAAATAACTATATTTTATAACTTTCTCTCTTTTAATCCAAAAGTTTAGCAAATACTTAGCATGAACTGGAAAAATAGCCTAAACGATTACACGAATTATCTTTCTATTGAACGCGGACTTTCCGACAATAGCATTACTAATTATTCGCTTGATATCATTAAACTTATCAATTACCTGGAATCCAATGAAATTAACGCTTCGCCAATAACAATTTCCAAAACCGACATTCAGCAATTTATATATGAAATAGCTAAAATTTTACATGAAAGATCACAAGCGCGAATTATTTCAGGATTACGTGGTTTTTTTGATTATTTAATTTTCGAAAATTATCGAGTCGATAACCCGATGGATTTAATTGAATCGCCAAAAATTGGACAAAAACTACCCGACACCCTAAGTCTCGAAGAAATTGATACAATCATTAGTCAAGTTGACTATTCCAAGGCTGAAGGCGAACGGAATCATGCTATTATTGAAATGCTATATGGCTGTGGACTCCGCGTAAGTGAGCTTACTAATTTAAAAATTTCGGACTTATATTTTGAAGAAGGATTTATTGCCGTTACCGGAAAAGGCAACAAGCAACGCCTAATTCCCATTGCTGAACACACTCAAAAAACACTTCAAAATTACCTTGATAATAGTAGGACAAAAGTTACAATAAAAAAGGACTACACAAATATCATATTTTTAAATAGACGTGGGAGTATTTTGACAAGAGCAATGATCTTTACTATAGTAAAGAACTTAGTCAAAAGAGCTCGTATAGAAAAGAATATTAGCCCACACACCTTCCGCCACTCATTTGCCACTCATCTCTTAGAAAATGGAGCTAATTTACGCGCTATACAGCAAATGCTAGGACACGAAAGCATTACTACAACCGAAATCTATATGCACTTGGACAGGCAACATCTTTCTGATACTTTAAACAAATTCCACCCGAGAAAAAATATGTAAAATCGTTAATTTAATCACTTTTACCGTTTAAATTTACACGAATTACACATCAAAATAAACACATTATCGAAATTAAATGTGTTTTTATCTAATAAATTAAAATTACCGTCTAAAAACTTTATACATCTCATACATTTGTTTCAAACAAACCAGCTTTTATATGAGAAAAAATTACACTTTGACAATTACCTTATTATTTATTTTTACATCCTTATCTGCTCAAAATTTTGTGAATGCAATTGTTTGGGAAGCCAACACTAAAAGCGGCGGAAAATTTATTGGAATTTCAAATGATCAATACGAAGCCGAAATCATAATAGATGAATTAAAATTTGAAAATGAAGGAACAAAGTATGAAGTTGACATGGTAAATATTAACAAAACCTCAATTGCTTTGAAAAATGAAAACCTTACAGTTTATGATGATTTTATTAGTGACAGTCCTGACATTGAATACAAGTATATTTCCGAAATTGAATTAATTGCTTTGCAATACATGGAAGATAATAGCTATGAAACTGGCATAAAATTTTACATGAATGTAAGTAGAGTAAAGAGCGAAGCAAAAGCGAAACATTATTTAGAAACACTTTATACCAATTATTCTAAATACCTATTCAACATTCAAACACCAGCCATGTTGGTTTCTTATTCGGAATAAACTTCTTACAAGAAAAATATAAGTATTCATTATTTAACTTATAGTAAAATTATCAACTGAAATCCCATAGATAACATTATTAGCCATAGATAACTTATGCATTTGATTAAAGCAAAACTATGGTTTCATTTTTTAATTAATTTCACAACCATAACATTGGTTTGATTTTAAAATACTATACCTATGCTATGAAAAAAATTATTCTATTACTATCCCTTATTTTTTCGTTTAACACTGCTTTATCCCAACAATATATAGATGCCATAAAATGGGAAGCTAGCACAAAAAATGGCGGAAAATTTATTGGAGCCACAAAAACCAAATTAGCTGCATTGGAAAATATAAACAATCTAATAAAACAATACCGAAATTCAGACAAAGAAATTCTAGATTTTATTACTCGTTTTGCCCCTTTAAAAGTTAAAAACAAAAAAGAAGCTATCGCATCACTCAATAAAAATCACTTTTATTTTTATTTATCCAAAAATGATTTCATTACTTTAAAAATCATTAAAAAACAAGAATTTAATGATGGCTTAAACTTCTATAAAAGTGCCAATAATATTAGCGATAAAGAAGTTGCAGAAACAGCTTTAAAGAAATTAATTTTTAAATCATCATACCTACTTAAATATGAAAAGCCTAGCACCTACCTTGCTAGAGTAGATTAACAGTACATTGAAGTTTTAAATAAATATCTGAGCAGCATTAATCTGTTGCAAAATAAACGTTAAGTATGCTATTTATTCTTAAAAAGTCTGTTAATTTGTCATAAAAAAATATGAATACAGGTACACAATGGATTAATTGGTCAAAATCTTTTACTTCAAAGCCGGATCAAATTGTTTACCCTTCCACTGAACAAGAACTTGTTCAACTTGTTAACGATGCAAATAACCACAATAAAAAAATAAAAGTTGTTGGATCAGGGCACTCTTGTTCTTTGATTGCTGCCACTAACAGCGGCTACTTAATTGATCTTAAAAACTACAATAATGTTATTCATTTTGATGCCGCCAACAAATTACTCACTGTACAAGGAGGCACTTCTTTACAAAAAATAGCAGAATTTAGTCTTGCCAATAACCTAGCCCTTGACAATTTAGGGACTATTGTTGAACAATCAATTTCAGGTGCTATTAGTACAGGAACGCATGGATCAGGATTAAAACATGGCGCTTTGGATCAAGCTGTTGTTGCCTTTACGGTAATTACTGCTAATGGACATCTTAAAATTTTTGACCGTCGCATTGATCTTACTGAATTTAATTTGGCTGTAGTAGGTCTGGGAGCTCTAGGAATTATATCATCAGTTACCTTACAACTAGTAACAAATTACCAATTAAAAATTAATACCACAACATTGAGTTTTGCCGAAATGATTAGTAAACTTGATGCACCCTATAATGATGAATACATGCGCTTTTGGTGGGCGCCTCACACTGATAAAGTACAGTATTGGAAAGCCACAAAAACGCAACATAATATTCAAAAAAAATCAGCTGCTACTGATTGGTTTAATGATATTTTTAAAGGAAACATGCTTCACGAACTAGGCTTGTGGCTTACTTCGTTTAGACACAAAAGCATCCCTTTATTAAATAAAACAATGTACAAACTACTCCTTGAAACTGAAACCAAGGATAAAGTAGTCAATTTTTTAGATGGTTTTACCTTACCTATTTTAGTCAAGCAAAAGGTAATGGAATACGGAATTCCCATTGAAGAAACCGAAGCTGTATTAGTAAAAATTAACAAACTATTTAGCAAAAACAAATACAAAGTACACATGCCTATTGAAGTTCGCTTTGCTCCAAAAGACGAATCTGCATTAAGTATGGCCCATGGCACGCCTACCTGTTATATTGGAATAATCGCTTATAAACCTTATGGAAAAGTAATCAACTTTGGCTCTTATTTCGAAGATGTGCATCATATTTTTGCTGCTCACCAAGGAAGGCCACATTGGGCTAAAGTTACTTTTTATTCTAAAGAACAATTGGCTGGCATGTACCCAAAATGGAATGAATTTAACAAACTAAAACAGCAACTTGATCCCAAAGAAATGTTTACAAATGATTTCTTAAAACGGTTATTTGATTAACAATACCCAAACCAATAATAATTAATAAAAAAGCAGCGCTGTGGCTGCTTTTTTATTGATTGTTTGATAGGCATTGTAAATACTATTTATTTTAAAAACGTCTTTCTTTTTAGCCTTTTAAATACGCTAACACATTAGTTTCAATTCGTTTTTCAATGTTGGCAACATCGGCTTTCACAAAAGCTTCACCAGTAATTTTTTCGTAGAGTTCAATGTAACGTTCCGAAACTGAATTGATGTAATCATCTGTCATTTCCGGAATTTGTTGTCCTTCTTTACCCTGAAATCCATTTAAAATTAACCATTGGCGTACAAATTCCTTAGATAATTGTTTCTGAGATTCTCCTTTTTCCTGACGTTCTTGGTAACCATCAGCGTAAAAATATCGTGAAGAATCTGGAGTATGGATTTCATCAATCAACACAATTTCACCAGCTTTTGTTTTACCAAATTCATATTTAGTGTCTACCAAAATTAAACCGCGTTTAGCAGCAATTTCTGTCCCTCTTTTAAACAATGCATGCGTATATTTTTCTAATACCAGGTAATCTTCTTCATTTACTATGCCTTTACTCAAAATTTCCTCGCGCGTAATATCCTCATCATGTTCACCATTGTCTGCTTTTGTAGAAGGAGTAATCAGAGGGTCTGGAAATTTATCATTTTCCTTCATTCCTTCTAACATAGGCATTCCGCAAATGAATCTGCGGCCCGCTTTATATTCTCTAGCTGCATGCCCTGATAAATAACCTCTAATTACCATTTCCACCTTAAAAGGCTCGCATAAATGCCCAACAGCTACGTTAGGATCTGGTGTTGCCAGTAACCAATTTGGTACAATATCCTCAGTAGCTTTCATCATTTTGGTAGCAATCTGATTTAATATCTGCCCTTTGTAAGGAATTCCTTTGGGCATCACCACATCAAATGCCGAAAGGCGATCAGTAGCTACCATTACTAAACGATCATCATTTATGGCATATACCTCGCGTACTTTTCCTTTATAAACAGATTTTTGACCTGGAAAATTATAGTTTGTATCGTTAATTGTATTCATCTTTTTGGCAAGGAATTTAAAAATGTAAAGATAACAGACTTTAAACTAAAATAAATTATTAATCAACTATGATTACCCAAAATTTTCTCGAACAAAAATGTCCTAAATAAATAATAGCACCTATAAAATTTCTTATCTAAGAAAAACATAAATTTTAATAGCTTATTAAATCGTAAACAAAACATAATAAGCTAATTACTAAATAGTTACTTAAAAATTTTTAAATACTCATTAAATAAAAAAATAAAACCCCATATAAATCAACGCTTTAGATGATTTTTAATTTATAAAATTTTGTTAAAACACTCTAAAATAACGACATAATACAACTACATTTATTGCTCACAAATACTCAAAATTAACTAATACTAACTTTATGATTAAAAACAAATCATTCCAACGAGCTGTATATCTAAGTTCACTATTTTATGCATCTATCCATTTTATCAGTTGTGAAACAGATGTAGTTACTCTAACAAATCCTAACCCACTGGAAATAAACGAATCTAAAACTGATGTTCATATCCTTAACAATATTAATGATGCTCCTGAAATAGCCTCATATGTTAAAAATTTGCAAAAACAAACAAACATACCTAAAGCTAGTAATTTAGGAGCCAATAAAACAATTCCTGATGCATCTAACGTTTTACAAATAGATGATACAAATATAGCTTGGTTAGAAAAAGATGACTACAAAAGGTATACCCTTCAGGTTGAAAAAAAAGGAAAATGAAGTATTATTCTTGGTTATTGAAAAAGATAAACTAACAGACAACTTAGATTCCTATTACTTAAAAATAATCACAAAACAAAACCTTAAAGACGATTCACTAATATCACCTGATCAAATTCAGGCTTATTATTTTTCTGAAAATTACTATAGCTTGTTTAATGAAGAAAAAGGAAGTAAAACCTTTTCTAGTAATAATTGTGGTGGTGGTTCTGGTGGTGGTGAAAAAAACCCTGGACGTCCGATTTCTGTTCCTCCATTCGAATTTGCTCCTATTTTTGTTTTTCCAATTGAGCGCCCAGGAGGAGGAAAAGGAGATGATAATGAACCTCCTAGTGGTGGAAGACGTGTTCCTGTTGAAACAATTAATCCAGCTCACGATAACGAACTTTCAAATAGTGACCTTTTATCACCCTTATTAGCTACTACAAATACATGTCATGAAGGTCATTTTCCTGTACCTTTTGTAAGTATACATGCTTCGCCTTGTGAACACATTAAAAAGTTAATGAATAGAACTCCTTTTAACAACAAATTCCAAGAATTAAAAGGAAAAACTAACTTAAAACATGAAACTGGTTTTCTATTTAACCACGAGGGTAAACCCGAAGCTTTACCGCTTGGAAAAGATGAGCACACCCTTAAAATTAGTTTGGAGTTAAACACCACCGGATACACACATACTCATTTGGATCCTTATGAAGGTTTAGTAATAGATGAAAAAACTGGAAATTTGGTGCCGGGTATTATAAAACCTTTTCGCATATTTTCGCCAACCGATGTAACTACTTTTTTAAAAATTGCTAAATTTAGAAATGATCCCGTAATAAGCGGAGATGTGGAAAGTGCTTATGGAGGAGTAATAACCAGTACTGGCAAATATTTTTTAAAGTACACTGGTAAGTTACCTATTAACATAGAAAGTATTATTAACCCTAATGAAAATGAAATTGAAAGACTTAAAGAATCTTATGAAGAAATAATGAAGAAAAATTCATCCTCCGTAGAAAAAGGTTTTTTAAAGTTTTTAAAAAAAGAATTTAACTTGAATGGCTTGCAATTGTACAAAGTAAAAGATGATCGTATGGGTAAAATTCAACTTGAATTACGCGAATTGAGTACCGACCAAAAAAGAATAATCAAAAAACCTTGCTAACTTAATAATACATAATTATGAACCTTATAAACAATTTAATAAAACTCTCTTTTTTCACTCTACTCGTAATGCAAAGTTGTGCTGCACAAAGTACTATAGTGGTTGAAAAAGTACATGAATACATAGATAATCCAAGAAAAGATTTATCAAGCGCTGGAGTAACTCGAATTATTGACAATAACAACGTTTTAAGGAAATATGAAGGTACTTGGAAGGGGCAATTGAATGGTATTTCTTATAATTTATTATTTAAAAAAATAACTAGAACCGATGATGGACTTACTGAAGATTTGTTGATTTTAAAATACCATATTAAAAATACCCAAACAAATACCACTATTGATAATACTTTAAATTTACCCGATGACTCAGTTTATGTTCCTTCAGTAGGCTATTTAGATGATAAAGATTTTTATCAATTATCATTTAATGGAGGCCAAAATAAATGCGGTATAAGTGGTCAATTGTTTATTAGTGTTTTTAACAATAAAATGGGTATTACCATGCTACAAGTACCTGGTTTTTCACCTATAGCAAACAGTTGTAATGAAGCTGTAACTATATTTCCGCCTAGTCAACCTATCCGTTTGATAAAACAATAAAATCAACAAACATAAAAGCACTGTATTTGTAAATATACCATTTAATTACAGTGCTTTTCTTTTTTTGATTTATGAGAGATATATTTTTTATACTATTCCTATCATTTATTTACTGTGGCTGCGCTACCCAAAGTACTATAGTTGTAGAAAAAAAGCACGAATACATAGATAATCCAAGAAAAGGCTTAGACGACGATGGAGTAACCCGAATTATTGATCGCAACAACGTTTTAAATCAATATGAAGGTACCTGGAAGGGTCAATTAAATGGTATTTCTTATAATTTATTTTTTAAAAAAATAACTAAAACCTATGATGGACTTACTCAAGATTTGTTAATTTTAAAATACCACATAAAAAATGCCCAAACAAATATAACTATTGATAATACTTTAAATTTACCCGATGACTCAGTTTATGTACCTTGGATAGGCTATTTAGATGATAAAGATTTTTATCAATTATCATTTAATGGCGGGCAAAATAAATGCGGTATAAGTGGTAGATTGTTTATTAGTGTTTTAAACAATAAAATGGGTATTACCATGCTACAAGTACCTGGTTTTTTCACCTATAGCAAACAGTTGTAATGAAGCCGTTATTATTTTTCCGCCACATCAGCCTATCAATTTGATAAAACAATAATA
>NZ_AFPB01000162.1 GCF_000218485.1 Aquimarina agarivorans | reverse complement strand
AGGAGTTTAAAATTTATTGAGCTTACAGTTCCTTTTTGCAATGATTATAAAGACTACTTACTATCCACTAATAGCAAAAGAAGCAAAAACAAAAAACTTTCCCAAAACACAGCTCTTAGTTACTTTAACAAATTTAAAGCAGTACTGAAACAAGCCTTTGAAGATGAATTATTACAACAAGATATAAACCGAAAAGTAAAAGGGATTGAAGAGGCTGAAACGAATAGAGTATTTTTAACTAAAGAAGAACTAAATAGTTTAGCTAATACAGAATGCCCGAATCCATTACTGAAAAGGGCATCTTTATTTTCCGCACTCACTGGATTAAGGTTTTCGGATATTAAAAAATTGACTTGGAGCGAAGTAATCTACAATGAAGATTTTGGTTATCGAATTGACTTTACTCAAAAGAAAACCAAGAAAATTGAATACCTGCCTATTCCCGAACAGGCTTATATTTTAATGGGAGAACGTAAAGAACCAACACAAGAAGTATTTGAAGGTTTATATTATTCTGCACATCAAAATGGTCAACTTTTAAAATGGGCTATCAATGCAAGTGTTCAAAAGCATTTAACTTTTCATTGTTTTAGACATACATACGCTACGTTACTATTAGAAGCAGGAACAGATATTTATACGGTTTCCAAAATGCTTGGACATAAAGAATTAAAAACAACTCAGATTTATGCCAAAATAGTTGATGAAACTAAGCGTAAAGCCACTAACAAGATTAATATTGATTTTAAGTAATGGAAAATAAGCACGTAAATAAATACTTAAACATTTATAATAAAATGCTCCATGAATACCTTAAAATTTTTAAGAATAATCAAGATTTTGACAAAGAAAAAATTCAAGGTTTAAACAGAAAATTACATAAGATATATTCTAAATATAATAGCCAATGGAGACAAAACCTTCTAGAAATATCTAATGATGACATAAAAACGAAGGCTTACTTAATTGATTTTTATGTAAATGGTTTTTCCCGAATAAAATCTGTATTAAATAATTACGTAGAAGAAATAGATAATAATAATTTAACGGAAAATGAAAAAGCATTTTTAAATTTTAGACATGGTACACAACAAATTTGTGATGAAATAAGAAACTATCTAAGTAGAAACTTAGAAATTAAAATATCCAATATTGATAATTCAAAATATAACATCTTAGGTAATTATTTTGGTGAATTCATTATTAAAAAAGAAAATATAGGACAATCTAAAGATAATAAGTTTTACCCACTTGGATTAGATAAAGAGAAAAATCCAATCAACAAACAACTAAATATAAACGAATCAAATACAAACAATAAAGACTTCAAACCCTCTAATAAGAATCTAAGAAGTTTAATCTTTAAAATTAATAAAACAAATCATCAAGAGTTAGCTAATAAATACGAATTCAATGATATAGATGAACATGTTATTAAAACTATATTTTGGCCTATAATTATTGACAATAGTATTAATATAAACATCATTAAAAATGAATTAATATTTAAAAAATCTGAATTTATAAAAACCTATAACACATTTGATATTGATATTTTTTCAATTAATTTTAAAATATCTTCCCATGTAAATTTATAAGGGGCATCATAATCCATTTCTTTAATTAAATTTCCTTGTTCATCGTATTCTTTTCTTACCCCTTTCAAGAATTGATTTGGATAAAATTGGTAAGTAGCTTTTAATAAACCTGATTTATAATATTTATTTATTGTTTGAAAAAAAGAATTTCTAGGTTGTACTATTTCCTTATATTCTAATTGACGTTCTTTTTGAATTACTATTGAGCTATCTTTATCAATAAATTCATATTCTCTTCCTATAATCTTTTTATTGAAGTTTTCAATATCAAATATTTTCATCTCGTTTTTTTTGTACTTTACAATTGCTTATAGTTACTATTATAAATAAGTAAATAAATAGACTCTTCATGTTACTCAGGTTTAAGATTTGTGTTTTCCCACAGTTGCTTCATTTGCCAAAGCCAAATATGATTTCGATTTTTCCTACCATACTTAGACAAATGCGAGTAATCCATAATATTGTAGGTCGCTCCCTTTTTGTACTGATAGGTTGCTTTATCATCAAAAGTATGTCTGAGCCCTATGGCATGTAATAATTCATGGGTTACAGTTGCCTCGCTTTTACCAGAAAAAGCAACTACAGATTGTTTTTTAAAGCCTTTAGCATAGCCGCCCAAACCTTTAATTTTGCCAGTTTTTTTATTCTTTTTGCCGCCACGGTCTCCAAAAAAGAATACTTTAAAGTGATTTATATAGTTAGGATGCGCTTTGTTAAATTCAGTTTCTACAAAACCAACTAAAGATTGATTGGCGGAATTGTGATATTTGTTTGAAATTAATCCTCATCATCATATGAGCCGCCTTCTGGATAATTTTCTTCATACTCATCTAAAGTATTTCCATTGATACCATCTACAATGATTATATCAAGCACATGTTTTTCTTTTAGTCCGTGAGTAATTGACCAGAATTCCTCATTTCTATTTGATTCCTCTTTACCATAATTAAAGTTTCTTGATATTCTAAATTTTTCATAATTCATATCAATCTCACGCTCTTTTAATAAACTTTAAAACATCTTCCCATGTAAATTTATAGGGGGCGTCATAATCAGTTTTTTTAATTAAATATCCTTCTTCATCGTATTATTTCGCTACTCTTTTTGAGAAAATTTGAGAAAACTTTTCTACTTGATATTTCCCTTTAGAATTTTACCATTTTCTTTTTGTAAGTAAATCGTCTTTTTTGTTTGTTTTTTAAAATCATACCAGCTAATTAACCAACAAGACTTATTTTTTATAGTCTTTGTAATAAATTCAAAACTAGGTTCGCTAAAATGAATTTTTTTAGCTTTGAAAACTCTGTTTAATCTACTTATGACTTTTCTGTTATTTATGTTCTCATCAAGTTTTATTGAATTAGCCCTTAAAAGGCTATCATCCATAACTAATTCAAATTGAAGTTGATTATTATTATCAAAATAAGAATATTTCGTTATAAGAGATGGGTATTCTAATATAGTTTTAGAGTACCCTTCTGAATGATTTGTGTAAGTGATAAGATTTCCTGTACTTAAATAATTAGAAATAATTTGATTATAAATGTCGTCATCTATTTCATTGAGCAAATCTTTTTTGACATCTGGTTTTTTTTCAAAATCTATGACTTTTCTGTAGTGTATCCAATCATCGCAAAGTCCTCTTCCTGAGGATTCAATTCCTCCTCTAAAAAAACTATAATTACCAATGTTAGATTCTAGTATTTGATTTTTTTTATCGTTTTGTATTATATACGCTGCTTTATCTACAATCTTGTTATTTTTTAAATAAAAGATAGAATCTTTTGTAACTTTCATAAATGTTGCCTTTTGTAATGGTATATCATAAATACCACAACAATCACCATTTTCAACGTCATAGCTCCATTCTTCATATTGAGATCTCCACAAACCAATAAACTCATTTTGTTGACTATAAACATTTAAATAGAAAAATAAGCAAAAAATAGTAATTAGGAAGTGAAACTTTATTGAATCCATTTGTCTTAATTTTAATCCTCATCATCATATGAGCCGCCTTCAGAACCATCTTTTTCTGATTCTTGAAAAATTTCTCCTGTATCGCCGTAAATACCTATAATTCCTAATTTATCGGATTCTTCTTTTCCATATATGATTCCCCATACTGGACGGTTATCTACTATATTTCTGCCAATTTCAAAATTCTCATGAGTCATATCGATACCCCGTTTTTCAATTAATTTTAAAATATCTTCCCATGTAAATTTATAAGGAGCATCATAATCCGTTTCTTCAATTAAATTCCCTTGCTCATCGTATTCTTTCCAAATACCTTTTTCAAAATCATTAGGATAGAAGTCACCTTGTAATTTTAGCTGTCCATTTTCGTAAAATTTATAATATGTGCTAATTAAATTCTCTTTTTTTGTGACGATTTCTTCAAAACCAAATTGCCATCTATCTTGCTGAATTAAATCACCATTATTGTTTTTAAAACTATAATTGTTTAAATGGTCCTTATGTTTATTAAAAGACTCTATATCAAAAGTTTTCATATTATTTTTTTTCTGTGCTTTGCAGTCGGTAAAACTTACTATTATATATAAATAAATAAATAAATATTTCATACTATTCGGGTTTTAGGTTTTTGTTTTCCCATAGTTGTTTCATTTGCCAAAGCCAAATATGATTTCGGTTTTTCCTACCATATTTAGACAAATGCGAGTAATCCATAATATTATAGGTCGCTCCCTTTTTGTACTGATAGGTTGCTTTACCATCAAAAGTATGTCTGAGCCCTATGGCATGTAATAACTCATGGGTTACAGTTGCCTCGCTTTTACTTGAAAAAGCGACTACAGATTGTTTTTTAAAGCCTTTAGCATAGCCGCCCAAACCTTTAATTTTGCCAGTTTTTTTATTCTTTTTACCACCACGGTCTCCAAAAAAGAATACTTTAAAGTGATTAGCATATTTTGGATGTGCTTTGTTAAATTCAGTTTCTACAAAACCAACTAAAGATTGATTGGCGGAGTTGTGAAATTTGTTTAATATTTTTGTTTGCTGAGGGTCTCTAGTATCCTTAAAAGAAAAATTTTTATTAAAATCAGAATATTTAGGTTTATTGGTTTTTGGGTCTAGTTGCGTTAGGTCAAATTCTACTTCGTCATTTTCTAAACTAATATAGCCTTGTTTTAAAAATTTATTAAGTACTTCATCTTCACAAATGCTACTTCTATTTTTAGTGGTTCCCTTTTTTCCTTTGCCTGTTTCTTTAAGGTTTGTTTTAACTTTTACAAAAACCACCTTCGCAATTTTACGTTTTGTTTTGGCGTTGGCTAGTATATTCAATTGCCCTAGCTGCCTTTCTTTATAGATTACTTTATAATTTGATCGGTATTAAATTCTTTTAAGCACTCTACCGTAATAAAATCATCTAAACGTTTTTTCCTTTTTTTTGAGCGGGAATGGTTTGGGTGCTTAGACTTAAATAATTAGTGTCGTACTCAAATGAAAAATCATTTTCATTAGCATTTTCCAAAGTTTCTATTTGCAAACTTAGTGTGGCTTTTTGGTTAGGGTAAAGCATTAACCAACTTTGCACGTATTCGTAAGGAAGTCCTTCTTTGTCTTTAAGCCAGTCTAATTCAATACTATTATAATGATCGCATTTTAGGCTTTTGAATTTAGTATCGGTAGAATAAGTTTCAAATTCATTTATTTCTAGTCCAGTTGCAGGATCAATAACTTCAGTATTAGTGCCTAAAATTTTCTTGTAATTAAGTTTGTCTTTCTTTTGTTTTTTGTCTCTTAAATAATCGAAACCGTATTCTCCATTGTAATTTTTTGAAGGTCTGAAATCTACAATAGCTTTTGGAATTGGAGTTATTGTTAGCGCACTACTTTTTTTGCTAACCTCTGCGTGAGTAACTTTGGCAACCAATTTATCAATATCATTGGCCTTAAAGGCTTCCCACTGTTCTTTGATTTCGGTTGGGGTGAGTTCAACGATACCATCATCATCTAAGATTTCGGTAAACGTTAATACTTTTTGGCCTTCACTAAACTCGGTACCGTCCTCTTTTTCTAAAGTAATGGTAACGCTACTGCCCTCAGGGTTATCAATGGCAGCGAGTAAACTTAGGTTTTCTTTGTAACCGATTTCTTTTATATTCTGTTCTTCAGTATCGCTGTTAACCCATTGTATGCTTTTGATTTCAGGGGTCGTATTATTACTACTACTAATTGGTTTGGGTTGCTCATTAAATGCAGTACCATCGTCCCAGGTTTGTTTAAATATAATATCATTATCGCCGTTAAAACGTAGTATTCCCGGGGTAATTAGCACCGTGTGGTGCATAGGTTGCGAAGTGTCTGCCGTATAAAAATTAGTAGCAGAAGTAGCATAAGCATTGGCAAATTCCAATTTAAAATCAATTTGCATTCCATCCCTACTCATGAGTTCAATACGCCCGTTTTTTTGCATATTGTGATGAGCAGTCCACTCAAACATAGTTACATCTTTGGAAGTTTCTAAAGTAATATTTATTTGCCCTCCTGTAGTTATACCAATAGGCTTGTTATTTATTCCTGTACGTTGATTAAAACTAAAGTTAAAATTTAGTAGCCGGTATTTTTTATCATCTAAATAAAGATAGGCGTGCGTCATTTGGTTAATGCTTAGTTTTAAACCAAATATAGGTTATTTTATATAGTCAAATAAAATTGTCTTTCAGCATTTTTTTAACCAAAGCAAAACCAATTCCTCTACTTGCTCCTGTTATTAAAACTATTTTACTCATTACTAATTAGGCATGCGTTTTAATAACATCAATAATTGCATTTTTAGGTAAAGCTCCTGACTTCCGCCAATGGGCTTTTCCTTCTTTAAATAAAATTAAAGTGGGTACACTACGTACCTGAAAGTTTTGAGCTAAAGCTTGATTTTTATCAATATCAATTTTAACTATTTTTATCGCATCGCCAAGTTCGTCTTTAACCTCTTTTAAAATAGGCATTAGTGTTTGGCAGGGGCCACACCTCTCTCCAAAAAAAATCAACTAAAACAGGGGTTTTTGAATTGATTATATCTTTAAAATTACTTTTCATAGTTCATATTTATAGCAAAATAGACGTCAAAATGCAAAATTATTTACAATTATTGACTATCTATAATAAAAAAACGCTAACATACCCCATTAAAAAACCCATCAACAGTTTGTGATGGGTTTCGAAAAAACTTTAAGCGTATATGTTTAGATAACTTTTACGTTTATTGCATTTAATCCTTTACGACCTTCTGTTAATTCAAATTCAACTTCGTCGCCTTCGCGTACTTCGTCAATTAAACCTGAAATGTGAACAAAATGATCTTTGTTTGAACCTTCTTCTGTAATAAATCCGAATCCTTTTGAATCGTTGAAGAATTTTACTGTTCCTTTACTCATTGTAATGTATTTTAATTATTATCTCTGGGTATTCAAAGATTAAGCCAAAATACAAAACTTTTGAATAGGTAGATCGATAAATCTAAAAATTATCAAAAAAAACTACATTTTCATTTTAAAAGTTAAATTTTGTAGTCTATTTCTGTCTTTTTTCTAAAACATCAACAACATCTTGTAGCTTATATCCCTTAGCATGAAGCAAAATCAAATAATGAAATAATAAGTCAGCACTTTCATTTAAAAATAATTCCTCGTCATTATCTTTCGCTTCAATGACTACTTCTACAGCTTCCTCCCCTACTTTTTGAGCTACTTTATTAATTCCATTAGCTAATAATGAGGCAACATAGCTTTTTTTTGAGTCAGCAGTGGCTATTCTGTCACTGATAATATCTTCCAAATTGGATAAAAACCCGTAATTAGCATCATTTTCTTCAGCCCAACAAGTACCAGTACCCTTATGACATGTTGGACCTACAGGAGAGACTTCAATTAATAGTGTATCTTTATCACAATCATTTTTTATGGATACTAAATTTAAATAATGACCACTTTCTTCTCCTTTTGTCCAAAGTCTTTTTTTAGTTCTACTGTAAAAAGTGACCTTTTTTGTATCTACAGTTTTGTTATAAGCTTCATAGTTCATGTAGCCTAACATAAGTACTTTTCTGGTTTTATAGTCCTGAATAATTACTGGAACTAATCCGTCGTTATTTTTAGAAAAATCAATTTCCATGGGTGTAGATCATGTTATAATGAATTTACAAAGTTCGGCTTAATGTTACAAAACCACAAATAAAAAACGCCTGAACAAAGCTCAGGCGTTAAATTATTTAAAATAATCAAGTTTTTATAAACGATAAGACAGTGTTAATTGTAAATAATGATTTACACCTGTAGCATCAAAAGTACTTGATGTATTGGTTTTAATAACATCAGTAAAACCGTAAGCAGCTCTTAGATCAACTCCTAAATTATCGTTGATGTAATACCCGATTCCGCCAAGTCCGGAAAATTGAAACAATTCATAGTTCCCTGCGCGCTCCCATTCCCAGATAAGAATACCCACTTGAGGACCCGCTGAAATGTAAAAATTAGTTGTAAAATGATAATTGAATAATAATGGTAATTGCAATACACCAAAGTTTAAGCGATCAAAAGATAATGGTGCTCCTGTTGGTGCATTTACAGATTCTTTATTTAAAACCTCAGATTTTTCTCCTTGAGATGAATATTGAATTTCGGGCTGAAAACTAAATTTTTCTGACAGATAATACTTAGCAAAAAAACCTGCTGCAAAGCCTATCCTAGCACCATCGTCGCCACCAAAAACTCCTGTAGCATTATCGTCAAAGTCAATTTCACTATAATTTAGTCCTAACCTAAAACCGTATTCACTTTGTTGAGCTTGCACAGCTATTACTCCTAATATAAAGGAAATTATAGGTAAAAGTATCCTTTTATTCATATCTAAATGTTTTTTAATTATTGTAATTTAAAACAAAGTAAAGTTTTTAAAAAGAAAAAACTTATAAATAAGTTAATTTTAAGCCCTAAAATCAGATCTAATGTACAAAAAATCAGTTTATTACGTAATTATTTTTTTATCTTCATTATATAACGATTTAATAATACCATCTGCCAGCCCTATTTTTGGAACGTAAATATGTTGTGCATTACTCCATTTCATAGCTGATAAAAATATTTTTGCAGCAGGCACAATTACATCGGCTCGATCATGATTTAAATTTAATTCCCAAACACGCTCATCATAAGTTAAGGACTTTAGTAATTGATAATATGAAACTAAATACATATAACTTAATGGCTTGCCTGTACTTTTACCACTATTTTTAAAAATATTATTAATATTCCCTCCTGATCCAATAAGGGATAGTGCTTCAAAATTTTTGGTATGCTTTTTAATCCATTTCTCTACGTTATTCCATTTATCTTCTGAAACTAAATTATTTAATAACCGAACGGTTCCTAATTTAAATGATTTTGAAGCTATAATTTTTCCTTTATGATACACCGTAAATTCAGTACTACCACCACCCACATCAACATATAAATATGAGCTATTTGAACTTGTTAATTCAGTTAAATCCGTCATGGCAATAATTGCAGCTTCATCTTTACCATCAATTATTTCAATTTGAATACCCGAGGCTTCTTTGATTTTTTTTACTACGGAAGCCCCATTTTCAGCATCGCGCATGGCCGAAGTAGCACAGGCCCTGTAACGCGATACATTATGAGTTTGCATGAGCAATTGATACGATTTCATAGTATCAATTAAGCGTCCCACGTTAAGATCGGATACTTTATTTTTAACAAAAACGTCCGCTCCTAATCGTATAGGAACACGGACTAAACTTGTTTTTTTAAAACGGGGATTAATACCATCCATAGTGGTTACAGATCCAATTAACAATCGTACTGCATTTGAACCTATATCAATGGCTCCGTATTTTTTAATTTCAATCACTAGGCTTTTACTTTAGTCTGTTTTCATAATACTCGTATAAGCTGATTTGAGATCTGTTTTTGGGTAACTCATTTCTTACGTAAGTATTATCCTGAGTTTCATTTATGACGCGTGCTTTTACATTATCGGTCCAGCAAATATCAAAAGTATCAATTAATTCTTGCTTTATTTCTGTATCATAAATAGGACAAGTAACCTCTACCCTTCTGTCTAAATTTCTGGTCATCCAATCAGCCGAGGAAATGTATATTTTTTCATCGCCTCCGTTAGCAAAAATATACAATCTTGGATGTTCTAAAAATTTATCAACCACACTAATTGCTTTTATGTTAGCACTCATCCCTTTAACACCAGGAATCAAGCAGCAAATCCCCCGAATGATTAAATCTATTTTTACGCCTGCATTGCTGGCTTCATAAAGCTTATCAATCATATCATAATCGCTTAAACTATTTAATTTTAAACGAATAAATGCCTCTTTCCCATTTTTTGCGTTCTTTATTTCAGTATCAATAAACTCACACATTTTTTTGCGTGTATAATGTGGTGACACAATTAAATGCTTATACCGATTTACTTTGTAATTAATTTTAAAGAAACCAAAGACTTTATTTAAATCCTTTAAAAGAGCTGAATCGCTAGTGAAAAGTGTATAGTCAGTATAAATTTTAGCTGTGGATTCGTTAAAATTACCAGTACTAATAAACCCATATCTTTTTGACTTTCCGTTTTCGGTACGCTCAACTAAGCAAGTTTTACAATGCACTTTTAACCCAGGAACACCAAAAATGAGTTTTACACCCTCGCGCTGTAAATTTTCAGCATATTTAATGTTATTTTCTTCATCAAAACGTGCTTGCAGTTCAATTTGAACAACTACTTCTTTTCCATTTTTTGCTGCATTTATAAGCGAACTCGCAATATGTGATACACTTGATAATCGGTATATGGTTATTTTTATTGAAGTTACTTTAGGATCCAGAGCGGCTTCGCGCAAAAATTTAATAACGTATGAAAAACTTTGATATGGCGTATACAACAAATAGTCTTTAGCAGCAATTGCTTTAAATAAGCTGGAGTTTAAATCCAATCCTTTTATAGCCAACGCTTTTATTGGTTGGTATGCTAAATCTTTATGCCCTAAAACAGGAAATTTCATATAGTCCCTACGGTTATGATACCTGCCTCCAGGAATAATACTATCCGTATCCTCAATATTCATTTTGTCCATAAGAAAAGCCAGTGTATCATCATCAATAGTTTTGTCGTATACAAAACGAACGGGATCACCATCTCTCCTTAGCTGAACACTTTTGGAAATTTTTTCAATAAAACTTTTTTTGAAATCGTTATCAATATCTAATTTGGCATCTCGCGTAATTTTTACCATGTGTGCGGACACCGAAGTATAATCGAAAATACTAAATAACTGATCTATACAATACCGAATTAAGTCATCCAAAAAAATAATATACTCCTTATTATCTTTACCAATTGGTAACACTACAAAGCGTTCAATTGTCCTTGGAATTTCAATTAAGGCATATAATTTGTCGCCAATATTATTTTTAGTTTTTGATTTTGAGTCTAAAGTTAATTTTACGGCTAAATAGGCGGCACTGTCTTTTAAATGTGGAAATTCCTCTAAATCGTCCAACATAAAAGTCATTAAAGCAGGACTTACTTTATTTAAAAAATAAGATCGTAAAAATATTCCTTGTTCGCAATTTACCTGATGTTCTTTAATTACATAAATGTTATGATCCTGAAGTTCTTCCTGTATTTTACGAATAATCAACAAACTCTCGGACTGCTGCTCAATCACTATATTTGTAATTTGCTCTAGTAACTGGCGCGCATCCATACCACGTAGTGCTCTTTTTCCCGATTTTCCAGCAATATCAATATGTTGTACCGTAGCATACCGTACTTTAAAAAACTCGTCCAAATTGTTGGAAAAAATACCTATAAAACGTAATCGTTCTAACAACGGAACGCTTTCATCTTTTGCTTCCTGTAACACACGGGCATTAAAGTTTAACCAACTAATTTCTCTATTAATATATTGATTGTTATTTTTAACCATGGTATTTAATATTGGAAATTAAAAATGTGTTATTTAAGGTCTTTAGGAAATATATGAAAAAGTGTTTTGCCGTTTTGTAAATCAGTCCAATTATCGCAATCAAATGATATTGCTACTGTACCACTGGTAGGGATATTTGCAAAAAACTGACTTCCTAAACTATTCACTAAAATTGTAAATGCTGGATTGTGACCAAAAACAAGTATGGTATCTAATTCCTGAGGAAGCTCTTTTAAAAATTTACTTACTGAGATTCCGTTAAAACTATATAAATCGTTCATATAATTAACTTTTTCTTCAGGAATTTTTAGTATATCAGTTACAATTTGAGCTGTTGTTTTAGCTCTTTTAGCTGTACTGGAAAATACCATTTGAATATGCGCACTAATTTCTTTTTTAATTAATTCATTACTAATAAGTATAGCATCATCAAATCCACGGTCACTTAGTGGTCTGTCATGATCTTCCACTTGCTCTTCCCAAGATGATTTTGCATGCCTAATAAAATATATTTTTTTCATTTGTTTACGCTAGTAGTTATGGAGCTAAACGCTTATGATTCCAGTTGTTAGTATTTATTTTTTTATAAAGCATTCTATCATGTAACCGATTAGGCCTACCCTGCCAAAATTCAATAGTTTCAGGAACAATAACAAAACCTCCCCAATGTGGTGGTTTAGGAATTTCTTTATTTTTAT
Source organism: Aquimarina agarivorans (assembly GCF_000218485.1). Lineage (GTDB taxonomy): Bacteria > Bacteroidota > Bacteroidia > Flavobacteriales > Flavobacteriaceae > Aquimarina > Aquimarina agarivorans. The sequence continues at coordinate 107,406 of NZ_AFPB01000162.1, read as the reverse complement.
AAATTTCCTCTAAATCTTGTAATTTTTTAGTGAGAACGTTCCTTGAATTTATTTCAGTACTTTGATCTGATGCCCAGGCACCTAATTGGCTCCCACGTGGACGTGAATGAAAATAAGTGGTACTTTTTTCTTCGGATTGTTTTTGAGCTTTTCCTTTAATAATTACCTGACGCTCTAAATTTGGCCAAAAAAATGAAATACAAACCTTAGGGTTTTGAAGTATTGCCTTACCTTTTTCGGAATTGTAATTTGTATAAAATATGAAACCGTGATTATCAAAATGTTTTAATAATACTACTCTACTTTTAGGAAAACCATCAGGTTCAATAGTAGCAATTGTCATCGCATTCACTTCATCTACTCCTGCTGTATTATCAACTTCAGTAAACCATTCTTCAAATAAAATTAAAGGGTTTTCAGGTAAATTACCTTCTAACAAGGCACTTTTTTCATACGACTTTCTGTAGTCTGACAAATCAGAATTCATAGTTTGTTTTTAATGCAATTTAACATTTATATCAAGTCTTTTTGTTAGCAATTTGTAAAAATGTTAGCTCCATTCAAAAACTTTTCCATCATCAGCAAGTGCCGTATTTTCAAAAATGTTTTTAGCTTCTTCTTTAAAGTCAGAAATATTGCCGTAACGTGTGCTGTAATGTCCTAAAATTAAGTTTTTAACCCCTGCTTTTTTTGCCATAGTAGCTGCTTGTTTAGCAGTGCTATGCCCAGTGTACTCACAAAGGTGTTCATGGCTTTCTAAAAAAGTGGATTCATGATATAATACAGTAGCGTTCTTAATTAATTCTATTTTTAGCTCATCATACTTGGTATCACTACAAAACGCATAGCTTTTTACTGGTTCAGGATCAAATGTAAGGGTTGCATTGGGTATTACCTCGCCCGACTCTAAAGTAATATCTTTTCCTTTTTTTATAGAATTGTAGTAGGCTACATCTATATTATAATTAAGCACCACTCCTAAATTTAAATTTCGATCTTTAGGCTTTTCAGTAAATAAAAAGCCATTACAATAAATCCTGTGTTGTAAAGGAATTGTCCTAACGGTTACTTTTTCATCTTCGTAAATGAGCTCCGATTCATTACTTTCTAACTCATGAAAATGCAACGGAAAATCAGTCCACGAATTGGATAATTTTAATTGTATCGTAATCATTTCTTTTATTCCTTTAGGACCATAAACATGCAATGGAGCCTCGCGTTTCAGCATTTTAAAAGTAGAAATCAAACCTACCAAGCCGTACACATGATCCCCATGCAAATGGGAAATAAATATGTGCTTAATTCTAAAAAATTTGATTTTAAATTTACGAAGTTGTACTTGCGTACCCTCCCCGCAATCAATTAAAAATAAATGATTATTAATATCCAAAACCTGCGATGTTGGATTGGTAAGCATACGAGGTGTTGCTGAATAACAACCTAAAATGGTCAATTTCATAATTACATTTAAGAGTAAAGAAAATAGAATATATAAGCTATTAAAAAAGGATATATGAAACTAGAATCTTTCTTCTATTTTCTATAATCTAAGTCTCGCTTTATATTGAACTCACAAAAAAATTACTTTTTTATATGCCTAAATCACGTTCAATTTCTTCCATTTCAATCAAATCATGCGCTTCCTGTAAGGTTGGAGCAACAGTTAGGGCTTCGGGAATGTCTTCGTACGGTACAGCATCAGTAACTAGTACAAATGAATGATTATCGGCTTTGTGCTTTTCAGAAAGTAAACTAAATTCCTTTAAATCAGATGCTTTTAAGGAGGTTAATGAAAACAGATTGATAACAATGTTATTTTTGCTCAATTCTTGATAAACTTCGTTTAATCGAGAAACAAATTTTTCCAACGTTAACTTTTCCTGAGTAATTACAGTTGTACTTTTTATATGTTCAATAATCATAATTGTTTGATTTTAGAAGCCAGTAAATAGATTACAGCCATTCGAATAGCAACGCCATTTTCAACCTGATCTAATATAATAGCTTGGTTAGAGTCGGCCACTTCACTCGTTATTTCAACACCTCGATTTATAGGCCCTGGGTGCATAATAACAATTTCTTTATTTAAACTATCTAGTAATGGTTTTGTTACACCATATTGTTGCGTATATTCCCTGGTAGACGGAAAATAAGAAATTTCCATACGTTCGTTCTGTACGCGTAGCATGTTGGCTACATCGCACCATTCCAGCGCTTTTATTAGATTGGTTTCTACTTTAACGCCCAAACTATCAATATATTTAGGAATTAAAGTTTTTGGACCGCAAACCATTACTTCAGCACCTTGAAGTTGCAACGCATAAATATTTGACAATGCCACGCGCGAATGTAAAATATCCCCCACAATAACTACTTTTTTACCTGCTACATCGCCAAGTTTTTCTCTTATAGAATATGAATCCAATAAGGCTTGAGTTGGATGCTCATGCGCCCCATCTCCTGCATTTACAATTGAAGCATCAATGTGTTTTGAAAGGAATACTCCTGCTCCAGGATTTGGATGCCTCATGACAACCATATCCACTTTCATTGCCAGTATATTATTTACGGTATCAATTAGCGTCTCTCCTTTTTTAACTGAGGATGATGCCGCTGAAAAATTTACTACATCGGCAGACAACCTTTTTTCGGCTAACTCAAAAGATAACCTAGTACGGGTACTATTTTCAAAAAATAAATTAGCAATGGTAATATCGCGTAATGATGGTACTTTTTTAATAGGTCGGTTAATAACCTCTTTAAAATGGTCAGCAGTTTCAAAAATAAGTTGTATATCTTTTTCATTGATATACTTTATTCCTAATAAGTGATTTACACTTAATTCGCTCATACAACTATTATTTTATCAGATAAACTACGTCTTCTCCTTGGTTTTCTTTCCAATTTACTTTTACACGCTCCTCATTAATAGCATCCACTTGCCTCCCCCTGTAATTGGGTTGAATAGGTAAATGCCTGCTAAATCGTCGGTCAATTAATGTTAACAACTCAACTTCGGATGGCCTGCCAAAGGATTGGATGGCAGTTAATGCCGCTCTAATGCTTCTTCCGGTATACAACACATCGTCAATAAATACAACTCGCTTATTCTCCACCACAAAATCAATAGTAGTTTTGTTGGCTTCTAAAGGCTGTGTGCTTCTTCTAAAATCATCTCTGAAAAATGTAATATCAAGCAAGCCAAGCTTTAAATTTTTAATTCCATATTCTTCAATAAGAATTTGTTTTAAACGTTCTGCCACAAAGCTTCCTCTTGGTTGTAAACCAATGAGTACAGTATCGTTAAAATGAGTATGATTTTCAATAAGTTGACAAGCCAAACGATGCAGTATAATATTCACCTCTTTTCCTGTAAGTAGTACTTTTTGACTCATAAAATTAGCATGTGTTTCCAAATTTGGATGATCACAAAAATAGTTAAAATGTTACTTTAATACTATGCTTGTTTTAAATTTTACTAATAAATATAAGCTAAAAAAATAAATTAAGCTTTTCGTAATGGAGCAAAAAGTTGTGCTACATTATTTGATCTGTGAATTTTACCTGTATTGGTTTCTATAAAGTTTTCAAGAAAATAAATTTCTTTTGGAACCTCATATTTATCCAACGTATCTAGGTTATTGATTTTAAAAAAATAAGTATCAATAGTATACGCATCATTTACATTTTCAATTATCAATATCAGTCGTTGCCCTAATTTTTTATCGTCTCTTGAGGTTACAAAAAAACGCTCTCTAATGACTAGTTGTAATTTTTTTTCAATTTCCTCGGGGTGTAATTTTATTCCACCGCTATTAATTACATTATCAAAACGCCCCTTCCAAAAGAATTTTTTAAAAGTAATTAAATCCACAATATCATTAGTAACTATTGCTTCTTTACTAAGCATAGGTGCTTTTATTACCAAACAATTACGCTCATCTGTTGAAAATGCTACTTGGGGCAAGGCTTTAAAGCAGCAATCTTTAATTTCTTTCTTTTTAGAATTTACCCTCCGCGCAGCAACATGTGTAACTGTTTCAGTCATTCCATAGGTTTCGTAAATTTTGGTGTTTAACCCTTGTACTAGCGCTATTAAATGTTCGGGTATAGCCCCACCGCCAACAATAAGTTTTTTTAATAGGTGTAATCGATTTATGGAATTATCCAATTGTAAGGGAACCATGGCACAAAAATCGTACTGCTTGTACAAATTATCTAATGGATTTGACTTGGGCGCTAACACATCCAATTTCCAACCTAAAATCATAGCCCTAACCAGCATCATTTTACCTGCAATATATTTTGCTGACAAACACAAAAGCGCATTAGATTCTTCAGGTATTTTAAAAAAAGTACCTGTGGCTTTAGCACTATTTATCATTTGAGTTTTATAAACCTCAATAGTTTTTGGAGGCCCTGTTGAGCCCGATGTTTTTACTTCAATAATATCGGAATCATCAAGCCAGTCCAATAGAAAATCACCGATCTCAACTTCAAACTCCTCTCCTGTTCGTACTAAATGGTGGGCATAAGCTTCCAACGAGGAATTTGTGTATCGCTTATTATTTAACAAAAACGAAGCATGTAGGTCTGGCGTAATAAATTTTTCTTCAAATGACATGTGTGATACCGTTTCTACTCATTAAATTACATTTTTGACAGATTCTATTTTGCTCAATTCATAAAATCAAACAAATACTTAAGCCAAAACTACCACGCTCACAAATTGTTTCAATAAAACTATTGGTTACTGTAATTTAAAAGCAATTTTGCTTTTAAAAGTAATATATACAGTTTTACAGACTGTTAAATTTGTATTATGAATATGTTTAGCCTACAATTATTATTAAAACTAAAAAAAATTAAGAATTGATTATTATAAAAAATGATTTAGATGTTAAATTATCGTAAATTAACAGATTACTCTAAACTTTACCTATTAATTTTTCCTTCCAATTACTCCAACGATAACGCTTGGCAAATACCAATAAATAAATTGGATATAAAACCAATACAGGGGTTAAAATTTCTAAACCAACAGAAGGTTGTGATATATCTTTTAGAACTGAATTTGTTTGTAAAACTGACCAATCCGATGTCACCAAAAGAGCAGTTACTAAATTATTTGCGGCATGAAATCCTAACGCCAATTCCATACCTTCATCCATTAGCGTAATAATACCTAAAAACAAGCCTGTACCAATGTAAAACACCATGGTAATGTAGCCTAATTCGCGTACCTCAGGATTAGCTAAATGCATTGCTCCAAAAATGATAGAAGTAAAGGCTAATGCAAACAATCTACTATTACTTAACTTTGCAAATCCTTGCATTAAATACCCTCTAAAAATTAATTCCTCGACACTAGTTTGTATGGGCAAAAGCAGTACTGCTATAATAAACAATCCTAAAAATTTTGGTAAATTAAAATTCCATTCAAAATCCTGTGGAGCAGCTTTATAGCCTATAAATGTAGTTACTCCAATAAAAATAGCTAATAACGAAAATGCAAACAGCACTCGCTTCCAGTCAATTCTTATTCTGCTAGTCACCAAGGTTTTAAAAGTCTGTTTATGTATTTTTTTTATAACTAAAATGATCCCAAACAAGGTAATCACAAACATGAGTAGCATTAAAAATAGAGTTGTATTGGAATCAAAAATAAAATACAATTCATTTTGTGGTGTATTTTGTAATTCTGTTAGCCCTAGTTTAAATAGCCAAGCAAAAGTTATTGGTGCCTGACCCAAAAAATAAAAAAGCGCAATTACAAGAAACCCTAAAATATACCTCCAAAATTCTGTTCTGGGAAAAGATTTCACTTGTGCTAAAAACATTTCAATCGTATTTTATTAATTATTTGATAATTTAGTTTATTTACACTTAACATTCAATGCTAAATGTATTTATAACTTAAGATGATTTTTTAAATTGTTATCATTCCTCAATTTAAGGTAGGATAATTTAAACTTCCTTTACGAACAAAAACACACTTGAGTTAGATTTTAAATAAAGTAACATCCCAATTTATGTCAGTATCGTAAAAAAATAGTACCATTCTCTACCACCAAAGGGCTAGATATATTGTTTGTATACAAACTGCCAGTACCTAAACCTTGTGGCAGTGGGTTATTTAACGTAAAAGTAAATTGCGAAATCGCATTTAAACCCACATTACTTTCCAAAGCGCTAGTAATCCACCAATCAATTGAATTGGCTTTGGCAATACGAATCCAGTCCAAACTCCCTTTAAACCCTCCAATTAAACTAGGCTTTAAAATAATATACTGCGGATTAATTTTTTCGAGCAATGTAGTTTTAGCTTCAAAATCGATAACACCAATTAACTCTTCATCCAAAGCAATGGGTAAAGGTGTTTTTTTGCAAAGTTCAGCCATTTCATAAGGTTGGTTTACTCCAATAGGCTGTTCAATACTGTGCAATTTGTAGCTGCTTAAAGCTTTAAGCTTTTGTAATGCTTCCGCAGAAGAAAATGCACCGTTTGCATCCACCCTGATTTCTATTTCATTTTCAGAAAATTGAGATCGGATATATTTTAATAATGCCAATTCAGACTCAAAATCAATAGCACCAATTTTAAGTTTGATACAATTGAAACCTTGATTAAGTTTTTCAAGTATTTGTTGCTTCATAAAATCTTTTGCTCCCATCCAAACCAAACCATTAATTGGTATGGGTACTTTATTTTGTGTAAAATCAGAAGGAAATAATTCAAAAGGACTATCTGATTTTAGGGATAAAAAAGCTTGCTCTATTCCAAATTGGATGCTTGGAAATTTTTTGAGTTTATCATACAACACTTTTTCGCCCATATGGATATTTGCACATGCCCATTTCAAGGTGCTTTCATATTCAGGCGTGTCATCAATACTTAAAGTTCTTAAAATTCCACATTCACCAATACCAATTTTACCTTCTTGTGTAAGCTTAATAAACCAAGTCTCTTTAGTTTTTAAAACCCCACGAGAGGTTCCGCTTGGGCGCTTAAATTTTAAAATATGTTTAAAATAAGTTGCTTCCATTTTTTAAAAAATCGTCAAATAAATCGTGTTATGCTATGCCCAAACTAGTAAGCTTAATCCAAATAGTAATGATAATGAAAATGTGGTAAGCGCCACTTTTTTAAGTTCTGGATCTAGTGCTATTGGAGCATTGGTCTGTTGTACAAATCGCAAATGTTTTATTAAAGGGGCAAAACAAACAATGTAAATCCAATGACTAATTTCGGTGTAGGTAATAATTGTGTAAATAAGCATGCAAAACATGGCTACAATAAGTAAACTGTAATGGTATTTTTTTGCCTTGGCAAATCCCATAGCTACTACCAACGTATTTTTACCTGCTTTTTGATCCCCTTCGCGGTCACGCATATTATTTAAATTGAGTACGGCAGTACTTAGTAAACCAATACTAACAGCAGGAAACCATAATGGCCAATAAAGCTGTTTTGCGTATAAAAAATAACTACCCATAACGCTTAACAAGCCAAAAAATAGAAATACAAAAATATCACCTAAGCCATTATATCCGTAGGCAGATTTACCAACGGTGTATTTTATAGCTGCAATTATAGAACTTACTCCTAGCGCCACAAACAGTAACGAATATCCCAAATTTGTATTTTTGAAAGCCACATAAATTAATATGAGTGCTGCTGCTAAGGTAATTAAAGCGGTTATAATAATCCCTTTTTTCATAGTTTTTGCTGAAATAGCTCCGCTTTGTAAAGCGCGCTTGGGACCAATACGATCATTATTATCAGTACCTTTAACTCCATCTCCGTAATCGTTTGCAAAATTTGATAATACTTGCAAACCAACAGTAGTAATTAAAGCACCAATAAAAATAGAAACATCAAAAAAGCCTTGATATGCCGCAACAACAGTACCAGTAATAATACCTGATACGGATAAAGGAAGCGTACGTAATCGAGCTGCTTGAAACCAAGCTTTAGTAGTTTTATTCATTCAGGTTTCTGGTTTCTGGTTTCGGTTATTTTTTTGAATTCTTTAAAAAATAACCGAAATTATTCTAATTTTTAATCCATACTATATTGTTAGTGCCACAAATTCGATTACTCAACGAGGACTTACTAATACTTTGCACTTTAAATTATAAACTTCGCCATCAATACATAGTATTCTCTACTCGTTACTCACTACTTTACTCCAGCTATAAATACACTAATTCAATATTTGCATAAGTAATTCCTTTAAAATATCACCTTGAGCTAAAGGACTTGCTCCAACTCCTTTGCTTTTCACATCGGCAGTTCTTATTTTATCAATAATATAGCTGATTTTTCGCATAGGATAATTTCTGGCTGCAGCCACATAATCTTTTACAAAAAACTTGTTCACTTTTAATTGAGAAGCCGCATATCCTTCGCTTTTATCAATCAAACCGTGATATTGCATTACTTTTGAAAAATAATTAAATAACAAGGTTATGGTGACAACCAATGGTTTTTCCTTAGGGTTTTGTATAAAATAATTACAAATTCTATATGCTTTAATGGCATCCTTAGCTCCTAGCGCTTTGGTTAGTTCAAATACATTAAAATCTTTACTAATTCCTATATTTTGCTCAATAGCCTGAGGAGTTATAGTGGTTCCCTTAGGCAATATTAATTGGAGTTTTGTCAACTCATTACTTATTTTACCCAAATCAGTTCCTAAAAATTCTACCAACATATGCGCCGCTTTGGGATCGATACTGAAGCTTTTAGCTTTTAGCACGCGTTGAATCCAATCGACTACTTGATTTTCGTATAATTTTTTACTTTCGAACACTACACCATTTTTGGCAATCACCTTTGTTATTTTCTTGCGTTTATCTAGCTTTTTGTATTTGTAGCAAAAAACTAAAACGGTGGTACTTAAAGGATTTTCAGCATAGCTTTCAAGCTTATCGATCGTTCTTGCTAAATCCTGCGCTTCCTTTACAATAACCACCTGACGCTCGGCCATCATAGGAAAGCGTTTTGCCATGGAAACTACATCTGGCACCGTAGTATCCTTTCCGTAAACCACAGTTTGATTAAAATCGCGCTCGTGCTCCGCTAAAATATTGTTTTGAATATATTCAGCAACCCGATCAATAAAATAAGGTTCATCACCCATTAAAAAATAGATAGGTTTTATATTCCCTGCTTTAATATCGGTTATAATTCGTTTTGCTTCGTCCACGTTATTTATTTAAGCTTAAAATCTTAACCTACTTTAAAGCTTATTTGTACTAAAATTACTAATATTACGGCATGCAACAATTAGCGTTTCCTGCCTACACCTTCCGAGTCAAAAATAGCGAAAATAAAACTACTATTTTTGATATAGTACGCAAAAAATTTGTGGTTTTGACGCCCGAAGAATGGGTACGACAGCATGTATTACATCAATTTATTTTCGATAAAAAGTATCCATTAACCTTAATTAATGTAGAAAAAGAAATTAAAGTGAATAATACCCGCAAACGCTATGATATTGTAGTATATAACCCTAGCGGAAGTATCCATATTTTGGTTGAGTGTAAAGCACCCAAAATAAAAATAACGCAGCAAACTTTTGATCAAGTTGCTCGTTATAATCTGACTTTAAAGGGAAATTATCAAATGGTAACCAATGGATTAGAACATTATTTTTGCCAAATTGATTATGAAAATGAAGCTTATCATTTTATTCCTGAACTTCCTCCTTATTCCTCAAAAATTTTGGACACATGAGCTTAATTTTTTTTAAGGAAATAGCATTTCAACAAACGTGGAAAATTAGGCATAAGGTGATGTGGCCAAACATGCCTTTGGATTACATAAAATTACCCCATGATCCGAAAGGACTGCATTACGGATTGTTTTTGCAAGATAGTTTAATTGCTGTAGCTTCCTTATTTATTGATAAAAAAGAAAATACAGCTCAGTTTAGGAAATTTGCTACTTTGCAAAGTGAGCAAGGAAAAGGATACGGATCAAAATTATTAGTGCACGTAATGCAACAAGCAAGCAATATGAATATAAATAAAATTTGGTGTAATGCTAGAACAGAAAAATGTTCATTTTACGAAAAATTTGGATGGCAACAAACTCCCCATAAATTTGTAAAAAATAACTTGCAGTACGTTGTTATGGAAAAACATTTTTCCGAACAAAAATCCAATAAAAATAATCGTTAGTTAGTATGGCAACAAAACCAATTTCTCACAGTTTTGCAAACTTTGCTATAGTCATACTCAATTGGAACGGACAAGAATTTTTAGCACAATTTTTGCCAAGTGTACTATCCTTTAGTCAGGATGCTAAAATTTATGTGATTGATAATGCCTCCACCGATAACTCAGTTGAATGGCTTGCCGCAAACTTTCCTAAAATATCCGTTGTAAAATTAACTAAAAACCTCGGATATGCTGGCGGTTACCAAAAAGGACTTAAAGTAATACATGAAGACTATTATTGCTTACTTAACAGCGATGTTGAAGTGACTAAAGACTGGTTGAAGCCAATAAAAAAACTGTTCGACAACCACCAAGAAATAGCCGCAATTCAACCTAAAATATTGGACTATAAAAAGCGAGATTATTTTGAATATGCGGGTGCTGGAGGTGGTTTTATAGACAAATTTGGCTACCCTTACTGCCGGGGTAGGATATTTGATCATATTGAACAAGATAAAGGCCAATATAACGATGAAATACCTGTATTTTGGGCTTCAGGAGCTTGTCTTTTTGTACGAAAAAAAGATTATTGGCAAGCGGGTGGTTTGGATAAGGATTATTTTGCGCATCAAGAAGAAATTGATTTATGTTGGAGGCTTCATAATTTAAATAGAAAGGTGTTTTACACGGGAAAATCAACCGTATATCACGTAGGTGGCGCTTCGCTTTCCTATACAAATCCCAAAAAGTTGTTTTTAAATTTTAGAAACTCTCTTTTCTCAATTTTAAAAAATCATAAAGGTGTTTCAGTAATTTACATACTGTTTATCCGCATGTTACTGGACGGAGTGGCGGCGGTTCGTTTTTTATTTCAAAAAAACTTTAAACTAAGCTTAACAATTCTTAAAGCACATCTATCTTTTTATGTACATTTACCGCAGATATTGAAAAAAAGAGAGAACGCTAAAAAAAAACCGCGACCTTATTTTATTACCAGTATCGTGTTTGATTATTTTGTTAAAAAAAACGTAATTATTAACTACGTCAGTCGTTATTATTACTAAGTGTTTCTATTTTTGTAGAGAAATTAAAATGTTATTTATGAAGAAATTATTGATTATTGGAACATGTATCCCCTTACTGTTCTCATCATGTGTAGCTAAAAAGAAATTTGCTGAACTTGAAGCAAAACAAAAGCGTACAAAAGAACTGTTAGATAAGGCAACTGTTAAACTTAATATTTGTAATGAAGAAAAAGCAGCTGCAGATAGCTCTTTAAAAGTTTATAAAGATAAAGTTGACTTACTAAAAAATACAAATTCATCCCTATTAAATAATGTTGGTGATTTGGCAACACTTTCAAAAAAAGAAGCTGAAAATTTAGAGCGTTCTTTGGAAAGTATTAAAGAAAAAGACATGCAAATTAAAACAATGCGTGATGCTATTAATAAAAAGGATTCTGTTACTCTAGCTTTGGTAACAAGTTTAAAAGGAGCTTTAGGAAACCTTAATGATGAGGATATTGAAGTAAATGTGGAAAAAGGTGTTGTTTTTATATCAATTTCTGACAAATTATTATTTACTAGCGGAAGTTATAATGTGAGTAGCAAGGCCAAAGTGGTACTTGGTAAAGTAGCTAAAGTGGTAAATGATAAAAAGGATATTGATTTTATGGTTGAAGGCCATACTGACAACATCCCATACAAACGAGGTGTTTTAGTGGACAATTGGGACTTAAGTGTTAAAAGAGCAACTGCAGTAGTTAGAGTATTACAAGATCAATTTAATGTAGATCCTGCTCGTATAACAGCCGCTGGACGTAGTCATTACATTCCTTTGAAAGACAATACTACCGCTGAAAATAGAGCCGCAAACAGACGTACGCGCATTGTAGTCTTGCCAAAATTAGATCAGTTTTATGACATGATTGAAGATGGTATGAAAAAAGCAACCTCAGCGTCCAAATAAATAAAAATCATATTAATTGTGTAAAAGCTTCTTAAAAATTTTTAAGAAGCTTTTTTTATGTAGTGAATTTCAATACTAATTATTAAACATTTATCGTTATTTATAGTATTTAAAGGTTATGTGCATATAAATTACTGAATTTTTGTGTATTCATTTTGTTTAAGTGTAGCATATCCATACGAATAACCTTAAATTTAATTGACAATTATTCATTTTCACTTGGACAACGGTAGTATGTCGCCTTACGATTTACTATTCTTTTTCAAAAAAATAATAAAGCTAACATGTTTAATTTTTCTCAACTTAAATATTTTATGCTGGTCGGTTTGTTACTAGCCTGCAAAAGCAAGCCAAACGAGCTAACTATTAATGACACTAATTTAGCGTTAGTAAATGGACTTATGCTTTACAAGGATAAACCCTACTCCGGCATATTAATTTCCAAAATTGATACCTTAATTACCTATAAATCCACTTACGTAGAAGGGAAAAAAGACGGTAAGGAAGAAAAGTTTTTTTTTAATGGCGATTTAGCTGCCTCAAAATTTTATGCTAATGGAAAAAAACAAGGGATACATCGATCATGGTGGAATAAAAAGCAACTAAAGTCTGAATATCAATTTAATAAAAAAGGCAAATACCATGGTGTAGTGCGCGAATGGTATGGCAATGGACAGTTGCTTAAAGAATACCATTACGTAAATGGAGAGGAAGTTGGAACACAAAAAATGTGGGATCCTAAAGGACGAATTATAGCTAATTATTCGGTAATAGATGGAGAACGCTATGGCTTAGTTGAATATAAAAAATGTAAACCTGTTACTAATGTTGAATAATCATATAATAAAAATTCTTGTTATTGTACTTAGCTGCTTAACTTCCTGTAAAGAAAAAACAGAAAAATCACCAATTAAAGATCAAACCAACACGGTTAAGGCTGTTGCTAAAGTTAAAAAGCTCCCCTATTTTAATACTCCTGATTTTACGCCCACTTGGGCACCAGATCATATTGAATTAAAAAAAATTCATAAAATTCCTGAATTCAGTTTCACAAATCAATTGGGAAATACAGTAACCAACAAAGATTTAGAAGGTAAAATTTACATAGCTAATTTCTTTTTTACCACCTGCCCTAATGTTTGCATTCAGTTGACTAATAATATGCGTAAAATTCAAACTATTTACGCAAATGACGATGAAATAAAACTACTATCTCATACCGTTTGGCCTAGTGTTGATACGGTTAAAGTTTTAAAAGAATACGGAGAACGACAAAATGTAAATCCTGAAAAATGGCATTTACTAACAGGAAAAAAAGAAAAGATATACGAGCTAGCAAGAGAAGCCTATTTTGCCGATGATCTTTATAAAGAAACTAATGATCCCAATCGTTTTATACATACCGAAAATTTACTTCTTGTTGATAAAAATAGTCACATTCGTGGTGTGTATAGCGGAACAAAACCTGAAGAAATTAAACGGCTGCAAAGACACATCAATTTATTGAAAAAAGAGTAACCCTAATTTAATAGTTAATAGCGGTAAAAAAACAAAAAAATTGTCAATTCTTATATATATTTAGAATATCCCTGTCCATTTAGCCTAAATTAGCAATGTTAATTTTGTTAAAATTTTATAATTACACCTATTTTTTAAAGGAATTTAAATTTTTAATTAGGATTAAGTTATCAAATTACTAGATAAAACTACAATATATAATTCCTTTCCTATAAATATCTAGCTTCTAATTATTACATGTAAAATTCTGTAAACCATATAGTATTCATATTGAATACCATTAATCCAATTACCATACCCTATCGGTGGTTAAAAAAAACTACTTAACCTTGTAAATCATTTGTAAGTTTTTTCAATTTTATGATTTTAATAAATATAAATATTTTAAATTTAATTTGTTGATATTGTGTTTAATAGCTTCATTTCATTAACTCTAGGATTGCTGCATTTGATAAACAGCCAAATCGACGAAATTTAGTCTTTAACGAAAAGCTTGTGCTCAAAAGTTTTTATAATGCTTTGTAATTTGATTTTAAAATTATTTGAGTTTATAGCGTTTGGTATTAAGATTAAGTTGAACAGTTTTAATTAACAAATTAACTAAAAACAACAAATCATTATGAAATCTTTCAAAGTATTGATTACTCATGTGAACAAAGTCTTTGCAATGGCTTTGTTTTTAATGGTATCGCAATTAGTTTTCGCACACGGAACGGTAACAAGCCCTCCTAGTCGTGTTTGGATTTGCTTTCAGGAAAACCCAGAAAGCCCAGACTCCCCAGCATGTGAAGCAGCAATTATGGGGTATGGAACTCAAGCATTTTATGACTGGAGTGAAGTAGCAAGAATGGATGCTGGCGGCATGCACCGATTAATTTTACCTGATGGAAATTTGGCTAGTGCTGGTAGGCCTGATAAATATGGAGGGCTTGATCAAGTAAGAGATGATTGGGTAACTACGCAAGTAAGTCCAGGACCTTTTACAGTTACTTGGACTAATTCTGCACCACATCAAACGCTTTACTACGATGTTTATATTACCAAAGCTGATTGGACTCCAGATCAACCATTAACTTGGGACAGTTTAGAAAGACTAGTGCGTACTGATCCAAGACCAGCTGCAGCAACGGATAACATTGACGTAGTTTTACCACAAAGATCAGGTAAACATATCATATTTAGTGTATGGCAACGATCGTTAACTCCTGAAGCTTTTTACTCAACTAGTGATGTGGACTTTGGTGCTAATGCATTAGAAAGTTTACCTCCTGTAGCAACATTTACAACGGATAATGGACGCTGTGGAGGATCAAATGTAACTTTCAATGCATCAGGTTCTTCAGACCCGAATGGAGACTCATTGACATACTCTTGGGATTTCGGTGACGGAACTACTGCTGAAGGAGTAGAAGTTTCTCATGAATTTTCAGGATCAGATACTGCATCTGTGACTTTAACAGTAAGTGACGGGCAATTTAGTACAGCTTCGGTTGAAACTATTGACTTAACCCCCGATATTAATTGTACTGAACCTGTTTGTACATTTAATACCCCACTAGCTAGCGCCTTACCTACTATTAATGAAAGTTATACTAATATTTATGTTATTGGAGAAAACGGTCCAAGCTTAAGTAATGTTGATAAATTTAATGTGCACTGGGATTTAGGAAACAGTGGACTGTATCAGTTTGCTTTTAACACCAATAACGGTTTCCCAAGTTGGTATGTGGATTTAAATTCCGATGCTACCCAAAACTTTGGTAGTGCAGAACCACAAATAACCATTAGTGGATCAAATATTGATGGACTGGATGGATCATATTTTGTAGGTACTGACGGAGATAATTTTGTTTTGGTATCCACTCAATTTGGTTTTACCATCTACTTTAGTAATACTGAAACTGAACCTGATTGCGATGGCTCAGCTCCAACAACACCAGTTGATCCTACTCCTACTAACACTGATCCTGTAGCCGTTTTAACAAGTAATGTAACATCTGGTACTAGTCCTTTAGTTGTCACTTTTGATGCTTCTGGATCAACTGATGCAGATGGCGATAGCCTTAGTTATACCATTGATTACGGCGACGGTACAACAGGAACTACAGCCACATCAACACATACTTATACCGTTGGAAATTATAACGCTATAGTAACCGTAACTGATGGTAACGGAGGTTCTGATACTGCTTCAGTAAGTATTTCAGTTACACAAGATGAAGAAGACGATGGTGATGATGAGGAAGAAGATACTCCTATTGTAATAACACCTGCTCCTGATAACTGTAGTTTTGGAGCTCCAAGTGATACTTCAATACCAACTCGTATACATTCCTACAAATATAGTTACATACTTGGGAACGGTGGTCCTAATTTGGATAGTGTCATTCAATTTACAATAAATTGGGATTTACGAAACAATGGTTTGTATCAATTTTCATTTAATTTAAATAGCGCTCCATGGTATATTGATTTTTCAAATGCCACCCAAAACTTTAATGAAGCTAATCCTGCAATAACATTGTCAGATACTGGTATTCCTGGTTTAGATGGTCAGTATTATGCAGCTGTAGATGGTGATAGTTTTGTTTTAGTTGCTGATGAGTACTCAATATATTTCAGTAATGCTACCACAGCACCTGATTGTAATGACACTGGTGCAAAAGAAGCTGCAGATATACTTAGCATTTCTGTATATCCTAATCCAGCAACTACAAACTTTTCTTTAATAAGTACAAATGACTTAATTAATAGTCAAATAATTATTACAGATTTAGCTGGTAAACAAATAAAGTCTTTAAATGTAACTGAAAGTACCACAAACGTTGACTTTGACATCGCTGATGTATCTACTGGATTTTATTTGGTACGAGTAATAAGCTCCAACGGATCTGGTCCTGTTTTAAAATTATTAGTAAAATAATAATATTAAATAAGCTTATCCTGTAAAGCTCTTATAGATTTAAAAATCTGTAAGGGCTTTTTTTTGTTCCGTGCAATTGTAATTATCTACGTGATGAAAGTCCACTATAGGGGTTTATAATCGCCAACCACTAGCTTTAGACAAGGGTGTCATTGTGAGGTGGAATTTGAAAGAAGCCGTCGGCTAATCTTTTCGCCGAGGAACACAAACTTGATAAAAGGCATACTTAATGGGATAAGGTTACTCTAAGTAGCTACCTTACAGAACATTAAGATAAATTACTAACAGTACTGCCGTTAAACAATAAACCAGCATGTGTTACGGTTCTTTTTTATGTTGACATAGAGTTTCTAAAGGCGCATTTAATTCGGTAAATCCAATGTAGGTAATGGTATTAATCATCTGAACGATACAACCAATACTTTTCGTAACGACTATATTGTTCATTCCTGAATTGTTCTGGAGTTTGTTTTGTAATACGCTTAAACAATCGGATGAAATAAGAATTATCCTTATAATTTAATTCCTCGGCAATAGAAGCTATAGAAAGATCCGAATGAATAATTAAACGTTTAGCCTCAAGAATGATCCGATCCGTCATAATCTCAGATGGCTTTTTCCCTACTGTTTTTTTACATAAATAATTTAATTGCCTATCCGTAATATTCATTTTTTTTGAGTAACACGAAATAGGACGATGCATTTTAAAATACTTGTCTACTAAAGCTTCATAACGATGTAACTGTAATAAATCATAACCGTATAACTTTCCTTTACCTTCTATTTCTGGATAAATTCGGGATAATTCAATAAACATCGCATTCAAATACATCCTTATCATTTCCTGATATTTGAGTGATCTATGTTGATATTCCTTGTAAATCAATTTGTATTTCAATGCTATTTCTTCTCGTTCTTCATTATTCAATTGTACGTAAGGAGAACTAAAAGTAGAATTAAAAAAGGGAAAATTTATAAGCCGATCCGTATTAAAATCATGTAAAAAAAAGTCTTTAGTAAAAAAAAGAATGTAGCCATCCACATCTTCCGATACATTCCATTGATGAATTTGGCCAGGAGAAACTACAAACATTGCACCTTCACTTACTTCATATTCCAAAAAGTCAATAGTATGATTTCCAAAACCTTTTGTTACCAATAAAATCAAATAAAAATCATGTCCGTGCGGTTTTTCAATAAATAAATTTTCTTTAACATGTTCCGAAAATTTCCTTATATAAAAATTGCTTTCGAACTGCATACAATTATTGTAGTCATCAAAATTGGAAATATTAAAAACAGGTAGACTTTTACTCATTATTATATATCTAATAGTTTTTTATTGTTTTATTTATGGCAAACGTAATTTAGGTCGTAATAATTATTCCAAACTTAACAAATAAGTAAAAATACGTACCTACGCACATTACATTATACACACTATTTTACGATTTAATTAATTTTTATTTAACAAAAAACGCAATAATATTAGTTTTTATGCAATAAATAATCAATTTAGTTAAAAAGTTTAATAAGTACCATTCTTTGTCGATTTCGTACCACTTAAGTAATACTTAAGTATATTATGTTTGTATAATCAATTTATAAAAAATACAGATTATGCCAAAAGTAAAAAAAGCAATGCACAAAGATGGAGACTTTTTTGTAGACTATGAAGACAAAGTATTTGAAGATGTTAAAGCAAAACCAGGCGAGAAAGCATTAGTAACATTTCATACCGTTGCTTTTGAAGGATCCATAGGTTTAGTAAACATTTTATCTGCTACTCGTTTACAACGTAAAGGTTTTGAAACGTCAATTTTATTATACGGACCTGGAGTTACTTTAGGTATTCAACGTGGTTTCCCTACATTGGGTAGCGAAGCATTCCCTGGACATTTAAATTATGCTGCTCGTTTAAAGAAATTTATGGACGAAGGAGGTAAAATTTATGCTTGTCGTTTTGCATTACAAGCACTTTACGGTCACGGAGAGCCATCATTGTTACCAGGCATCCAACCAATTAGCCCGTTAGATGTTATGGACATTCAATTAGTACACAGAAACGAAAATGCTTTTGTATTGCATACTTGGACCATGTAATTTATTTGTTTTTTAATTTGTTTTTTAAAAAGTATAAGGTAAAAATTAGGACATAGGATGATCAAGTAAACAGGTAACTACATTACGAAAATTTGGTTTTCTTATGTCTTAAATTTTATCCCTAAAGCACAATTCTTAAAACCTACCGAACAAAAAGTAAAAGATTAAAAAATATGATGTTTAAAAAATCTATAGTTAAAGCAGCAGCTGTTCAAATAGCTCCTGTACTCGAAAGTAGGTCAGGAACTTTAGGTAAAGTAGCCGACGCCATTGTAAAGGCCAGTAGACAAAACACTGATATTATCGTTTTTCCTGAAACATTGGTACCTAACTATCCTTATTTTTCATTTATAAAACCCGCAGTGAGCATCCGCAAGGATCATACTAAACTTTATGAAGAAAGTGTAGTTGTGCCAAGCGAAGAAACTGATTTTATAGGAAGCTTAGCCAAAGAGCATAATATGGTAGTCGTTTTAGGAGTAAATGAAAGAGACAAAGGCACCCTTTACAATACGCAACTTGTTTTTGATACCACTGGTGAATTGGTGCTTAAACGTAGAAAAATCACCCCAACGTATCATGAACGTATGATATGGGGACAAGGTGATGGTAGTGGCTTAAAAGCTGTGGACACCTCTGTTGGAAGAATTGGTGCTTTAGCTTGTTGGGAGCATTACAATCCTTTAGCGCGTTTTGCTTTAATGAAGGATAATGAACAAATTCACTGTAGTCAATTTCCTGGATCCATGGTAGGTCAAATTTTTGCCGATCAAATGGAGGTAACTATGCGTCACCACGCCTTGGAATCTGGATGTTTTGTAATCAACTCCACTGGATTTTTACATCCAGAACAAGTACAAGAAATTACAGGAGACAAAAACATGCAAAAAGCGCTTAATAAAGGTTGCTTTACTGCTATTATTTCTCCAGAAGGGGTAATTATATCAGACGTATTAACCGAAGGTGAAGGTATTGTTTATGCCGATTTGGACATGTCTTTAATTACCAAAAGAAAACGAATGATGGACTCCGTAGGTCATTATTCCAGACCTGAACTTTTATCCTTAAATATTGATAAAAGACCCAAAAATTTAATGTACGAACCTCAAATTAGCACTGGTAATTCTGAAGTAAGTCCTCAGGACATACTTTCAGAAAATAGTTTATAATTCATTTGAGGATCAAAATAAAGTAATGCACTCACTGAGTGATTAAATACAGTAACTATGAACACTACAATTGCAATAAAAGACAATCATACATTACTGAACGATATTCAAGTACAAGGCATTCGGTTAGAAGGCTTGGAAGACCTTACCACGCGACAAGGTGGTGCGGGACCAACAGATCATAAGGCGGTAACAATTTTTAATACCACTATTATGATTCCTGTTTTTAGTCAAGCAGCTAAAAATTCACCGTTTACAGTTACTTCCCCATCAAAAATGGGGTACGCTTCCTTAAAAAAGGATGGCGAAATACTCACTACTATTCGCTTTGTTGGCGAACCCAAATTTTATAAAGAAGAAAGTTCCGACGGAATCCCTTTTTGGAAGATTGCGCGCTTACATAGTAAAGATGTTTTAGCAACTACTGTGCTACAAAACTGTATCCGCTACAAGGAAAAAGAAACTTCGTGTCAATTTTGTGCCATTGGCGAATCATTAAAATATGATACCACAATTGCTTACAAAAAACCACAACATTTGGCTGAAGTAGCCAAAAGAGCAGTAGAACTAGATGGAATTTCGCAATTTATATTGACCACAGGAACCCCAGCAAGTAGTGATCGTGGTGCAAAAATACTATTTGAAAGCGTTACCGCTGTGCGCGAAGTAGTAAACATTCCCATTCAGGTACAATGTGAGCCGCCCGATGATTTTAATTGGTTTACAAAATTAAAAAATGCTGGAGCAAGCTCCATAGGCATGCATTTAGAAGCGGTAACCGATCGGGTTAGAAATAAAATTATGCCCGGTAAAGCAAGTGTATCTCTTGATTTTTATTTTAAAGCATTTAAAGAAGCTGTTAAAATTTTTGGCAAAGGAAATGTTAGTACCTATATACTAGCTGGTTTGGGTGATACTCAGGAGGAAATTCTAGATATGTCACAAAAATTAATTGCCATTGGAGTATATCCGTTTGTGGTACCTTTTGTACCTATCAGGAATACCCCTTTAGAAAATCATATATCTCCAGACAAGGACTATATGCATGGTATTTTAGATCCTTTGGCAGAAGCTTTAGTAAATGCTAAAATGACCTCCGATACACTTGAGTCAGGCTGTGCCAAATGTGGTGCCTGCTCTACATTAGCAACTTTTGAGAAAAAACATAGCGCATGATATACTTTCAAACTAAAAAAAAGATGTAGGCTTAGATTTTATTGATATCAATATCCCTAACGATAATGCACAGTTAAATGCTTATTACGAAACCAGAAAAGCAATTTTTTGCGAAGAACAACAACTTTTTGAAGAAACGGATTATGACGAAAATGATTACTGCTCTATTCCAATTATTGCCCTTAATCATTATTTGGGCGCTCCAGACAAGGTAGTTGGTGTAGTACGTATTTTTGAAACTAAAGAGCGTGAATGGTTCGGCGGACGACTTGGAGTAATTAAAGATTATCGCATATTTTCAAAATTTGTGTGTCCTAATTTATTTAGAGAAAGAAAAGTATCTCCGTTATACCAAATGTCTATTGCAGCTGGATTAATCTACAGAGCGGTATCCTTAGCAAATTATATTGGTTGCAATAAATTTTCAGCGCATGTACAGGAGCAAAACGTAAAACTATTTAAACGTTTGCATTGGACAGTGGTAAAGGAAGTTAATTTACATGGTGTAAAACATTTTTTAATGGAGGCCGATTTAAATGCTTACCCTGCCACACCAATTTACACATCAACAGTTGCTAATATTGAAGCTTTAGCAAAACTTTTAAAAGCTGCTTAATATTTAAAGAATTTATGGTTACTGAATTAGAAAACATACAAGCTTGTATTGATAAATTGAGGAGTTACCAAAGTATTTTGGACAAACAAACTATTGGGGAAACTCATAAAAGTATCGGCAATTCAGTACTCAGTAGCAGCTATTTTAAAGACACAGCACAGCAAAAAACGACCATTAAAATAGGCGATGATACGGCTGCTATACCGCAAGCTGATGGAAGTCATTTGCTATTTGCTGCTGAAGGAATTATCGATAGTTTTTTAACTGCCGATCCTTGGTTTGCTGGTTACTCCGCAGTTATGGTAAATATCAGTGACATTTGTGCCATGGGTGGATTGCCCATTGCGGTTACGGATACTATTTACGCTAAAAATTCTGAGGATAGTACCCATATTTGGGAAGGTATGATTGCTGCTTCGGAAAAGTACGGTGTTCCAATTGTTGGCGGGCATACCTGTTACCATTCCAAAAATAAAGCCTTAAGTGTTTCTATTTTAGGTAAAGCAACTGAAAACCTACTCACTAGTTTTGATGCTAAGCCTAATGAAAAACTAATATTAGCTATTGATCAAAATGGTGCTTATTACAAAGCATATCCCTTTTGGAACGCCAGCACAACCGCTGATGCAAATAGGTTACAGGAATTGGTGCAATTACCCTATAAAATTGCCAATAAAAAACTAAGCCAAGTGTGCAAAGATGTAAGTATGGGGGGAATTATTGGTACCATTTGTATGCTAATGAATACATCAGATGTTGGAGTAGAAATTGATTTAGAAAAAATTACTAAACCTAAAGATGTATTGTGGGAAAAATGGTTAGTAAGCTTTCCTAGTTACGGGTATTTGTTTAGCTGTCGCGAAGAGCATATAGCCGAAATTCAAACCATTTTTTCTGAAAAAGGAATCAATTGTGACGAAATTGGAACTATTACCACTCCAAAAGAACTTATTATAAATTATAAAGAACAAAAAATTAAATTTTAGTACATGCCAGTAACTTACGTAAATATAAAGTGGCCCGATGATAAAACCGATCAGGTATACAGCCCCTCAAGTGTTGTGGAAGAATACTTTAAATCGGGTCAGGAAATTACTGTTGAAGAATTTCTTAGTACCTGCAACACGGCTTTAGGTGAAGCAAGCGAGCGTGTACGTCAAAAATACGGTTACGCCTGCACTTCTGCGCAAGCGGAATCGCACAGAATACATGAATTGTGTCAAACCTATGACCATTCAAAAAAAATAAAAATTGTATCAATTAAATAGAAAAAGTATGAGTCACTATCAAGTTATTATTGTTGGAGGAGGTCAGGCCGGCTTGTCAGCAAGCTATTGCTTAAAAAGAGAAAATATTAATCATTTGGTATTAGATCGAGGAGAAATTGGCGACTCTTGGGGAAAACGAAGGTGGGATTCATTCTGTTTAGTTACTCCTAACTGGCAATGTAGATTGCCTGGATTTGATTACGATGGCAATGACCCTAAGGGCTTTATGCTTAAAGATGAAATTGTAGATTACGTGAAACGGTACGCTGAATCATTTAATCCACCAATTAAAGGAAATGTAGAAGTTTATAAAGTATATAAAGAAAGGACAAATACAGTGTTTAATGTGGATACTTCCATTGGTAATTTTACTGCTGACAAAGTAATAATTGCTACTGGTGCTTATCATATACCTAATATACTGCCAATGTCCAAAGGGTTTGACTCAAGTATAAAGCAGATTCACTCAGCGGATTACAAAAACCCTGAACAATTTGCCAAGGGAGCCACACTTGTAGTGGGTTCAGGTCAATCAGGCGCACAAATTGCTGAAGATTTACATATTGCAGGTAAAAAGGTATACTTAAGTGTAGGGACTGCACCAAGAGCGCCAAGAACGTATCGTGGTAAGGATGCCGTGGAATGGCTGGAGGATATGGGGTACTATGATCAGCCTATTGAAATGCATCCTGATCCAGAGGAAGCACGTCATAAAACTAATCATTACCTAACCGGAAGAGATGGCGGGCGTGATATTGATTTACGAAAGCTTGCCTCGGAGGGTGTTGAACTACGTGGTCAAATAGGCACTGTTACAAATGGAACTATTGCCTTTGGAAACGACCTAAAAGAAAACCTAGATGCGGCTGATGCTACTTATGAGCGTATCCAGAATAGCATTGATAAGTACATTGAAATTAATGGCATTGAGGCTTCTGCCCCTACCCGTTATGAGTCCTTGTGGGAACCAAGTGCAGCAAATGAACAACCGATTGATTATAAGGCCGAAGGGATTACATCGATAATATGGTGTACGGGATTTAAGGTTGATTTTAAATGGGTAGATTTCCCTAAAGTTTACGACCAACGCGGTTATCCAACTTACAAACGTGGTGTTACCGAAGAGCCAGGACTTTATTTTATAGGTTTACCTTGGTTACACACCTGGGGATCAGGAAGGTTTTCACACGTGGCACAAGATGCTAAACACATTAGCAACCATATTGTAAATGCTTTTGAAGAAGAAACCGTAGAGACTTGTCTTACCAAAAAATAATATCACAAATTATAGGAAATAATACCTAATTTAATGGTATTATTTCCATAAATTTGTATCATGTTTGCTTTAATTGATTGTAATAATTTTTATGCCAGCTGCGAGCGGGCATTTAATCCAGCACTAATAGGAAAACCAATTGCGGTGCTTTCCAACAATGATGGTTGTGTTATTGCACGTAGCGATGAAGCTAAGCCCTTTGTACCCATGGGAGCTTCAGCACATAAATACGAAGCAATTTTTAAACAACACAACATCCATGTTTTTTCTTCAAATTATGCGCTGTATGGCGATATAAGCCAACGTGTAATGCGGATTATTGAAAACTATAGTCCTCATGTAGAAATTTATTCTATTGACGAGGCATTTGTACACTTTTCGGGCTACCAAAATTATGACTTGAATGTCTATTGTCAAAAATTAAAAAAAGAGGTGTTTAAAAACTTAGGCATGCCCATTAGTATTGGTGTGGCACCAACTAAAGCCTTAGCTAAAATAGCCAATAAAATTGCTAAAAAATTTAAAAATCATACACAGGAAGTATACGTTATTGATACCGAAGAAAAACGGATCAAAGCTTTAAAATGGACAAAAATTGATGCAGTTTGGGGCATTGGAAGCCGAATTGCTGCTCGCCTAAAGTTGCAAAATGTTAACTATGCTTATGCATTTACGCAACTTCCTAAAACTTATGTACAAAAAGAATTTAGTATCGTAGGGTTACGGCTGTATAAAGATTTATGTGGTGAACCTACCTTACAATTAGATGTTATAAAAAACAAAAAAGCCATTGCAACTACACGTAGCCTAAAATTTATTTCCAATGACTGGGAATTGGTCAAAGAGCGGGTTTCTACTTTTGCCATTACTTGTGCTGAAAAACTAAGGGCACAAAATTCTGTAGCTAATGTGGTGTACGTATTTATAAAAACAAATAAAAATCGACCCTATTTGAAACAATATGCTAATAGCATTGCTATTAATATTCCGTATGCTACGGATTCCAGTTTAGTTATTTCAGAATATGCTATAAAAGCTTTACAACATATTTTTAAACCTAATTACTATTACAAAAAACTAGGAGTTATTGTTATGGGAATTACTTCCAATACCCACAGGCAACTTAATTTATTTTGTGGTGGAGATGCCAAACATATTACGCTGATGAAAGCAATGGATGCCATGAATAAAAAATACGATGATGCTATTCGGTTAGGGTCTCAGGATTTAGGAAAAAAATGGAAAATGAAACAAGAACGCCTCTCCCCTTGTTACACCACTAATTGGAATGATATTTTAATTGTAAAATGAAGGTTACTTTATACCAACCCCAAAAAGGAAAACAACCAAAAATTACATTTGTTGATACGGGTATATCTGCCGGTTTTCCCTCTCCTGCTCAAGATTTTGCACAAAAAAAATTGAGTTTGGATGATAAGCTAATCCAAAACAAAGAAGCTACCTTTTATGCCCGAGTACAAGGGGTGTCCATGATTAATGCAGGTTTGGGAGATGGTGATTTATTAGTAATAGATCGAAGTATTACGCCACAAAACAACCACATTGCCATTTGCTATTTGAATAATGAGTTTACAGTAAAACGCCTGGCTATTCAAAATAAAAAGATAACTCTTGTTCCTGAAAATGATGCTTATGAAAAAATTGAAATTACTGAAGGTACTGAACTCCTTATTTGGGGTATAGTTACTTACGTGATTAAAAAAGTGTAGTTTTGTTTTGTTAATGACAAATTTTACAATAAGAAAAGTGCGTAGTTTACAAACAGAAGAGATATTCGTAATACATTTATTGGTTGTTTGTAGATAAGAATTATACCGTAAATGCACAATAACTCTTTCCTTATTTGTATTAAAAATCTTAACAAATAGCTATTCTAACTTATCAAACTATCCATTTCCATGCTCGCCAACACTAGTATGCTCCGCATGGTAGCGTTCAATAATACGTTGGTGGCTTTTTAGTACTTTACAAACCCAATCGTAACGTTTTTCTAATACCTCCTGGGGGGTAAGTCTCCAATTTAAGGTAGATTTACGTAGCTCTTGGGTAACGTGTTGCAAAATAATTGCAGCACAAACCGAAATATTCAAACTTTCGGTAAAGCCAAACATTGGTATGTTTAATTGTACGTCGGACTGCTCCAACACATAATCACTTAACCCAGTATCTTCTTTTCCGAAAAAAAATACGGAAGGCTTGGAAATATCAAAATCAGCCAACGTTACGCAATTGTTTCCATGCGGTGAAGTAGCTACAATTTGATACCCTTTTTCTTTTAGCGAACTTACACATGATTTGGTGGAATGATACCGGTGAATATCAACCCATTTTTGGGCTCCCATAGCAATTTCGCGATCAATTTTACGCACATTCCGCTCTTCAATAACATGAACGTCCTGTACTCCAAAAACATCACAACTACGCATTACCGCACTTGTATTATGCAATTGATACACGTCTTCAATGGCCACGGTAAAATGGCGGGTACGCTGGCTTAAAACTCTGTGATTATTTTGCTGGCGTCTTTCGGTTAAAAAGCTTTCCAGGTAAGCAACTAACGTTTCGGTGTACATGTAAACTTATTTTAATGGCACTTTAGTTCCATTTTTAAGTCTAACTAAAAAAGCTTTATTAAATTTTGTTGTAGCATGAATTTTTTTTGAGTATGCTTTCGCTTCTGAAATTGAAGCAAATTGTTCTGAAAAATAGCGGTAAAACCCATCCCCTACATTGGTGTAAAAAGTTGGAACTTTCTGAAAAAAGTCTTTTTTAATACGGACTTTAGAGGCTGCTATTTGAACGCTATAAAAGTCTTCATCTTTTTCATTTTCAATAATTAACGGGCGTATTTCTTTATCTGTCTTGGCAACTATTTCTTCTTTAACTACTTTTTCCTTCTTTTCCGCTGTTGCTTTTGGTAATTCTTTCTTAGCTTTCACCACATCTTCCAAAACAACCTTTTGGACAGGAATTGCTTTCTTTGTCCGCTTAAATTCATCTTTTTTTAGGGTATCATTTTTTAAGGTTCTTCTTAAAATAGAAGCATTAACCATTAAAGGATCTGCATTAGCTAGCTGAGCATAAGAAGCTAAATTAATTACAAAGATATAAAATAGTAAAATTTTTTTCATAAAGCGAGGTTTTTAGCTACAAATATAGTATATATATAATAAATGATCATTTTAAGAATACATATGTAGGTAAAAGCTTTCAGCACAAGCTTCTGACTAGTTTTCAACATCAGTTTCTTCCTATTTTAAGAAATCCTCACAGCATTAAAATATTGACTATTGAGCAAAAAGAGTAATTTTACATTTCAAAACTTAAAATTGAATGTCGATTGTTGCTTTAAAAAAATTATCAGATTACCAAATATGCTGACACAAAAACTCAAAATCTTGATGATTTAATTGCTGTAGAAGAACCACTGCAAATTGTTATTATACACAAAGGAGATGAAAAGGAAGCTCCATTGACTATTACAATGCGTAGTCCAGGAAATGATTTTGACTTGGCTATTGGGCTGCTTTACAGCGAAGGGATCATACAAACTATTGACGATATTGCGAACATTAGGTATTGCGCTCTGGTTGATGAAGCCAATCGCCAAAATAAACTTAAAATAACGCTAAAGCCAACTATTGATGTCAATATTGCAAATATTCAACGAAGTTTTTTAAGTAATTCCAGCTGTGGTATTTGCGGGAAACAATTATTAGAGCAATTTTTTGAAAATATACAACCCGTTCAAATTCCTTCAGAAAAAATACCGATAGCAAAAATTTTAAACCTTCCTGATCATTTAAAAGCAGCACAATTACTTTTTAAACACACTGGAGGAATTCACGCCTGCGCCTTAGTTGCCTTTAAAGGAGGTATCCTAACCGTAAAAGAGGATATTGGTAGGCATAATGCCTTTGATAAACTGATAGGTGACCAACTTACAAAAAGAGCATCGTTTGCAAATACTATAGCTGTACTAAGCGGTCGTATTGGTTACGAAATGGCTCAAAAAGCTGCTAAAGCAGGCATTCCAGTAATAGTAGCCATTGGAGCACCTACCAGCTTGGCTATTGATATTGCAAAAAAAGCTGGAATTTGTTTGATTGGTTTTGTTAAAAAAAATAGTTTGAATATTTACACGAATCCTGAATATATTCAAACAAATTGAAAATATTACCAATAAATAAGTCCCTGAAAGATGCAGAGACTTATTTATTGAATTATACTTTAAATATCAATTTAGCACTGCAATTTAGCGAACTAATTTTTTGTATTTAATACGTTTTGGCATAAGATCACCCCCTAAGCGTTTCTTTTTATTTTCCTCATAATCAGAAAAACTTCCTTCAAAGAAATATACTTGTGAATCGCCCTCAAAAGCTAAAATATGAGTACAAATACGATCTAAAAACCAGCGGTCGTGACTAATGACTACGGCACAACCCGCAAAATTTTCCAAACCTTCTTCCAACGCCCTCAGTGTATTTACGTCCAAATCATTGGTAGGTTCATCCAATAGTAATACGTTCCCTTCTTCTTTTAGCGTCATGGCTAAGTGTAAACGGTTACGCTCCCCACCAGATAAGGTGGATACTTTTTTATTTTGCTCGCTTCCGCTGAAGTTAAAACGACTTAAATAGGCTCTGGAATTTACCTGTCTCCCTCCCATCATTACAAGTTCCTGTTCATCTGAAAAATTTTGCCATATAGTTTTTTCAGGGTCAATGTTACTGTGTGATTGGTCTACATAAGCAATTTGAGCTGTTTCGCCTACATTAAAGGCTCCTTTATCTGGCTGCTCCTCGCCCATAATCATTTTAAAAATAGTGGTTTTACCCGCTCCATTAGGACCTATAATTCCAACAATTCCGGCTTGCGGTAAATTAAAATTCAAATCCTCATAAAGTAATTTATCTCCAAACGCTTTACTAACTCCAGCCGCTTCAATAACATTAGTTCCTAAACGTGGTCCGTTAGGAATATAA
Source organism: Aquimarina agarivorans (assembly GCF_000218485.1). Lineage (GTDB taxonomy): Bacteria > Bacteroidota > Bacteroidia > Flavobacteriales > Flavobacteriaceae > Aquimarina > Aquimarina agarivorans. Next base: position 78,210 of record NZ_AFPB01000162.1, on the reverse strand, counting down.
ATTTCTAGTTTTTCGTCTACCTGTTTCTGATCCTGACTCATCAACTTATCATAGTTTTTCAAACGTGCCTTTTGCTTGGTTTGACGTCCTTTTGCTCCTTGGCGCACCCACTCCAACTCTCGTTCCAGTGTTTTTTGACGCTTTGATGCTGTTTTGGATTCCTGAGCCATACGTTTGGATTTTTGATCCAACCATGAAGAGTAATTTCCTTTCCAAGGAATTCCTTCGCCTCTATCCAATTCTAAAATCCAACCTGCAATATTATCCAAAAAGTACCTATCGTGTGTTACAGCAATTACTGTTCCTTTATATTGCGCTAAATGGTGCTCCAACCAATGCACGGACTCTGCATCTAAATGGTTGGTAGGTTCATCCAATAGCAATACATCAGGTTCTTGTAATAATAAACGACATAAAGCTACACGACGTTTTTCCCCTCCTGAAAGCACTCCAATTTTTTTATCGCCATCGGGGGTACGAAGCGCATCCATAGCAATTTCAAGCTTAGTATCCAATTCCCATGCACCAGCAGCATCAATTTCATCTTGCAATTCCGCCTGACGGTCCATCAACTTTTGCATTTTATCAGCGTCTTCATAATATTCTGGCAAACCAAAAAGATCATTGATTTTATTATACTCGTCAAGAATAGCCACCGTAGCAGCAGCACCTTCCTTAACAACTTCTAATACTGTTTTTTCGGGATCAAGCTGCGGTTCTTGTTCCAAATACCCTACATTATAACCTTGCGAAAAAACAACATCACCTTGGTAATTGGTATCTTGACCTGCAATAATTTTTAATAAAGTGGACTTCCCGGAACCGTTAAGCCCTAAAATTCCAATTTTAGCTCCGTAAAAAAAGCTTAGGTATATATTTTTCAGTACCGGTGTATTGGCACTTTTGTACGTTTTTGTAACCCCCGACATGGAGAAAATGATCTTCTTATCGTCTGACATTTTTTGTAAAATTAAAAATGAATTATTGTTTTACAAATCTACGAGTATAGACTTTATCTTTATCATAAATTTTCAGAATATGTAAACACAAGGTAAATTGATTAGCATTAAAAGGTAAGGTTTGGATAATAAACGTGAATAGCCTTTACTATCTTAGCCAAAACTCAATCGGAAAACGAACTTAAAAACATAAGTTTAAAATAGATATAAAAAATCGCCTAGAAATATATTTTCTAGACGATCTTTTTTTAAAACTTTTTTAGAAACAATGCTTTTTTACGAACTGCTTTATTGCAATTCATATACCTCTTGTTTCGATATTAAATTTTCCATTAAAAATGATTCTTTTTGGTTGAATAATTTAACATACAATCCGGTATCAAAAAACTAGTTGTCTACAACTAATTTTTCTACGAATGAGTAAGTGCCATCAATCACTAGCTCTAATAAATAAACTCCCGAAGTTAATCCTGATACATCAATTGTTTCTAATGAACTATGATTCGATCCAAAATCACCTGATAAAATTTCTTTACCATCAAGCGAATGTATTTTGTAAGCTACCGACTGATCTAAATACTTGGTAAGGTCTAAATTAGTCAAGTCTTTAGCTGGATTAGGATAAAGTACTAATGATGCATCGTTAAAAGAATCAAGTTCCTTGCTTCCACTCACTCCAACTAATCTAAATTGTTGGTTTTTGTTAGTTTTTGAATAGCTCCATAAATATACATTATCGCTATTTTTTCCTGATTTATCTAAGGCTTTATTTGTACAATACGACGGTATGAATTGAAAAATATCCCCTTGCTTTTTAACAATCCACTGCTGATGTTTTGAACCAGCACTTGCCCATGTTTTTACATTAGCCCTGTTAGCACACTGACCTTTAGTAACTTCTAAATACCTACCTGTACCAACATTTTTGATTTTATAAATATTATTTCCAATATGCTCAAAACTCCATTGTTGGTCTTTGTATTTACCTTGGTTGTACATGCGCACATTGTAATTATCCCATTTTGGTGAAATGACGTTTTGATTATTAGCTACATTTTGAATGTAATATGTACCTCTAATCACCGAATCATTACTATTTGATGAATTACTTGGTTTGGTATCGCCAACATTTATAGTGATGGTACTCTCAACTTTCCTGTTATTTTTTAAGGTAGCTTCGGCTTTTAAGGTATAACTCCCTTTTTTCAAATTTTTTAGTTGGTTTATTCCCATCCAACGATAAGGGGCTCTTCCTTGTCTTCCTGCGTAAGCATTATTAACATAAAGCTTAATCTCTTTAACATCATTGTTATTAGACATTTTTACCAACACATTAGCTGTTTCTCCAACCTTAAAATTTTGATTATTCTTTGGTTGATTAAAACTAACATTGCTTGTAGATGCAACTGGTTTACTCGGAGCTGGAGCAGGAACTGGTTTTGGTCCAACTGGCTTAACATTACCTCCTGTCAATCCATTGGGGCCATATAATTTAAAGTCGTCTAAAATAAGTGTTCCTGTTTTTTTTGCTGTATCTCTACCTCCGTTGTAATAATTGAACCAATATGCATATATTTTTAAACGATCAACTGTTCTAAAATTCCAATTTGATCTTTCATATACCAATTTTCCATTTACCCAAGCTTTCAAAATACCATTCTTTTTACCTGGTGTGTTTAATTTGATATATTGTTTTACGTGGTACCATTTATCATAATCCATATTACCTCCACGTTCCCACCAAACTGCATCACCCCACGTTTTACCATTGTTACCTGTATTGGTATGATAAACATAAAATGAATTTCTGATATTAGATTGTCTGGATGTGTTTAGTGTTCCTCTGGCTGACCAACCGTTTGTTCCTTTTCCTGGGCGGTTTCCCCATCCTGCTTTCCCATAAGTACCATCAAAACCTGGCGCTTTACCTCCAAATTTATCCATACTTCTATCATATTTTACCCTATATTCTGCATATAGTTCTTCTGGTTCAAAGCCCAAATTTTCTTTAAGCATATATTTGATAGACCCCCCGTGGTGTGAACCTTTTTTAACAGTAACTTGAATACCACCTTTTGAATATCCTCCTGAGGGTAAAAATTTCATATTTTGCTTACCTGATCCCAAATTGTAATTCTTCTTCCAGTCGGCGCTATCAAAATTATCCTCCCAATAGGTCTGAGAAAATATAGAGGAAGCTGAAAAAGTAAAAAATGCTATCAGACAGAGCAGTTTTTTCGTTGTGTCAATTTTAAACATTATAATTAATTTTAGTTGTTTTTTGTACATTATAAAACAATTTAAACTAAGTACATATTGCCAATTGCATATTATTTTCGATGAGTTGCTTTTGATCATTGTTATACTACAGTTTTATTCTTACATAGTATAAAACTTTTATAAAAGTGACATCTTCAAAACTGTAAAGCCTGTAATAAGAAATAATGTATTTAAAACCATTTGAAATAATAAATTTTGATCTCAACAGGCTGTATAATAGAATTTTATATTTAATAAATCATTCAATACTACATAATAAATAATTTATATGGTACTTTAACGATTAAAATTAACATATAAATATTGTAACCTGATACTTACAAACAAAATATCCTTAAATTCATCTGTATTTGCAAATACTACTATTTTTATGGCATACTCTTTGGTTATTTAATGATTGAAGATTCACTTTAAATTTATGATTATGAAGAAGTTTATATTATTTACATTAGCCACAATGCTGATTAACTTTGGAATACTTGCTTCAAATTCAAAATATTACGCTAGTAATAATGTCCCTTTTGTTTTTGTAGAATCAGGTATTGAGTTTGCTGTTTTTAAAAATGGACAATTTGATTTTAATGTCATTCAACCAAATGTAGGAATTCAAATAAATACCAGAAATATCAATTTCAGTTTTAACTCAGGACACAATTACGATGCTTTTGTACAGTATGATCATTATGGTGCTGTGGTGCAAATTGAAAACACTCCCGTTTATTATGATTACTACGGTCGAGTAAATCGGATAGGTGATATTCGTTTATATTACAATCAAATAGGTTTGGCCTACCGTATTGGAAATTTAAATATTAGTTATACTAATTATGGTGTATTTGATCATTGTTCTGGTTACGTAAATGCTTATAATATCAATTATGGATATAGACCCCATCATCGCTATTATAGGGTTCCTCCAGCAAATCATTGTATTGTATATGGAAATCCATACCGTCAATTTTACAATCCTAATCGCTGTAGTTATACTACGCATCAACGTAGCTATTACCCAGGATATTATACCCGTCCTTACAAGTTTCGCTCATATCGCAAACCTGGTACACGTATAGCCTCAACGCACTATTACGGTAAGGATCTTAATACTAGGTATACTGATAAGAGGTACCAAAACAAAAATTATTACTACAGCAATAGAACAAATAGTGGTAAAACGCGCAACAATACTATTCGAAGACCCGTAGCAAACACAAGGACTTATACTCCAAAAACAAATATATCTAACCGAAGTTATACACCAAGAACTACTTCCAAAAACAATACAAGAACTTATATACCAAGATCAAATTCATCAAATAGGAACTACACTACAAATAGTCGTAGTCAAAGTAGTCGGGTTTATACATCTAGGGCACAAAATAATAGCAATTCAGCCTACCGAAAAACTACACAAAACAAAAAGGTAGTTGCTTCAACAAGGACTTCTGGTGGCGCTTACCGCAGAAGGTAACAGTATTAAATAATAAATGCTACCAGTATGGGAAATTAAAAATACCTGCTTATTAAATTTGAAACACTTTTAAATTCGAAATTTAAGAGTGTTTTTCTTTTAAATTTACTGCAAGTGATGTTATTTTTTCCTTTTTATAATGCTATTGATTGCCGAATTCACTTCTGGCGAAAGCCTAAACATATAAATAATTATAAAATATACTAATGTAATTAAACTACCCTTTATCCCAATACTAACTATTGCGTGAACCCTTGGTATGTACCAAAAATAAAAAATAATCCAAATTAAGACAGCCACTCCCATAACAACTAATAACTGCTTACTGTAGGGTTGAATTTTATAGTTATAAAACACAAATAGTAATTTAGCAACGTTATAAAGTGTATAAGCTAAAAATGTAGCAAAAGCAGCACCAATAATACCTTCAGTAGGAATAAAAAAAGTATTGAATATGTATGCCAAAACCAAAATGGCTATACCAAAAAATAAAATCCATTTGTAACTGTCGGAATTAAATAAAATAGCATTGGTTACGCCCAAACTGGCATCGAATAATTTTACAAAACCGATTAAAAATACAATTTCGATGTACAATTGATAATTTGAAGGGACCATTTCAAAAATTGAATGTACATTACACACTACTACCAAACCTACCCAAAGTGTTGCAATTAAAGCAGTTAAACTACTTTTTTTATTCAATTGGTACAATGCTTTAATATCCTTTTTTGCAAGCAATTGTGCCGTTAAAGGATTCGTTATTTGCAACATAGCACGTATGGGTACTCCTATAACCGAAGCGATATAAACACAAATACTGTATTTGGCCACATTTGAAATTGGCGGTGCCAAACGTTCAATCATTACCTTGTCTAAATCCAATAAAAACACCGATACGGTTGCTGAAATAAGTATCAAACATGAATACAAAACAACGGATCGTACGTTTGCAAGCTTTTGAAATGAAAATTTGGGCTTTGAAACTCCAAATGCGATCCAAATCATTAACAAAGTTCTAATTAAAAAGACCATAGTTAAGCTATAAATAAATTGATCGGGAGTAATATCGTTAAAATACACTAGTATTAACAGTAAAGTAATACATACTCTACTGAAAAATTCTTTAATCAAATTCCCTTTTACTGTTTGTAAATGCACTTTAACCCAGGCATAAAATAACTCGAAATAAGCTGAAGTCAACCCTAAAAAAATTACCATCCATAAATAAGGTATTACTATTGGATTGGTTTGGGTAAATTTTTCCATCAAATGCTCATAAAACAATGTATATAGTAACGAAACAAAAACTACTAATACTAAAGGAACCAGCAGCAACCAACTAAAAAAATTATCTGAATTTGATTTAGAATTATACTGATTATAAAATTTTATTAGCGTATTTGGCAAACCAAAAGCTAATAGTGGCCACAATAAATTTGATGAAGCCAGTAAATAGGAAACTACTCCATACTCCGCTTCGCCAAGTATGTTGGTGAATAAAAAAAGAGTATTTGCCGCACCAAAAGCGAATCCAGCATAGGTAATTAAAGTATTTATAATTGATTGTTTTGCTACAATGCCCATGCGAGAGTTATTCTTTAATAATTGCGGCTAATTGTCCTGTCAACGACTTACGTGTAAATTGATTAATATTTTTTGGGGTTACTATTAAATTTCCTTTTTTAAAAAGATTAAAGCAATGTAAAAGATGTGTTTTTATAAGTTCTACCTCATGATATTCGTAAAATACACCAGTTTCAGTTTCCTCTAATATAGCTTTAAAATCTGCACCCTTTGGTCCTACTGCCAATATAGGTCTGTTTGATTGCAAATATTCAAACAATTTACCTGGAATAATCATGTTTGTTTCGGCACTATTAATTTCAATAAGTAATAATAATTGTGACTGACGCTGTAAAACTTGTGCTTTTTTATGGGAAACATAGCCCAGTATATTGGTATACTTTTTTAAACCCAAACTGTACAAACTACCTAAAATAGTTTCGCTAATTGTCCCAGCTAATTTTAATTCAAAAGCTGTTTCAAAATCTTTATTTTCTTCAATTAAACTGGCAATAGCCTTCCATAAATTTATTGGATTACGTTCAGATAATAATGAACCAATATGCGCAACACTAAACTTTTCATCCAATATTACATTTTCAAATTCAACTGTATCAAAACCGTTTGTAACCACATAAATTGGCTGCACCGTTTTTTGTTTAAATTCGTTTTTAGTCCCTTTACTAGTTACAATTATTTTGTCAGCTTGCTGCAATACACTAAGCTCCAGGTGTTCGTGCTTTTTTTGTGCCCAGCCAGAAAGTAATAACTTTTTATGATATCCAATACTAATCCAAGGATCTCTAAATCGGCCAACCATGTAATATTTAAATCTGTTTTTAACTGCCTACCAATTAAATGGAGACTGTGTGGTGGCCCTGTGGTGATAATGGTATCAATATTTTCCTGTTGTATTACTTTAGTGAGAAATTTTACTGAAGGCGCAATCCAAAATTTACGTGCATCCGGAATAAACAAATTGCCACGAATCCAAAGCAGTAATTTTTGAATACTGCTTTGATTTTGTTCCGGCGGTATAATTCCTTTACTTATGGTTTTGGTGGACTTACCTCCTAATGTTGCTGCTAAGGCATAGGGTTCAAAAATTTGATGTTTTAAAACCTGAATCCCTTTAGGCAATTCACCTAATAACGCATCATCAACAATTGGGTAAGTAGGATTTTCGGGAACATAAACAATGGGTTCCACGTCAAAATCACGTAAATAAGTTACAAATTTTAACCAACGCTGTACACCAGGACCACCTGCTGGTGGCCAATAATATGATATTATGAGTACCTTTTTCAAATGCTTATTGAATCCTTTTTGATGGATTGCCAAATACCGAATCCAAATAATAGTACAAATAATAATGAGGCTGAAAGCGCAATGGTACTTCCTGTTTTTACTACCTGAGGCTTAAATACAAACTCAACTCGATGCTTTCCTTTAGGTATTTGTATACCCCTTAACGCGTAATTTGTTTTATAAATTGGTGTTTCTACGTCATCAATATATGCTTTCCAGCCGTTTTTATAATACATTTCGGAAAAAACGGCGAAACCAGCGTTTGAATTTTCTGAAATATATACCAGCTCATCTGGTTTTTGAGAAATCAATTTTATTGTAGCCAAACTATCTAATGCAAAATGAGTAGCTTCTATTTCCGTTTGTTCATTAACAACAGCAGTAGTGGCAACTTTTAAATCTTTCAGTTTCAAAATTTCATCATTAGCAGTAGGTACTTTTTCAATTGTTGATACAAACCAAGCATTTCCTAACGCTTTTGGGTTTTCTTGTACTTTAGGTCCTTCTTTGTCACTAAAAATAAAATACTTAACGTTTAACATATCTAAAATAGATTGTTCCCCTTTAGCGATGTAAAAATCAAATAAATCTTGAATTCTTGCTGGTTTTGCCCCGTGATACCCACCAATAGCATTATGAAAATAGGAAGCCCGAGCTGAATTGAACGGACTTCCCGTAAGATCATATACTCGATAGTGGGAAGTGTCCTTCAAAATCTGTTTATCCGCATCAGTTGGCGAAAATGGTTTTTCCATAGTAATTTTGGGTGCAAAATCACTTGTATTTACGTAACGCCAAGCAACACTCACCAAATCTATTGTTAATAACACACCAATTACTACAACACTCAGCTTTTTTGATAATTTATCTTTAGTAAAAGCATACAAAATTCCAGCAACAGCTAAAACAAAAAATAAACTTCGCAACGTATCCGTTGTAAACATACGGACACGATCTTCGCGTAAAGCCCTCACAAAACGCATTCCTGCACTTTCGATTAATTGTGCGTCATTTGAAGTAGAAAATGAAAACAATATCTTTTTAAACAATACAAATATTAAAAGTAATCCTCCTGTGATTACGGTAGCTTTTAATAACGCTTGTTGTTGAATAACTTTAGTATAATTCCCTTTAAAAAACAAATGAAGCGTCCATATAGCTATTAAAGGAAAACACAATTCAATAATTACCTGAATAGAAGTTACTGCCCTAAATTTATTATATAACGGAAAATAGTTTATAAACAATTCCGAAAACCACTCCATATTGCTTCCCCACGAAAGGAAAAGTGCCAAAATAATTGCTGAAATAATCCCCCATTTCAGTTTATGATCAATTAAAAATAACCCTAGTACAAAAAGAAAAATAACGCCCGCTCCTATATATGCCGGTGCGCCTACAATGGGTTGCTCGCCCCAATAAGTAGGTGCGTTTTTAGCAACATTTCTAGCCTCCTTGAGTGGATATCCCATACGCACCAACTCTTTTACAATTGCAGCATTTTTGCCCGCATTTTCGGCACTGGAACCGCCCATAAATCGAGGTACTAACAAATTGAATGTTTCGGCAAAACCATAACTGTAGCTTAAAATATAGTCTTTGTCTAATCCTTTTCTTTCTATTTTATTTCCTTCAGGAGTAATAGAAATTTCTGATTTACTTCGCGTAGAAAACTTTGAATATTCCTGCGTGGCTAAAATTGAAGTAGCATTTAACGCAACCGCCAATACTATTCCAGCTAAAAGTACTCCTGATGACTTGAAAAATGTTGCGGTAGTATTTGTAATAATAGCTTCTTTTAAATAAACTATGGCAATTACAAGCAGTAATAACATTAGGTAATAGGTCATTTGAAAGTGATTGGCTACCAACTCCAACGCCATGGCAATACAAAAAAGCAACCCACCTTTAATGTATTTTTTATCATACACCAATAAAAAACCTGATAATACAAAAGGCATGTACCCAATAGCATGAGCTTTAGCATTATGCCCCACTCCTATGATTATAATTAAATAGGTAGAAAAGCCAAATGCTAAACTTCCAAAAAAGGCTAACAATGGTTTCACTTTTAAACAAAGTAACAACACAAAAAATCCAACAAAATATAAAAATAAATAGTCAGCAGGTCTAGGTAAAAAACGTAAAAAAAGATCTAACTGTTTTATATAATTGTGTGGATATTTGGCCCCTAACTGATAAGTAGGCATCCCTCCAAATGCACGATCATTCCAGTACATTTCTTCGCCTGTTTGCTCCCGAATATCAATTTGCTGTTTTGCCATTCCGATATATTGTACAATATCACTCTGAACAATTTTTTTACCTTGCAAAACGGGTGAAAAGTACGCTAGAGAAATTAAAATGAAGCCAATTATAGCTGCAAAATACGGGACTATTTTTTTTAAGTTAATGCTCACCAGATAGTGTTTTTTATAGGTTTTTATTGCGTTTAATCTATTTCTTCAAAATCAATATACTCCCCTACAACTTTTTTTGATTTTGGGATTTCAGTCGTAGAATTTGTATTATTATTTTGATTTTCTGTACCTTGCTGATTAAATTTGGTTTCAAATTGCGCCCCAAATTTTGCTGCTATTTTTTTTGAAATAAATAAAAGCAATAAGGGACCCAAATACCTCGTTAATAGCTTTAGGAGGTATATAATTGCTATTATAATGAGAAGTGTTTTCATTTTTGTTTAAGTAATAACTTGAACCAAAAATAAGGAACTCACAAGATTATTTGATTGCTAAATAAAAAAAATGATAAAATCCGCTATATTTGGCATAAATCAATTACGAATGAAGTATCCCCAAATACTAACATTTTTAATCCTATTTTTTGTAAGTATTTGTGTTAAATCACAACATACAGAAATTATAAACACCTACAGGCCTGGTACTTCGCAAGGCGCTTTTTCTGTAGGAAAAAATGTAATACAAATAGAAGGTGGTCTAACTTTTGGCAGATTAAGGCACCGTATTTTTAATAATAAAACTCGATCTACAGCTTTTGAATATAATTTTAGAGCAGGATTATTTAAAGAACAGCTTGAATTTAGCATTCAGGGAAGCTATTTGAACAATAATGTTTCGGAATTAGTGGGGGATCAAACCTCTTTTGTTGATAAGGGTTTTCCTTCAAATGTTATTGGTGCTAAGTATTTAGTTTACGATCCTTATAAATATCAGCGTGAAAAAAGCGAAAATTTATACAGTTGGAAAAAAAATAACAGTTTTCAATGGAAAAAATTGATTCCTGCTGTATCCGCTTATGTGGGAGCCAATTTTTCTTCATCATCTAGTGATTTTGCTTTTCAAAATAATCCCGATAACCGAGCTACAGAACCACAAGCCAACATCACTCCAAAAGTAATTATTGCAGCTCAAAATAATTGGGCATATAATTGGGTTTTTGTTGCTAATATTGTTGCTGATCGTATCACTTCGGAATTTCCTGATTATCGATTTATATTAACGTCTACCTATAATTTAAACGACAAGTGGTCCATATTTGGAGAATATGAAGCTGCAAATAGCAAAATTTATAAAGATCACTTACTTAAAATTGGAGGATCTTTTTTAATTAGTAAGGACTTTGCAATTGATGCACATGCAGTAAATAATGTAAAAGATACACCGTCTTTATTTGCAGTAAACATAGGAGCTTCATATCGATTAGACTATCATAAACTAGAAGATTATGAACGTATACAGACTGCCGAACAAAGAGATTTAGACAAAACCATTGAGCAAATTAAAAAAGATATAGAAGAGGGCTTCCTCCCTCCTGAAACCATGACTGGAAAACTTGATGGTAAAGTTGATTTGGAAGAGTATGTTGAAGAAGAAGTTGAAGAGGAAGAAGATTTTGATGAAGATTTTGAAGATTCTGAGGATGTTGAAATTCCTAAAAAGAAAAAATGGTTCCAATTTTGGAAAGGTAGCGGCAAGCGCAAAGCTCGTCGTGATGCTAAAAGAAGAAGCAAAGAGGAGTTAAATGATTCCACTTCAACTACAGTTTCATCCAAACCTGTTTTAGGTTCAGGCGGCAGGATGAGCGACTTTGTGGATGACGAGTTTATTCAATCCAAACAAGAAGAAATTACGCCTGAAGAAAGAACGGAAGAAGAATTAGCTGAAATTGAAGAACGCAATTCTAAAAAGAAAAGAAAGAAAAGGCGTAAAAAGAATGAGCCAAGAATTGATCCTGAAACAGGTGAACCCTATCCTGAACCTGATTATACGGGAATGACTAAAAAAGAAAGAAAAGCGGCTAAAAAACAAGAAAAACTTTTACGAAGCTTTGAAGATGAAATTTCTGATCTTGAAAATGAAATTGAAGCAGAACAGTCTGCCAGGGATAAAAAGAGGGAACAAAAACGACTGGAAAAAGAAGCTCGTAAAAAGAATAAGAAAAACAAAAATAAAGGAGATGCATCTAAAGGTTTAGACAATGGTTTTGATCAAAACGACCTTTCAAATGATGGCAATTCTAAAAAAGAAGAAAATAACATCGACAATTTATTTGATGATATTTCATCTGATGCTGAAAAAGAAGAAAAAGAACGTCTCAAAAAAGAAGCTGAGGAACTTAAAGCCCTTGAAGCTGAAATTGAACTTTTAGAAAAACAAGTTCAAGAAGAACAAGAAGAAAAACCTAAAAAGAAGAGAAAAAAAGACAAGAAAAAGAAAAAAGGCAAAAAAAAGAAGAAAAAGAAAGATGACGATGAAGATTGGTAATAAAACGTATCATTAAAAATAGAGAGTAACTAATTAGTTACTCTCTATTTTATTTACCTTACTACACATAATTTTGGTATTTTTGATAAAATTTTTTTTATCCGTAGTTTAATTATAATATGATTAAAATAATTGAAGTAGCATCTAAAAAACAATTTTTAGACTTTGTAAACTTCCCAAATACACTATATAAAGACCATCCTTGTTACGTTCCTGCCATTACAAAGGAGGAACTAAACGCTATTAAAAAAGAGGAAAACCCCGTTTATAATAATGCCGATGCTGCTTTTTATTTAGCTTATAAAAATGATAAAATTGTTGGTCGGATTGCTGCAATAGCAAATTGGATAGAAATCAAAGAACTCAATAAGCCTAAAGTACGGTTTGGTTGGTTTGACTTTATTGATGATATTAATGTAACAAAAGCTTTAATTGAAACGGTTGTTACTTACGGAAAAAAACACAACCTTAGTACTATTGAAGGTCCTGTAGGATTTTCTAATATGGATAAAGCAGGAATGTTAACAAAAGGGTTTGATGAACTAAATACAATGATCACTTGGTACAATGCCCCCTACTATAGCGAACACCTAAAACAACTTGGTTTTGAAGAAGCTGCTACATGGGTGGAATTTAAAATTGATATTCCAACAGAAACCAGACCAAAGGTAGTTAAAGTTGCTAATATTATACAAACACGCTACAAACTCAAAATCATTAAATTTAAAAAAAATAAAGAAATTTTGCCTTATGTAAATCGGATGTTTGAACTATTGAATAAAACATACGATTCCTTACAAACATTTGTACCCATACAACAATATCAAATTGACCATTACAAAAAAAAATATTTGCCTTTTGTAAATCCTGATTACATAACTTGTGTGGCAAATGAACATAATGAGGTCATTGCATTTTCAATTATCATGCCCTCATTTTCTAAAGCACTCCAAAAAGCAGGCGGAAAATTATTCCCTTTTGGGTTTTTACATATTTTAAAGGCTCAACGTATTAACGATACTGCTGCATTTTATTTGATTGGTGTAGATCCTGAATATCAAAACAAAGGAGTTGCTGCTTTAATTTTTAAAGAAATGAATGAAATATTTCTTCGTAATGGAATTAAAAAAGTGGAGACTAACCCTGAACTGATAGAAAATAAAGCTATTCAAGCACTTTGGAAGGATTATGTTCACAAACAACATAAAGAACGAAAAACTTTTAGAAAAAAAATTTAAATGAATACTAAAAACTATATTTCAGAAGCTTTAGGCACATTCTCATTAGTTTTTTGTGGAACAGCAGCAATGGCGGTAAATGAAATTACCCAAGGTGCTGTTACTCATGTTGGTGTTGGAATTACATGGGGGTTTATTGTCATTGCAATGATTTATGCCTTTGGCGAAATATCTGGTGCACATTTCAACCCAGCCGTAACTATTGCATTTGCATATGCTAAAAAATTTCCTTGGAAAGAGGTTCCAAAATATATCGCATTTCAATTTGTTGGAGCCATTGTAGCGAGTTTGCTAGTATGGTATTTATTTCCTGAAAGCAAAACACTTGGAGGTACACAAACAATTTTACCCCCGTTTAAAGCGTTTGTACTGGAGTATTTACTAACATTTTTTTTAATGTTAGTCATTATAAACGTTTCAACAGGATCAAAAGAAACAGGAATTATGGCTGGAATGGCTATTGGAGGTGTTGTTATGTTAGAAGCGCTTTTTGCAGGCCCCATGACAAATGCATCTATGAATCCTATAAGATCATTAGCTCCAGCGTTGGTTAGTACAAATTTTGCTAACTTATGGTTATATTTAATCGCACCTATTTTAGGCGCACTTACAGCAGTTTTAAGTTGTAAATGGGTTAAGGCTGATAATTGTTGCGACAACTGCTAAAATTAAAAAGAAAATTGCTTCGAATGAATATAAGAATATATATACTTACCTGCTTTTTATTTGCATTTGGTGTAAATTTAAATGCACAACAAATTGTTTGGACCAAAAAATCTGAAGGAATTTTTATTTTAAATACAAAAAAACTTAATCAAGCTTTAAAAGACGTTTCAAAAGATACAAAAGTTACAACAATCATCAATTTTCCTTCCCCTACTGGAGAATTAATTGATTTCAAAATCAAGGACAATGCCATACTTCCTAAGGAATTACAGCAAAAATTTCCTCAAATACATTCTTATAAAGGTGTAGCCATCAACGACCCTAATTTTTCGGTAATTTTTACATGCGCTGCAAACGGAATTAACGCTACGCTGCTTAAAAACAACCAAAGCTGGCATCTAGACTCCTCCCTAGATACCCCAAAAAATCAATATAAAATTGTAGCCAATAAAGATCAAATTCCCGTAGATTCTTTTTTTGAATGCACTTCAACTGACCATAAGCATACCACTAGTACCAGTGGATTAAAATCATATCAGTCTAGCAAAAGACAATTACGTAGCGAAGCCGCAGTTGGTGACAATCAACTCCGAATATTACGTGCGGCAATAGCAGTTTCATCTAACTACACCCGATTTTTTAGCATTAAAGCAGGTGTCATAAGAGGAACTGATTCCGAAAAAAAAGGGGCAGCTTTGGCTGGTATTGTTGCATCAATAAATCGTATAAATAGTGTTTTTGAAAGGGATTTAGGCATCCGTCTTGAGCTAATTCCGAACAACGATGAGCTTATTTTTCTTGAATCACAGGCTAATCCTTTTGATTCGAGAAACTCTGAAGAATTGAGTGACTTAGCTAATCAAAATATCAACCGTATCGTTGGCGAAGACAACTATGATATTGGACACTTACTGACTACTCATTTTAATGGCGGATTAGCGTTAATCGGAAGTTTGTGTGGTAATCGAAAAGGTAAAGGTTTTACTGGATTTAGAGAACCCGAGGGTGATATTTTCGATATTACTTTTTTTGCACATGAATTAGGACATCAATTAGGTGCAAATCATACTCAAAATTACCCTTGTCAACGATTTGATGAAACCGCTGTTGAAGCTGGTGAAGGAACCACTATAATGGGGTATGCTGGTGGACCGTGTAGAGTGCCTAGTGTTGTCATTCAACCTTCAAGTGATGCTTATTTTCATTACGTGAGTATTTTAGAAGTGAAAGCATTTTTAGAATTTAATTCTAGTTGTATACCTACCGAGGCTGTTACAAATGAACTACCCTCAATTGAACCTTTACGCGAATTAAACATTCCTTTGGGTACTGCATTTGCTTTAGAAACTATTGTAAATGATAGGGATAATGATGACTTAACTTATACCTGGGAGCAAATTGATAATGAACGTGCTATAGCACCTCCAGAATCTACCTCTGAGGTAGGTCCTTTATTTAGATCCTTCCCTCCTAGTGCATCGCCCAGAAGAGATTTTCCTGCTAAATTAGGTGTAAGTACAAAATGGGAAGTACTACCTACTGTCCCAAGAACAATGAATTTTGCCCATACCGTGCGAGATGGAAAACCAGGTGGAGTTTCGTTTTCAAAAGTGAAAATAAATGCCATAGATACTGGCGAAGGTTTTTTTGAGGTTACCTCACAAAGTTCAAGCGTTAGTTACGATCAAAATAGTGTACAGGATGTCACTTGGAATGTTGCAGGTACTGATGCTAATGATATAGATGTAGAAAATGTTAAAATTGAACTTTCTTTTGATGGTGGAGAAACTTATCCTACTGTATTAATTGAAGAAACACCAAACGATGGTTCAGAAAGTATTAGAATTCCTGAGGGCATCACTACATCAGAAGCGCGAATAAGAGTAAGTGCATTAAAACAAATATTTTATGCGGTAAATAAAAGTAATTTTAATATTGGTGATGTTGTTTTACCATTGATTCCTGCAGCTAGAGTGTCTAGCAGACAAAGGAAAAATGATAATTTACTTATTTTTAGAGTAAAAACATCCGAACCTGTAAAAGATGATACCAATGTATTTTATTCTTTTGAAACTGAACCTTCGGGCGCAGTTTTGGATTTTAGCGGTAAGGTAACCTTTTCTATTGATGGTGGGGATACTTACACAACTGCAATAGAAGAATTTGTAACCATTCCTGCAAATAATGACGAAGTTATTATAGCCCTTCCATTAGTAGATTCAAATACCGATAGTGGTGGTGCTGATAAAATTAAGATTATTTTAAATATTCCTGAGGGTGTAAGTAATCCCAACCTGACTAGCATAGGTACACTTGCAAAAAAACAATTGAATATTAAAGAGAATATTATTGTTTACCCTAACCCTTCAGATGGTAATATTACCCTTGAAATTTTAACTATTCCGCTCGACGGTTACGAAGCTGTTTTATATAATTTAGACGGTAAACCTATTTTTGAGTATTCATTTTTAACTCAAATCGAGTCTATTGACTTGACTAGTTTATCCCCTGGACTTTATATTTTAAGTGTATTTATAAATGGTGAAATTGCAGTTAGAAAAATTGTAATTCAGTAAATTCACAAAATTTTAAGCATAAATTTCGTACAAAACTATATTTCTTACAATTTCTAAGCATTAAAAAATAACTTATTTATATTTTTTATAATTAATTCACTGAAAATCAGATTAAAAAAAATTTTTTCTAACATAATCCTAGCGCTTAAATAACTAATTTACGGCCTGAAGCCTATTAACTACTGGCTTTAACCAATTAATTTTAAACCTAGATGCATATTAATTCTATTATATCCCCCCTCCAAAATAAGCCTTATTTCATATAAACGATATTTCAAATTTTTATAACTAATTGATTTACAGATTAAAAAAATTAATTTTGTGTTAGAATTTTAAATCTTTTATTTATATTTATGAATGTTCCTACACAAAATTTTTAATCTTTATTTTAATATAAAATAAAAAGAGCATTAGATTTTTATGTTTTAACAAAGCAAATTAGAAATAGGAAACACCATAAAATTGAAATATAACGTTAAATGGAAATCTACATAATGGATGAATGTTATGAATTCATCGCTTAAAAAAGATCTCCATTTATAAACTGGGGTAAATGCTTCAATATATCATGGTTATCATTTTTGCGTTAAGCGCAAATAATCCAGGGCTACTTAAAAACTGGACAAGGACAACTCTTGATAAATTTGAACTTATAACAAATAAAATACAAGATTTTGAATACCATTGTATTACAGAAGAAGCATTTAAAAAAATAAAAATCACTCAAAGCAAATTCCTTTTTAAAAGTCAATCAAATTCGAATAAAAAAAAGGTCATTATCAGGCAACCTGATTACCAAAAAATCAATCCCACTACAACTTCTGATCAAAAATTTAAAGCAACAGCTACATCCTTAATCAAAGTTAAAATTGCATTAATGACCACTGGGGAATATGCCCAATATCATATAAAAAAAACAAGGCTAGTTTACTACCAATTAATCAACAAAAAAAAGTGGTGTTAAATGCGCTTAAAAATAGCCTTCAAAGTGTTAATAAAATTTTCAATAGAGACTTAGGTATACATCTTCAGCTTGTTGAAAATAATGAACAACTTATTTTTATTGACCCTGTTTCAGACGGACTTACCAATAATGATTTGAAAAAGCTAATTTATGAAGCTCCTCAAAAAATTAAATCTTTAATTGATCAAAATAGTTATGATATTGCACAAACACTAGGTACTTTTAAAGGAGGAACAAGTTCGTGCAGTGTGGCATTTTCCAACAGGAAAGCAAATGGAATTACAGGCCACCCTATTCCCGAAGGTAAGGTTTTTAATATTGATTATTTAGCCCATGAAATTGCTCATCAGCTTGGTGCCTCGCACACTCAAAATAGTAATTGTTCCAGAAATAGCGAAAGTGCCGTTGAACCTGGAAGCGGACATACTATAATGAGTTACGCAGGTATTTGTAATTTACCAAAAAGTAATGTTTCCAATACATCAAAACCTTATTTCCATAGTAAAAGTATTGAACAAATATCTACGTATTTATCTTCTAAAATAGCTACACTCCCCCAACAAAAAAATATTTTAATGTCAATTCCTAACTATTCAATTCCTTTAAACACCCCTTTTGAAATAGCGTTGCATACTACCATTCCATCAAATAAGTTTTTATATTTTACATGTGAACAAATTGACACTGAAATTGGTGTTTTTCCACCAAACAAGAATGCTAAAGTAGGGCCTGTATTCACCTCGCAATTTCCGAAAAATGATGCAGTGATTTCGTTCCCCAAAAAAGAATTAGTCATAAACAACAATAACGCCTCCAAGCAAGGTGTTTTAGCAGCTGTACCGCGTACTTATTCTTTTGCTGCTTCCGCAAGAAGTACGGATCCCGAAAACTTAGGAGCATCAATACAAAAATTTGAAGTAGCTGTAACGGAAAGTCCTAAATTTGAAGTGACTTCCCAAAATACCAAAAATTTAAGCTGGCAAAGTACTAATTTAGAAAAAATTACATGGAACGTAGGGCATACAAAAGCCTACCCTATTCATACCAAAAAAGTTGCAATACTACTTTCTTCAGATAACGGTAAAACATTTCAAACACTTGTAAAAAGCACTCCCAATACCGGAGAAGCAACCATTAGTGTTCCTGCAAACATATCATCAAACCAATGCCGAATAAAAATAAAAGCTATAGGCAATATTTTTTATGCACTAAACACCACGCCTTTTTCTATAAATCAAGACGTAAGCATAAAAAAATTTACTCCCAACATGTCTTCTCTAATAAAAGATAAAGGAATTATAGAAAAAACTATTGTAGTTGATGATCATTTTACTGTTGAAAACCTTGAGGTAGCATTGTCATTAACACATTCTAAAATTGGAAACCTTACTATTAGTCTTGAAAATCCTAGCAAACAAAAAATATTGTTATGGAATCGTAATTGCTCCAATGAACAACATATTGATCTTACTTTTAAAGATGATGAACAAAAAATCCCAATGGATCCACTGCGACTTGGAAATGGTGTTTGTGATGATAAAGTGATGGGACTTAGAGCACCACATCAATCTTTAATAAAACTAATCAATAGTTCCCCCAAAGGGAACTGGAAACTCACTATTGCATCAACTGAAGCCGAAAATTTGATTATTCTTAAAGATTTTAACTTAAAGTTTACCTCTATAAATACACCATCCATAGCTAAAAATCAAGCCGAAATTAAAATTGCTCCTAATCCTGCTTTTGCTCAATTAATTGTAACCACTAAAAATTTCAATTCCGATTTTACTATTGAGTTTTATAATACTACTGGAAATTTAGTTAAGACTATTTCTTTAACAAAATCCAAAACACAAACGCACCCAATTGATGATTTGCGAAGTGGACTTTATTTGCTTAAAATAACTAATGGAAAAAATAACTACCATCAAAAACTTGTAGTTAAATGACGCAAATTCATTAATAAATACTTTTTTTCAATGAAAATGCTACCATCATTTTGACTATTTTTATTTTGTTTAACAAAAAAGATTAAATAATTAAACAAAATAAAAGTATTTTTGAATTGATGAAAACATATAAATTAGAAGCAAAGTTAGAATTACCTATTCCAATCGATGAAGCTTGGGATTTTTTTTCAAATCCAAACAATCTTTCTAAAATTATGCCTAAGAGCATGAAATTTAAGGTGATTGATGGAGCTACCCTGCCATTATATTGTGGCCAGGTAATTCAGTACACAGTAACTCCGTTACCTTTTTTTAATACCACTTGGTTATCTGAAATTAATTATATCCAAAAGCCCAATTTTTTTGTTGACACTCAACTAGAGGGGCCTTACAAACTTTGGCATCATAAACACTATTTAGAAGCAATACCTAATGGCACATTAGTTACCGATATTGTTCATTATCAAGTACCATTTGGAGTTTTAGGGCGTTTGCTTCATCCAGTAATTATCAAGCCTAAATTGGCTAAAATTTTTGAATACAGAACAAAACATATCACCTCACTTTTTAATTAAAAAACTATGAAAAATATACTTTTAATAGGTGGATCCTACGGTATTGGTGCTGAAATTGCCAAGCAGTTAATGAACGATCATCATGTAATCATTGCTTCCAGAACTAATGATGATTTGCCTGAAGCCATTACACACATTCCTTTTGACGCTACTATAAACTCAATTGCAGATGTTGATCTTCCTGATGTTATTGACGGTTTAGTCTATTGCCCAGGTACCATTAATTTAAAACCTTTTAGCATGCTTAAGCCTGAAGTTTTTGAAAAAGATTTGAATTTAAATTTTATGTCTCTAGTAAAAATTTTAAAAGAGGTACATCCCAAATTGAAAGCTGCTGAACAAGCCAGTATTGTTGTTTTTAGTACTGTTGCGGTAAAAGTAGGTATGCCTTTCCATACCTCTGTTGCGGCGGCTAAAGGAGCTTTGGAAGGTTTTTCAAAATCACTTGCTGCGGAATGGGCTCCAAATATCAGAGTAAATGCTATTGCTCCTTCATTAACAAATACACCTTTAGCAAAGCGCTTAGTTTCCAATGATGCTAAAATTGAAAAAATGAACGAGCGTCATCCCCTGAAACGTATTGGTGAAAGCGAGGATATTGCTAACATGGCCTGTTTTCTACTTTCGGAAAAAGCGTCATGGGTAACGGGTCAGGTTATGGGAGTTGATGGTGGTATTGGTGCGTTAAATTTAAACTAAGTTACTATGCAGGAATTAACTATTTTTTGGTTTAGAAGAGATTTACGACTACACGATAACACTGGTTTTTTCTTCGCGTTAAGCGAAAATAAAAATGTACTGCCTATTTTTATTTTTGATACTGAAATTTTGGGTAAGCTTCCTGAAAACGATGCCCGAGTCAGCTTTATACATGATTCTTTAGCTGATATGCACTCCAAGTTAAAAGAAATGAATAAAGGAATCTCCATATTTCATGGTGAACCTATTGCGATATTTCAAGAAATTGAAAAAAAATACAAAGTAACTAAAGTATATACCAATCATGATTACGAACCTTATGCACTGGAACGTGACAAGATTTTAACAGCTTTTTTTGAGGAAAAAGCAATTAAATTTGAAACTTATAAGGATCAAGTTTATTTTGAAAAAGATGAAATTGTAAAGGCTGATGGTGATCCGTATATGGTGTATACTCCTTATAAAAACAAATGGAAAGAAGTTTTTAAAACTAAGGAACTAAAGCAATATCCTAGTCAAGATCATTTAAAATCTATAATTGAATTTAGCTCCTATGAAAGTTGTAATTTAAAGGATTTGGGATTTAAAAAATCAAAAATTAAAGTTGCTCCTTATATGGCAACACCTGGTTTAATCGAAAGTTATGAAGATACCAGAAACATTCCTGGAAACGAAGAAGGCACCTCAAAACTAGGGCCGCATTTGCGATTTGGAACCGTTAGTGTACGCGAAATATTAAAAAAAGCTATTGCAGAAAAAAATGAAGTCTTTTGGTCCGAATTAATTTGGCGCGAATTTTTTATGCAAATCCTATGGCACTTCCCGCATACTAAAAATGCGAGTTTTAAACCCAAATACGACCGTATCGAGTGGCGAAATAACGAAGCTGAATTTGAAAAATGGAAAAATGGCGAAACAGGCTATCCATTTGTTGACGCAGGTATGCGCGAATTGAATGCGACTGGATATATGCACAACCGAGTACGTATGTTAGTGGGTAGTTTTTTGTGTAAACACTTACTCATTGATTGGCGCTGGGGCGAAGCCTATTTTGCTGAAAAATTATTGGATTATGAAATGTCTTCAAACATAGGAAACTGGCAATGGGTAGCAGGAACTGGAGTGGATGCTGCACCTTATTTTCGAATATTTAATCCAACCACACAAATTCAAAAATTTGATAAGCAACACGAATATATTAATCGCTGGGTTACTGATTTAAATGAACTTACTTATCCAAAACCAATGGTAGAACACAAAATGGCTCGTGAACGCTGTTTGGAAACTTATAAAAAGGCGTTAGCTTAGTAGAATAATTACTTGAATGCTGGTTTAATATTTTTTTAAAAAATAAAGGTGTGTTATTTACCAACAAATTTTAGAATCGCTAGAAATAACTGATCCCACCACATAAAATCTAAGTTTTTTTATACCTTTATACTATTGATTATTTTCCCTTGTAATTAAAAAATACAAGGGATTGTTTTATATAAAAAAGAATGGATAAAGTAAATGAGTACTTAGAAATTGCTATCGATAAAATTGTTTTTTTTGCTCCAAAAATAATTGTTGCAGCACTTTTATTATGGATTGGCTTTAAACTAATTAAAAAAGTAGACAAAATAGTTAGCAAAAGCTTAATAAAAATGCAAGTATCGGATACGATGCGACCGTTTATAATTTCACTCCTTACTACGGTTTTAAAAATTGCTTTGTTACTTATTGCCGTATCAATTTTAGGTGCTGAATTATCAGGTGTTGCTACCATTGTTGCAGCCATGGGATTTGCCATAGGATTATCATTACAGGGTAGTCTGGGTAATTTTGCCTCAGGTATACTTATTTTATTTTTAAAACCATACAAAGCTAACGATTGGATTGAAGTTGATGACAAATTTGGTAAAGTAGAGGAAATAGGAATTTTCAGTACCATAATTACCACTCCTGGTAGTAAAACTCTCATTGTTCCTAATTCAAAAATTACAGATGGTATTGTAACTAATTTTTCTAAAAAAGGGGTTGTCCGGTTGGAATTGAATGTTCATATTCCGTATAGCGAAGATTTTCCAAAAGTAAAAAGTATCATTGAAAATGAACTGCGTTTAATACCCACGGTACTAAACGATCCTGCACCTGAAATTGGAATTGAAACCTTTGATTCGCACAACGTGCAATTAGCTATACGTCCTTTTGTGCTTCCTAACGATTATTGGATAGCTACTTTTGATACGCACGAAGCTGTCAAACGTATATTTAGCGAAAATAAAATTAAGGTAGCTTACTCTGAAGGTATTGAACTTGGTTTAATTGGGAAATAGGAATTTGGTTTTCGATTTTTTTTAAGCGCTAAATTTAAAAATGCTTAAGCCGCTCCAGGAAATGCCAACATTTCCCCTAGCCCTAAGGTGAAAACTAAATTTCCATACAAAGCATGCTCCAAACTAACCCAGGTAATACTTTTTTCTTTTTCGTAAGTGTAAGCAAAAAAACATCCTCCTAAAAAGGTTATAATTAATACAAGTATACTCTTTAAAAATAGATGGCAGAGCATAAAACAACTTACATTCAGTAAAAAAAAGAACCTTTTGTTGTCAAATAAAGGCTGATATCTTTCATAAAAAAACTTTCGATATACCACTTCTTGAGGAAACACTGAAAAAAAAGTGTATACAAACAAAATGGTAACCCATAACCCTGGTTTTTGTTTGACTACTTGAAATAGTAGGCTTTTATCATAAAGTTTTATTAAAATTATTCCAGAAACAAGTAAAAGCAAACTCGTAATTAATACTCTGATTACAAAAGTCTTTTTTGGTTTTTGGGGAAGTTTAAACCTGAGTTTATAAGTTTTAAATAACAGAAAACCAACATGTAGTAGGGCTACACCTATCATTACTAATTTTAGTATTTTGGGAACAGGTAGGGCTAACAAAATAGGTAGCGCAAAAAAATAACAAAAATAATTCTAAAAATTTAAGTGTTTTGTTGGGCATTATTATTTTCAACTAAAATGTTACATTTACTTTTATACAACTATTACGTCGGATTTTTAATGACCTAATTTCAACATTTATATTGACATATGCCAAATAATACGATTCCCAAACGCAATTTACCTTTATGGAAGGCACTTTTTCCAATGATTCTTTTAATTGTACTTCTTTTTTTTAACGTAGTATTTGTTTTTGGTGATGATGCTTTAAGCGGAAGTAATCAATTTATTTTATTATTTGTTGCTGCTATTGCTGCAATTATTGGAATTACTGAAAAAGTAAGCTATTCCGAAATTATTGATCAAGTAAAAAAGCAAATTAGTATAACCTCGGAAGCCTTGCTAATATTACTAATGGTGGGTGCCCTAACAGGTACTTGGCTATCAAGTGGTGTGATACCAACTATGGTATACTACGGTTTAGAGTTACTGAATGCTAAAATATTTTTGGTAGCTTGTGTTTTTATTTCAATTATAGTGTCTTTGGCTACTGGAAGTTCTTGGACTACTAGTGCTACTATTGGTGTGGCTTTAATTGGAATTTCTAAAACATTGGGGATTCCTATTGGAATGACAGCCGGAGCTATTTTATCAGGAGCTTACTTTGGTGATAAACTTTCACCTTTATCAGATACTACTAATTTGGCGGCCTCAATTGCAGGAACAGATTTATATACTCATATTAAATACATGTTGTGGACCACCATTCCTTCCATAGTAATAAGTATTTTATTTTTTATAATTCTCGGACTTACTTTAGAAACGCCCGAAAGTATAACTTCAAATGCGTTTGAAGCGGATATTAAAAGTGCTTTTAACGTTTCTGGCTGGTTATTACTCGTCCCGTTATTTGTTTTCTTTCTTATCGTAAAAAAAGTACCTGCAATAGTAAGTTTATTAGCTGGTTCTTTATTAGGTGGTATAGTTACTTGCATAGCCCAACCTCAAGTAATACTTCAGGTAACTCAAGCTACTTCAATCAATTTAGTTTCGGCGTATCAAACCGTTTTAACCGCGCTTACAAATGATATTACTATTCCAACAGAAAATCCATTATTACAAGATCTTTTTAGCGCTGGGGGTATGCAAGGAATGCTTGGCACTATTTGGTTAATTATTTGTGCAATGGTTTTGGGGGGTACACTGCAAGCAATTGGAGCTTTAAGTACTTTAAGTAGTGCGATTCTTAAAATAGCTAAAGGTGCTACTGGATTAATAGCAAGTACTACTGGAATTACAATTTTAACAAACGTTACGGCTAGTGATCAATACTTGTCAATTGTAGTACCAGGAAAAATGTTTAAAAATGCTTATAAAGATCAAAAATTAGCTCCTGAAAATTTGAGCCGAACACTAGAAGATTCGGGTACAGTAACATCTGCTCTAATTCCTTGGAACACTTGCGGGGCGTTTCATTCCAAAACGCTTGGAGTAGACGTTGCTGATTATGCCTTTTTTGCTATTTTTAATTGGCTGAGTCCATTTATGACTTTAATTTTTGCTGTTTTCAAAATTAAAATCAGGCAATTAATTGCTCCTAAATCATAGTTATTGTTATCGGAAATCTTTAATAAAATCTTACAATAGCCCTATATTTGCGTAAAAAACAGCTATGGATATTATTGAAAGCCTGGAATGGCGATACGCAACAAAAAAATTTGATAATAATGCATTTATTGAAGATGAAAAAATTGAGCGTATTTCAAAGGCTTTTAATTTAACAGCAACTTCCTATGGGTTACAGCCCATAAAAATGATTATTGTTAAAAATAAATCTATTCAAAAAAAAATGAAGGCTGCTTCATTTCATCAGGAACAAGTAGCTACAGCATCGCATGTTTTAGTGCTTTGTGCTGAAAAAAATGTAGATGCAGATTTTATAAAAGCATTTTCAAATAATTCAAAACAATTACGTCCTGAAGCACATAGTGAAATTGATGCTTACGGCGATGTATTAATTGATCGTTTTAAACTTAAATCAAAAGCTGATATTAAACTTTGGGCTACCAAACAAGTATATTTGGCACTTGGAAATTTACTTACCGTTTGCGCAATTGAAAAAATAGATTCCTGTCCAATGGAAGGGTTCATTCCTGCTGAAATTGATGTTATTTTAGGCTTAGAACAAGAGCAATTATCCGCAGTATTATTACTGCCAATTGGTTACAGAGCAAAAAATGATGTATCTGCAAAAATAAACAAGGTACGTAGACCGTTAAATGATATTGTAAAAATTATTCCGTAAATAATTTTTATATTGGCAAGGAATTTGCTAATCATTTAAGATAAATTTTAATTACCATGAAGAAACTTTTTTTTAGTCTTTTCATTCTTATTTCAACAGCAAGTTTTGCTCAGGATTTGAAATGGGAAACTGATTTTACAACGGCAAAAGATTTAGCCAAAGATCAAAACAAAAATATTCTTGTTTATTTTACAGGAAGCGATTGGTGTGCGCCTTGCAAGCAATTAAAAGCTGATTTTTTTCATTCTGAAAAGTTTATTGAAAAAGCAGATAAAGTGGTTTTACTAATGGTAGACATGCCGTTCCGACAAGATATTATAACTCCTGAACAACGTAAAAAAAACGAAAAATTAATTAAAAAATACAATCCAGGGAAATCATTTCCTACTTTAATTGGATTAGATAGTTCAGGTAAGTTATTAAATACTATTTCTGCTTACAGTTCACTTAGAGACACTACAGGTCACTTTCGTTTTTTAGAAAGTATTTTATAATAAACGCTTCAAATAAAAACACCCAAATCTTTGCTCAAAGATTTGGGTGTTTTTATTTCATTTCTTTAAAAGTCTATAAAAAATAGTCTATTACCTGATTTACAAGTTTTGTTCCATCTGGATCTGCTTTTACTTTAAGTGCCGTCATATTTTCTGCCCATTCTGATGTTCTTACTCTTAAAGGCGGATTTTTTGCATTGATTGTATCTAAAATTATGGCTGCAATTTCCTCAGGTGTTTGGTAGGGCGAAGCAGTCCCTGATCCTGCTCTGCTTTTAGCTCCTTCTAAGTATTTTGTAAAAATAGGCGCGTATTCACCTGTTACCATCTCCCCTTTTTCATCAACGGTTTTTGTAATTGCATTATTCATAAATTCAGTAGCAATTCCACCTGGTTCGATTAAAGAAAAATTAATGTTGAACGGTTTAGCAACATAGGTAGCCAATGCTTCTGTAAAGCCTTCTACAGCAAACTTTGCTCCGCAATAAAGCTCATTAAAAGGCTGTCCTACCAATCCTCCTATAGAAGTAATATTAATGATATGCCCTGAATTCATTTTACGCATTATAGGCAATACGGCTTTTGTAGTTATAACTACCCCTTTATAATTAACATCAGTTATCCAGTCGATTTGATCCAAGGAGGTTTGTTCTAATGTTTTTGCAAAACCTGCTCCAGCATTATTCAATAAAACATCAATTTTACCGTCTTTTTCAACAATCATATTTACGGCATGTTCAATGGTATCGTATTTGGTTACATCCAGTTCTAGTATTTCAATATCAAGATTGTCTTTTGCTATAGCCTCTTTTAAAACCGTTGATTTTTTTAAGTTACGCATGGTGGCGTATACTTTATAATTATTTTTGGCAAGTAAAATAGATGCTGCCAATCCTACACCCGATGATGTTCCTGTTATTAATATGTTTTTTTTCATAGTTAATTTATAAAAATTTTAGACTGATCCTATGTCTTTTTAATTGTTTTGACAAGTAGGCATCAATTTGCAATTAGATTTTAATACCGTTTCCGAGATTAAATTTTGATTCAAAATTGTTCTTTTTTGCTTGATACTTCACGCCGAAACTGAGTATACGTTTATATTTTGCCTCTTGCTCAAGCAAAAACTAGTAATTTTTTATTAGAGTAATTTAATTTCAAAAACTGGTATAATTATAGCAAAAAGCCCTTTTAAATTCTAAATTTTAAAAGGCTTTTGCTTTTATTTATGAAAATCAAAACTAATCGATCAATTGATTAATTCGTAAACGCAATTTACGTTTGTAATCTTCCTCCAACCAACTGCGGTAATTTTTGGTACTGTTACTAATACAGTAAGAGTACATTCGAATACGGTATTCAATTTCTTCATCCAATAGTTTTGCCAAAATACGGGCATCAAAAACATCTTCGCTATTTTCAACGCAAATTTTTGCGTGTTGTTCAATAGAACGTTCTAAAACCATTTTAGACTTTTCACCATTGTTAACTACAGCATCGTATTCCTGTTTTACATCAAAAGAAATATCTTCGGAATTCGCAAACTCTGCTCTAACTTCAGGAGGCATTACGTATTTAAACTGCCGCTCTATTTCATCATCACTTACTAGATTTTCTAGGTAATAATCAGGTAAACGAAATATTTTTTGCCAATCAACATCAGCGTTCCATAATCCCAAACGCGCCGCATTATTTCCTAAATCAATGACGTTAAATTCTTTTTTACCTGGTAAAGAACGTGATCCTCTACCTATCATTTGAAAATATAAAGTCAACGATTTTGTTGCTCTATTGAGTATGATTACCTCAATAGTGGGTTCATCAAATCCAGTAGTTAAAATTCCGACTGAACTTAAAATAGCATCAGGTGTTTCCTTAAACCAGCGTAAGATATCTCTACGTTCCTGCTTGCTATGTGTATTATCTAAATGGCGAACATCCAAGCCTGCCATTCTAAAAGTTTCATATACCTGAACGGAGGTATTAATTCCATTATTAAAAATCAGGGTTTTTTTACCTTTGGCCTTTTGGTGATAAGCATACAATAGCTTTTCTTGCATAAAAGCATTAGAATACAAATCTTCCGATGATTTAACGGTATAATCCCCGTTAATACCTACTTTTAAAGTACTTAAACCTACATCAAATGAATAAGTTACTGCATTTGCTAAAAAGCCTTGTTCGATTAAGTTTGAAATTGGCTGCCCACATATAAGTTCGCGGTAGCTATCTTTCATTGGCATTTTAATATTGGAACTTAAGGGAGTTGCTGTTACCCCTAAAATGAAGCAATTTTCAAAATGTCTAAATAATTTTCTGAATGAATTGTAATGCGCTTCATCAATAATAACCATACCAAGGTTTTTAAACTCAACCTTTTCCTCGTTCAAACGATTATTAAGCGTTTCAACCATGGCAACAAAACACATGTAATCTTCCTCATTAGGTATTTCTTTAACCTTACTGTTAATTACCTTACTGGTCACACCAAAGCCTTCAAGCATTTTCGAAGTTTGGTTACACAACTCAATACGGTGTGTAAGGATGAGTACCTTTTTTTGTTGTTCTTCAATATACCTACGAACAATTTCAGAAAAAACTACAGTTTTTCCTCCACCAGTTGGTAATTGATAGCACAAATTATAGCCATCGGGTTTGCTATTAATTCGTTCAAAAATTTTATTTATATCATCCTTTTGATAAGGATATAATTCTTTGATACCAGATGTTTTTTGTATTGATTGCAAGTAGCCAAGTTTAAAAATTGGGAATACAAAAATACCACTTTATTTTAGTTACCGAAGCCAAAAAAAACAAACATTTAAAATTTTTAACCATAATTATATGATTGAAAGTATTTTACCCGTTATGATAAAAATTTACAAATTAAAATCCGTTTGATTATTAAATATCCGTTAATTTCAACAAAAAAATTATCAGAATTCGTAAATTTCTAGCAATATAAAATAGTATACAATGGCAGCAACCGAATCGCAAATGATTTCATTAGGCACACAAGCTCCTAACTTCAATTTATTAGATACATTAACTAATTCAAAGGCAAGCTTAAACGAACTGAAATCGGATAAAGCTACTGTAGTTTTATTTATATGCAATCACTGTCCTTTTGTAATTCATATCAATAAAGCACTTGCAACTTTAGCTAATAAGTATCAGGCAATGGGTGCAAAATTTATAGCCATTAGCAGTAATGACATTGAAAATTATCCGGCTGATGCGCCAGAATTAATGACTGAATTTGCTAAAAAAAATCAGTATTGTTTTCCTTATTTGTACGACGAAGATCAAAGTGTGGCAAAAGCTTACGGTGCAGAATGTACACCCGATATTTTTGTTTATGATAAAGACTTAAAGCTTGCTTACCGCGGAAGGTTTGATGCTACAACACCTAACATGGGTGTTGCAACAGGTAAGGATTTGGCAATGGCACTAGATAGTATTTTAGAGAACAACAGTTACGAAGGAGCTCAGGTTCCTAGTATTGGCTGTGGAATTAAATGGAAATAAATATCCCTTAGCGGAAAAATTGTTTATGAAAAAAAAGATACTCATTGGGCTATTAGTTAGTCTTAGTTTTACATCAAACGCACAACAAAATCAACCAAACAGTGTAGGTATATATCAAAAACTTCAAAAATTCGCATTTTTGGGTAAAGTGATGTATGTAGCCGCACACCCAGATGACGAAAATACCAATGTAATTTCGCATTTTGCTAACAAAGTACACGCTACTACAGCTTATTTATCGCTTACACGTGGTGATGGTGGACAAAATTTAATTGGTCCACAGTTGCGTGAAGCATTAGGTGTTATAAGAACACATGAATTGCTAGCAGCACGTTCTATTGATGGTGGGGGGCAATGGTTTACACGTGCAAATGATTTTGGCTATTCAAAAAATCCTAAAGAAACGTTCACCTTTTGGGAAAAAGAACAATTACTACATGATGTAGTTTGGGCTTTCCGAAAATTTAAGCCTGACGTAATTATTAATCGGTTTGATCACCGTACTCCTGGTACTACACACGGTCACCACACTACTTCGGCAATGATTAGTGTAGAAGCTTTTGATGCCGTTGGTGATGCATCAAAATTTCCTGAGCAATTGCAACATACGAGTATACACCAACCCAATGCTGTGTACTTAAATAAATCTTCGTGGTTTTTCAAAAATAAATCCGACTTTGAAGCTTCGGTAACCAAAGATATTTCAGTTGACGTGGGTACTTATTATCCCAACATTGGAAAATCCAACACTGAGATTGCTGCTTTAAGTAGAAGTCAACATAAATCACAAGGGTTTGGAATGCTATCTTCTCGCGGAAAGCGAAAAGAATATTTTGAACTTATTAAAGGGAAAAAAGCAACTAATTTTTTTGAAGGGATTGATACCACTTGGAATCGTACCGATGGTGGCGCTGTTGTTGCAGAAATGGTAAGTGCTTTACTAGCCGATTTTAATTTTAACAACCCAAGTGCAAATGTTACGGATTTATTAAAAATTCATAAAAAAATTAGTCAATTAAAAGATTCTCACTGGAAAACAGAAAAATTACCGCTATTAGAAACTATAATTACGGATTGTTTGGGTATTTATTTAAAGGCCTATACCAATACAGGGAAAATTACTCCTGCAGACTCATTGCAAATTTCAATTGAAGCAGTAAACAGAAGCAATTATCCTGTGACATTGAACAGCGTACATTTTAATAACAAACAATTAAATGGAGTTCAAAAATTAGAAAACAATAGCGCCTTCATAAAAAAAACAACGGTGCTTTCGCCCCATAAAAATTACACCACACCTTATTATTTGAAAGAAGAATATTCATCAGGAATGTATACAGTTAACAACAAACTGAATATTGGATTACCCGAAACTCCTACCCCGTTTATGGT
Source organism: Aquimarina agarivorans (assembly GCF_000218485.1). Lineage (GTDB taxonomy): Bacteria > Bacteroidota > Bacteroidia > Flavobacteriales > Flavobacteriaceae > Aquimarina > Aquimarina agarivorans. The sequence goes on along the minus strand of NZ_AFPB01000162.1, from coordinate 46,566 downwards.
AGATTTTAAGTTAGATGTGGACGGATATTTAATTAGCCGTCAACAACCAATAGTATTTAAATATAGGGATCGAGTGGCTGGCGAGGTATATGAGCCTTTATTTGTCATTCCTGAAATTAATGTAAAACCAACCAAGGAGTTAATTTTGTTCCCAAAACAAAACGAAAAACAAGTAACCGTATCATTATTGGCAGCTACTAAAGATCAAAAAGGTACGCTGCGCATTGATGTACCAGATGAGTGGATTGTTCAGCCCGAAAAAATAGATTTTAATATTACCAAAGGCAACGAAACTTCATTTTCATTTAAAGTAATCCCTCCTTTAGATGCTGCTATTGCAACCGCTAAAGTTACTGCTACCGTAAATGATAAACAATATAGTAGTTATGCTGAGCATATTAACTATGACCATATTCCTAAACAGCAAATTATCCATAAGGCAGAAATTCGTTTAGTTAATTTTTCTATAGAAACAGGAAATAAAAAAATAGCATACATACAAGGAGCTGGGGATAGTGTTGATGCTAATTTGAGTGAATTAGGATTACAAATAACCCCGATTGATGCTTCAAATTTTTATGCTACTAATATTAGTAATTTTGATGTCATTATTTTAGGAATACGCGCTTTAAACAAATTCCCACATTTGTTAAATAATAAAACTAAATTTGAAAAGTTTGTAAAAGCTGGCGGCACTGTAATTGTTCAATACACCACAAAATCATACCGGGCAGCTCCAAGTTCAATAAATAATTTTTTCCCTTTTCAATTTACGCTTTCGCGAAAGCGGGTCACCGACGAAACAGCCAAAGTAACATTTTTAGCTCCCAAACATCAGGTACTTAATAATCCTAACAAAATTTCCAATACTGATTTTAATGATTGGGTACAAGAGCGTGGTTTGTATTTCCCTGATCAATGGGGTAAGGAATTTACGCCAATTTTGGGTATGAATGATGTCGATGAGCCATTAACCAAAGGGAGTTTATTGATTGGAGACTATGGCAATGGGCATTTTGTATACACTGGAATCAGTTTTTTTAGAGAATTACCCAAAGGAGTTACTGGAGCCTACAAATTGTTAGTTAACATAATTAACTTGTAAAATGAAGTCTAATTTTAAGTGGGAAAAATGGTATACGTGGGTTTTAATTGCTAATCTAGTATACATTATTTTCTTTTTTTGGTTATCAAAATAGTCACAGTTTTATGAGTGGAATTGATTGGTTAATACTTTTACTTACCCTTGGATTTATTGTTGGTTACGGAGTTTGGAAAACCAGAGCGGTGACTACAGCACATGAATATATTAAAGGGGATGAAAAAACGCCTTGGTGGGCAATCGGACTTTCGGTAATGGCAACCCAAGCCAGTGCAATTACTTTTTTATCCACACCGGGACAAGCCTATTTTTCGGGCATGGGCTTTGTTCAATTTTATTTTGGATTGCCATTAGCCATTGTAATTATTTGTTTAATTTTTATTCCACTTTATAAAAAATTAAAGGTTTACACAGCTTATGAATATTTAGAGTCTCGTTTTGATAAAAAAACACGAGTACTAACTGCCGTTTTATTTTTAATTCAGCGTGGTTTAGCCACTGGGATTACCATTTATGCTCCTTCAATAGTACTTTCAGTTGTTTTAGGTTGGCCTTTAGTGTGGTTAAACATATGCGTTGGAGTATTGGTTATTATTTATACGGTAAGTGGCGGTACAAAAGCTGTTACTGTAACCCAAAAACAACAAATGGCAGTAATTTTTGCCGGTATGTTTGCTGCCTTTTTTATTATTTATACTTCCCTGCCCAATGATATGAATTTGTATAAAGCCTTCTGTTTGGCTAAAGCAAATGATAAAATCAATTTAATCAATACCTCTTTTGATTTAAAAAACAGGTATACTATTTGGACTGGACTAATTGGAGGAACTTTTTTAATGCTTTCCTATTTTGGAACCGATCAAAGTCAGGTGCAGCGTTATTTATCAAGTAAATCTATCAGGGAAAGTCAGTTGGGATTATTATTCAACGCGCTATTAAAAGTACCAATGCAGTTTTTTATACTATTTGTTGGTGTAATGGTATTTGTTTTTTATCAATTTAATACTGCGCCTTTAAGTTTTAATCCGCAGGCCGAAAAAGCGGTGATGGATTCCAGCCAAGCAGCTGCTTACGTTACCCTAAAAAATGAAAAAGAGAGTTTAGAGTTGGCAAAACAGAAAATTTATAAATCGTATCATAATTATGATGATAATGAGGGTTTAGCAGATCAATTACAGGCATTAAATTTTAAATTACAAAAAAATAAAGAAGCCTCTATTACTTTAATTGATATGGTTGCTCCTGAAGTGGAATCTAACGATAAAGATTACGTGTTTATACACTTTATTTTGCATCATTTACCTAAGGGACTCATTGGGTTATTACTTGCAGTGATCCTTTCAGCAGCTATGTCCTCCACTGCATCGGAATTAAATGCCCTTGCTACTACTACAGTTGTGGATTTGTATCAACCAAATGTTTCACAGCCTAAAAAAGGGACGCAATTAATGAATTTAACCAAGTTAACTACTTTAATTTGGGGGATAATCGCCATAGCTGTAGCTTGTATTGCACCATTATTTGATAATTTAATTCAGTTAGTCAATATTATAGGATCAATTTTTTACGGAAACATTTTGGGCATTTTTCTCATTGCTTTTTTCTTTAAAAAAATAACCTCTAATGCAGTTTTTATTGGGGCATTACTCACACAATTCATTGTTATGGGTGTTTACTTTTCGGATATATTGCCGTTTTTATGGTTAAATTTATTAGGATGTGTATTGGTAATTTTACTTGCTGCAATACTATCAAATTTTAAAAAAAAATAAGTTGAGTACTACAAGACAAATACATTGGGGAATATTAGGTTTAGGAAATATTGCCAACACTTTTGCTAGCGATTTACAGTTTGTAACTAATGCAAAATTGTTAGCAGTTGCTAGTCGAAACCACGAAAAAGCTGCAGCTTTTAAAGAAAAATACGGAGCTCAAAAAGCTTATAATAACTATCAAGCTTTGGCAGAAGATCCTGAAATTGATATTATTTACGTGGCTACGCCACATGTTTTTCATTTTGAAAACGCAAAATTATGTCTTGAAAATGGAAAAGCTGTTTTATGTGAAAAACCCATGACCATGAGTGTCGCCCAAGTTAAAACGCTATGTCAAATTGCTATTGATAATAATTGCTTGCTCATGGAAGCAATGTGGACTACTTTTTTACCTAATTTTACCCGTTTAAAGGAGCTTGTCGTTTCCGAGAGCTTGGGGAAAATTACACAATTAAAGGCTGATTTCGGATTTAAATCTGACTTTGATCCTATGAGTCGGTTATTTGATAAAAAACTAGGTGGTGGAAGTATTTTTGATATTGGAATTTATCCTATTTATGCTTGTTTGACACTACTAGGAAAACCTGATTCAATTTCTACAAACGCAGTCATAGGAACTACTGGGGTTGATGAAAGCTGTACCATGAAATTTACTTACCACAATTCAGTTGAGGCGCATCTATTTAGTAGCTTACGCGAGAATACACCCACCTCAGTGGAAATTCAATTTGAAAATGGATCAGCAATTTTAGGTCCTCAATTTTATGGCCCTACTGAATTAAAAATTGTAGATAAAAACGGCAATGAAACTACTTACCCAAAGTATGAGCAAGGAAATGGGTATCAATTTGAAGCAATGCACATGCAATCTTTAATTAATGAAAAAAAGTTAGAAAGTCCTGTGATGACACATGCTAAAAGCATTGAATTGGCTGAGCATATAGAAGCGGTTATAAAAAAAATTGGTACTGATTATAAAATTACTTAGTCAAGACGTTTAATCCATTTCTAAAATTTTATTTCTAGTAAAAAAAAGTTCTTTATCCCCTGATGCTTGAATTGGATCTAATAGAATTTCCTTTTTAGTAACAATATGTGTAAAATTAGTTTAAGCATACTTAACGAACAATTACACTACAGTACCTTCCCTTCTTTTGAAATATAGGTCAAAAATGTAGACTTTTAAGTATTTTTGTAGCTCATTAATTTTTTGTGCATGATTGATCTTAAACTAGAAACGGAAACCATTATTACTCACTTAAAACGCGGAGGAATTATTTTATATCCTACTGATACCGTATGGGGATTAGGTTGCGACGCTGTAAATAGTGATGCCATTGATAAATTAAATAAAATAAAACAACGTGGTGCAGACAAGTCATTAATTTGTTTAGTCAGCGACTTTAAAATGCTACAACAATACGTGGAAGAAGTTCCTGAAGTAGCTTACGACGTGTTGAAATATGCCAAAAAACCAACAACTATTATCTATGATAATCCGATAAGAGTTGCCGAAAACATCATTGCTTCAGATAATTCTTTAGGAATCCGAGTAGTTAGAGATCCTTTTGTTGGAAAACTAATTCGAAAATTTAAAAAGCCTTTAGTTTCAACTTCAGCCAATTTTAGCGGAAACCCTACACCTAAAACTTTTGAAGATATTAATCCAGAACTTATAAAATTGGTGGATTATGTGTGTAAAACTCCTTTAAATAGTAAACATAAAAAACCTTCTGCAATAATAAAAATTGGCTCAGATTCAACTGTTAAAATCATTAGGAAATAATTTCACTCAATAATACTTAATTAACTAATTACTAATTATTTATAAATATATTGAGTTTTTAAAAGTAGGAATAATTATACAAAAAACAAACTTCGTTAAAAAAGTTAAAATAATTTAAGTTTTTACATAAATTATAGACTAATAAGCAAACAATAAACCTTTTAGTCATGATTTTAGAAAATATAAGTGTATTAGGCCCCAATGGTGAAGTTATTGAAGCAAAAGAACTTTCACGAAAACGAAAACGGATTGATATCTCCAAACTTTCATCAGGAAAGTATATCATAAAAATTATGAAAAAAGGAGGCACCTTGGTAAAACAATTAATAAAAAAGTGATGGATTAGCTTCCATCACTTTTTTATGAAAACTTGAAAATTTTATTTTATTATAAAACCTACATGTTCACTTATTGCCCTTTTCCCAACAATACTACTATTTACAATGGTTCGATCAGTTGCAATAACGTGAATAACATAGCCACATGGCTTTAATTTAGTAGCATCTATAGAAAATGTGCCATTAAAATAGTCCCGATTACTATCTTGATCATCAAATTTTATACTTATTCCATTTACGGTAACAGCATCAGATGATGATGTAAGCGTTGCCGTTACATGATTTTGTCCATTGGGTACTAATTTTAAAGAAATAGCTCCCAAATGTCGGTCGTTTTTAACACTAAACCCCCCTTCAATAGGCTGTTTACCAGAAAATGATTTACAACCGCCAGGTAGTATAGTTTCGGTACTTGTAATTTTAATTGAAGCTTCTGGTTTGTCTTTATCTACAAAAAATGAAATGGCGTCACTTTTAGTTCCGGTTTCACTTTCAATATAAATTTCATGAATTCCATAACTAGTAGGATTGATAACCGCTAAAATATCATCATTGACACGTTTAATTAGATTTCCTGTAGTTTTTGGCAAATAATTATAATAGCCTCCCACGGGTTGTTGTGCAACAGTTGATCTGGTTCTGGTTCCGTTTACTGTATCCCAAGTGGTAAGTACTACTTTAAAGTTTTTATTTAGTGGCAATGGTGACTGCCCTGGCTCTTTTAAAAATACTTTATATTTGGCATTGGTAGATGGATTTAAAATTTCTCCAGTAATGTAAATTTTGCCATCAAAAGGGCTGTAATTAGCTTGAATATTATTTCCCATACCACTAGCACCTTCAGCCAATCCCGAAGTTGGAAAAATAATATCAGTATCTACACCACCTAAGCTTTCAATCCATGGTTGATTTTTAATACCATCTATATTTTTAGAAAAAGGCTTAATTTCGACGGTACAAATTTCCCAATCTCCATAGGTAGCTACAAAATTGGGATCATTGGCAGTTGGAGGTGTATTCCATGAAAGGATGCCTTTCACTTTTGCGCGACCTTCTTTACAATACGCTTTTTGCCATGGAGTAAGGTCAATTGGCAAATAAGTGTTATACCAAAGACCTGTTTTTGGAATATCTTTAATATCATACACCGTAACTGATGAAGTTCCCATAAACTTCCACCCTTTTCCGAAGTCCATATAAAAAGCAACATATTCATTACTCCCTTGGCTGCATAAATCGCCTGAGTATCCTGACGCTTTCTTAATATGTATATCGGCATGCAATTCATTAAGTTTTCTATTTAAACTTACGCATTTTAGCTCTTCATAATTGGTATTGAACTTTGGGGTTTTTAAAATAGTTAACGCTTTTTTTGAAATGTCAATTTTGGCAGCATTGATCAATTTTTTACTTAAGATAATATCTTTGTAATTAAGCACTGTACTTTTTAATGCCATGGATGCCAATCTAGACTCATCAACATCTTTGTATACCTTTTTTAAACTGGCTAAATCAATTTTTTTATTAAACTTACTAAACGATAATGGTGGGAGTCCAGTAGGAATTAAAGTATTATTAATGCTAATTGGATTTTTTAAAATTGGATCAATTTGAAACTTTGCTTTAGGCGCTATTTGAATCCTAGCTTCTATTACAGATCCCCAAACTGGAGTAAAATTAGGTGTTTCAGCAGGAGGATCAATATTCCATGATAAAATAGCTCTTACATTAGGTAACACAGGAGTTTGTGCACAACTGTTTGTAATTTTTGGGTTAATTTTTAATTTTAAGCCATAACATAATCCTTTGTGGTCCTCAATGTCATGAATTTTAAAGCTACTAAGTCCCAAATCTTCCCAGCTATTGTCATTATTATAATCAATATAGAATCTTACATATTCAGTACTTCCTGATTTACAATGACTTCCCAAATAGCCCGATTGATTTTTTATAAACACCGAAGCTCTTAACTCCTTATTTTCTGGGTGATAGCTAATACATTTTAATTCCTCATAAGTATTTGAAAAAACGATAGTTTTTACTGGTTTACCAAAAATATTTGGATCTAAATTTCCATAATAATTTAAGTTTGAAAGTAAATTTAATTTATACCCCGATCTGTCATCTAATTTTAATTCCTTAATCTCCATAATTTTAAGTTTTAAATTATATTATTTGAATGAAGTAAAATTAGCTTGTTAAGTCATGATTTATAATAGTTTAAAAACTGATAATCAATAGTGTTATACTTCTGTTTTTTTTCTTGAAAACACTATACAAATCAGAAGTATTGCTGCCTAATGAACGGTAATTATTACCAAATAATTTAAATTTTTCTTTATATAACGAAGTGCTTTTTGGAGATCCAATGGCGATTCTCCTATGCATAAAGGGGGAAAACACCCTTTTATAACTTGCTAAAAGCAAATACATTGCACCTATCAAAAACCATAAACTTAAATATCATGAAAATTAAAAAAGTAATTAATGGAACAATTTTAATAGCAATTTTTATTAATGCGGTGGCATTTAACTCATGCGAAGATAAAGCTAGAGAAATTAAAGCTCCAGAGGGAACAATTACCTTGAAAGAAGCACATCAACTTGAACAACGTTATATTAAAACGCGCCATTCAATAATTAATAAAGCACTTGGTTTTGATGGTTATAAAATGCAAGACTCCAGAGAAGTTTGGTTTTCGTTGGAGAGAATGAAAGAATATATTAAATATGTTGAGGCAACTGCGGATAAAGAAGGTTATAAAGAATTAGGCTTACGCTTTTACTTTGGAGTATACCCTGATACTAACGAAAATATAGGGTATACTACCTTATTTGCAGTACCAACTACTACAAGTATACCTGGTGGCAAAAGTCATATACAATCAAATTTAGTTCCTACATCAGATCATGAAAAAAGCGAAAATATGCAGAATGCTAAGGCTTTAAACTTAGGTGGATCAGGACACCCTCCTAAAAACGTGCTTGCTCAATAAACGCATATAATTTTACTTTTAAAGTTCGTAGAAAAAAAATTAAATAATAAACTAATGAATACTAATTAAAAATGATTAATGAAACCCTTGCTTAGATATTTTTCTTTCAATTAAAATACCTAAGGATTTAATAGAGAAACACAGTAAACATTCAATTCATGAAAAGTCCCCAATTTTTTTTGCTCAGTATTCATTTTGTCGAATTAGTAACAGCTATTACTATCAGTTTAGTTTGGAATAAGTACAAGCATACTACAGAGCGAAAATTTATCTATTTTTTTTGGATTGTTTTTTTTGTAGATACTTTAGGAACTACCATGGCTTATATCACTAAAATTAATAATCAATTTATTTACAATAGTTTATTAATTTTTTATTTTGTGTTTTTTACTATTTGGTATAAATCAGTATTAAAAAACAAAAATCAGCTTTTGGCCATAGTATTGGTTATTTATCTAATTTTGTTGGGAATCTCTTTCGTAAAAGAAGGATTTACTGAAACACTACAAACTATAAGTTATTTTGGAACCTGTTTGGCTGTCATTACTTATGCTGTTTCTTACTACTTTCAATTGCTAAATAGCGAAAAAATTTTAGGATTAAAAACCAATTTGCCCTTTTGGATTACAATGGGGAACATCATTTACTTTGTTGGTTTGCTTCCATTAGTTCTTTTTCAAAAATATCTAAATATAAGCCTGTTAAGTTATTCAATTATTTTAACTTTATTGAACTGGGTGACTTATACTTGTTACATTTTAGGTTTTACATGGATGAAAAACAAATAAATGAGCTGTTTTTAATGTTTTCAATAGTTGCAATTTTAATTGCAATTGTTTTAGTTACTTTATTTATTGTTTTTCAAAAACGAAAAAATAAATTACTACTCCAACAAAAAGAAGCAGAGAAACATTACGAGAAAGAAATTAACTCGTCCAAAATTGAAATAAGAGAAGAAGCTTTTAGAAATATTAGTTGGGAATTGCATGATAATATTGGACAGTTAATTACGCTGGCTAAATTGCAAATTCAAAATGATGATGATAAACAATTAGTTGATAAAACACTCACAAAAGCATTGACCGAGTTACGTGTGCTGTCTAAATTAGCTAATCCCGAAGCTTTAAAAGCCATTTCATTTGTTGATGCATTGGAACAAGAAATTAATAGATTTAATCGCTTAAATTATTTAAAAGCCAACATAAAAATTGAAGGAAAGGTAAACGTATTAGATTCAAAGGTAGAAACTGTTTTATTTAGAATTTTACAAGAGTTTTTTTCAAACACTATAAAACATGCAAAAGCAACTGAATTATCCTTAACTTTAAATTATACCAATAATCAATTACAAATTTGTATTAGTGATAATGGTATCGGATTTAATAGTGAAAAAACTGATAATCGGGGTATTGGATTAAGTAATATTGATAAACGAGCACAACTTATTGGAGCTAAATCCGAAATCACCTCATTATTAAATGAAGGAACAAAATTGACTATAACTTATTTTTATAACTCATGAAAACTATTAGTGTTGTAGTTGTAGATGATTACATTTTGCTTGCACAAGCTATAAGTAGTTTGGTAAATTCCTTTAACCAATTTACTACTAAATACCTGTGTAGTAACGGTCAGGAACTACTAGACCGTATAGCATCCGAAAAATTACTACCAGATATTGTACTTATGGATGTAAATATGCCCATTTTAAATGGAATAGAAACCACTAAACAACTTACTCAATTATACCCTTCTATAAAAGTATTGGCTTTATCTGTTGAAGATGATGAGGATACTATAATAAAAATGCTTAAAGCAGGAGCTAAAGGATATTTATTAAAGGACGTTCAAAAAACCATTCTAGAAAAAGGATTGCATGAGCTTATGAACAGTGGTTTTTATTACACAAAAGATGTGTCAAATTTATTAGTTAATTCGTTAAATGGTAATACAAAAAAAATTCAATTAAAAGATAGAGAAATTGAATTTTTAAAATTGGTTTGTACTGAAATGACTTACAAACAAATAGCTGAAAAAATGTTTTTAAGTCCAAAAACCATAGACGGTTACAGGGATGTTCTCTTCGAAAAATTACATACCCGAAACCGCATTGGTTTAGTTATTTATGCTATTAAGCATAAAATTTTCGATATCTTATAATAATCAATATTTGGTTATTGTTTTAAATACATAAAGTTGGATCGAGTTTTAATAATGGCTACCCTTCTTTTTTTTCAACCAAGCTATTAATTATTTCGTTTTGATTAATATAAGTATTGTCGTAAGACCTAATAAAAGCATTTTTGATTTCGTAATATTCTTCTAATCCTTTTTCCGTTAGGTATGGTAATAAAAGATTCCATAAAAAATCTACAAAATGATATTTATTTTCGACATAATCAACACTATCAATAATTTGTTGTTGTGACTGCCAAAAAGTACCTATCATCCATATGGAATGAATCAACTTTTTATAGCAAGACATTCTATTTTGAGGTATAAACCTTTCTGTCTCTACGTAATAGTTGATTAGACTATAAGCCTCTTCAAATCTTTGTATGCTGGATTTGTTATGTAATTTAGCAAGTAGGGGGTAATTTTTAACAGCATAAACAATTTCCTTAAAAAAGAATGTGTATTTACACTGTAAATTTTCGTATCTCAATAATATATTATACAAATGATGTAGTGTAATTTGACTATACTGAGGAACAGAAAATTGTAGGGATTCGGCGTACATATCTTCATAAATACACGCTAGTAACAGTTCTTTTGTTTTATAGTGAACACATAAATTCTCTTCACTAACATCTAAAGAATCTGCAATTTGTTTCATGGAAACGGAGGAAATTCCATGGCAATTGAATAAACAAATTGCTTCGTTTTTTATCAGTTGTTTCATTGTTGGTTAACTTAATTATATCCTAAAATTACTGTATGTTTAAGTCTAACGCAAATAATACTTTAAAAGTCTGACTAAAAATACGTATATTATAATTTTTGCCGCTAGCTACATCGTTTTTTATTGTTTTCCTACACCAAAAATTTCTAAATAATAAATTCTTACACCTATAAAATGGTGTTGTTCAATCCTATTAAATTTATTTTTTTATAAAATAGACCATAAATTATAAGGCTATAATCCCGTAAAAAGCTTTAAAAATTTTGCTTAAAAATTTTTAAAAGTATCTTCGCGCCCATGTGGATGTATTTAGGACTTTTGGCTTCTTTATTTTTGGGGCTTCACAACTTGTGTAAAAAACATGCAGTAAAAAACAATGAAGTTTTCCCCGTACTTTTAGGAACAATAAGTGCCGGTTTTTTGTTACTACTCCCTTTGGCTATACTATCGTTTTACAACGTAAATTACGCCAAGGAAATAGGATTTTACATTACTCCTATTTTATGGAAAATTCATGGCTTTATTTTTATAAAGTCATTAATCATGGCTAGCTCATGGATTTTAGCTTACCAAGCGCTAAAACATTTGCCTATAACCATTGTAACTCCTATTAGATCCGCAGGTCCTTTTTTTACTTTTTTAGGTGCACTTTTTATTTACAATGAAAATCCAAATTCATGGCAATGGATTGGCTTTTTTTTGATTTTAATTTCGGTTGTAATTTATTCTCAATTAGGGAAAAAAGAAGGCATTATTTTTAAGAAAAACAAATGGATTTTTGCCATAATAGCTGCTACCTTTTTAGGTGCTTCAAGCGGATTATATGACAAATTTTTAGTACAAAGCTTACATTTAAATCCGCAAACTTTGCAGTTCTGGTTTTGTTTTTACACTACTTTGATACTTGTATTACTTTTATCGTTTACATGGTTTCCTTACGGAGAAAAAAGGCAACAATTTAAATGGCGCTGGTCCATACCAGCCGTTGGAATTTTATTGCAAATGGCAGATTATTTTTATTTTAAGGCACTACAAGATCCAGAAGCATTAATTATGCTACTTTCTGCCATTAAAAGAAGCCAAATATTAATTTCAGTAATCATTGGAGGTATCATTTTTAAAGAAAAAAATAAGCGTAAAAAATTAGTCCCCTTGCTTGGCATTATGCTAGGCGTAGGTTTAATTTTATACGCTTAAATTTTAAACGGTACTTTTTTCTAATTTATTATTCCGATATCCCTTCCAAATCAAACATAAAGGCATATTCAAGAGCGGTACGTTTATACCTAGCAAATCGACCTGAAGCTCCACCGTGACCTGTTTCCATATTAGTATCTAAAATAAGTAAATTATCATCAGTTTTTAATTCACGTAATTTGGCAGCCCACTTAGCGGGTTCCCAATATTGTACTTGGCTATCCCAATACCCCGTAGTAATTAAAATATTAGGATAATCTTTTGCGGTAACATTATCATAAGGTGAATAAGAAAGCATGTATTTATAATATGTTTTATCCTTAGGGTTACCCCACTCATCAAATTCAAATGTAGTTAGCGGAATGGTTTCATCCATCATTGTAGAAACCACATCAACAAAAGGAACTGCAGCTAATACGCCATTCCATAATTCAGGTTTCATATTCAAAATGGCTCCCATCAATAAACCTCCGGCGCTTCCACCTTCTGCATACAAATGTTTAGGACTTGTATATTTTTGCTCAATTAATAGCTCTGCAGCCGCAATAAAATCAGTAAACGTATTTTTCTTTTTTAACAGTTTGCCATCCTTGTACCAGTACCGTCCCATTTCTTGTCCACCTCTTATATGAGCTAAAGCATAAACAAATCCTCTGTCCAATAAACTGAGTCTTGTGGAACTAAAATAAGGTTCGGCACTACTACCATAAGATCCTTAAGAATATAATAACAACGGTGTTTCACTATTTACTTTTAAGCCTTTTTTATAAACAAGTGATATTGGAATTTTTGTGCCATCGCTGGCTGTGGCAAATTTTCTTTCGGAAACGTAATTACTTTTATCAAAATTTGGATCAACCACTTCCTGTTCTTTTAAAACTTTTTGTGTTTTAGTATTCATGTCATACTCAATAGTACTAAACGGAGCAGTTAAAGAGGTATAAGTGTAGCGCAAATTACTCGTGTCAAAATCTCTATTTGTTGAAGCGTATACAAACTTAATAGAAGGTATTTTGGAGAGAAAATCTTTGACAGGCTAGTAATAGCTAGCATTACAGCAAATGGACACTAAGCGGATATACATTAATTAATTTAACTTTTAAATGATATAAATTAGGTGCTTGGACTGACCATAAAATCGGATCATTCAGTTCCAATACACTTGTATTTAAACTCTTATTTGTTAATTGATGTTTTGTGAATACTAATTTTCCTAACCTATCAAAAATTTGGTATTCAATATCAAATTTAGCTTTAGGTGAAGCTGGTTTAATTTCCAAATCTGTGTTTACAACTATAGTTGCAATATTTTCTTCTACTTTATTAGCTAGTATATGTATTCCATTCAATTTAAAATGACAAGGGTTAGTTTTAATTAATCTTACTTTTCGATAAATACCCGATCCAGTATACCAACGCGAATCTGTATAGGCATCATGATTGACCTTTACTGCTATTATATTTTGCTTGTTTTTAAAATTTAAATAAGGAGTTAAATTATATGAAAAAGTACTGTATCCATTAGGACGAGTACCCAATAAATGACCATTAATCCACACGCTGGAGTTATTGTAAACCCCATCAAACATAATTTGTATTTTCTTTTTTTTATCTTTTTCAGAAAGTGAGAATGTTTTCCGATACCACCCTATTCCTCCTATTACAAAACCAGTACTACACGCCGTTTTGCCTTCTTTTTGATATCCATTTTCAATACTCCAATCATGTGGCAGGTTAAGTACTTGCCACATATTGTCATTAAATTCAGTTGACTGCGCATTCTCAACATCCCCCAGATGAAATTTCCAATTTGCATTAAAATTGATAACATTACGAACAGGTAAATTTTTTGCAAGGATACCCGAAAAAAATAAAAGTAAACAGTGAAAAATAATTTTCATAAATTGATAATATAGTACAAAACTATAACAATATAGTAGCAGAAAATTATACTAAATTTGCTGTAAATTATATTAAATTAACCTTTAGCATGAGCCAGTTTGATAAAATTTCTGTTTCATTAGAAAAAATAGAAAAACCAATACATTCATCATTTCACACAGGTATATACAAACAACCTTACTTTAGTGGATCATGGCATTATCATCCTGAAATTGAATTACTATCCATTACTAGCGGTTTTGGTAAATTGTTGGTTGGAGATCATGTGGGTCAATTTGAACAAGACGATTTAGTGCTTTTGGGTGGTTTGTTACCTCATGCTTGGATTCCGGATGAAATTTATTTAAAAGAAGATTCCACCAAGTATTGCGAATCGATTTATGTGCAATTTAATAAAAAGATTTTCGGGTCTTTTTTTGTTAGTGTCCCTGAATTAAAAGGTGTAAGAAAAGCACTTAATTATTCCGAACGTGGACTTAAAATTACGGGAAAACACAAAAAAGAAATTAATTTTTTATTACGTAAAATTCCAGAATTAAATCCGTTTGAACAATTATTACAATTATTGAAAATTTTAAATTTAGTAAGTATTTCAGACTACCAACCTTTAGTTTCTGAAAATTATTTGAAAAAAAGCTTTTATTTTAAATCCAATAGGATGTTAAAGATTCACGAATTTTTAATGGAAAATTACAAACGTGAAATTCATATTCAAACCTGTGCCGATATTGCAAATATGACGATTTCTTCTTTTTGTAGGTTTTTTAAAAATGAAACACACACTACCTTTTCAAATTACCTAAATATAATACGTATTGATGTAGCCAAAAAATTATTAGCAAATACTGATTACGCAATTAAAGAAATTGGTTATGAATGTGGTTACAATTCCACTCCTTATTTTAATAAGCAATTCAAAAAAATTGTTGGGTGTACCCCTTTTCAATATCGTAAAACTCATTTAAAATTATCTTAGCAATCTATTTTAAATTAATTACCGTAAGCAATGCTGGCAAAAGATTGTAACACAAGGCAAATTCAAAAATCTGTTTTTAAGAAAAAAAACCATTGAAAATGGCTACAAATTTAAATTTACATTAAATATATATTATGTTTTTTGTTAGGCGTGCATAATAATTTGAACCCTGTTTTTTGTTTAATACTTTTACTTTGTTATTAAAACATTGAACCCCCACATGCAAAAAACTACCTTAAGCGTTTACATGATTTTTCTAAGTTCATTTGTATTTGCTCAAAAATACATTGATATGACTGCGCAATTATCTAATATTGAAGGTAACTTAGTTATCGACGGAAATATCTTAAAAAAAGAATACGACACACGAGAAGAAATAATTATTACTGGAAAAAATATGATAGTACAAGACAAATCTGGTTTTGTATTCAATAACGTCATAATTCAGCTATCAGGCGGCTTAATTGTTGAGGCTGAAAGTCATGTGTATCCAAAAATATTGGATAGTTATATTTTTTGTAAGTACGCTGAAGGAATTACTTCAAAAAATATCATTCAAAGGTCTAACTTAAAACATGTGAACCTGCAAAAAGTAAAATACCTAAAAAAAATTACTGGCAATCCCGAAATCTGGATCTTTGACCGCTCAGGAAAGTCAGTTTATAAGGGTTTGAAAAATGAAATTAATGATCTGATTGTACCTATAGCTCGTTACGATGTAAAAATAAAAGGGCGTACATTTGATGAGGCGGTACTTTTTTACTAATCTTTATCAAAGCGCCTGATAATTAACCCTAAAGGTCTATCATAGGTGAAATAATTGGACATCCAATCGATTAAAGCAACCAATTTGTTTCTAAATCCAACAAGTGAGAATATGTGTACAAACATCCAAACATACCAAGCAAAAGCTCCTTGAAACTTAAATTTAGGCAAATCTACCACTGCTTTATTTCTTCCAATAGTTGCCATACAACCTTTGTCATGGTAATTAAAAGGGGTCATTTGTTTTCCCTTTAAGGATAGTAACATATTTTTAGCTAACAATTCGCCTTGCTGTTGGGCAACAGGCGCTAGCATGGGTAAACCGTAAGCATTCGTGTCAGTAACGTGGCTGGCTACATCACCAATAGCGTATATATTAGTACTCCCAACAACCCTATTAAATTCATCCACTTTTATACGGTCACCTCGCATTATTACATCTTCAGGCAATCCTTCAATTAGCGTTCCTTTTACTCCTGCTGCCCATATAACAGTATCTGTTTTAAACTTTTCGCCCGTTTTTAAAACTAACAAATCACCATCGTAATCCGTAACACGCGAATTTAATTTAACATCCACCCCCATGGCTTCTAAAAACTCCAAACTTTTTGACGAGGCTTCTTCGGACATTGATTTAAGTAACCTTGGAGAAGATTGATACAAATGTATTTTCATTTTAGACACATCTAAATCAGGAAAATCTCGCGGAATCACATGTTTTTTCATTTCAGCAATAGCACCAGCAACTTCAATACCTGCTGGGCCACCACCAACTATTGCGATACTTATAATTTCATCGACAGTTTCACCTTCCCATTTTACAAGAGCGCGTTCTAAATTTTGAAAAATAAAGCTTCGAATATCTAAAGCCTCTGGGACACTCTTTAAAGACAGTAAATGTTTTTTTGTTTCCTCACTAAAATTAAAAAAATTTGTTTTACTCCCTGTAGCAATAATTAATTGATCGTATTTTATTACTCCTAATGAGGTATGTAAAGTATTGTCTTTAGCTTCAATACTATTTACTTTCGCCATGCGAAAACGTATGTTTCGGCATCCTCGTAAAATACGCCTTACTGGGTATGCAATACTATATGGCTCCAATCCTCCTGTGGCTATTTGGTATAATAGTGGCTGAAAATTGTGAAAATTATTTTCGTCCAGCACAAGCACATCCACTTTTTTGTTTTTCAAATATTTAGCCATTGAAATTCCAGCAAAACCTGCTCCAATAATTACAATTTGTTTATTAGTCATATTAAAAACGAAACTTATCTTAATAAATGGGTTGGAAACTTATCTTGTAAAAATACTAATTTGGAAACTATATATTTTTTACAAAAGGATTTTTCTGGCGTTCTTTTAATAAAAATTTTGAACTTACTGACGAGATGGTTTTAAATTATTAGCTCACCTTACACATTATTATATTTTGAAATTGTTATTGTGCTACTCCAGGTGTTGATAAAATTTGTAGCTCCTGATACGCTACTTGCTGTGCTGCTAAATATATATGAGCTTTCGTGGCTAAATAATTTTAATGGTTTATTGCTTTAACCATTCAAATTTTGTGTAGGCTATTATTGATAACATATAATGGTTCATTTGAGTTTTCATTGTTTTTGTAGAAAATTTAGCAAAACCTGTATTACTATTTATGGATTCATGAAATTTCTTTATGCCTAACTGTTTTTTATAGACTGTATTTATCTTATCATACGATTAGTTCAAATCATTCTGCAAATCTTCTTCTCACCACAACAAACAGTAAAAAAATAGTAATTATATTTGCTACCATTAACTTAATTATTTTATGATCAATATAACTTTACCAGACGGATCGGTAAGAAATTACGAAAGCGGTATCACCGCCATGGATGTTGCTAAAGATATTAGTGAGGGATTTGCCCGCAATGTGCTTTCAGCAAGCTTTAATGAATCAACCATTGAAACAAGCACCCAATTAACCACCGATGGTAACTTAACACTTTATACCTGGAATGACGAAGCTGGTAAAACTGCTTTCAGACATTCATCAGCCCACGTTTTGGCGCAAGCTTTAGAACAACTGTACCCTGGCGTAAAATTAAGCATAGGTCCCGCAATTGATAATGGCTTTTATTATGACGTTGATTTGGGGGATCAAACAATTTCGGATAAAGATTTTGCCGCCATTGAAAAACGAATGCTTGAAATAGCTCGTGGAAAACACACTTTTGAATTAACCTCAGTATCTAAAGACGAGGCATTAGCAAAATATAAAGAACAAGGCAACGAATACAAAGTTGAATTGATTGAAAACCTGGAAGATGGTACAATTACATTTGTACAACATGATACGTTTACCGATTTATGCCGAGGCGGACACTTACCTCATACAGGTTACATAAAAGCCGTTAAATTAATGAGCATTGCTGGCGCTTATTGGCGTGGTGATGAAAATAATAAACAGTTAACACGTGTATACGGAACTTCGTTCCCTAAACAAAAGGATTTAAAAGCTTATTTAGAATTATTAGAAGAAGCTAAACGTAGGGATCACAGAAAATTAGGCAAGGAGTTGGAGTTATTTACTTTTTCTAAACGGGTAGGCCAAGGCTTACCGTTATGGTTACCAAAAGGAGCTGCTTTACGCGAACGTTTAGAAAACTTCTTAAAAAAAGCACAAAAAAAGGCGGGCTATGAAATGGTAGTAACACCACATATTGGTCAAAAAGAACTCTATGAAACTAGCGGTCATTACGCAAAATATGGCGAAGATAGCTTTCAACCTATTACAACGCCTGCCGACGACGAAGAGTTTTTGTTAAAACCCATGAACTGTCCACACCACTGTGAAATTTATAAAAGTGGTCCTTGGTCTTATCGTGATTTACCTAAGCGATATGCCGAATTTGGCACCGTTTACCGATACGAGCAAAGTGGCGAACTCCATGGATTAACGCGTGTTCGAGGTTTTACTCAGGACGATGCACATATTTTTTGTACTCCAGACCAATTGGATAATGAGTTTAAAAAAGTAATTGACTTAGTACTTTACGTATTTGGATCGCTTGGTTTTGATAATTTTACGGCTCAGGTATCAGTCAGAGATCTCAAAAAACCTGAAAAATATATTGGAAGTGTTGAGAACTGGGAAAAAGCTGAAAATGCAATTATTAACGCAGCCCAAGAAAAAGGATTAGATTACGTTATTGAAAGTGGCGAAGCTGCTTTTTACGGTCCTAAGCTTGATTTTATGGTAAAAGACGCATTAGGACGTAGTTGGCAGTTGGGAACTATACAAGTGGATTACAACCTTCCTGAGCGTTTTGAATTAACATACAAAGGCTCTGACAATGAATTACATCAACCTATAATGATTCACAGAGCACCATTTGGAAGTATGGAGCGCTTTATTGCAATTCTTTTAGAACATACTGGGGGTAATTTCCCACTTTGGCTTATGCCAGAACAAGCAATTATATTATCATTAAGTGAAAAATATGAAAAATATGCGGAAAAAGTTTTAAATGTACTAGAAAATTACGAAATTCGCGCACTTGTAGATAATAGAAACGAGACCATTGGTAAAAAAATTCGTGAAGCAGAAATGAAAAAATATCCATTTATGCTTATTATTGGAGAAAATGAAGAGAAAAATGGCACAGTTTCTGTACGTCAACATGGTAGTAAAGATGACTTAGGAAGTATTTCTATTGAAGCTTTCGCAGAAGTTGTCACTAAAGAAATTGAAAAAACACTAGTCGTTTTTAACGGATAAATTAATATTAACTAAAACATTTTTAGCCATAGCAATTCGAAGAAAAAGATCTAAAAGACCTATTAGGGAAATAAAGGAAGATCCTCATAAGATTAACCGATACATAAGAGCAGAACAAGTACGTCTTGTTGGTGATAATGTAGAAATTGGTGTATATGATACACGCAAAGCTTTACGTATGGCCGAAGAACAAGAACTTGATCTTGTTGAAATTTCACCTAAAGCAGTTCCTCCTGTTTGTAAAATAATGGACTATAAAAAGTTCCTTTATGAACAAAAGAAAAGGGATAAAGCCTTAAAATCAAAAGCAACCAAAGTTGTTGTTAAGGAAATTAGATTTGGACCTAATACGGATGAACATGATTATGCCTTTAAAAAGAAACATGCTGAAAAATTCCTTCAAGAAGGTGCAAAACTAAAAGCTTATGTATTTTTTAAAGGACGTTCAATCATCTATAAAGATCAAGGACAAATCCTTTTGTTAAAGTTAGCACAGGAGCTGGAAGAATTAGGTAAAGTAGAGCAAATGCCAAAGTTGGAAGGTAAGCGTATGATTATGTTTATTGCTCCAAAAAAATCAAAATAATTCTGATAAAGAATTATCACCATCTATTTTGGATTGGCATTTTTGTCAGTCCGAAATAATTGTATATAGATATAGCGAGATTTTTATATAAAAACAGGATATTATGCCTAAAATGAAGACAAAATCTAGTGCTAAAAAGCGTTTTAAGCTTACTGGTACTGGTAAAATTAAAAGAAAGCACGCGTTTAAAAGTCATATTTTAACAAAAAAGTCTAAAAAACGTAAGCTTGCATTAACCCATGATGGATTAGTGCACAAAAATGATGAAGCTAACATATTAACACAATTACGTTTAAAGTAATTCAATTTTAAGTTAGCCAATCGGTTAAAATTATTATAAACCCAGGAGTCGGGCTAAATAAATTAAACTGTCAAAGTGTTATTTATTTAAGAAAGTATCAAAAGATCGCCTGCTACTAAAAAATTTAAAATTATGCCTAGATCAGTAAATTCTGTAGCCAAAAGAGCTCGTAGAAAAAAGGTGCTTAAACAAGCAAAAGGATACTTCGGACGTCGTAAAAACGTTTGGACAGTAGCTAAAAACGCGGTGGACAAAGCAATGTCTTATGCTTACAGAGACCGTAGAAATAAGAAAAGAACTTTCCGTGCTTTATGGATTACCCGTATAAATGCAGGAGCAAGACAAGAAGGATTGTCTTACTCTCAGTTTATGGGGAAATTGAAAGCCAATAATATTGAGCTTAACCGTAAAGTATTAGCTGATTTAGCTATGAACAACCCAGAGGCGTTCAAAGCTATTGTTGCACAAGTAAAATAATTTATTTCTAAACCATAGAAATCTCGATATATTAAAAGGCTATCATTAATTTGGTAGCCTTTTTTTAATTAATGATCTAAGAAATTACAATAAATCTCTTTTTACTTTTTTAGCTTTCTATAAGCGCCATTACTATATTTACAATTTGAAATAATTATTTTTAATAAACGCTTACTATTGATCAAACAAAAAGTCGTTCAAAAGCGTAATAAGCAAGTGCAAAACGAATAATTAATATGAATTTCATTCTACTTTATAATATTCGTATTACTTTTATAAATCTATCAAATAGGTAAAAATAATGAGCAAAGGATTTTTAATTGATATGGACGGAGTTATTTACAGCGGAAATAACGCCATCCCTGGAGCAAAAGAATTCATTACAAAATTACAAGAAGAAAATATCCCTTTTCTTTTTATGACTAACAATAGCCAAAGAGCAGCCATTGATGTAGTAAACAAACTAAAACCAATGGATATTCACGTACAGGAGGAAAACGTGTATACTAGCGCCATGGCAACTGCTTGGTTTTTATCTTTTATGAAACCAAATGGTACCGCCTACGTTTTAGGCGAAGGTGGATTGATATCCAGTCTGCACGAAAATGGATATTCAATGGTGACTCAAGACCCAGATTATGTAGTAATTGGTGAGGGTAGAAATTTTACTCTGGAAATGGCAAATAAAGCTGTAGATATGATTCTTTCAGGTGCCAAATTGGTTGCTACAAATCTAGATCCTTCTCCAAAGAAAAAAGGTTGGGATAATTTAGGAATTACAGCTATTGTAAGAATGATTGAAGAAGCTACAGGTATTAAAGCTTTTTCCGTTGGAAAACCTAGCCCTGTGATGATGCGTGCAGCAAGAAAAAAATTAGGCTTATCAACCGATGAAACTATTGTTATAGGAGACACCATGGATACTGATATATTAGGATCCATACAAATGGGTTATAAAACCATCCTAACACTTTCAGGAATTACCAAAAAAGAGTCATTAATTAAATACGCTTTTGAGCCCGACATGGTGGTAAATTCATTAGCTGATGTCAATCTGGAGGAGTTACTTAAAGAATAGTACACCTCTTCCCTATCCAATCAAGCTTATTCTAAAATTCGTACGATACAAAAAAACCTAATACAATCATATTAGGTTTTTCTATTTAGAATACATCTGTTGTAGTAAAATAATACCATTTCCTGTATGAATTTATCTTAAATAAAAATGATGAGTTTGGGAATTGTACAAATCAGAAAAAATAAGTATCGCATGTGCTACGGTTCTTTTTTATGTTGACGTAGAATTTTTAAAGGCTCATTTTAATTCGGCAAATTAAAAATGGTTCTTTATCCCTTTATACTTAAAAATAAGAATTCCTAAATTCTATTGGAATAATGCAAAATTGGAATCGGTATTTTCTATTTCTGACTAAGCAAAATTCAAGTCAATACACCCTAAAAAAATAAGTTTCCATCGCTTGACTGGTATTTCTCTTTTAAGTTACGCAAAATTTATATTTCAATTCCTCATAAACTCTTTAACCATAATTTTTGCGGATTATGGAAATAAACTTGCGAAATATTTAAATAATTAGGATTAAGTAGTTTTTTCTAAGTAAATTTAATTGTCTAATAATCAATTATTTAAATCATGGATAAAATTACAACAACATTTAATGAAACATTTGCCGCAATAGGTCTTGGAAAAATTTCCAACCTAGTTGCTGCAATTCTTATTTTAATTATAGGGCTAATTGTAGCTAAGGTGATTCGAAATTTGATTCGCAAAGTTTTAAAAAAATCAAAATGGGACAATAAGCTTTTAGGAAACAAAGTTGGCAACACCAATATCAATGTTTTTATTGCGAATCTTTTTTATTACGTAATACTAATTTTTGTATTACTATTAGTATTAAGCAAATTGGGACTTGATAGCGTGTTAGATCCTATTAAAAATATGCTTAATGAAATTTTGGCATTTTTACCTAATTTAATTGCAGCCGGCGTAATAGCTTTTGTTGGATACATTATTGCCAAGGTAGTGTCCAATTTAATCAGTATGGGTTCAACCTTACTAAGCAGCTTGGCTAGTAAATTAAAAATTAGCGATACTGCAAAATTTGTCAATATTTTACAAAAAATTGTATTTGCTGTAATTATTATTCCTTTTATTATACAGGCTTTAAATGCACTTAATATTAATGCCATAAGTGAACCTGCCAATGGTATTTTACATACTGTATTAGGATTGCTTCCAAAAATACTAGCTTCCTTTATAATTATTGCACTATTTGTAATTGGAGGTAAATATTTAACTGATTTTGTAGGTGATCTTTTAAAAAGTCTAGGTATTGATAACCTTGCTGAAAAATTACAATTAAGTAGTGTTATAGGAAAAGATCAATCTGTTGCAAAAATAGTGAGCGGGTTGTTATATTTCTTTATTGTGTTTTTCGGAATTATCACAGGAGTGGAAATTCTTGAATTATCACAACTAAATGATATTTTACGAACAATTCTTGATTTATCAGGGCAAATATTATTTGGCTTGCTTATTCTTATTATTGGTAATTTTATTGCTACACTATTTTATAACATATTATCCAAGTCAGAAAATAACACATTTATAGCTTCTATTGCACGAGGCGCTATTATAGCATTATTTTTAGCAATCTCACTACGTACAATGGGTATTGCTAATAGTATTGTGGAACTTGCTTTTGGGCTTGTTTTAGGTGCTGTGGCTGTGGCAGTAGCTTTATCATATGGTTTAGGTGGTCGCGAGGCTGCTGGCGAACACATGAAAGAAATTTTAGCAAAATTCAGAAAAAAAGACTAATATCTTTTATTATACTATTAAGCTGCAATAAATTAAAGTTGACACAAAGTTATCTTTAAAATTTGGGTGTGTATCGTACCTTTAATAAATCTCGGCTAGAATATTTAGACAAATTTAGTAAAAGCCAATAAATTAATTTATTGGCTTTTTTTAATGCAAGTAAATTAAAAATTTATATATTTGTTTTTATATGATCACAACAGCATTTTTAAATACAATGAAAAAAACTATGAAACGTACATTCTACGAATGAGTTACGGATGATTAGTATTGCATAAAATCTAATAGACCTCGTAGCTCAGCTACGAGGTTTTTTTTATCTAATTTTTAATTATTTATCATGAATATCAAAGTTTCAACTTCAAAAAAAATTGATTTAGCACAAATTGTTCATTTGTACAAAGCTAATAAATGGAGCGCTGCGGATAAACCTGAAATGTTACAAAAGGCCCTAATGAATTCACATTCATTAGTTACTGCTTGGGATAATGATAAACTAATCGGCTTAGGAAACGCTATTTCAGATGGCTATTTAGTAGTTTATTACCCCCATTTGCTTGTTTTGCCCGAATATCAAAATAAAGGCATTGGTAAGTTAGTAATGCAAAAGCTACAAAAAAATTATATGCAGTTTCATATGCAAATGCTAACTGCTGATGGTAATAGCATTTCGTTTTACAAAAAATTGAATTTTGTAACTGCAGGCACCACCATGCCCATGTGGATTTATAACGGAACGGAACATTGCTAAATTAAAACTTTAAGGCTTTAAGGCTTGTCCTAAAGTATTCAAATCTCAAATAGCGTAAATTATAACTTAAAAAAACTCCTCAGTAATGAGGTTCATTATATCATGATTTTAGAAAACGAAAGAGTCAGACTTATTCCCTTTAATATTCAAACAGCACAAGGCTTAAATGAAATAATTTTCAATAATGACATTTGGGAATTTATGGGCCATTATATTAAAAATACAAATGATTTAAAAGATTACATAAACAGTACCTTACAAGCAAAAAAGAACAATACCGCTATTCCCTTTTTAGTAGTAGATAAAGATTTTGGAGCTTTAGCCGGCTGCACACGCTTTGGAAAAATTGATACTACAAATAAAAGAGCCGAAATTGGCTGGACTTGGTATGGCACTCATTTTTGGGGTACTGGGCTTAATACTGCCACCAAAGCATTATTATTAGATTTTGGTTTTACTAATTTACGCTTAAACCGAATCCAATTTGGGGCGGATACTCGAAATATCCGTTCGCAAAAAGCAATCGAAAAATTAGGTGCAACAAAAGAGGGAATTCGTCGTAATCATTATGTAGATGCTGCGGGCATAAGTAGGCATGATGTGTATTACAGTATTACAAAAGAGGATTGGATAAATTCACTTAAAGCTACTGAAATTGACAACTATGAACTGCAAAACAATCTAGTTTCTTTGTAAAAAGAAGTTGATAGTTTTCCCTTTGACTACTTTAAATTAGTTATTGGCATAGCACTTTTATAGTTTTTAAACCGATTTATGTTCTGCAAAAGTATAAATCGGTTTAATTTATAATTGAGATGTACTACATCAAAATGTACTATGTATAATTAATTTATACATTGTTGAATTAAATAAATAAATTTGTCAAAAATTGTATATTGAAACAATCTCATTTAAACATAACGCTTTTCATTCTTCTTTTTACAAGTAGTTTGCTTGCGCAAGAATCTAAGGTAATCGACGTGGTATCTGACCGATTGGAAATAGATGAAAAAAAATATCCTGGTGCTACCCTACTCAGTAAAATTGACAATCAAGTTTATTTAAAACATAAAGGAATTGAAATTTGGTGCGATCAAGCTGTGCATTATGGCCAAGACCGCTTTGTTAAAGCTTATGGAAATGTTCAAATGAAACAAGGTGACACATTGACAATGAATAGCAAATATGCTGAATATAACGGAAATACCGAATTTGCTTATGCCAGTACCAATGTTGTTTTGGAAACCGAACAAAATACACTTAAAACAGATACCTTGTTTTTTGACAGATTACGCCAGCAAGCATATTACCGCAGTGGAGGAACGGTAATCGACTCTAGCATGACATTGACAAGTCGTATCGGAAGGTATTATATGGATCGTAAATTTTCAACTTTCACAAAAGAAGTGGTAGTGGTAAACAATGAAAATACTTTAAATTCTGACAGACTTGATTATTTTAACGAAACGGGAAAAGTTTATTTATACGGACCTTCAACAGTAGTAAGCCCTGAAAGTATCTTGTATTGTGAACGTGGTTTTTACGATACAAAAACTGATATCGGATATGCCATCAAAAACGCCCGAATTGATTATGACAACCGACGTGTACTTGGCGACAGTATTTACGTGGATAATAACATTAATTTTGCTTCTGCAACCAACAACATTCGCGTTATTGACACCGCAAATCACAGTTTAATAAAAGGTCATTATGCCGAAGTTTTTAAAAATAAAGATTCTGTTTTTATTACAAAGCGAGCATTAGCCATTTCAAAACAAGAAAATGATTCCATTTTTATCCACAGCGATACAATAATGGTTACGGGAAAACCTGAAAAAAGACTACTTCGCGGTTTTTATGATGTTCGGATATATAAAACCGACATGAGCGGCAAGTGCGATTCCTTAAGTATGGCACAGATCACAGGCTTTACCAAAATGATTGGCAAACCCATATTATGGTCTGCAAAAAACCAAATGACTGGGGATACTATTCAATTAATTTCCGATCAAAAAACAAACAAATTAGATTCGTTAAAAGTGTATAATAATAGTTTTTTAGTACAGCAGGATACATTAAAAGAAGGATTTAACCAAGTTAAAGGCGCTATTTTGTATGGGTTGTTTAAAAATAACAAGTTGGATATTGTTGATATTGATAAAAATACGGAAACCATTTATTTTCAACGTGATGACAAACAGGAACTAATTGGAATTAACAAAGTAGCCTGTAGTAATATTCGGATTTTATTTGAGGAACAGGAAATGACCGATATTTATTATTACGATAACGTGGAAGGTACACTTTACATGGAAAGTGAATTACCACCAAATGCTAGAGAATTACAAGGCCTCAATTGGCGAGGAGATGAACTTATTTCCAGTAAAAAAGATTTATTTAGGGATGAAGCCCCTTTTCAACTTACCAAGATTAAGGGGTTGCCCCTTCCGGAAGAAGAAAAAGACTTTTTTGATGAAGAAACATTAAAAAGAATTAATGAGCAACGATCAGAACATTCTCGTTTTAAAGATGTCAAACTTAAAGAAGCGTCTGATGATTAGTTTTCGGTTGTGAGTTGTTGGTTATTAGCTGTTAGCTAGTTAAATAAATATAAAAATTTCTAACAAAAATTCCATTATTTGACTTTTTATTTCATTTTTAATTAATTTTATAATCTGGTTTATCTTTTTTTAATATCAAAATTTAATTCAAATGGTGAAGTATCAGGATCAACAATGATTGTATTTATTTTTGATTCTGCTTAATATTATCAACATTCTCCGTTGGACTTTTCATTGTTTATATTACTTGAAAACAAATTAAAAAATAGTTAGTTCAATTCAAACTTTAAATTTTTATATTAAAAATTATACCATACAACCAACAACTAACTACTCACAACTAATAACCAACAACTCACAACTAAAACTGTCAACTCATTAATAATAGCAAATGAAAAAAGATTTCTTTACATATCAGGCACAAACCACTCCTTTTCCTTTAGCTATGGAAGTTTCCCATGCAAGTGGAAGCTACATATATGACACCAAAGGAAAAGCACATTTGGATTTTGTAGCGGGTGTATCGGCTTGTAGTTTAGGGCATTGCCATCCAAATGTAGTTGAGGCTATTAAAGCTCAAGTAGATCGGTACTTGCATGTAATGGTTTATGGTGAATACATACAGCAACCTGCCGTTGAACTGACAAAACTTATTGCCAAAAACCTCCCCGATCCACTCAATAAAACATACTTGACCAATTCAGGTACTGAAGCTATTGAAGGGGCGCTAAAACTAGCTCGTAGGGTTACTGGTCGAAGCCAAATTATTGCTGCCAAAAAGGCTTATCACGGTAATACGATGGGGTCACTAAGTGTTATGGGCTATGAGGAACGCAAACAAGCTTTCAGACCTTTAATTCCAGATATTCATTTTATTGAATTTAATAATGAAAATGATCTAAGCAAAATAACAACACAAACCGCCGGAGTTATTTTGGAAACCATTCAAGGGGGCGCTGGATTTATTCAACCAAAAAACGGCTACCTTACTAAAGTCAAAAAACGCTGTGACCAGGTTGGAGCCTTATTAATTTTAGATGAAATTCAACCTGGTATCGGTCGAACTGGCAAATTATTTGGCTTTCAAAATTATAATGTAATCCCTGACGTAGTTGTTACCGGCAAAGGATTAGGTGGCGGATTGCCCGTTGGTGCTTTTACTGCATCGGAAGCTCACATGGATTTACTAATGAATAATCCCATGCTTGGACATATTACTACATTTGGAGGAAATCCTATAATTGCGGCATCCTGCCTAGCTACGTTGCAAACAGTCATTTCTTCAGATCTAATTCCTGACACATTGGCAAAGGAAAAATTATTCAGAAAATTATTAGTACATCCATTAATTAATGAAATTAGAGGAATAGGATTAATGCTCATTATACTTTTGCCTACGGCAGAATTAGCTACTGAAGTTGTTATGAAATGCAAAGAAAAAGGGCTGATACTTTTCTTTTTATTATTTGAAAAAAGAGCTGTACGTATCACTCCACCGCTCACTATCAGTGATAAAGAAATTGAAGAGGGATGTCAGATACTTCTGGAAATTTTAAATGAATTTTCTTGAAAGTGTTCACTTAAATTGAATACGTTAAAATAATGATAACTCAGTATGCTTAAATAAAGTAAATACTACTTTAGTACTAACCTTTACATAGCATAAGTAAAGATTAGGAATCAATAAACGATAAGTGGTATCAATTTTGTTAATTAATATGTTAACAAGACAATTTAATACAATTGAAATGTACAGCATAAGATTGTATCTTAGAAAAAAGAACGTTTAAAACGTATTTTAATTTGATTTTATTAAACAGAGCATCAGCATTGTTTAATAAAATCAAAAAACAAACCTGATGTAAAAAGGTTCAAAAAACGGTCATATGTATTTAAGCAATCACGACGATAATGAAAATATTGCATTGGACAGGTATGAGGCAATGCTTAAATCAAACAGGGTTGTTTTCTTTGATTCCAACGAATTTGAAAACATCATCCATTTTTATTTGGACAGTGGTAAATTAGCTAAAGCAAAAAAAGCAATTTCATTAGGACTTGCTCAGCATCCTTCTTCAACTAATTTAAAACTACTTAATGTTGAAATCATGGTTTTTGAAGATAATTTGGACAATGCTGAGCGTTTACTGAATCAGCTACAGGCATTGGAACCTGAAAATGATGAAGTATTTATTCAAAGAGCGTCAATTGTTTCTAAAAGAGGCAATCATGGTAAAGCTATTGAATTATTAAAAAAAGCATTAAAGCTTACCCAAGATAAAGCCGATGTTCATGCCCTATTAGGCATGGAATATTTGTTTATGGATGATTTTGAAAATGCAAAAAGCGAATTTATAGCATGTTTAAAACTAGATCCTGACGACTATTCTTCATTATACAATACAATTAATTGTTTTAACTTTTTAGATCAGCCTGAAGAAGCTATTAATTTTTTAACTGAATATCTGGAAACAAATCCTTACTGTGAAGTTGCTTGGCACCAATTAGGCAAACAATATTGCGACATTAAAGAATTAAAAAAAGCATTAGCTGCATTTGATTTTGCGATAATAAGTGACGATACGTTTGTTGGTGCTTATATTGAAAAAGGCAAAGTATTAGAGCAGTTAGGGCGTTACAATGATGCCATTGAAAATTATTCGATTACGCTGGAGCTAGAAGATCCAACGTCTTTTGCGTTACTCCACATTGGAAAAAGTTTCGAAAAACTTGGCGAACAAACCAAAGCTTTACACTATTACATTAAAACTGTTAATGAAGATCCTTTACTAGATAAAGGCTGGATTGCAATTACTGATTTTTATAACGCAAAAAAAGATTACCAAAAAGCATTGTACTATATTAACAAAGCATTGGAAATTGATTTTGAAAATATTAATTACTGGAAACGTTATGCAAAAATAAACCTGCGTTTAGGTTTTTTAGAAGAAGCTGAAAGAGGCTATCGTAAAGCACTCGAATTTGGAGATTATGATATTAATACTTGGATTCAACGAGCAGATCTGTTGTGGAAATTAGGTGAAATTGATGCTACCATAATAAGTTTGGATCAAGCTCTGGAGCTTTTTCCTGAAAATAATGAATTATTAATTCGTTTAGCAGGATTGCATTACATTAAACATAATTTAACGAAAGCCAATTATTATTTAGAAACTGCTTTAAAAGCAGATGCAGATTATTTTGTGATTTTTGAAGAATTGTTTCCCACCTGTTTAAATTTAATTGAGGTGCAACATATATATGCGGGATGCTTATAAATTTCAAATTTTCAAATGAATTTATACTTCAGTTGTGTTTCAATGGCAGAGTGGTAATTAATTTTTAAACTTGCATATATTGGATATACATCGTGTAAAAAAGTTACTCGTTTACCCGTTAAAATCAGCCAAACCTATTGAATTAACTCATACTAAGGTGGAATTTAACGGTTTTCAAAATGATAGAAATTATGCAATTATTGATCAAAATAATAAAGTACTTACGGCACGCGAGTACTCTAAATTTTTACACCTAATCATTAAGGTAAATCAGCAAATGCTGCATATTACTTTAGATAACGCCGAGATTACTATTAATGTTGACCAATTCGATAAAATGTTAACTGAAGTACATCTATTTGATGATATTGTAAAAGTCCAGCTTTTAAAAAACACAAAAATTAATAAGTTACTTTCTGAATACTTAAATATATCATGTCGCTTAATTAAACTTGATTCATCCGATACTATTACCAGTAAAAAAGCTTTTAACGATATAGCTCCCATACATTTAATTTCTGAAGCATCGTTAAATGATTTAAATAATAGGATTGGAACACATTTAACCGCAGAAAGTTTTAGACCTAATCTGATAGTTACAGGTGGGCAAGCTTACGAGGAAGAATTGTGGAAAACACTAAAAATTGGAAACATCATATTCAATGTTGTATCAAAAACAAATCGATGTTCCTTAAGCACCATTGACCCTATAACCTTGAAACAACGCGACAATCAAGAACCATTAAGAACGCTAGCCACCTTTAAAAAAGAAGGAAAATCAGTATGTTTTGGTATTTATCTGGTTCCTACGAACAAAGGGGAAATTTTTATGGATGCTCCCATCGAAATTATTGATTAATTATTACCACTTAGCAATTTTTTAATACCACTACTCTCCTATTTTTAATTACTTTTGACGTCAGCAAAAAAGGACACATCAACTATGAAAAGATCAATTAAAGATTATTTTATCATTTTTTTAAAAGGGATGGCAATGGGGGCTGCCGATGTAGTCCCTGGAGTTTCTGGAGGAACTATTGCTTTTATTTCTGGAATTTATCAGGAGTTGGTGGAAAGTATTTCTAACATAAATCTAGCACTTTTTAATACGATTAAAACAAATGGACTTCAATCATTTTGGCAAAAAGCAAATGCCAATTTTTTAACCACATTAGCTTTTGGTGTTATAATCAGTGCACTGAGTATTATGAAATTAATGCATTTTTTACTTGAAAACCATCCTATAAAAATATGGGCATTCTTTTTTGGTTTGGTATTGGCTAGTATACTGTATGTAGCTAAACAAATAACCAAATGGAATGGGATTACTATAATATTGCTTATAATTAGTGCCGTTGGCGCATTTAGCATTACTCAATTAAGCACTATGCAAGGAACTGATAGTACACTTTTTTTAATTTTTGCTGGTGCCATAGCTAGTTGTGCCATGATTTTACCTGGTATTTCTGGGGCATTTATTTTAGTATTGCTTGGTGCTTACGCCACCATTAGCGAATCAGTACACAACCACGATTTTGCCAAAGTTGGTGCTGTAGCCCTAGGTGCAATTATTGGATTGTTATCCTTTTCACGTTTGCTGAAATGGTTATTTAATCATTATAAAAATATAACTTTAGCCATTCTTACTGGTTTTATTTTAGGTTCATTAAATAAAATATGGCCATGGAAAAAGGTGCTTGAAACCATGGTGGTCAGCGATAAAACAATTACCCTAAAGGAACAATCCGTTTTACCATCAAATTATGATGGCGAACCGCAAATCCTACTTGCCGTTATACTTAGTATTATTGGTTTTATCAGTATTTTAGCTTTAGAAAAATTAGGAGAACGAAACAAATAGAAATTACATCAATTTATGCCACAAAGCACGCGTACTTTAGTCGATAAAATTCTTTTGGTATTAAAAGGTTTGGCTATGGGTGCTGCTAATAAAGTCCCTGGGGTTTCTGGTGGCGTTGTTGCTTTTGTTGCTGGTTTTTATGAGGAATTTATTTACTCGCTTCAAAAAATCAATTTTAAAGCGTTTAAACTACTTATTAACTTTAGGTGGGCTAGTTTTTTTCAGTACATCAATGGTTCTTTTTTGGGTTTGCTCATTGCAGGAATGCTGATTAGCTATTTTAGTGTTTCTAAAATTCTGGATTACTTTTTGGTCACTCATGAATTGTATGTTTGGTCATTATTTTTTGGAATGATTATAGGCTCAGTAATCTATATTGCTCGTACCTTTAAAAATTGGAATTCAACTACGCTCTCTTTTTTAATTGGAGGCACTTTAGCAGGAATTGCCATTAGTTTACTACCTCCCAGTACGCAAAATGACAACCTTATTTTTGTGTTTTTCTGTGGCATAATTGGAGTTTCGGGCATGACACTTCCTGGGCTTTCAGGCTCGTTTATACTTATTCTATTGGGTAATTACGTATTGTTGCTGGTTGATTCAGTAAATACATTATTTGACACTTTTCTTTACGTATTTAATAACGACTTTAGTTTTTTAAACAATGCAAAACATATGCGTTTATTAACAGTGCTTATAATTTTTAGTATAGGTTCATTGGTAGGCATGGTTAGTCTATCCCATTTGTTGGGATTTGTGCTTAAAAAATTTAAAAATCAAACCTTTGCCAGTATCATAGGATTTATTTTAGGTTCACTTGGTGTGGTATGGCCTTGGAAAAATAAAATTTTTAAACTAGACACTACCAATCAATTACTTATGGACAATAATAGCAATGCGGTGCTGGATCATTATGAACGTTACCTTCCTGCTTTAAATTCGGCAACATTTATTGCGCTACTTTGGATTATAGTAGGTATTGGCGTAGTATTGTATTTGGATTATGTAGGAAATAAAACTTCTAAAATTTAACAAAGTTCATTGATCACACAAATCTTTTTTAAATGAGTTTACTCCTAAAATCGGTTATTGCCCCATATAGATACTTAAAAACTATTATCAATCACATTAAATTTAAAGAAACAATAATAGTTTAATTGTTAAAAAAATGTAACTGTTATAACAATTATCAAAATCCAAAATATTTCTTAAAAACTTAAATCCAATAACAATGACATAACTTTCATTACGAAGGTTTTAATTCTTCCCGAAAGGGAAATTATAATTATGAAAAAAACTTACGGCCTGTTAGGAAAAAATATAAGCTACTCTTTTTCAGCATCCTATTTTAAGGAACGTTTTGAAAAAGAAAAAATTAATGCTAGCTATCAAAATTTTGATTTGCAAAACATTAATGAATTGCGTGAGGTACTAAAAACAAATAAGCTCCATGGGCTTAACGTAACCATTCCTTACAAACAAGATGTATTTCCTTTTTTAAAACAATTGGATCCTATTGCGCAAACAATTGGCGCAGTAAATGTTATAAAATTTGAAAACGATGGTAGCCTAACTGGATATAATAGTGACTTTTACGGTTTCAAAAATTCATTACTTCCATTACTTAAGGAAATACCAAAAAAAGCACTGATCTTAGGAACTGGAGGGGCTTCTAAAGCTGTGGCTTATGCATTAAAAAGTTTAGATATTGATTACACTTTTGTTTCGCGCAACAAAAAAGAAAACCAGT
This sequence comes from Aquimarina agarivorans, assembly GCF_000218485.1. GTDB lineage: Bacteria > Bacteroidota > Bacteroidia > Flavobacteriales > Flavobacteriaceae > Aquimarina > Aquimarina agarivorans. Next base: position 12,657 of record NZ_AFPB01000162.1, on the reverse strand, counting down.
ACACTTACGAAGAATTGAATCAGCAGATCATTAAAAATAACTTATTAATTATTAATTGTACGCCCTTAGGCACGTTTCCAAACGTGGATGCCTGTCCAAATATTCCCTATGAGTTTATTACTAATAATCATGTTTTATATGATTTAATTTACAATCCTGCGGAAACCACTTTTTTAAAAAAAGGAGCTGAAAAAAATGCAATTACTTGTAACGGTTTGCAAATGCTTATTTTACAAGCTGAAAAATCATATGAAATTTGGAATTCCTGAACAATATTTCAATACGCCATTTGTGCTTATTTACTAGCAATTTTTATTATCTTTCAAAAATCTAAAATTGAAATCGTTTACCAATGCCTATTAGCGAAAATTTAAACACCGATTTAGAAGCTCAAAATAATGACGCTGCTGCAGAAAATACTTTTACAACAACTAATGATGTAGAAGCTACGACTACCAATGAAACAGAATCAACTGAAAAACCTACTATTGATCCTGTGAATTCTGAAGCTTCTGTTTCCGAAAATGAGGTAAAAAATGATGATGCTATAGCTGAAACCGAAAAAGAAAAGGAAAAAATTATTGAAATTCCTGTTGAAGATTACGCTTCCTTTACGCAAGAACAATTGCTGGATAGTCTTAAAAAATTAACTACAAATTATCCTGTGCAATTAATTAAAGATCAGGTTGAAAATATTCGTAAGCATTTTAATATAAACTTTGACGAAAAGGCGGCTAAAAGTAAAGAAATATTTATTGCTGAAGGCGGAAATGAAATTGATTTCTATTTTACAACTCCTTTAAAACGAAAATTCAATGAGTTATATTTCAATTATAAGGACAAAAAGAACGATTATTACAAAACTTTAAAAACCAACCTTGAAAAGAATTTAAAGCATCGTTTGGAACTTATCGAGCAATTGAAAACACTTATTTCTTCCAATGAAACAGTAAACAATAAATTCAATTTATTTAAGAATATTAAGGAACACTGGCATCAGGCAGGCGCTATTCCAAGAGACCAAAATAACGTAGTTTGGAATACATTTTATCACCATGTAGATAAATTTTACGAAATAATTCACCTTGATCGTGAATTTCGTGATTTAGATTACAAACACAATTTAGAGCAAAAGGTAAAAATCATTGAGCGTGCCAAAGAGCTTACGCAAGAAACTAATATCAATAGAGCCTTTAGAGAATTACAGGTTTTACACAAAATTTGGAAGGAAGAAATTGGTCCAGTTGCCAAAGAGTATAAAGATTTAATTTGGGATAAATTTAGCGAGCTTACGCGAGAAATTCATGACAACAGGCAGGCGCACTACACGGAACAAGACGCTAAACAGGAAGAAAAACTTGGTGGCAAGAAAGGATATTCTTGTTGAAATAAATGCAATTACCGAAGCTCCAAAAGATAAACATCAGGATTGGCAAAAAGCAATGAAGCTAATTGAAGCGCTTCATGAAAAATTTAAAAAAGTTGGCAGAGTTCCTAATGAATTTAAAAATAGTATTTGGGATGAATTTCGTACTGCTGAACGAGGTTTTAACAAAGCAAAAAACGACTTTTATAAACAAATAAAAGGCGATCAACTAGATAATCTTAAAAAGAAAAAAGATTTAATTGCTACTGCCGAAGCAAATAAGGATAGTGATGATTTTGAAATTGTTACTCCTTTAATGAAACGTATCCAAAGTGAATGGAAATCAATTGGTCATGTTCCCCGTAAGGATAGCGATAAAGTATGGAAACAATTTAAGGATGCTTGCAACTATTATTTTGACCGTATAAACAATAAAAAGGAAGCGGCTAATGCTGCCCAGGAAGAAGCTTTTGAAAAAAAATCGAGTTTCCTAGAAAAACTGAAAGCATTTGAGGTGACAGATTTAGAATCAGTGACTTCAAAAATAAGTGAGTGGAAGGTTTTTGGTGCAGTACCGTACAAAAAACGTAAAATTGAGGAAGAATTTAGTCAAATTTTGGATAGTATGTTTGCTAAACTTAATTTGAATAAAAAGGAAGCTGAACTTATTAAATTTGATAATAAATTAGCTGAAATTACTGATCAAAACGACCAACGAGTATTACAGGATGAAAAGTCATTTATCCGCAAACGTATGGACGAATTAAAAGGTGAAATACTGCAATTAGAAAATAACCTACAATTTTTTAAACACGCCGATAAATCCAATCCAATGGTAGCAGATGTGTATAAAAAAATTGATAAATTTCATGATGACTTGACTATTTGGAAAGAAAAATGGCAAAAAATAAAATCACTTTAATTTTGCAAGAAAAGGCATAATTGAAAAATTTCTTGAAAGGGAATTCTTAATCTCAATAAAAAAATCCACTTACTTCAAGTGGATTTTTTTTTATTAAATTTTTATACTCCAACCATGACATGCTCATTATGCAAAAGTGCTAACACGCACTTATTTTATTCTTCCAAAAAAAGATCGTACTCACAATGTGAAACGTGTGGAGTTATTTTTTTACATCCTGAATTTTACTTAAATACTACCGCCGAAAAAGAACGATACGACAAACATAGTGATGATATTGAAGATGAAGGATACCAGAATTTTGTAACTCCATTAATTAATGCTGTTGTAAAAAACTATTCTGTAAAAAGCCACGGCTTAGATTATGGATGTGGAAAAACCGCTATAGTACAGTATTTGTTGCAAAAAAAAGGCTATCAAGTAGCAGGTTTTGATCCAATATATGCTCCGTCAACTGAAGTTTTTAGTAACACTTATGATTTTATAACTTGTTGTGAAGTCGCAGAGCATTTTTATTTTCCTTTGCAAGAATTCAAAAGGCTTCATCAATTACTACTCCCTGGTGGAACATTGCTTTTAAAAACCTATTTGTATGATCACACAATAAATTTCAGTAATTGGTGGTATAAAAATGATCCTACTCATGTAATTTTTTATACTCATGAAAGCTTAACATTTATTAAAGAACATATAGGCTTTAATACCCTTCAAATTTTTGATGACTACACACTTTTTAAAGTGTAGTTAAAATTTTAATTAATCAATAAACAATTGTCCACTTTTAGTGGCTATAAAATCTTTATAAGGTATTTCTTCTTGCTTGATAAATCCCTTTTGTGGCAGGCTTCCATTAGCAACCATTTCAATAACCGCCGCTATGGATGCTGCAGTTGTCCATGAAATAGCTCTCCACTCATGACCTGCAATAGTTTTGGGGGAATATGCTTTGTAGAATTCGTTCCTAAATAACTCTCCGCCCTTTTTTTTCCATCCTTCAACAACCGCATAAATATATACAACATCCTCTTTTACAGGTGGTTTGGCATTTTCTAAAATTTGAGTCAACTGGGCTTTATCATCTTTCAAAATTAATTCATGAATTAAAAATTTCATTAATTTACCATGTCCGGGATACCTTATTGATTTATAATTGAGCGTATCCACCTTCCCTTCAAAAGTTTCGCACATAGTTCCTAAACCACCTGATGTGGCAAAAGCTTCAAATTCCCTTCCTCCAATATTGATATGCTCAATACCATCCAATGAAGTTACCATTTTTCGTTTTCCATTATGAATGGCTTCCGCATCATTTATATATTCATTAATCACCCCTGCTGGAGACCACGTAAATGAATACGCAAGTAAGCCATTAGGGTACTTAGGCAAAGCACCCACCCTAAGTTCAATGTCCCTTACTTTAGAAAATACTTTTGTTAAATCCGCACCAATAATTCCTATAATTCCTGGCGCTAAACCACATTGGGGCGCCATAACTGACTTAGCAGTTTCACTTAATCCTCTAATATAGTTTGTTGTTGCTACGTCTTCAGTCAAATCAAAGTAATGAACTCCGCTCTCGTAAGCAATATTGGCAATTTCTTTATTTAAAAAATAGGGTAAGGCAGATACTACAGCATCATTTTCAGCTATTAATTGGGTAATAAAATTACGATCAGTAACGTTGCCCTTTGCAATTAAAAATGGTTGTTTAAATTTATAATAAGGAGTATCTCTATCTACTCCGGTAACTTCGTATGTATCACTTAGTAAAGTGGCAATAAGCGTTCCTACCTTACCTAAACCTAATACCAAAATTTTTTTCATTGTTCAATACGCTATTTATAACTTCTCTTATTGCTCAAAAAAACTATTTTCTTTTTAGTTGACTCGTAAATGTACTTTCAAAAATTTTATCCGCATTTGCAGCTTCAAATCCTTCTTTTCTGTGTTTTCTTTCAATTTCAGCTAAAGGTATGTGTTGATATTCCGGCAGTATTTTTCGCTCAGCAAACTCCACATAACTCCCAGCAATTAAATGCGAATCACCGGCAGCAAAAATAGCTTTTTTTAATTGCGATACTGTAGCACTTTGCAACAATAATTTATCGGGACTTTCTTTTATATAGCCTCCTGCATCACTCAATAAAATACCTAAAGAATTCAAAAAATCATTAAATGACTCCAATGTATTAAATCCTTTTGGTAAACTTGAAACTGCTATAGTATAATGATTTAAATAATACCGATTGTAAATTACCCAAGCTGCATATTCACTCACCTTTAAAAGCGATTGGTAGTCCTCCCATGAAGGTACACTCCACAAAGGCGTATGTAAAAAATCATCCACTTGCTCAGGATTATTTAAGTCTAATTCTTTGATTGGGTCATTGGTAATTTCATTTGTATATTTTAAAATGAGTTCCTGAATATTTTTAGGAAATTCATGAATACGCAATTCACTTATAAACACCCTAGGAAATTTATTTGTAGGCGAGGCATACCAACGTGCATTCAGTTTTTTTGACTCAAAATTGTATCTATCTCTTGCCTTGTACCCATAATTCAAGAAAATTTTTTCGAAAGCTTTTATTCCCAATTTGGGGATTCCAATAGTTCGAAAAGCAACGTGATCATTTTCAATATCAAATTGATTTTGAATTATATATTGATCAACCATTGCTTTGGTTATTTTTGATACATCAGGTACGTCTGCTTTATACCTTTCCATTAAACCATCAAAAATTTTTTGCAATGCATCCATAAAAATCACCTTTACCTTAAAGGTACTAAAGGTTTTCTATTTTAAGCACCATTTGGTATTAAGAATTTTATGTTAAAACGCAAAATGCTATTTAGTTAGCTTATTGTAAACTATTTTTAAGGAAGTAAATAGTCAATTGCCTTTTACAACTTCAATTTATGTTTGTATCAACATTAAATTTCACATTCAAAATGGCTTATTTTTGCTTGATAATTCACAATTAGAAATGGCTTAAATGAATTTCTATGGACTAAAAGTACCATAGTTTCGGTTATGACTAAAAGTCATTACTTTTTAAACATCCGTTTTTGCAATTAGCTATTAGCCTTTAGCTATATACAGTATTTTAAAGCCAACAGCTAATTACTAATTGCCAATAGCTCTTGTAATATTTTTAGAAGCTAAAAGCAAAATGCATTAAAAATGCATAATTTTAACTAAACCTGAGATCAATAAAAAACACGTGTAAATTTTAGCAAATACACGTGTTTTTTAAGAATTAGACTTAATGGTTAATCAAATTAATTTTTCACAAACTTGAATACCTGAGTTTTATTATCATCCAAAATTATATAATATAAACCTTCAGCAAGTTGATCTACTTTAATTGTTGAAGCTTCACCTTTATAAATTATTTTTCCTGATAAATCATAAATTTTCCAGCTATTTACTTCTTCTGAAATTGTTAATTTTGATGTTGTTGGATTGGGGTACACCGTAACTGTATCGGTAATTCCGTTTGTAAAACTTTCAGTTGATAATGTCCCGTTGTTAACAATATTAACATCAGTCTGTACCGTTTCAAAAATAGTGTCATTATTTATTGACATTACAATACGCAATACTAACCTATCATTCCCTAACTCGGCTGGAGTTGTTGGTAAAGGATTCGTAGTATCTAAATCTTGTAAATTATCTTGAGCAAAAAATTCAGGTACGGTAAACGTATAAATTACTTCTGAATCAGCGTTTTCACTTCCTTGAGGTACTGCAAAGTCAAATGCAGTTCTACCCACGACTGCTCCTGCTGGTGTTAACCTTAAAATATCAGTGGAAATATTTAGCAACTCCTCTTCCTCTGCATTTAATAGACCCGTAGCATAACTAATATTAAATTCAAAATCGCTACCAACTTCTAGCGTTGGAGTATCATCGCCTGACAAAATAAATGACGCTTGATTATTAAAACTTAAAAACCTTGTTCGGTCATTGGAATTTGTTCTTGTAACTTCTCTAGTAAATTCAAATGTTTGCAAGGCACAACTACTTATCGCTCCCCCTTCCGTAGGAAAGGTTACTTCCACCGTATTATCACCTGCTATTAACAAGTCATAAGGGACGTCCGCCTCTAATAAACCAAAAAATATTCGCTGACCAGCGGCACGTTGCGCTCTGTCTGATTGATCATCACCTCTAAAATCTACAGGAACTTCAATTTCGGTACCGTTGACGGTTACCACTGGAATAATTGGTGTATTAATTGTTCTACCAATTCCTATTCGCAATGTAGCTTCACCAAAACTACCCTTTGTTACTCCTGGAATAATAAATGTAATTGGTTGATTTGCTTGTATAGTTCTTGGAAAAACAGTCCCTTGATCCGCCGCAGGAAGATTAGGATTTGCCGATAAGGCATAAATCTTTCTTTCTTCGGAAGTGTTGGAAACAGATGGTGCTGTAGCAAAGGTATACTCTATAATCATAGTTGCATCTTCATTAACCACAACAGTTTCAGGAGCTGTACCCGATTGTACTTTAGTCAATGAAAGATTTCCATTTGATCCTAAAAATAAATGTTGAATTTCAACTTCAGAAACATTTGCGGCATCAATACCTATTTGATTTAGGTTTATGCTCGTATTTTCATCTTCAAGACTGTTTAAAATTACATAAGCTTTGTTATTTGAAGCATCTACATAGGCATCTACCATAATATCTAAGTCCGACGATTTAGTGTCCACTCTAGTACCATCTACATTTGCCCATAATTCATAAAATTTAACTACTTCAGTAAAATCATATTTTTGATCATCTGGCGGTTGATTATTAGGAAACTGCGGAAAAGCATTTGCTTGGTTAATTCCAATACCTGATGGTAACGGGAACTCTTCAGCTCGGCGCATCATTCGCCAAGGATACACAAAACCAGGGTTAGCTGCCCCAGCATATAAAAATTCGGCCCTTCCCAATACAAAAGGCACCGTTTTTTCAATAACATCGGGTCTTTCCATAAACTGCATCATCATTGATGAAAATGCTCTTAAAATAAACCAATCTCTGCCAGGTGTCCAGTTTTGACTAAAAAAATCATTTAACTGAGTACCATACTCAGAAATAACCCATGGTTTTACCTCGCCCCAACGGATCGTATTGTAATGTTCAATCATATCCAAAATTGCCTCATTGTTTCCTCCTTTACGCAACAATTCCAAACCCCCTCCAATACTTGGAAAGTCATATAAATGAACTGAATAAAAATCCATTTGATCTCCTGAAGTATTTATAAACCCTTCCCAACGTTGATCCCATTGTCCAAAAATACGCTGATCATTACCTTTTGCTCCAAAAAACTGAAGGTCAGGAAATGCATTAGTAAAACCACCTACTTTAGCATCGGGATTGAATCTTTTAACCTCTCTGGCTACACTACGGTGAAATTCAAAAATTTCTTCAGCTGTAGCTGGATTATCATTTGCAAAATCAAATAAAGGAAAAAATGGCTCATTAATGGCTTCCACCCAAATAGGCCTAGGAGGTCCATCCATACCGCTATTTGGATCGTTCCCATAAGCTGCTCTTAAAAATCGTCCCATAAATTCCCCTGTAGCAGTACCAAAATCATCATCAGCTGGACCATCAGCAGTAGAAAAAGCAAAATTTCCAGAATCTGTTAAAGTACCATCAGGAAAAAATGGACGATCTTGCGCCGCAGTTATAACACCGCCTCTAGTTTGAGTAGCATGTTTTCCTGTTTGAAAATTTGCATAATTTACAGTTGATCTATTTCCAAAAAATTCAATACTTGTCGGATCAGCAAAACCTGGTCTGGTAGGATCTTCTGTTACTTGGCTCGAAATGAAACGCATTAATCCTGTACCCCTTCCGTAATTTGCACGGTAGCGCACTAGTAAACTGTCTAGTTTTCCTAATTCTCTGTTGTAATCACCGTCGGACTGATCCGCATGCATAACAATATACTTTTCTCGGTCAAAAGTATCTTGTCCGCCAACAGTATGACGAACATCAAAGTTAATATCAACTTCTACTTGAGCAAAAGCTCCTATGCAAAGGTTGAAGAATATTAAAAAAAAAAGATTTTTAAATTCATAATCAATGTGTTAGTAATAATTAACTCGTATAAAAAAAGCGTTCTTTGTATGTATGAAAAAAATTGATGTTCAAATTTAAATATGAACATCAAATTCGAAAAATAAAGACACTATATTGATTAATACTATAACTTAATTTACCAAATAGTAAATTAAGTCAGTTTAGTTACGATTGCCTTAATTTATTAGAAAAATCTATTCGATTAATATATCGTTAAAGTAACGCTAAGCTTACAAAAGACAACAATTTTAAATAAATATTTATTGAAATTTGCGTATATAAAATTTAATTAACGTTATAATTATTTCAATACAACATTTACAATGCATAAAATATGCTCTTATTGTAACGATTTCAAATTAATTAAATAAAAGTTAGTTTTTTTTTAAAGTAAGAAAATATGTAGTAACCCTTGCTACGGCATTTTTTAACTTGAAGTTTTATGCAAAAAAACAACCATTTTGAACGGTAACTTTATTATTGATAATTGAATAAGTCATAATTTAACTAAAATTATAACAATCAATTGAGCTATATTAAAACACCCCAAATTGCTGACTAGCAATTTGGGGTGTTTATTATGATTTAACCTATTGAGCAATGTGCTCTTAAATTACAATGTAAAATTTAAAGCCTATTTAAATGTGGTCACACCAAATTTTTTAGCTTCACTTCTAGCTTCTGGTGCCCATTTAGTTAAGTTAGCAATACGGGTATCATTAGATGGATGCGTACTTAACATTTCAGGAGGTGCGCCGTTTCCGCTTTTTGCCGAATTTGATTTCATTCGCACCCATAGTTTTGCTGCCTCCTCAGGGTTGTATCCTGCAATTGCCATTAAATTTATCCCAATTTTGTCAGCTTCTGTTTCATGACTTCTACTAAAAGGTAACATTACACCAACTTGAGTCCCTATTCCGAAAGCTTGTGCAAAAATTTGCTGAGCGGCAGCACTTTTACCACTCATAGCTATTGAGCCCGCCACCCCTGCAACTTGCTGTATTTGACCTGCACTCATACGCTGTTGTCCGTGATTTGCTAAGGCGTGTGCTACTTCATGCCCCATAATTGCAGCAATTCCTGCCTCATTGGCAGCAATTGGTAAAATACCAGTGTAAAAAACAATTTTACCGCCAGGCATACACCATGCGTTTACAGTAGCATCATCCACTAAATTATATTCCCATTTATAACCATTTAAGTACTCTGGATGACCATTGGCATTAAACCAACGCTCTGCTGCCTTCGATATTTTTTGACCAATACGCTTGATCATTTCAGCATCTGATGTTCCCTTAACTACTTTATTTTCACTTAAAAACTGGTCATACTGTTGAAAAGCCATAGGAAATATCTGACTATTACTTACTAAAGCCAATGTTTTTTTTCCTGTAAAAGGGTTTGTTGCACACCCCAATAATAAAACTGACGAAAGTGCTAATATTATTTGATTTTTAAATTTCATAATAGTCATATTTAAATTTGAATATTAAAATTACAATTTTTTGAATAATTATGTTAAGATGATTTCATTTTTCCAACTAACTCTTAAGGACGCCAAAATTAATTTTTAAATTTTTATTAAAAAAACAAAGTTTGGCTAACTTTTTGAGATATTCGTTTAACAGTATTTAAAATTCGATTTAATACAATGAAAAAATTAATCGCCTTTATAAGCATTTGTAGCATTTTATTCTCCTGTAAAGGACAAGAAAATCATAATAATGATACCAAATCTTATGCCATAAACAAAACTGAAGCTGAATGGAAATCAGAATTATCTGATTTTGAATATTACGTACTGAGGCAAGCTGGTACAGAAAGAGCCTTTACCGGTGAATACAATAAACATTATAAAAAAGGAATCTACGAGTGTAAAGGTTGTAGTATTCCATTGTACAGTAGTGAGCATAAATTTGATAGCGGCACTGGATGGCCAAGTTTTTACAAAGCAATTGAAAAAAATGTAGATACTAGCGTGGACTATAAATTAGGTTACGCACGTAAGGAGTTGCTTTGTGGTAATTGTGGTAGTCATTTAGGACACGTTTTTGGAGACGGGCCGCAACCCACAGGAAAAAGACATTGTATTAATAGCGTTTCATTACAATTTAAACCAACTGAATAAACCATGAAAAAATTTAATGTAGAAAAAACTGATCAAGAATGGAAAGAACAACTTGGAGAAGAGTCTTATTTCATTCTTAGAGAAAAGGGAACCGAACGTGCTTTTAGTGGAGCATTAGATACGCACTATGAAGAAGGTACTTACACATGTAAAGGGTGTGGTACAAAACTTTTTACTAGCGAGCATAAATTTGATAGTGGTTGTGGTTGGCCTAGTTTTGATGCCTCTGAAGAAGGAACAGTCATTTATGAAAGAGATACCAGTCTTGGCAGAATAAGAACCGAAATACTATGTGCTAATTGTGGTGGACACTTAGGCCACGTGTTTAATGATGGCCCTACTGAAACGGGACAACGCTACTGCGTAAACTCGGCAAGTATTAATTTTGAAAAATGAAAATTATGAAAAACATTAAAAATTTATTAATTGGTCTTTTAAGCATGAGCTTTTTGATGGTTTCGTGCGAAGGACCTACCGGACCACCAGGAAGAAATGGCACTAACGGTGCTAGCGGCGATGACTTTAGCTCAACAGTAATTTTTGAAATTGAAGGTCAAAATTTTATTGAAGAAAATCAATTTGTTGTAACTACTGATATTCCTGATAATATAGCTATTACTGACGGTGATCTTATTTTTGTGTACAGAAGAAGCAGATTGAACTCAACTAATGGAGAAGTTTGGGAACTGTTACCAACTAATTTTTTTTTAGAAGCAGGAACACTACAGTATAGTTTTAATCATACAAGCTTAGATGTTGATATTGTTTTAGACACTAATTTTGAATTAAATATGCTAACAGATCAAGATATTAGCGACTTTTTAACAAATCAAAAATTTAGGATAGCAGTAATAAACTCTGTAGATTTTAATGCTCAAAACGGAGCAAAATTTGCCGATTATACAACAGTATCTCAAGGAGCAAAACTTTTAAATTTTACAGAATAAAAGAATTACTAAAACATATCAAAAAATGTACTATTTGCCTCAATGAGTTACCTCTTGGGGCAAATCCTATTGTGGCGGGTTCAAAAAAATCTAAAATCATTTTAATTAGTCAGGCTCCTGGTCGTATTGCGCACAACAAATCAATAGCATGGCAGGACGCTAGCGGCAATAAATTACGGGAGTGGCTTGGGGTAAGTAATGCTACGTTTTACAATCCTAACAATTTTGCTATCCTGCCTATGTCATTCTGTTATCCTGGCAAAGCAAAAACTGGCGACATCCCTCCTTTAAAAATATGTGCACCAACTTGGCACCAAAAGGTTTTAACTGAATTAGAACGCCCGAATTTAAATATTCTTATTGGCAAATATGCACAAGATTATTATTTAAAAGATCAATTAAACCTTACCCAAAGAGTCCGACAATTGGAAAAATACCTCCCTGAATATTTGCCTTTACCCCACCCTTCACCAACAAACAGATTTTGGAAAGCTAAAAATCCGTGGTTTGAAACTAATATGTTGACTATCATTCAGCAAAATATACAATCTGTACTTAATGAGTGAGTTAAATACTTTTGCTTATGATTTATCTTGTTGTTCTTATACTACTAATGATAACTATATTTCAAGTTTGATGTTTCTTCAAATTTAAAATTCTCAAAATTTACGGAATAGTTGCTTGACTTGAAAAAAAGCTATTAAACAAATCAAATAATTCAAAAAACATACTCGTTTAAATAATTTAAATTTGAGACTAATTATAAATTTAACCTGATATAAACATTAGGGGTAATTCCTAATGACTCACTATCAAGCCGTACTGGGAAATTTGAAGTTAAATCAATATCGGTTGAAGCTATAAAATTACTGAACCTTGTGTTTAATATATTTTTCCTGTTATACAAATTTTGAATTGATAACCCAATTTTAAAATTTTTATAATCTTCTCGTTTTGATAGTTTAGCTCCGTAAGCTATCGAAAAATCTAAACGGTGATAATCGGGTGTTCTTTCGCCATTAAAAGAATCAATAGCGTCGGGAGGTAAATTCCCTCTTCGATCAGGTAACTTTTTTACTATAGTAAAAGGGGGTCCCGTTCTGTGCTTCCAGCCTAAAGAAAGTTGCAATTTTTTCCACTGCAAAAAATGAGACCAAGTTAATGAATGCCTTATATCATTATTGGCATTAAAAGTTTTATTAT
>NZ_AFPB01000163.1 GCF_000218485.1 Aquimarina agarivorans | reverse complement strand
GTCCATTAGGTAGAATTTGGAGCATTAAAAAAGCCTCATTAATCTTTTGACTAATAAGGCTCAGTTGAGTGTTTAAGTTTTTGTATTTATTGGGTGGTTTAGCTATTTGTTGTTTGCTATTCCAATCATCTGGATTTATAAATATACCAGTAGAGAATTTCTTTCTCTTTTTGTTATAAGTTATCCTACAATATATTGGAGCTTGATTGTTTTTTTTAATTCTATTAAGTGCTATTACAAATAACACTCTTATTTTATGTTTATTCATAATGTTTAAGTTTGATTTTAAATTGATACCCAAAGAGGATAATTGATACCCAAAAGTGTACCCCAAAAAGGCATACATTCAATTAACAGTAAATTGTAAAAAGAGAAACAGAAAGAGTGTAAATTCACCTAAAGCCTTATAAACACTAATATTTATAAAACAAAAAATCCCCACCAAATAAATGGTGAGGATTTAAAGTGAGCCCAACGAAAGAAGTATCGAACTTTCTTCTTGAAGATTTTGATATTATATTGAATTTTATGAATAGTTAGAATAAGTAGTAAAAATCAGTGTTTTTTGATTTTAAGAAAACAATTCATTTTTGATTGCTTTTTAAGTTAAAAAAGGTGAGAATATTAGAATTAGTTACTTTGCTTTACATTCATTTTCATTTACATCTCAATAATTTGTTTCACACTTCGATTTATAAAATTTTGTATCTTTGCATCACAGGATGAATAATTTAATTTATAAAATAACATCAATCTTTATGACTTTTGTAGTATTATTATCTACAATGTCATTTACCATAAGTAGTCATTTCTGTGGTGATACTGTTATGGATGTTAGTTATTTTAGTAAAGCTTCATCTTGTGGAATGGAAATAAAGCAAGACCTAAACAATAAAGATTGTTCTATTTCTAAAAAGAATTGCTGTAAAGACGTTACAAAAGTTATCGAGGGACAAGATGATTTAAAAAAATCTGCATTTGATAATTTATCTTTCGACCAACAAGTTTTCGTAGCAAGCTTTTGTTATAGCTATATTAACTTATTTAAAGGACTTCATAATAAGGTAATTCCTTTTAAAAATTATTCTCCTCCACTCGTCGTCAAGGATATTCAGGCTCTTGACGAAGTATATTTAATCTGATTTTAAAATATTAGATCACATTATCCACTGAAAATTCAGAGGATATATTGCTGTACACGGTATTTACATACCAATGTCTAATTCTTTAAAATCATTTTTTATGCTCAATAAAAGCATCAAATTTTTAATAGAAAATAAACTTATTGCTATTTTATTACTCGTCTTATTTATAGGTTGGGGAGTTGTAAACGCACCTTTTAATTGGAATACAGGCTTTTTACCAAATGCACCCGTAGCGGTAGATGCTATTCCAGATATTGGTGAAAACCAACAAATTGTATTTACAAAGTGGGATGGACGTTCGCCACAAAACATAGAAGACCAAATAACCTATCCGTTAACAACGTCGTTGTTAGGTATACCAGGCGTAAAAACCATTCGTAGTTCTTCGATGTTTGGATTTTCAAGTATCTATGTTATTTTTGAAGAAGATGTCGAATTTTACTGGAGTCGTTCACGTATTCTCGAAAAACTCAACTCGTTACCAAGTGGTTTATTACCAGAGGGTGTTAATCCAACTTTAGGGCCAGATGCCACAGGTTTAGGACAAGTTTATTGGTACACATTAGAGGGTAGAGATAAAGACGGAAACGTAACAGGTGGTTGGGATTTACACGAACTACGAAGCATACAAGATTACTATGTAAAATACGCCTTATCATCATCAGGTGGCGTGTCTGAAGTAGCATCTATTGGTGGATATGTTCAAGAATATCAGATTGACGTAAACCCTGAATTAATGCGTCAATACAACATCAATCTGCAACAAGTTGTAAAAGCAGTAAAACAAAGCAACCAAGACATCGGAGCGCAAACCATAGAAATTAACCAAGTAGAATATTTGGTGCGTGGTTTAGGCTATATCACATCTATAAAAGATATTGAAAATGCGGTAGTTTCATCAGCAAATTACACACCAATAAAAGTACAAGACATCGCCAAAATATCGCTCGGAGCAAAAACTCGTAGAGGAATTTTAGACAAAGAGGGCGCAGAAGTCGTGGGCGGTGTTGTGGTGGCTCGATATGGTGCAAATCCTTTAGAGGTAATCAATAATGCCAAAGAAAAAATTAAAGAATTAAGCGCAGGATTACCCTCAAAAGTTTTGGCAGATGGCGCAACATCACAATTAACCATTGTACCATTTTATGACCGTTCAGAATTGATTCAAGAAACATTAGGAACACTTAACGAAGCACTCACATTAGAAATACTCATTACCATTTTAGTAATTATTGTAATGGTATATAATTTACGAGCATCCATTTTAATTTCGAGCTTGTTACCTGTGGCGGTTTTAATGGTGTTTATTGCAATGAAAACCTTTGGAATTGATGCCAATATCGTAGCCTTATCAGGAATTGCAATCGCCATCGGAACAATGGTAGATGTGGGTGTAATTCTATCAGAAAACATCTTAAATCATTTAGAAAAAAACGAAAATAATTTACCAATCAATACTGTAGTTTACAATGCAACTGCCGAAGTTTCGGGAGCAATTGTTACGGCAGTAATGACCACTATAATTAGCTTTTTACCCGTATTTACAATGGTTGGCGCAGAGGGTAAATTATTTAGTCCGTTGGCGTTTACCAAAACCTTTGCACTTATCATGGCATTGGTGGTAGCGTTGTTTTTAATTCCACCATTTGCAACGATCATCTTTAAACGAAGAAGTATTACCAAAAACCTGTCGTACATCATCAATGCTCTATTAATTGTTTTGGGTATTGTTTCTATTGTCTTAGGGAATTGGTTAGGAATACTCTTAATCGCTTTCGGTAGTACAGACATTTTAAAACTACAACAAAAAGTTTACAATAAACAAGTAAATCTTATTAATATAGTTATTGCATCATTCGCTATTGTGTTTTTATTGGCTGAATATTGGCGACCTTTAGGCGTAGGCAAAAGTTTATTATTAAACCTGTTGTTTGTGGCTATTATCTGTTTCGGGTTGTTAGGAGCATTCTCACTATTACGCAAATATTATGCTCAAATTCTACAATGGGCATTAGCGAATAAAATGCTCTTTTTGGCAATTCCAACGACGATTAGCATTCTCGGATTTTTAATTTTCAAAAACACAGGCAAAGAGTTTATGCCCTCTTTAAACGAAGGCTCGTTTTTACTAATGCCAACCTCAATGCCACATTCGGGCGTTGAAGAAAATAAACGTGTTTTACAACAGTTGGATATGGGGGTTGCCAATATTCCTGAAATAAAAACGGTAGTTGGTAAAGCAGGACGAACCGAATCAGCTTTAGACCCTGCGCCACTTTCAATGTATGAAAATGTAATTATTTACAAACCCGAATATGCACTTAATAACCACGGCGAACGCCAACGTTATCAAGTAAATAAAGATGGATTATTTGTGTTGAAAAATGGCAAAACAGTTGCCAATCCAAATTCGACCGATGCAACTTCTAAACTTATATTTTCAGATGTTTCTTCGGATGAATTAATTGAAGACAACGAAGGGGAGTTTTACCGAAATTGGCGACCTAACATAAAATCTACCGACGATATTTGGAGCGAAATCGTTAAGGCTACCAAAATACCAGGCGTAACATCTGCACCAAAATTACAACCTATTCAAACCCGATTGGTGATGCTACAAACAGGGATGCGTGCGCCAATGGGTATTAAAGTAAAAGGACAAAATTTAAAAGAAATTGAAGCCTTTGGTGTACAATTAGAAAACATCTTAAAAACAGTAACAGGCGTTAAAAAAGAAGCTGTTTTTGCTGATAGAATTGTGGGAAAACCATATTTGTTAATCGATATCGACAGAGAAAAAATAGCACGTTATGGCATTTCTATTCAAGAGGTGCAAGATGTTTTAAAAGTTGCCGTTGGTGGTATGTCGTTAACCCAAACCGTTGAAGGACGAGAGCGTTACGGCGTGCGTGTTCGTTATCCAAGAGAACTACGCACCACACCAACCGATTTAGAACAAATTTATGTGCCAATAAACAAAGGAAACTCTGTGCCATTAAGTGAATTGGCAACAATTCGTTACGAACAAGGCGCACAAGTTATTAAAAGTGAGGATACTTTTTTAATTGGTTATGTATTGTTTGATAAGCTTAACAGATTTGCAGAAGTATCGGTAGTCGAAAATGCACAAGAAGCCATCCAGAAAAAAATAGATAGTGGTGAATTAATTGTGCCAAAAGGTATTAATTTTCAATTCACAGGAACATACGAAAATCAGATACGAGCCGAAAAAACCTTGTCTCTCGTTGTGCCATTGGCATTGCTTATTATTTTCATCATTTTATATTTTCAATTCCGTTCGGCTACAACCTCTTTAATGGTGTTTACGGCAATTATTGTAGCCTTTGCAGGCGGATTTATAATGATATGGCTCTATGGGCAATCGTGGTTTTTAAACTTTAGTCTTTTTGGACAAAATATTCGAGAGCTATTCCAAATGCACCCAATTAATTTAAGTGTCGCCGTTTGGGTAGGTTTTATTGCCTTGTTTGGTATTGCCACCGACGACGGTGTAGTAATGGCAACCTATTTAAAACAAACCTTTGCCAAAAACGAACCAACAACAAAAGGCGATATACGAAAATCGGTTGTAGAAGCAGGCGAAAAACGTATCAGACCGTGTTTAATGACAACAGCAACAACTGTATTGGCATTACTACCTGTACTAACATCCACAGGGAGAGGGAGCGATATTATGATACCAATGGCTATTCCTGCCTTTGGCGGTATGATTATCGATGTAACATCCTATTTTTTACTGCCTGTATTGTACAGTTTACGAGAAGAATTTTTATTAAAAAGAAAGACAACAAATGAAGACTAAAAACATATTATCCATATTGTTCATTCTTGTTTTTAGTGGATTTTCTAATGCACAAGAACTCCAATCGCTTATTGATAAAGCCTTGATAAACAATCCAAAAATTAAACAATTTGAATTGCAATACAAACGAGTTTCAGAAAAGGTAAACGAAGTAAATACCTTACCCAATACCAACATTGGTGTAGGTTATTTTGTAAGCGAACCCGAAACACGAACAGGCGCACAGCGTTTTAAAGTATCGGTAAATCAAATGTTACCTTGGTTTGGTACAATTAGTTCGAGAGAAGATTACGTAAATTCGTTAGCCGATGCCAAGTTTGAAGATATTACCATAGCCAAACGACAATTAATTGCATCGGTATCAACTTCGTATTACAATTTGTACGCAATTAAGGCTAAACAACAAGTCTTAACCAAAAACATCGACTTGCTAAAAACCTATGAAACTATGGCGTTAACGTCGGTTGAAGTTGGCAAAGCATCTGTTGTAGATGTGTTGCGCTTGCAAATGCGACAAAACGATTTAAACCAATCTAAAGCCGTTTTACAACAACAATTTTTAGCTGAACAAACAGCCTTCAACAAGCTACTAAACAGGGATAAAAACACCATTGTAAATGCGGTTTTAGAGTTGGGAATTCCGTTAGACGACAGGACTATAAATTTAGATAGTTTACAATTTCATCCTGAATTGATTAAGTACGACAAGTTGTATCAATCAGTTGAAAAATCTGAACTATTAAACCAAAAGGAAAGTAGCCCAATGATAGGTTTCGGGTTAGATTATGTTAACGTTGCCCAACGTCCTGACATGAATTTTAACGATAACGGAAAAGATATTGTAATGCCAATGGTATCGTTTTCTATTCCAATTTTCAATAAAAAATATAAGTCTAAAACTAAACAAAACGAAATTCAGCAAGAAGAATTTAACACTCAAAAACAAGAACGATTTAACAAGTTAGAAACCTTGTTAGATAAAGCAATTAACGAGCGAACAACGGCAAGAATACGCTACAATAACCAAAGCAAAAACTTGAAACAAGCCAAGAATGCAGAAACCATTCTTGTTAAAAGTTACGAAACAGGTACGATTGATTTTAACGATGTTCTCGATATTCAAGAATTGCAGTTAAAGTTTCAGTTAAACCAAATTAAGGCGGTGCAAAATTATTATGTACAAAGTGCCATTATTAACTATTTAATTCAGTAAAAATGAAACACACATATAAAATTGACGGAATGACTTGCGGAAGCTGTAAAGCTAACGTAGAAAAGAGTTTAGGTAGTTTAGATAACGTTACCGATGTAAAGGTAAATCTTGAAAATAAAGAAGTCGAAATTACGATGCGTGCGCCTATTAGTTTATCAGATTTTCAAAATGTGTTGCAAGAAAAATATACCTTTTCTGAAAAACCACCTGTTAAAAAGGTAGTTACAAACGCATTTTCAGATTTTGAAATGACACAAGAAAAAAGCAAATTCGAGCAATTAAAACCCTTGTTTTTAATCTTATTATACATCACGGTAGCAAGTATATTGTTACACTACAAAGATTGGAGTTGGCGTGAGTTTATGCTCGATTTTATGGGCTTGTTTTATATCGTATTCAGTTTTTTCAAAATGTTAGATTTAAAAGGTTTTCCAGATAGTTTTAGAATGTACGACCCATTGGCAAAACGAGTGCCTGCATATGCTAAAATTTATCCATTTATAGAAACCATTTTAGGGCTACTATTTTTAATTCGATTTGAAATTAACATAGCACTAATTATAACCATTATCGTATTGGGAATAACAACCATTGGTGTAACTAAAACATTACTTGATAAAAAGGCAATTCGTTGTGCGTGTTTAGGTACAGCCTTAAAACTGCCAATGACCGAAGCAACTTTTATAGAAAACGCTATTATGTTAGTAATGGCTGTATTAATGTTAATCTTTTAAAAAATGAAAAAATACATCATATACATTATAGTTTTAGTAGCAGGATTACTTTTAGGAAAACTATTCTTTGGTAATTCATTAGATAAAGAAACAAGCCACAATCATCAAACCGAAAGTAACACATCGCAAATGTGGACGTGTTCAATGCATCCTCAAATTATGCAACCCGAAGCAGGCGATTGCCCAATTTGTGGTATGGATTTAATTCCTGCCGAAGCAGGTGCAGACGGTTTGTCGCCTAATCAATTTAAATTGACTAAAAACGCAATGGCGTTGGCAAACGTGCAAACTACTATTATTGGTAGTGCTACGGCAAATACGGATAATGGAATAACCTTATCAGGAAAAATTGCCAAAAACGAAGAAGCCAACGCAGTACAAGTAAGTTATTTTGCAGGACGAATAGAACGTTTAAATATCAGTTTCACAGGTGAAAACGTTAGAGAAGGACAACTTTTAGCCACTATTTATTCGCCCGAATTGGTTAAAGCACAACAAGAACTACTAACCGCTTCTACCTTAAAAGAAACGCAACCTGCATTGTATAAAGCGGTGCGTAATAAGTTAAAATTATGGAAGCTATCAGATAACCAAATCAATCAAATTGAAAGTTCTAAAAAAGTAAAAGAAAACTTTCCTGTATACGCTACTGTATCAGGAACTGTTTCAGAAAAATTAGTAGCACAAGGTGATTATATAAAGCAAGGTCAACCCTTATTTAAAATTGCCAATTTGAATACGGTTTGGGCAAACTTTGATGTGTACGAAAATCAAATCAGTAATTTTAAAGTTGGGCAAGCTATTGCCATTACTACCAATGCCTATCCTAATGAAGTTTTTAATGCGAAAATTTCGTTTATCAACCCTGTTTTAAATCCGAAAACACGCACTGTTACTGTTCGAGCGGTTTTAAACAATCGAAAAGAACTCTTTAAACCCGAAATGTTTGTTACAGGTAAAGTAGATACTAGAGTTATGGATACCAAAGTGCAATTATTAATACCTGCATCAGCTGTTTTATGGACGGGAAAACGCTCAATAGTCTATGTAAAACCAGATGCCGACAATCCTATTTTCGAAATGAAAGAAATAGTATTAGGTAACAAATTAGGTGACAATTATGAAGTAAAAAGTGGTTTACAATCAGGCGATGAAGTGGTAACTAATGGCGTATTTACTATTGATGCATCAGCACAATTACAAGGCAAAAAATCGATGATGAACCATAAAAAAGAAATGAGCGAACAGTTTGAAGTGAGCAAACAATTCACATCGCAATTACAAACTGCCTACGATGCGTATATCAAACTAAAAGATAACCTCATAAAATCGGATGCCGAATTAGCAAAAAATGGTGCATCAACTTTACACAAGGCATTACAAAATATCGATATGAAATTGCTAACCTCTAACAAAGCTCACAAGCAATGGATGCCGTTAAATAAAACACTAAAATCGAGTAGTAATGGCATTGCCAATTCCAACGATATTAAAGCGCAACGCAATCAATTTAAAATACTTTCAGAGCATTTTATTCTGGCTGTCCAGTCGTTCGGAATTAACGAGGTTAGCTACAAGCAATATTGCCCAATGGCAGATAGGGACAAAGGTGCGTATTGGTTAAGTAAAGAAAAACAAGTATTAAATCCGTATTTCGGGGATACGATGCTGAAATGTGGAGAAGTAAAACAAGAAATAAATAATAATTAAATTTTTAAAAAATGAAGAGAGTAATTTTAAGTATAGCAATTATAGCTACCATCGGGTTAGTAAGTTGTAAAAACGAAGCTATTAAAACGGACCAAACTACAACAAATGAAGTAGCTTCTACTGAAACAACATTTGGTGTACGTGGTAATTGTGGTATGTGTAAAAGCACCATTGAAAAAGCGGCAAATGGTATTCAAGGCGTATCTAAAGCAATTTGGAATGTTGATAAAAAGAAAATAGACGTGTCTTTCGATGCATCTAAAACAAATTTAGACGCTATTCATAATGCAATTTCAGCTTCAGGCTATGATACAGATAAAGTAATGGGTAGTGAATCTGCTTATGAAAATTTACCTGCGTGTTGTAAATACGATCATGAAATGAAAATGAGTTTAAATTAGAAGAAAAAGAAAGAAATTGCTAAAATACTATCTATGTAGCTTATAAAAAAGAGTCTAAAAATAAAGACTCTTTTTTACTTTTATGAGTAGTTAGGCTTATAGAAATATTGAAGCACATTCGGTAAATACATATTTAGATACTTATATCATGGTAAATTTTCTGATTAACCAATCAAAAAAGGATTTTATACTTTTAAAGATAAAATCTTATTTTTGTTTTCATGGATATTGATTTAACCGAAGCCGAAAAAATAAAAATTCTAAACTCAGACGACATTTACGGAATCATGCAAAAGATTTTACTCCGTGAAGGTAAAATAGACCAAAATAGAGAACACTTTTGGGTTATTGGATTGGAAACTAATAACCGCATTCTATTTATTGAATTAATCAGTTTAGGAACAATAAACAAAACACTTGCCGAACCAATGGAAGTATTTAGTTTAGCGTTACAAAAACGAGCAGTTAAAATTATTTTATGTCATAATCACCCTAGCGGAGAACTTAAACCATCCGAAGGAGATAAAAATATTACAGATCGATTGATACAAGTAGGAATTATTGTTGACACACCTGTATCTGACCACCTAATTATTACTCCTAAAAGTTATTTAAGTTTTAAAAACATAGGTTTATTAGAAGAACTTGAAAAAAGCACAAAATATGTTCCTCAATATGTCCTAGAAGAGCGAATTAAAAAAGAGGCTTCAACTATTGCTAAGCGTAAAGAAAAAACAGAAATAGCAAAGCAACTTAAAAGAAAGGGGATTGATAGTGAAATAATAGCTTTCTCTACTGGATTAACTGTTCAAGAAATTGAGAAATTAAGAGTCAAAAAACTTTAATATCACCTCCGCTTTACACCTTTTTTCTTTTTACGCTTTTTCTTTACGATATTATTATCCATTTCTTCAGGAATATCTATCGGTAACAAGTTCCCAAATGTCTCCATAATATTTCCATTAGAAAAGCTTTGCTCTTTTATTTTTAATTCGTTTTCTATATATTCTGTAAAATGTTCCGCGTAGTTTTGTTTAACAGAAGTTGAGATTGATGGTTCTGCTTCGTTCCACAAATGATTAAATACATTTGCAGACAAATCTTTGCCTAAACGAGAACCATTCAATACCGTTTTAGAAGAGTGGTCTATAAAACTGATTCCATAAATTCTGCCTTGCTTGTTTTCTCGAACAAAAGTTGATATTTTATTGCCTTGTAAATACTTTTTAAAATTACCTTCGGTCTGATGCTTTTGCATTGCATAACGTACCAATTCACGAACTCGTTTTTGAGGTTTATGGGTTTTAATAAAATCTTTTGATTTTTTAAACTTTTGGTGTAAATCTGCTAAACCAACAGGCTGTGAAAAACGAGAAGATTTAAAAGGATTACTTATTTTTTCACCCAAGCTATCCGTAGCAAAATAAACTAATCCTCGTTTTTCTTTACCATGAATAATCCCTCTAACTTCTTGTGCGGTTATATTAAAAAAAGACAATAAGGCATTGTATTCACCAAATGTCTGATAATGATAATTTTCATTAACATATGAAAGTACTGAGTTAATTTGTTGTTTTAAATTATCTTGCTTTGCATTCACTTTTTGTATTGGAGTGTCCTTCTTTTCCGTCTTACCAATTGCTGAGGTAAGTTTAAATTGTTTCTCCAATTTTCGGCAAATTTTCATAGAACGTACTTTTTCAAAACTATCAGAAATACGCTTGCCATATTCATCTACACAAACCGAAACAATGTGGATATGCGCACGCTCGGTATCGGTATGTTTAAACACCACATAAGGTTGATCGCCATATCCCATTTCTTGCATATAATTTTCAGCTAATGAGCTAAAGACTTCATCTGAAACTGCATCTTTCGGATTTGGATTTAGTGAGATATGAAGTATCGGTTTTTCTGTTTTATTATTTGCAATCAAATAAGGTTCAAAAGAACGTTCCAATAATGGAATCGTAAATTCTCCAGTCAAGGAGTGAATCATATTATGGCTATGAATAATGTTTCCTTGGTCTTTTTCAACCTTCTCATAATTGTATAATAACACTCCTTTTAAGTGACTTCCTCTCCCTATTTTTGCGATCATTATTCTTTTTTTTTGAATTAAATGAATG
Source organism: Aquimarina agarivorans (assembly GCF_000218485.1). Classification (GTDB taxonomy): domain Bacteria; phylum Bacteroidota; class Bacteroidia; order Flavobacteriales; family Flavobacteriaceae; genus Aquimarina; species Aquimarina agarivorans. The sequence continues at coordinate 30,704 of NZ_AFPB01000163.1, read as the reverse complement.
CTTTTTCATCATTTTAATTCGTTAGTAATACAACCTCCAATTCGTCTTTTAAAAAAATCCTCGACTTCGGAGGGATTTTAAACTCCGTAGGACAAGTTTGTATTGAGAGGCACAAAAGCTATTTTGAGGCACTCATTACACAACTTGCTCTGTTCCGCTGAACAGTTTTTAGGTGGATTTTAATATGGTGATTCGTTATCACCACTTCTAGAACTGATTATTACAAATTAAAAACGAACAAATGGTTCTAACACTATGATAGTTATAGACAAAAGAAGACTCCAAAAGCCTTTAGGTACTGCAAAAGGAAATTTTTAAACAAGAACAGAGTAAAAGTGCAGTTTTTCTTGATGTATCGCCGTACAGCCGTATAGCCAGCTAAACGGCTATACGCTTAACCGTTTAGTCAGCTAACTTTATAATTGCACAGTTAGCTAGTCAACCATTCAAATATATGTATGACTGGCTGGACAAAAATACCTATAGCTGATTGTACTACTAGCTAATTAACTAGTTAGCTATTTGTTCAGCTAGTCAATTGTAAAAGCAGAAGCAATTACGGCTAGCCATACAGCAATACAACTAGCTAGTTGATCAAAAATAATAGCATTCATTAATAAAAAAGAAGTCATCTATTTTTAAATAATTTTAAGGGGGTATTGGTTTGACTTTCCATTCATAGCAAAATAAATGAAGTGGAATTTGTCAAGACTTTTAGGGAATAATTAGGTGTGTTTGCAACGTAGTAAAATACTCGTATTTTCAAGGAAGTAGATACCTTATTATTCTCTAAAACTTGTATAGTCTTTACAAGTTACATAAGGATATGTAGCAGTTCTTTTGAAATTTTTTGTGTTTGAGCGTACCGATAGTTAAGCGAAAAAAGCAACAACTTTCAAATTAGAACTACTTATATCCTGCTAGTTTTTCGTTGTCCCGAAAAATGATAAAAGCTTCATTTATTACAAACCCCTTAAAATTTAAAAATCTAGTTGCAAAAATCGAGTTCTATTTTAAATAATGATAATAAAATCAGACAAGTAACGACAAATAAAGACGAATTAAAACCTCCATAAATTACATAGTATCAAAGGCTATAAGTTTATAAAAAGAAGTAAAAAACGTACTTCTATTTATGAACCAATGCAACACATTAATAAAGAAGATATAGAACAAGCTACAGAAAGGGTCAAGAAACGATTACCTATAGAAAAAATACGTCAAATTACTAAATATAAAAACATATCTCCCGAAGCATACAATCAGCTTATTAAAAACGCTGAAACCTTTTCTTTACTCATATTAGAAGCCATTAATGTACAAGATCAAAATATTATTTAACATTGACTTTTACACAAAACTGACCAATACCTATATCTTTGTTATTGATATTCAACACTTAAAACCATGGATAACTTAACTCTTTTCAAACAATTCGCTCCCAAAGCACCCAAAAAATTTCAAGAAGGTAATAATGCCGTTATTTATACTCGGGTTTCATCCAGCGATCAAGAAGATAATACCAGTCTAGCCTCTCAAAAAAAGCATTGTGATTTATATGCACAAAGGCGAAACTTAAATGTTGTTGGATATTTTGGAGGTACATACGAATCTGCAAAAACAGATGATCGAAAAGAGTTTAATCAATTACTAAAGTTTGTAAAACGCTCTAAAAACATCAACTATATCATTGTGTATTCTTACGAACGTTTTTCACGTTCAGGAATTAATGGAGCATCCATTGCTGAAGAATTACTAAAAAAATATGGTGTGATTACGTTAGCCATTACACAAGAACTTGACCCAACTACTCCGTCGGGTTCTTTTCAGCAAAAAATATTTTTTCTTTTCGGACAAATGGATAATGAGCTAAGAAGGGATAAGACCGTTACAGGAATGAAAGAACTGCTCTTAAAAGGGTATTGGGTTTGGGCTGTTCCTAGAGGATATGAGGACTTAAATAAAGGAAAAGCTACTCAGCGTAAGCTAGTAGTTAATGAAGAAGGAAAACTATTAAAAAAGGCTTTTGAATGGAAAGCGTATAGTCAATTACCAAACGTAGAAATAGTACGACGTTTAAAAAAGATGGGAATTAACTTATCAGAAAAGCGTTTAAACGATTTATTTTCAAATCCTTTCTATTGTGGGTTAATCACAAGCAAAATGATTCCAGACCAAGTAATTGAAGGAAATCACGAAGCCATGATTTCAAAAGAGCTTTTTTTAAAAGTACATAATATTAGAAAAGAAAAACGCATACATGGTTTTGTACACAATAAAGACAATGATAACCTTCCTTTAAAAATTTTCACAAAGTGTGAAAAATGTGGAAAAGGAATGACAGGTTATTTAGTAAAAAAGAAGAATCTTTATTACTACAAATGCCGTACAAAAGGCTGCAAAGTAAATCGTAGCGCCAAAGCAATGCACCAATTGTTTAACAAAGCACTGGCTTCTTTTAAAATTGAAAAAGAAGAATTAGAAATTATCAAAGTGCAACTAGAAGAGCAAATGGGAGTATTCTTTAAATCGAAAACAGAGAATGAAAAGATTTTAAAGTCAAATCTAAAAGCTTTAAAGAAGAAATTAGAAAATATAGAAGAGCGATTTGTTATTGGTGAAATAGATAGACCGCTTTACGATAAATACAGCTCTAAATACAAAAATGAATATTTCGAAATTGAGCAAGAAGTTGAAAAAACAAGTGGATACAGTTCGAACCTCAAAAAAGTAATTAATTTTGTTGCTAAAACATCCACCAATGTACTGCCATTATGGGAATCTTCAACTTTAGAGAATAAAAAGGTTTTTCAACAAATGCTATTTCCAGACGGAATCTTCTATAATCACGAATTAGACCAAGTTCGAATCACTAGAGTAAATTCGTTTTTCTCGCTAATCCCAGAAATGACGGGTAATATAGGAAATAAAAAAAGCGGAAATTTTATCAAGTTTGATAAAAAATCCGCTTTAGTGAGCCCTGAAGGATTCGAACCTTCGACCGCCTCCTTAGAAGGGAGGTGCTCTATCCAGCTGAGCTAAGAGCCCGTAGTTTTTATGTTGCTACGACAACAATGTCGGGGTGGCAGGATTCGAACCTGCGACCTCCTCGTCCCAAACGAGGCGCGATGACCGGGCTACGCTACACCCCGAGGTGTACTTATATTTGATACAAAAATACTAAAAAATTGCGGAGAGACGGGGACTCGAACCCCGGCAGCACTTGCGCGCTGACAGATTAGCAATCTGCTCCATTACCACTCTGGCACCTCTCCTAAAATTGTATCCTGTAAAAGAACGTTGAACACTTCTCTCGAAGCGGTTGCAAATTTAATCTATTATTGGAATTACACGAAGAAAAAAACTACTTTTTTTTGATATTTTTTTTAATCTATTGAAATCTAATAAAATATAAAGTCTATACCCTAGTCATTAGCATAAATGCAGTAGTTTTTATATTTTGCGAACTAACAATTAAATTTATGAAGGCCAATTTTTTCTTTATTTTCAGTGTGTTTACACTATCATTACTAGCTCAAAAACCAATCATTACGAATGATTTTAACTTAACAGTTGGTAATAAATACAAAAGAGTAACTGGTATTGATGAATTTCATTTTAGTTACGGGCAACGATTTCTATCTTTAAAAAAACTAAAAAAAGGATTTATAGTCGAGCGTTATTCGTTGAATGACTTGTCTAAAAAAGTAAAAAACACCAGTTTTCCTGATACAGGTGATTTTGTAAGCGTAATGCAATTAAAGGATACCGTGCAAGTGTATTACCGACAAAAAAACAAGCTACTATCACGAAAACTGAGAGTCAGTGTTGATAAAATTGAGAAACCAATTACTGTCATTGAATCAGAAGAGGATATTGCCGACGATTTTGGCTTTTCGGGTCGTTTTGGGTATGAAGCCGGAAGACGTATCAATGCCTTTGCCATTAAAAAATCAGTAGATGCCTCTAAATTTTTAATTCTGCACCGCAAAAAAGAAAAATCCAACGAAACAGGGAAAGCCAAAAATGTCATCGAAATTCAGATATTTAATTCGGATATGACTTTAGATTGGAAACGCACTATGGAAATTCCTTACTTTTTCAAACAAGTAAACACCGATGATTTCATGGTAGATCATGAGGGTAATTTTTACGTGCTGGCTTCAAAATTTGAAAAAGACCGTGTTTCAGTCGGCAAGCGAAACAAACTTGACACCAATTTTCACATCGAGTTTTTTAAGGCGTCAAAAGATAGCGATACGTGGAAAATCAGTCAGCTAGATACTGATTTTCCTATTGAGGATGCCGTGTTGTATGCTTCAGGAAAAAATGAGCCTGTAGCCATTGGGTTTTACGGAGATGAAGAATTTAAAGGACAAATAGTAGGTGCTTTTGTTGCTAAATTGAATGGAAACGAAAATATAAAACCCGTATTGCACCGTATTCCAAACGATACATTAGTTACTTATGAAAACCGAAGGCAGCAACAAATTTCCAGAGGAAAAAGAGGTCAAAACGACTTGTATGATCTTGAAAAAATTCACATCAATAAAGTAATGGCAAATCCTGATGGCAGCTATGCTCTATTTGCTGAACAACGCTACGTATTACAATCTTCAAGTTACATCAACGGAGTAAATCACATTCACTATACTAGCCATTACCGTAATGCATATGCATGTAAAATCGATGGATCTGGTACCGTAAATTGGTTCAATCAATTACCGAAAAATCAAACAGGAATTGATGGAAAACAAAGTATGTCTTTTGTACATCAGTACTTTGGTGGCAATCACTATGTGCTTTATTGGGATCAATTTAAAAACTTGCGGAAATCAATAGGCGATTACGCCGAATTACTCACCATTAACCGACAAGCCTACATGTTTATGCAAGCCTACCGTGTTAATGACGCTTCAGGAAGTTTGGACAAACTACCCGTAATAAATGCTATTGAAGTAGGAAAACACCGCTTATCCAGTTTTGAAATGGGAAAAGTTGTGCCAATTAGTAATGATGACTTAGTTATTCAAGGGCACCATGGATCAAAAAGTTATTTATTTCGCTTACGCGGAAAGTAAAACCTCAAATTTTAAATTAAATTTCAACGAGTTGTTTCAACTCCGCAGGCAAATTTCTTGTTTAGAATTTTATATTGATAAATAAAAGTTGAAGGTAAAAATAGAAAATTCATCGTACACTATGGCTATTTCAAACATTGTACAAATAATCAGATAGAATACCTCGCCTAAAAAAGGGTTTTGAAATTATAACATTGAACTTCAATTATGTTCAAAAATGAATAATATTACTTTTAAAAGTTTAAGTAACCGACTTACTTGAATTTATAAAATAAACGCCTACTAGTAAAATTAAAGCGGCTATCAATAATTGATATGAAATAGGTTCATCCAAAATATACCAACCCAACACAAGGGCAATTACAGGGTTTACATACCCCGAGGTAGCTACTTTTTCAGGAGAAACACTGCGTAATAAAAAATTAAAAGCAGTAAAGGCTACAATACTCCCAAAAAAAGTAAGTAAATACATGGACATAGCTGTTTTTTGGGTCCATTCGGCAAAAGGCAAGTGTGTTTCTCCGAAAAGGAAACTACCCGCTAATAAAAAAAATCCTCCGGATAGCATTTGTATACTTGCATCCATCAATGATTTTTTAGGAAATGCTCGTTTTGAAACAAAAATACTGGCAAAACTCCAACTTAAAATACAAGTAAAAATCATTATTACACCAACAAAACTACCGGGTGTATAATGTAATCCTGATTCGCTAACCAAAATAGCAATACCAGTAATGCCTAAAACAATACCAATAATTGACTTTAATTGTATTTTCTGTTTGTAAAACAGATTCATTAATACTAAAATAACTAATGGCTGAACGGCAACCAATAAGGAAGAAAAACCACTATCTACATACTTCAAAGCCCATACAAAAACCCCATTTCCGTAAGTTAAAAAAAGGAAACCTGCTATTGCTGAGTTAAGTATTTCTCTTTTTTTGAATGCCTTTGGCGTAACCTAAAATAAAAGAAATAATAAATAAAATTGTCCCTGCAACAGTAAAACGAATACTTGCTAAATAGAAAGGGGCTATTTGGGTTACAGCAATTTTATTAAGCAAATAGGTAGATCCCCAAATTACATAAATAGAAAAAAAGGCAACAACTATTAAAAAAGTCTTTTTGTTCATGCGTGTATTTGATATTACTCTTTTAATAAGGAAACTCCGTTTAAGTCGGTGGTAAGCACATCGCTCATATAATTAAAGTACGGACGGAGTAACTCATAATATTCAACCACTTTTTTTGAAAAATCAGTGGCTGTTATTTCGCTATTTGTTAGTTTTTTTTCAAAAAAGAAAGATTTATTTTTTATCAAATCAATAGCGGCATGATCCTTAGAAAAACCTTTGGGAGCCGTTTTTACCTGAGCATACGGAACAAATGTTGATCCAAATACTTTTGAAAACTTTTTGTTAGCCATAAGGGCTCTAATTTCCTGATCATCCATTTCAAATTCCTTACGAATGCGCAACAAATCAGCAGGATTTGGCGAAAAAAAACCTCCTGCAATAAATGAATTCGCTGGTTCAATATGCAGGTAATACCCACCGCGCAATGCTGCTCCTTCCCTACTAAAACTGATTGATCTATTGGTTTTATAGGGCGTTTTATCCTTACTAAAACGAACGTCTTTATAGATCCTAAAAACCTTCATTTTTTCAATACTATCCGTTTGATTCAAACCTTCTAAAATTTCCGTGCCCAAAGCTTTAAAATCAACTTCTAACTTTTTAAAAGTAGGTTTATGTTCCTCAAACCAATCCCTGTGATTGTTCTCCTTTAACTCATCTAAAAAATCCAGTAAATCAGTAGCTACTCCTGCCATTTTTAAAGTTTTTATTATGAAAGTATCCTCCTAAAACAACGTCTACCCTCACCTAGTTTTATCTATTTAAAACTACAATTTAAAAAGCAATTTTGGATGGTGTATAAACAGAACTTTATGATGTTTTTTATGAAAACGTTTTTTGTAAGAAACCAATAAAATTAACCCTCCTAAACAACAATTAAATAAGTATATTTACCTCTATTAAGATTACCAAACCAATGAATTCATTAAAAAAAGCTGTAATAAAGCAAATTGAATCTCAAAAAAAAGATTTAAATCTTCCCATCCGTTTAAAAGAGCGCACGGAATACTTTACCTCATTACTTTTTGAAACACTTTTTGATACCGAAGCATCAGTAGAGGTTAATATTGATAAACTTGCACAAACGTTTGACGAATTGATTAATTTAGCATGCTGGAAACATGACAAATCATGCGGCGAAATTTGGATGGATTACCTTAGTTCCTTCCCAATGATACTAAACAAATTGCAATTGGATGCAAAGGCTTTTTTAGACAGTGATCCTGCTGCAAATTCCATTGAAGAAGTCTATTTAGCCTACCCCGGATTTTTTGCCATTTCGGTATATCGTTTTAGTCATGAGTTGTACAAAATGGGACTTCCACTAGTACCGCGTTTAATGACTGAATTTGCGCATCGATTAACTGGAACTGAAATTAATGCTGGTGCCCAAATAGGAGATTCCTTTTTTATTGATCACGCTACAGGAACTATTATTGGTGAAACCGTTATCATAAAAAATAATGTGAAAATTTATCAAGGAGTTACGCTTGGCGCGAAATACGTTACGCGGGATTTAAAGGGCTCCAAACGTCACCCTACTGTAGAAGATAATGTAATCATTTATGCCAATGCAACCATTTTAGGTGGCGATACAGTCATTGGTGCCAATAGTATTATTGGTGGTAACGTATGGCTTACAAAATCTGTTGCAGAAAATTCAGTAATATCAAATACAAAAGAAGTAAAAATTAAAACTACAAGTGGTTATGACAAATAGCATTTTGAACCTTATTGGAAATACACCTTTAGTACAAGCTAAAAATGTTATTACAAATCCAAATATTACACTTTACTTAAAACTAGAAGGAAATAATCCAGGGGGAAGTGTTAAAGATCGTGCAGCATACAATATGATCAAATCCGCATTGGACCGGGGTGATATTGATAAAAGCACGCAACTTATTGAAGCTACCAGTGGTAATACTGGCATTGCACTGGCAATGATTGCTGGTCTATTCAATTTAAATATTGAATTGGTAATGCCTGAAAATGCGACAAAGGAACGTGTACAAACTATGCGTGCGTATGGCGCAACGGTAACTTTAACCTCCAAAGATATAGGTATTGAAGGTGCCAGAGATTATGCCGAAGCCAAAGTAAAAAATGAAGGTTTTGTAATGTTAAATCAGTTTGGTAATGACGACAATTGGAAGGCACATTATAAAACTACGGGACCTGAAGTTTGGAGAGATACCAATCATAAAATCACCCATTTTGTTTCTGCAATGGGTACTACAGGAACCATAATGGGGACTTCTACTTTTTTGAAAGAACAAAATAAAAACATTCAAATTGTAGGAGCTCAGCCTACCGATGGCTCTAGTATTCCTGGAATAAGAAAGTGGCCAAAGGAATACTTACCTAGTATTTTTGATGCCAAAAAAGTAGATCAAGTGATTGAGGTAAGTCAGGAAGAAGCTACCGCTATGGCTAAACGTTTAGCAAAAGAAGAAGGTGTTTTTTCAGGCATGAGTAGCGGAGGATCAGTTTGCGCAGCGTTGAAACTTGCCGAGACATTAGAAAGCGGCGTTATTGTTGCCATTATTTGCGATCGTGGAGATAGGTACTTATCATCTGATTTATTTGCATAAAGCGAAATAAAATACACTTAAATACTCCTGAGTAAATTGTGCCAATAACAATTTCATATCTATTAATGAACCCAGTTGAAGACTATATTCACACCCAAAGCGAAATCACGCAAAAAATACTCACTTTTATGCATGACATTTTAATAAATACATATAGTTTAAAGGCAGCTATTAAGTGGAAAATACCAACTTATTTTGGCATTTCTTCGGTGGTTTACCTAAATCCTGACAAAAAATTGGAAGGTGTTCATGTATGTTTTATGCGTGGCAATGAACTTTCAGAAAAACATAGCATCCTTAAAAGTAATGGTAGAAAAATGGTGAAAAGTGTTTACGTCGACTCTATAGAAAATTTACCCTACAAATCATTAATTAATTGTATTGATGAAGCTATAATACTAGATAAAACCGTTAAATACAAAGCACCAAATTCAAAAAAATAATGGAATTAAAAGATCTTGTCCTCATTTTAGTTGGAGTAGTTACTGGATTTATAAATACGGTTGCTGGTGGTGGTTCAGTAATTATTCTGCCCGTGCTTATCCTTTATTTTGGACTCCCCCCTACTTTAGCTAATGGCACAAACAGAATTGGTATTTTTATTCAAACCATATTTTCCGCATGGGGTTTTAAAAGTAAAGGGGTCTCTCCGTTTGTTTTTGGTTTTAAAAAATCTATTTTAGTTGGTATTATTGCCCTCATTGGTGCAGTATTAGGCTCTAAAATTGCACTGGAAATACCCGACGCACTGTTTACGAAAATTTTATCTGTAGTAATGATTGGTGTATTAATTCTGACATTAGTCAAACCAAAACCACCACAATTACTTAAAAGTAAACCAAGATTAGCTTATATCTTTACATTAATTGCTTTCTTTTTTATAGGTATTTACGGAGGATTTATTCAGGCAGGTACTGGGTTACTTTTAATTCTTGCGCTTTCAGTATTAAATAATATGAGTCTGGTAAAATCAAATGCCCTAAAAACTATAGTGGTGTTTATTTTTACTATTGGTACCATAACCGTATTTGCTATTAACGATCAAATTAATTATAAGTACGGCTTATTACTTGGTATTGGTAACGCCATTGGTGGTTGGTCGGCCAGCCGTTGGTCCGTAAAAAAAGGAGACAAAGCCATTCAAATTTTTATGGTAATCGCCGTAATTTTAATGGCGATCAAACTTTGGGTATTTTAGCTCTTCTATCTTGTCAACTTAAAAAAATGAACCATTATGGATTAAAAACACCATAGTTTCGGTTATGACTAAAAGTCATTACTTTTTAAACATCCGTTTTTTGAAATTAGCTATTAGCAGTATTTTTAAAGCCAACAGCTAATTACTAATTGCCAATACACTTGTAATATTTTTAGAAGCTAAAAGCGAAATGCTTTAAACATGCATAGTTTTAACTAAACCTGAGACCAATAAAAACCCTCCGTTTTAAAGAGGGTTCTATTTTTTCAACAATAAATTTCCTCGATGCAAGCATACGAGATATTTGTTCGATTTTAGTCTCTTCAATGAAAACCTAAGGTTTTCAAACTTTCCTCTTCACACGATGCCAGCATCAGGGAATTAGACCCTCAGAGATTAAACTTTCAGTGCCTTATTTTTTAGGGATTTCTTTTAATACTGCTACAACTAATTTCCAGTATTTTTGAACGGAAGTTATGGAAACGCGCTCATCAGGCGAATGCGCCCCTAAAATAGTAGGTCCAAAAGATACCATATCCATTTGCGGATAATGTTCGCCAATAATACCACATTCCAAACCTGCATGACACGCCATAATATGAGCTCTTTCACTATTTAATGCTAAGTAGGTATCGTCTAATACTTTTAAAATAGGTGAATTCTTGTTAGGTTTCCAACCTGGATAGGCACCTCCAAAGTTAACTTCACAGCCCGAAAGTTCAAAAGCTGCTCGTAAACTATTGGCTACATCAGTTCGGGAGGATAATACACTACTTCGCGTTAAGCAATCAATTTTTACAACACCATTCCCTAATTGTACCTTAGCAATATTATTGGAAGCTTCCACCAAACCGTCCACCTCTGGAGACATCCTGAAAACGCCGTTATGAGCAGTATGCAATGATCTGATAACACCTTCCTGCACTCCCAAATCCATTACTTTTTCAGGCAGCTCTACCTTATTTAATTCAATAACTAAATTGGGATCCATTTGTTGCTGCTCGGCTTTTATAGCGGTAATCAACAAATTAATTTCAAGTAAAAAAACATCTTCGCTTATTGCATCAATAGCTACAATAGCTTCACTTTCTCGGGGTATAGCGTTGCGTAAACTCCCTCCTACGATACTTGATATTTGCAAGCCAAAATTTTCATATGCATCAAGTAACATCCGATTCATAATTTTGTTAGCATTCCCTAAACCTTTATGAATTTCAATACCTGAGTGCCCTCCTTCTAAACCTTTAACACTAATTTGATAGCCAATTTTGGTAGCATCCGTTGTTGCTTCTTTATAACTTCTTTCCGCAGTAACATCTACACCCCCAGCACAGCCAATACCAATTTCATCATCCTCTTCGGTATCTAAATTTAACAGTATTGAACCCGTTAGTAAATCACTACTTAAATTCATAGCACCGGTCATACCTGTTTCCTCGTCAATAGTAAACAATGCTTCAATTTTTGGATGTTCAATTTTATCAGATGCTAAAATTGCCATAATGGTAGCTACTCCAATACCATTATCAGCACCTAATGTAGTCCCTTTTGCCTTTACCCAATCTTCCTGAATAAACATTTCAATACCCTGAGTAGCAAAATCAAACTCTGTATCATTATTTTTTTGATGCACCATATCCAAATGCGATTGCATGACTATGGTTTTACGGTTTTCCATTCCTGGAGAAGCTGGTTTTACAATAACTACATTTCCTATAGCATCTTGTTTTACTTCTAACGAAAGTGAAGCCCCAAAAGCTTTTATAAAAGCAATAACTTCAGCTTCTTTTTTTGAAGCTCGGGGTACAGCATTAAGGTCTGCAAAATAATTCCATAATGATTTTGGTTCTAGCGACCGTACGGCTTGATTCATAAATATCAGTTTTTACCAAATATAACCATAACCACATTTTATTTTCAAGTGATTTTAGTATTTTTAACCTTATGCAAATAAAAAAATGGATCATTCCGCTACTGCTTCCTGTACAAATTTTAATAATAAAATGGATTAGTAACTGGCCGGAATGGATTGAAACAAATTACAGCTTAGGGCTGTACCCAAAAATATCAAAACTATCCCGTAGTATTTTTGGATATTTTGATAGCTCAGTGGGTGATATCATTTACATCCTTTTTGCAATTAATTGCATTGCATTTATCTGGAAAAAATTACTAAAACGCAAAATATCCTGGCAGTCGGCTATTTTAAAAACTGCAAAGTTAGCCTCCATAGTTTATTTTTTATTTCATGCCCTTTGGGGGCTAAATTACTACCGATTGCCCCTGCATAAAGTACTACAAATTGACCATAAGTACAGTACCGTGGATTTAGAAAAAGTGACCTACCAACTTATTGAAAAATCTAACGAAGCACATAAAAAACTGCAGCCAAATGATAGTTTACCAGTAACCATCCCATACTCCACCGAGGAAATTTTTGATCGTACAACAGCGGCTTACACAGGATTACAGCAAATTTTTCCAAAATTGGAATATTCGCCAAAAAGTATAAAAAAATCATTTTTAAGCTTGCCATTAACCTATATGGGATTTAGTGGTTACTTAAATCCTTTTACAAATGAGGCACAAGTAAACAAACTGATTGTTCCTTACAAAATGCCTACCACCAGCTGCCACGAAGAAGCACATCAATTGGGATTTGCTAAAGAAAATGAGGCTAATTTTATAGGTGCTATGGCTTGTATGCATAGTCCTGATCCGTATTTTCAGTATTCAGGATATACGTTTGCCTTGCGCTATTGTTTACACGAATTATATGCAAGCGACGTTGATAAATTTAATTGCGCATTAGAAAAAGTACGACCAGGAATACGGGAAAATTATCAACAAACCCGAGATTTTTGGAAACAATATCAAAATCCTACTGAGCCTTTATTTAAAGCTTTTTACAGTCAATTTTTAAAAGTAAATAATCAAGCTTCAGGAATTCGCAGTTACAATTATGTGGTTGCCTTATTGGTAAACTACATGAAATAAAACATTCATTTTTACACATAAGTATTTTTGAACACCCGTATTACTTTAAGCTTTTTATTCTAAAACTTAAAGAGCTATTCGTGGATTTCAATTTTCAAAAAAAAAAACCAAAAATGTTAAAAATTGAATTGTAAGATTAATCCTTCTTAATAGATTGATACTTAGATAAAATTTAAAATAGTTTTGGTTTTTAGAATAGTTGAATATTACAACTTAACTATTAACTAGTTTGATTTAAAAATTGCTATTCTAAATAACAAACAACTAACTAAAACTAACTACTATGACTTTAACTAAGAAACTGCTCTTATGGAGCTGTTTGTTGTGCTGCTTTACGCTGACTGTATTTTCCCAAAATACAACAACTCCTCCGTCTGGTTTTGTGTACGCCGAAGGTTCAAAATTTATGTTAAACGGAGCGCCTTTTTATTTTTCAGGTACTAATGTATATGATTTTTTTACTTATGGTGCTGGTGGTAAACAAAGTGATACCGAAACTCAATTTATGAATAAAGAGCGTATTGATAAACATATGCGAAAACTTTACGAAGACGGTGTGCGTGTGGTTCGCTTGTGGGGATTTAGCCATGAGGAATGGCATGGTTTTGAAATTGAAAAAGGAGTTTATGACGAAAAGCAATTTAGCTTGTTTGATTACATTGTAAAATCTGCTGAAGCAAATGGAATTAAACTAATTGTAGCACTTGAAAATTATTGGAATGACTATGGCGGCATTAAAGATCGGTTGAAATGGGAAGGCATTGAGGTGACAGGAAACGGAACTCACGATCAAGGACAATTTTTTACCAACGAAGCGGCTATTGAAGGTTACAAAAAATACGTAGAGTATTTTTTAACCCGAGTAAATCATTACGATAATGTGGAATATCGAAATGACCCAACTATTCTGGCTTGGGAATTGATGAATGAACCAAGGTATCAAGGTTTTGGTGATGATTTAACATCGGAGGTGCTTCGCAAATGGGTTGATGATATGGGGGCATTTGTAAAGTCAATCGATTCAAACCATTTATTGGGTACTGGACTAGAGGCACATGGTATTAAATATGGCTTTGGTGGCGATGAAGGAAATGATTTCATAAAAATTCACCAATCGCCAAACATTGATTTTACTTCGGCACACCCTTATATAAGAGAAGAATGGGCTGACTTTACACCTGAACAAACGAAACAACTAATTTGTACCCTTGCGGAAGAATCACATGATATTTTGAATAAACCATTTTTTGTAGGTGAATTTAATGTAGAAAGAGATGAACGCACAGAATGGTGGGAAATTATTTATGAGTTTATTGAAGAAAAGAAAATTGGAGGAAGCGCCTTTTGGTGGTTTCCAGATGAAGAAACAGGTGAGGATAAATTTGCTGTTTTTGAAGGAGATCCTGTTTTAGAAATTTTCAAAGTACATTCCGAAAAAATGGAAACCATGTCTGGTGGCGAGGGTGTTTACATTTCATTAGTTACTCCAAAATCAGGATCAAAAGTATTAGAAGGTGGAAGTATCAATATACAAACGAACCTTATTAATACTACCAATACCGTAGCAAGTGTTGATTTTTATAGTAATGATCAACTTGTAGGATCGGCTACCTCCGCTCCTTTTAATTTCAAATTAAACAATTTACCAAACGGAGACTATGAAATTAAAGCTATTGCTAATGGTATTTCGGGTAATGCGACAAGTTCATCCATAAAATTGATCAATGTAGGCACTGATGCTATTCAGTTGGAATACAAGGATGGGTCCTCTGGCCTTGTTACTAGCGAAATTAAACCACATTTTCAATTACTTAATTTATCCTCGCAAGATATTGCTTACGAAGATTTAAAAATTCGCTATTGGTTTACCGCAGAGGAAAACAAAAATTTTCGCTTTTATCAGGACTACGTGGTCATTGGTGCTGATAAATTAAATGGTACTTTTGTAGAAACGGATGACAATTTATTTTATTTAGAAGTTGGATTTAAGGAGAATGCTGGGTTACTTGGCAGTGGACAAAGCTCAAAAACTATGGAATTGAAAATTGCTACGGATAACTTTTCCAACGTAGACCAAACGAATGATTATTCACTTAAAGAATCACAAAAAGACTATGGTAAAAATGAAAACGTTGGCTTATACTACAAAGGAAAGCTAATTAGTGGTAACGAGCCTGAAACTAGCGACAGTGCTACTTTAAGCAGTGAAAATTTTGACCATAAAATAGCTAATTTAAAAGTGTACCCAAACCCAATAGTTCCCGCTACAACTGCCACACTAACAGTTGAAAATACTACTGATTTTAAAGGAAGTAGTATTGAAATTATAGATTTAACTGGCAAAGCGATTATTAAAAAATCATTGATAAATAAAACATTTAACACTATTGCTATTGACGTTTCATCTATGGCTAGTGGAATATATCTATTGGTTATAAAATCTAATGGATTCCAAAACCACGTTGAAAGAATTGTCGTAAAATAGAAGTTGACACTGACACTGTCATTAAATTTACCCTCATATAAGATGTTATTATTTATTAATTTAAAATCAGCATCGTTATAAAACCAAAAAAGCGATTTTGTATAAAAACAAAATCGCTTTTTTAACGTATCCGTCCGAGCGAATACATATTTTAAATTTCATAGTTATGTTTAAGTTTGAAGAAACTTTAAAGATATAGTTATGTTGGCCTTAAACTCTATAAATAGCTTTACTGATAATGATGAGCGTAATTCTTCCGTTATATGTTTGTTTGATTTGGCATAAACACTGATGGAATTCTTACAAATCACAATCGTACTGCAATCCCTTCACTTTTTAGCTTTTCTTTTAGTTCAGGAATCGCAATTTCTTTAAAATGAAACACACTTGCTGCCAAGGCTGCATCTGCTTTACCCTCCTTAAATGTATCGACAAAATGCTGCATATTCCCTGCTCCTCCAGAAGCTATAATAGGAATATTTAATTCAGAACTCAATCGGGCTAAAGCTTCATTAGCGAAACCATTTTTTGTACCATCATTATTCATGGAAGTAAATAAAATTTCGCCTGCTCCGCGTTGCTCTACTTCTTTTGCCCAATTAAATAAATTTAATTCCGTTGGTACTTTACCACCAACCAAATGTACTATCCACTCTCCATCAATTTGTTTGGCATCAATAGCTACTGTGATACACTGACTTCCAAATTTTGCTGACAATTCATTAACTAATTCTGGTCGCTTTACAGCAGAAGAATTTACTGAGACTTTATCCGCTCCATTTTGAAGTAATATATCCACATCCTCCACCGATGAAATTCCGCCACCCACAGTAAAAGGAATATTTACTTCTTTAGCCACATTTCTGACCAAATCTGCTAAGGTTTTTCTGCGTTCTTCTGTAGCTGATATATCCAAAAAAACGAGTTCGTCTGCTCCAGTTTTGGCATAAATAGCAGCCAATTCAACTGGGTCACCAGCATCACGTAAATCCACAAAATTGACTCCTTTTACCGTGCGTCCATTTTTAATATCTAAACAAGGAACTATTCTTTTTGTAAGCATTTTTTTTCAAGATTATAGAAAAAAGAGAATAGAAAATAGACTTAATACTCTACACCTATTTTTTAGACTCTCTTTTCTTAGCTAATAATATATTCTTCTAGTTGCTTCAAACTAATTCGGTTCTCGTAAATAGCTTTGCCTATAATGGTGCCTTCACAACCGATTTCGGCTAATTTTGGAAGTTCATCAAAGCTTGAAATACCTCCTGAAGCAATTAATTTAATATTAGGAATTTGATTCAGTATTTTTTTATACAAATCAAACGAAGGCCCTTGTAACATGCCATCCTTACTAATATCAGTACAAATTACATAGCTTACTCCTTCTTTTTGATAGCCTTTTACAAACGGAATAAGTTCTTGATCGCTTTCCTCTAACCAACCACTCACTGCTATTTTTTCATTATTCGCATCTGCTCCTAAAATAATTTTATCCGCTCCAAACTTAGTTAACCAACTACGAAAAACATCCGGGTTTTTAACCGCTATACTCCCACCAGTAATTTGATTGGCACCACTTTCAAAAGCTATACTCAAATCATCATCAGTTTTTAAGCCCCCTCCAAAGTCAATTTTTAAATTGGTTTGAGTGGCAATGGTTTCCAATACTTTATGATTTACTATATGACTTGCCTTAGCCCCATCTAAATCCACTAAATGTAAGTGCTGGATTCCGTGAGCTTCAAACTGCTTGGCTATTTCTAAAGGATTTTCATTATATATTTTTTTAGTATTGTAATCTCCTTTTGATAATCGAACACATTGTCCGTCTATAATATCTATTGCTGGTATTATTCTCATATATTCTTAGTAAAGAGTACTGAGTACAAAGTACAAAGCACTTACATGTTTATTTTTAATGATTTTTGAAGTGAGTAATTCATCTTACGAACCTCATTACAAATTTCTAATAATGAGTTAATGATATCTATTTTAACTAAATCAAGCCTATATAATAACTGTAATTGTGTTTCTAACTCCATCAAAGAGCCATGAGCTATACTTAAAAAATGTAAAAATTCTTTTTTAGAGTTCCGCCCTGCTCCTTCTGCAATGTTAGAAGGAATACTTACAGAACATCTCTTTATTTGAGAAATCAAACCAAATTTTTCATCTTTTGGTAATACTTTAGAAAGCTTATAAACCTCCTCTGTGAGAATCATTGACTTTTGCCAAATTTTAAGATCTTGATATTTATTCATTATTAAATCTTTGTACTCTATACTGACTACTTTGTACTAGAGAGAAAATTCGATAGAATTTTTTCTCCAACATCACTACTTTTTTCTGGGTGAAATTGAGTACCGTAAAAATTGTTTTTTTGTAATGCCGTACTGTAATTTATTCCATAATCAGTTACACTAATTGTTTCCTTACAAACAGGCGCATAAAAACTATGTACAAGATATATGTATGATTCATTAATAACTCCATCAAATAATTCCGATTTAAAATCTCTGATTTGATTCCATCCAATTTGTGGCACTTTTACCTCATTCGTAAAACGAACAACATCAACATCAAAAATACCCAAACCCTTTGTATCGCCTTCTTCTGTAGAATTACACATTAACTGCATTCCCAAACAAATTCCCAACACGGGCTGCTTTAGCCTAGGTACTAATTTATCTAATCCGCTTTCACGAAGCTTATTCATAGCACTACTAGCCTCACCAACACCTGGAAATATTACCTTATCTGCATTTTTAATTTCGTCAACATTATCACTCAACACGGCTTTATACCCTAAACGCTCAATAGCAAATTTGATACTCTGAATATTTCCCGCTCCGTAATTTATTATTACTATTTTCATTTAATAAAGATATGAGAATTAAGATATGAGATTTGAGAACGTCTTACATCTCAAATCTAATGTCTCAATACTATAATATTCCTTTTGTACTTGGTAAAAACATCTTATTGGCATCGCGTTTTACAGCCATTTTCATAGCTTTTGCAAAGGCTTTAAAAATACCTTCTATTTTATGATGCTCATTGTCTCCTTCAGCCTTAATGTTTAAATTGCATTTTGCACCGTCAGTAAAAGACTTAAATAAGTGCAAAAACATTTCTGTTGGCATGTCTCCAATCTTTTCGCGCTTAAAATCAGCTTCCCAAATTAGCCATGGACGTCCCCCAAAATCAACTGCTGCCTGCGCTAAACAGTCGTCCATTGGTAAACAAAAACCATAACGTTCAATACCCAATTTATTCCCTAGTGCTTTGTGAAACAATTCTCCTAAGGCAATCATGGTATCTTCAATTGTATGGTGCTCATCCACATGCAAATCCCCATCGACTTTTACGGTTAAATCCATAGCACCGTGTCTCCCAATTTGATCTAACATATGATCAAAAAAGTCCAAACCTGTAGCAATATCATTTTTACCAGAACCATCTAAATTTAACTTGATATAAATTTTAGTCTCATTTGTATTTCGGGTAATTTCAGAAACGCGGTCTTCTAATTTTAAAAACTCATAAATTTCTCTCCAATCAGTGGATGTCAAAGCAATACAGTCGGTAATAACCTTTTTATCTGCCTCAATTTCATCAGCTCCCAACTCTGGATCTTCCGATAAAAAAATTCCTTTGGCTCCCAAATTTTTAGCTAATTCCATATCCGTAATACGATCACCTAACACAAATGAATTCGCTAAATCGTATTTTTCTTTATCAAAATATTGCGTTAACAACCCTGTTCTCGGTTTTCGGGTATCTGCATTTTCATGCGGAAATGTTTTATCAATAAAAACTTCCGAAAACACTACACCTTCTTTCTCAAAAGCAGTTATCACTTTATTTTGAGCTGGCCAAAAGGTAGCCTCAGGAAATGAATCCGTACCCAAACCATCCTGATTGGTTACCATTACCAATTCGTAATCCAACTCACTAGCAATTTTAGCCATGTATTGAAATACTTTGGGATAAAATTCAAGTTTTTCAAGGCTATCCAATTGATAATCCACTGGTGGTTCCAACACCAAGGTACCATCCCTGTCAATAAATAATACTTTTTTCATATTTATTTCGCTTTGCGATATGGCTTTGAGCTATAAGCTATTAACCATCAGCTTGTTTCTATTTTTACTCTTTTTGGGGCGTATCCCTACGGGTCAGGCTTTCGCTACTACTCCTCGTTCCTCCTTGGGTCGGACTGCGGGGTAACCGCTCTATCCTTTACGCATTAATTTCCTGTTTTAATTCTATGCAAAATTAAAGTTTAATTTTGGCACCATTGGCATAATCAAACTGCTTTAAAGTTGATAAATAATTTCTTATTTTTTCTTCCCAAACTGTCAGTTGTTCTTTATCCCTACCATCTTTGGTTTCTTGTACCAATAAGGCTCTTTCTTCAGAAAAACCAGCAATCATTTTATTATTTAATTCTTTAACAAAATCCAAGCCCTTTAATAACTTCTTTTTGTTTATGAAAAGTTGTTTTCTAAACCTTCGTGCATACACTTCACATAAGTCAAATTGCAATTGCTGATATGCAATAGCAGCATCAATGCTCACCACTCTAGTAGTATCAATCCAAGAAGCTTTTCCTACAAAAATATTTTCTATCTTTTTATTTAAGTTCTTCTTTATAAAATCAAATCCCATTATTTGATGGGTAATTATAAACTGACTATGAATTAATTCATTAGTATTTACACCAACTGCAATTTTATAATCATCTGCATTCAATGTATTTGTAGCGCTCCATCTTTTTTGTCCTAATGGTAAAGACTGCGCTTGTAAATTTGAAAAAAATAAACTAACCCCTAAAATAAATAACAAAAAACTACTTTTCATTTTGCAACTGCATTTAATTTGTTAATTATAATGATTTTAGGCCCGCTATTAACAACTTATTTTCTTCAGCTGTACCTATTGTAAATCGCAAAGTGTTTTTACATAAAGCCTGCGTGGTTCGGTTTCTTACAACTATCCCTTTGGATAATAATTCGTTATAACGTTTTGTAGCATCATCAACTTTAACGAGTACAAAATTGGCCTCAGTGGGATAAATTTTTTCTACAAAGTATATTTCTTTTAATGCTTCAATGACTAGTTCCCTTTCCGATAAAATGGCTTCAATTTCATTGCTTATACTTGCCTTATCCAATAAGCGCTCTAGGGCAGCTTTTTGAGTAAGTTCATTTACATTATAAGGTGGCTTAATTTTGTTGAGTACCGTTATTACTTCTGCAGCAGCAAAACATAAACCTAAGCGAATACCCGCTAAACCATAGGCTTTTGAAAGTGTTTGAGTTACTATTAAGTTAGAGTAATTAGACAACTCTTCAATCCAACTGGATTGATTTGCAAAATCGATATACGCTTCATCAATAACCACCAGACCAGCAAAATTTTGTAAAAGTTGCTTTATTTTATCTACCGCAATTAAATTTGCCGTCGGATTGTTTGGTGAGCATATAAATACCATTTTAGTATTACTATCTACAGCTTTTAAAATAGCATCAACATCAGGCTGAAAATCAGCTTGTAATTGTACTTTTCGCTCTTCAATTTCATTCAAGTTTGCAAGCACGGTATACATCCCGTAAGTAGGTGGCAACGTAATTATATTATCCTCTTTGGGTTGGCAAAACGCACGGAATAATAAATCCAATACCTCATCACTACCATTCCCTAGTAAAATATGAGAAGTAGCTATTTGCTTTTGCGTTGCTATTACCTCCTTCACACTCCTTTGTTGAGGATCAGGATACCTATTTACTCCATTTTCAAAAGGATTTTCGTTAGCGTCTAAAAATACCATTTCAGATCCATCCGAAACATATTCATCCCTTGCAGAACTATAGGCTTTCATTGCCTTTACGTTGGCACGTATTAACGTATTTAAATCAAATTTCATTTGTGTGATAATAATAGAAAATACTATTCTTAATTAGTTATTGAATACCGCTATACATTTAATAAGTTTTTGTCATTGTATCGGGGATACAAATAATGTAATCCGCTTTATTCTTATTCTCCTCCATTAATTCATTTACATCTTTCTGTTCAACGGTTGAAATAGTAACGTAATTTAAATTATCATTATGCTGCTTTAAAAACCACAGAATTCCTTCATAATTATCTGAATGATAAGCTCCATTGATATGAAAAAATAATTTATTCTCCACATAATTTTCTAAAATAAAATGAGCCATCGTAGCATCTTTAATTGCCTGTGCTTTTACTAATTCAGGTGTGCCGTGATCCTCAAACATGGTTAAAATCTTTTTATAACTTGGTAAATCAGGATCATATTTAATAGGCAAAGGAGCAATAAACTTCTTTTCATCTGGCACTAAATGTTCCAACACTTCAAAACCTTCCTTGTGTACTAATTGCGCATATTGTCTGGGCACATTAGTAGCAATAAAAGGGATGTTATTAGCCTTTGTAAACGTTACAATAGGTTTATAATCTGTTTGGTAATTGGACCATAATTCTACCTGAGTTTCTAATAATGCTTGATTAGTTTTACCTGACATATAATCATTTAAAGCTAATTGTCCGTCACTTTCAAAAAACTCGGCACCCAAAATAAGCGCACGTTGTTTACTTAGATCACGTATTAATTCCAACTCCATCCAATGCGCAATTGGATTGTTATGAAGCTCACCAAACAACAGGACTTCATTTTTTACTAAAAAGTGTATCATTTTTTCATACTTAACAGCTTTTCCTTTACTATTGTAAATTACATACGCAGCTTTTTGTCCGTAAATGGATACTACCGAAAATGATAAAATAATGTATGCAATCAGCTGCTTCATATAAATAAATTTATGTTATTAGGCTTCGTTTAAACGAAGGGTTACCGCGTTTTTGTGCGCTTGTAAGCCTTCGGCTTCAGCCATGAGTTCAATGGCATTTCCTATAGCTTGGATACCTTGCTTGGATATTTTTTGAAACGTCATATTTTTCATAAATGTATCCAAATTAACACCACTATAATTTTTAGCATAGCCATTTGTAGGCAATGTATGGTTTGTTCCCGAGGCATAATCTCCTGCGCTCTCTGGTGTATAATTACCAATAAAAACAGATCCCGCATTGGCTACATTAGATACATAAAAATCCTCATCATGTACACAAACTATAAAGTGTTCCGGACCGTATTCATCAATTAAATTTAGCGCAATTTTATCGTTCTCAACATATATTAATTTCGAATTTTTAATGGCTTCTGTAGCAATTTCAACCCTAGGTAATACCGCTAATTGTTTTTCAACTTCAAGCTCCACAGCATCTATTAATTTTTTGGATGTAGCCACTAAAATCACCTGACTATCTTTACCATGTTCCGCCTGACTTAATAAATCGGATGCCACGTAAGCCGCATTGGCACTATCATCGGCAACAATCAAAAGTTCACTTGGACCTGCGGGCATATCAATAGCTACTCCGTATTTAGTAGCAAGTTGTTTTGCAACAGTAACAAATTGATTTCCTGGACCAAAAATTTTATATACCTGCGGAATAGATTCCGTACCAAATGTCATTCCGGCAATGGCTTGAATACCCCCAACTTTACAAATTTTAGTAACCCCACATAAATTTGCAGTGTATAAAATAGCGGGATGTATTTCTCCTGCTGCATTTGGTGGTGAACACAACACTATTTCCTTGCAACCTGCTATTTTTGCGGGTAATACTAACATTAAAATTGTTGAAAATAAAGGAGCTGTTCCCCCTGGAATATATAAACCTACTTTTTGAATAGGCCGTTTCTCTTGCCAACAATCTACACCATTCATGGTTTCCACTTGTACCTTAGTAGTTTTTTGTGCTTCGTGAAAACGAGAAATATTCCCTTTTGCTAATTGAATTGCATCTTTTAATTCATCAGACACCAAATGCACTGCTGCTTCAATTTCCTTTTCAGAAACTAAAATAGTATCCAACGCCACGCCGTCAAACTTTTCTGTATATGCTGCTACTGCCTGATCTCCTTTGGTACTGATAGCATCAAAAACATCAGCAACTGTTCCTTCAATATCGGCAACTGTTTGTGTTGGCCTTTTTAAAAGTTGATTCCAATCAGTTGGTTTAGGATTATATATTTTGTTCATTTTTATTTAGATATGAGATATGAGATATGAGATATGAGAAACCAAAGGAACTTATATTTCAATATCACATATAAAGAATTCTTTAATAACGAAGCGATCTAACATCTAACTTCTCACTACTAAACTAAAGTACCATTTTTTCAATTGGGCAAACCAAAATACCTTCGGCACCAGCTATTTTTAACTCATCAATAACTTCCCAAAACTTATTTTTCTGAATCACCGTATGCACACTACTCCAACCTTCTTCCGCCAAGGGTAAAATAGTTGGACTACGCATACCCGGTAACAGCTTTAGTATTTCGTCTAACTTATCATTTGGTGCATTGAGCAATACATACTTTGAATTACGTGCCTTTAAAACAGACTGAATTCTAAATTGTAACTTGCTTAAAAGTGCTTTAGCTTCTTCTGATATTTTTGGTGATACTGCCAACACCGCTTCCGAAGTTAACATAACCTCTACTTCTTTTAAATTGTTTTTAAACAAGGTGCTTCCGCTGGAAACAATATCACAAATAGCATCAGCCAAACCAATATTTGGCGCTATTTCTACCGAACCCGAAATTTGATGAATTTCATAACTAATTCCTTTATCAGCTAAATACTGATCCACCGTATTAGGGTATGAAGTAGCAATTTTTTTACCATCTAAATCCTGAATAGAATTATACGCAACTCCTTTAGGAACTGCCAAAGATACCTTGCATTTTGAAAAGTTTAAACGTTCCGCTATTGAAATATCTTTCCCTTTTTCAATCAAAACATTTTCGCCAATAATAGCAATATCAACTACCCCATCGCGCAAGTATTGTGGGATATCACCGTTTCTTAAAAACATGACTTCCATAGGAAAATTACGTGTTTCCGCCTTTAGTTGGTCCTTACCATTATCAATAGAAATTCCGCAATCCTTAAGTATTGCTACTGAATCTTCGTTTAATCGACCACTTTTTTGAATGGCTATTCTAATTTTTGTCATAACAATTAAAATTGTATCAATTTTAAAAAACTAAACCCGTTTGAGGCAAACTCAAACGGGTTTAAAATATGCTTACATGTTTACATACCAAACTACCCCGCTTGAGCGATTAAGTAGTAATGATGATGATGTAGACATGAATTATTCATTTTCAAATTTTATTAATTATACCTGTTTCCATGTATGCTGCAAAATAAATAAATTATTGAACCATTTTCAACTTATTATCTATATTTTTTGAGTACTATTCAAACTAATTTTATCAATTTGTAGTTTTTTATACTATTTTAGTCCATATTATACCTTGGTTTATGAAGCGATTTGCGCTTAGTTTTTTTGTTTTTTTGTATGGGCGTCCATTGCAAGCACGTATTATACTTGTAAAATTAAAGGCTTATGTTTGGATAAGGATAGCCTTCCAATCACCAATAACGCGCCTGAACCTACGGTATTCAATAAAAAAATTATTACTCATCAAAACAAGCTAAATACTAAAACTAAAGATACTTCTTTTGCTTACGCAGAAGGCACATTAGATTCTATAAAAAATAGCAAAACTGTTAATAAAGCGGTAGCTCCTAAAAAGGATTCATTACAACCAAGCTACCTCAATGTATATTACAATGATGAATTAGTTATCAACTTTGAAAGTAATTTTAGGATTTATGAAAACTCTGACAGAATACAAATTCCTTTTCCAATGAGTACTTATGGACACGCTATTGCTAAGGAAATGGACACCAAAAACCTATTATTAACCATTGCCAGTTTCCACAATACAAATGAAAGTATTGAAATTGGAAAAAACAGAGCACAAAATATTGCTGAACGTTTAACTAAACTTGGGATACCTGATTCATTAATTACCCTAAAAACACAAAAAGCTCCTTTCATTTTTAAAAATGGAAAATTTAAAGGAGGGATCACTTTCAAATTTCAACCTTCCGAAACTACGGTTGACTTAAAGCATATCGATTATACTAGTGTTGATATTCCAGAAATTAAAAAAATTGAGTTTAACAATACTACTATCGTTTCGCCAAAAGTATCTTACACCCCTGAAATTAATACTTTAGAAAAGAAGGTTTTAAAAAATACTTATCCGATAGCTTCACCGCAAAAACCAGCAACAAAAAAGAATTCCTTAAAAAACAGTTATACTGTAACGCAACTAGATTTTAAAAATAATAAATTTAAGGGCTCCAGAAATTTAAAAAACTTTCTTGCTACTAATGCTACGGCAACAACTATAAAACTGATTGGATATTCAAATCAGAATGAAAGTATCGTCGATAATTACCAATTAGGTCTGGAATTAGCTTCAAATGTGAAATCGTATATTTCAAAAAAAGAGCTCACAAAAGCTGACATGACTATTACTGCATTAAAATCGCAAGAGAAAGGAAATCAACTAAACCAAGGTGTTACACTGATAATTGAGTAATATATGTTTAAAAATATGAACCCCTTAGATAGTTCTACAGCAATTTTAGAAATTGTAGTCCTTTTATTAATATCATTTGTGCTGGGTTACGTTTGTGCACGTATCCCATTGACTCACAAAAAATCAAGACCGGAAACTTCAAATAATAAAAATACCAAAAAAGTAACTGAGGCTATGGATATCACTGATCCAAGAGATATCATTTCAGAACCCACAACCATAAAAGCCGTGCTTACCCGAGACCGAAAGGGAAATGCGGTTGTTCCTCCAAAACAAAACAACAGCTTATCCACAAAAAATACAACTAACAACTAATACCTAGTAACATGTCTGCCGCATCCAACTCGAAATACAAAAACTATATATATCAAATCACTATTATAGGTGTTTTATTTGCCGTATTTGGTTTTGTGACTTGGGTAAACGGTATACTCATTCCTTTTCTGAAAAAATCATGTGAGTTGACAGATCAACAAGCATTTTATGTAGCGACGGCATTTTTTGCTGCTTATTTTTTCTTGGCTATCCCATCATCGTGGATTTTAGATAAGCTGGGTACTAAAAAAGGAATGTCCACCGGATTAGTTATTATGGCTTTGGGCTGTTTGGTATTTGTTTCGGCCGCAGGCAGTCGCTCCTACCCTATATTTTTATTAGGCCTGTTTATTGTAGGTATGGGATTAGCCCTTTTGCAAACAGCTGCAAACCCTTATGTAAGTCTTATTGGCCCCATTGAATCTGCCGCTACACGAATTAGTGTTATGGGTATTTGCAACAAATTGGCGGGTATTTTGGCTAATGTATTGTTTGGTTCCATTTTATTAAAAAATGCTACCGAAATTCAAACCAAAATAGATAATGAAACCAATCCCGAATTAAAAAATCAATTACTTGACAACTTAGCCAGCCGGGTGGAAACTCCTTATATAGTTTTAGGCGTTTTTTTATTAGTGATTGCTGTGGTTATCTACACCTCATCATTGCCCGATATTAAAAGTCAAACCTCGGATACTAACCCAGATAGCATGGATATTTCCGAAGGTAAAACTTCTGTTTTTCAATTCCCACATGTACTCCTAGGAGCTGTAGCCATATTTATGTATGTAGGCGCCGAAGTTATGGCTGGAGATTTAATCACCATTTACGGCAAAAACCTTGGCTTTTCCGATGATACTTCCAAATTTTTTGCAGTTTTTGGATTGGTAGGTTTACTGGTTGGATACATTACAAACATTATCCTTATTCCCAAATATATTAAACAAGAAAATTGGTTGACCATTTCAGCAATTTTAGGCATGATACTTACCATTACCTCTTATTTTGTTTCAGGATCTTTTGCCGTGGGTTGTTTAGCAGCCCTTGGATTTGCAAATGCCGTAATGTGGCCCGCTATTTTCCCATTGGGCATTCGTGGTATTGGAAAATTTTCAAATTTAGGATCTGCTATTTTAATTATGGGAATTGTTGGTGGTGCTGTTATACCACCATTTTACGGTTGGTTGTACCATGCAGACAACATTTTTGGTTTTGATTTTAAATCCGCTTTTGTATTTGTAATGCTAATATGCTACATCTATATTTTATGGTTTGCGAAAAGAGGACATCGTATTGGATTTCCTAAGGTTTAGGAGTTTTGTTTTTCTTTAGAGCTATCCTAATCCTTTATTAATTTTTATACCTAAATAACCAACACATGATAAAACTTAAACTCATCACCTCATTTATTTTATGTTTTTACAGTGCTTTTGCCCAAAATATTAATGATATTAGTATTGAAAAAATAGATAGCATACAATCCAATATTTTAAATGAACAACAAAAAATATGGGTTAGCGTACCTAAAAAACTTCTCCAACAAGTGATAAAAAATATCCTGTAGTGTATTTATTAGATGGAGATTTTTTTTTCATTCTGTAACTGGAATAATTCAACCATTAAGTAGTATTTATGCTAAAATTCTTCCTGAAATAATTGTTGTAGGCATACTTAATACAAATCGATTTAGAGATTTATCGCCCGTAAAAGTACCTAAGGGACATCCCTTTATCGATGATCAATCATCTGCAGTTTCTGGTGGAGGAAGAAAGACTATTTCATTTATTGAAAAAGAATTGATGCCATATATTGATGCTAAATATCCAAGCTTATCATATAAAACATTTGTAGGTCATTCTTTAGGAGGATTACTTGTAATGGATACACTTTTAGAAAAACCTGAATTATTTAATGCTTACGTGTCAATTGATCCTTCAGTCTGGTTAAATTATCAGCGAATAGTAAAAAAAGCAAAAAATATAAAATTTGGGGAACGCTATAAAAACAAATCCCTTTTTATTGGCATTGCCAATACCATGAATAATGGTGTAGACACCACTAGTGTAAAAAAGGATACTACTTATAATACTACTTCTATTAATATCCGCTCTACTTTAAAGTTAAATTCCATTTTAAAAAACAATAAACAAAAAAAGTTAGTCTATAAAAGCCAGTATTACGAAAATGATACTCATGGATCGGTCCCTTTAATTGCAACTTATGATGCATTTCGATTTATTTTTAATTTTTATGATTTTAAACTTGATAGCAATGATTTTTTAAATGAAAAAACTGATATTTTTAATAAAGTTGTAAATCATTACAAGCAGATTTCAAAAGCATATGGTGTTGAAATAAAACCTGACAAAGATCATATAAATGGTTTGGGTCATAATTTTATATACATTAAAAATTACCAAAAAGCTAAGCAATTTTTTGAATTAAACATTTTGAATTATCCAGAAAGCGCTGATGTATTCGATTCCATGGGAGATTTATATTTAACGTTAGATAATAAAGAAAAAGCTATTGAACATTTTAAAAAATCAATAGCATTGAACAAAGATTCTGTTTCAAAAATTAAACTAGAAAACTTATTGAAGGAATAAATAAGATGAAGCTTTATTTCAAAAATACATAACGATTTTTAATATATAAAATTAGTTCACTTAGTATTTGGACTTATCCATATAAGCTTGCCATTTGATTAACACATATTTTATTTTACTAGGCTCCTGAATTTCTAAAAAACCAAATTCATAACAAAATAAATATACTTGCCCTTTATTGTTTTTCCAATAGTGTGTAAAATATCTGGGGTTAAAACCTACATCTAACAACTTTTGCTTACGAACAGTGGATAAACCTGATTTATTATATTCTTTTAAAATTCTTCGATTCAATTTCAATTGCTTATCAATAGCAACGTATAACTTATCTTGCTTATGTTTATTTTCATTGTAATGATATGCTGACCTGCAATGAGGTGAACAAAACTTTTTACCTAACCTGCCAGACAAAATTTCATTGCAATACAAACAAGTAGCATCCATCGTGATTAATAATCATTGAATTAAACGTTTAATATACGTATAAATACACAGTTATAATTTTATTTACCATTCTTTTCATTGAATTTTGAAGACAATGAAACATTCTCATTTAAAAAATATCACCCTAAAACACCTACTCATCAATGACATTAAAATGATTGGGTTATTATTTTATCCCGACAAGGTCATCCAAGCACTTATAAAAGAACTCCCAAACCCTAAGTGGCATGCGAAATTAAATATGGTGTACATTAGAAACACTAAAGAAAACCTTGATCTTATTTTCGAAAAATTTAAAGGGGTAGCTTGGATCAATACTTCCTATTTTTTTAAAAACAAACCCTTACACAATAACAATAACAACAATGATGCTTCATTATTTAAGCGACGAGTTTACCCAACTGACTATAAAAAATGCCCCGATAGTTATATTCAAAAATTGATTTTAAAAAAATATGCATTAAATACTATAAACTCTTATGTTTCGGCATTTGAAGCTTTTATAAACCACTACAAATCAAAAGAACTAAACACTTTAAATGAAATAGACATTAGAGCCTACATACAACTACTTATAAAACAAGGCAGATCAAACTCAGCCATAAATATATGTATCAATAGCATTAAATTTTACTACGAAATTGTATTGGATATGCCTAATCGATTTTATGAAATTGAGCGCCCTAGAAAGCAAGAAAAACTGCCAGAAATACTATCAAAAAAAGAAGTGCTTGCCATTATTAACAATACTAATAATTTAAAACACCGTTGTATAGTAAGCCTGTTGTATTCAGCTGGCTTACGCCGAAGTGAATTATTAAATTTAAAACTTACCGATGTTAACAGCGAGCGTATGCTAATACACGTAAAGCAATCAAAAGGAAATAAAGACCGCTATACATTACTATCCAAAAAGGTGCTATTAGAACTACGTGAATATTTTAAATTATATAAACCTCAAATTTATTTATTTGAAGGCAAAAAAGGAATTGCTTACAGTGCTGCAAGTGTTGTAAAAATTGTAAAACGTGCCGCAAAAAAAGGAGGCATTTACAAAAAAGTTACCCCACATATGTTACGGCATTCATTTGCCACACATATACTAGAATCTGGTACCGATATAAGATACATTCAAGAATTATTAGGGCATAGTTCCACAAAAACTACAGAAATTTACACCAGAGTTGCCACAAATAATTTGCAAACCATTAAAAATCCACTAGATTAGCGCTTTATATAAAAAATATATGTGTACCTAGGTACACATATACAATTGTT